>NZ_JAHUWS010000012.1:0-191697 GCF_019218965.1 Pseudomonas sp. PDM31 | reverse complement strand
TCGATGACGTGTTCACCACCCATGGCTCGGCCAACATCAATACCCGCAGCATGCAGGTGGACAGTGAGCTGAATATTGCCCATGAGTGGATGAGTGTGACCCAGGCAATGCGGCGGCGGTTGTGGGAGCTGCATACGGATGGGAGGGGCGTGCAGGAAGATGCGGGCAAGGCATTCAAGGCTTGGCAGGGGATCATCGATATAAATAGACGTCGCCAAAAGGACTGGAAGAAGCCTATCGCCCCCCTCTTAGAATTTTATTACGGAAAAGCCAAACTGAGCGACCTCGACTGATGCGCCGCGTTCTCCTGCTCTCCTGCCTGCTGTTGTCGGCTTGCGATAGCCGTAGCACTTTTAACTATATGAAGAAGGATCCTCATGTGAAACCTCTGACGGAAATCAAAGCCAACCTGGCGTTCACCTGTGCCCACGAAAATATCCCGGAAGCCAGTGCCGAATCTGGCGTGCTGTTCCACTACGCCCGCTGGCTGCAGAAAAACAATCAGCTAATACCGGACAAAACTGTCGACGTCGAAATCGAGCGCTTGTACCGCATCGCCGCCGAAAATGGTCATTACAAAGCCAACATCAACCTACAAAACGGGTCGATGCGCCAACGGTTCCAGTTGCGTGGCGCCGAACACCTGCGCTTGAGTCAGCAACTGATCGATAGCGGTGTGGCGACAGGTTACTACTTTGTGGGGATCTTTCTTCAGCAGGGTTCGGCCGGCCTTAAGCAGGATTCGGAGATGGCGTTACGTTACTTTCGTAAGGCTGCTGATCGGGGAAGTGCGTTAGCGCAATACCATGTAGGAGACAAGCTTGATCCGATTGATATCGCTCCCCAAATAGCGCTGAAAATGTATCGTTGTGCCGCCGAACAGGGCAATGGCGAGGCTGGAACAGCGCTGGGAATTTATTTGTCTCAAGCTGGCAATTACCAAGATGCGCTCGAAGCATTCCAACTCGGAGTGGCGGCTGGAGATGAGACTTCAGCCGGTTTTATGGAGGAGGGATTTCGCGGTCCAGAACCTACGAATGAATTGCACTACCTCGGTCAAAAGGAAGATCTGGAACGCGCAGAACGCTACGAAAAAATCTGGAAAGTGCTCTCTGGCTACTCCTACGCCAACCCCAAAGTCCCCGAAATCAACGAAATCCTCCCGCTGCCACCGGCCAAACTCCCATCCTGGGACGGCAAGCTCCAATGGCTCGAAGAGCGCCTCGCAAACGTCCCGCCAGAAAAGCCCAGCGAAGCGCTGATCCAGCAACTGGCCAAGGCCAAACTCCTCGACCCCACTTCCGGTCGCCCGCTACCAGCATCTCCCGATTTCATCCGGGAGCCTTATCGCAAGCTGACCTGCAACAGCGGTCAAGCCTGCCCGCAATCCGGCTATTGGAAAGCGGAAGGCATCGTCGACGAGATCCGACGTTTCGAGAAAGGCGAAATCATGCCGACATTGAACGTCCGGCGTAGCCATAGCCGCTTCCTGCTCGCCGATCGTATTACCGTCGCAGAGGAAAACATCGAATGGATATTGTTCGGCGAAGCCTGAGTATTTCTGATCCGATGATCAGTCGAGGCGCTCGGCGGTTGGTCGGTAGCAAGAGCCTGACAAATCAACGCCAATTCCGGCAACCACAAGAGCAGCGCAATAACCCTGTTTAAGGCAGACGCACAGGTGATAGAACTCATCGGTTACAACATCAAGCAGTCCATCAGCAAGGACAATGAAATTCTCGTCCGCCAAGGTGACTCGGCCAATGGTCAGGTGCATTGATCCAGGGAATTACTTAAGGCTACAAAAAACCCCGAAGCTTTCGCAACGGGGTTTCGGGTATCGCAGCTAACGCTTAGTGATGCTCACGCGTCGCACGGAATTTCACGTCCGGCCAGCGCTCTTCCATCAGCGCCAGGTTGACCCGCGTAGGCGCCAGGTAAGTCAGGTGGCCGCCGCCGTCCAGCGCGAGGTTTTCCACGGCCTTGTTGGAGAATTCCTCAAGCTTCTTCTTGTCGCTGCATTCGATCCAGCGCGCTGAGTAGACAGTGATCGGCTCGTAGGAGCATTCGACCTTGTATTCCTCTTTCAGGCGGCTGGCGACCACATCGAACTGCAGCACACCGACGGCGCCAAGGATGATGTCGTTGCTGCGTTCCGGGAAGAACACCTGGGTCGCGCCTTCTTCGGCCAACTGCTGCAGGCCCTGGCGCAGTTGCTTGGATTTCAGCGGGTCTTTCAGGCGCACGCGGCGGAACAGTTCCGGGGCGAAGTGCGGGATGCCGGTGAAGCCCAGGACTTCGCCTTCGCTGAAGGTGTCGCCGATCTGGATGGTGCCGTGGTTGTGCAGGCCGATAATGTCGCCGGCAAACGCTTCTTCCAGTTGCTCACGCTCGGAGGAGAAGAAGGTCAGGGCATCGCCGATGCGTACGTCCTTGCCAGTGCGCACGTGGCGCATCTTCATGCCTTTTTCGTACTTGCCGGAGCAGATACGCATGAAGGCGATACGGTCGCGGTGTTTCGGGTCCATGTTTGCCTGGATCTTGAAGATGAAGCCCGAGAACTTCTCCTCCACCGGCTCCACGGTGCGCTCGTTGGCCACGCGGGCCAGCGGGCGCGGCGCCCAATCAACGACGGCGTCGAGGACGTGGTCGACACCGAAGTTGCCCAGAGCGGTACCGAAGAACACCGGGGTCAGTTGGCCATCGAGGAATTCCTGCTGGTTGAACTCGTGGCAGGCACCCTGCACCAGTTCCAGCTGTTCGATGAAGCGCTCGTACTCGTCGCCCAGGTGGGCGCGGGCTTCATCGGAATCAAGCTTCTCGATGATCTTGGTTTCGGTGCGCTCGTGGCCGTGACCGGCGGTGTACACGATGATGTAGTCGTCGGCGAGGTGATACACGCCTTTGAAATCGCGGTAGCAACCGATCGGCCAGGTGATCGGCGCTGCCTTGATCTTCAGGACCGCTTCGATTTCATCGAGCAGCTCGATCGGGTCGCGGATGTCACGGTCGAGTTTGTTGATGAAGCTGACGATCGGCGTATCACGCAGACGGCAAACGTCCATCAGGGCGATGGTCCGTGGCTCTACACCCTTACCGCCGTCGAGAACCATCAATGCCGAGTCCACTGCCGTCAGGGTGCGGTAGGTATCTTCGGAGAAGTCTTCGTGGCCCGGGGTGTCGAGCAGGTTGATCATGTGCTCGCGATACGGGAACTGCATGACCGACGTGGTAATGGAAATACCACGCTGCTTTTCCATTTCCATCCAGTCGGAGGTGGCATGGCGGTCGGACTTACGAGATTTCACCGTACCGGCAACCGCAATCGCCTTGCCCATCAGCAAGAGCTTCTCGGTGATGGTGGTCTTACCGGCATCGGGGTGGGAAATAATGGCGAAAGTGCGGCGTTTCGCGACTTCGGCGGCCTGTTTGGTCATGGGAAATCGCCTGGCAGGTGATTCAAAAAAGGGCGGCGAGTATAGCGCAAAGGGACCGCCCCGGACCACCGCGGCGACCAACAGAGCCCCTTGCAGGAGCCGGCTCGCTGGCGATGGCACCATCTCGGTGTAACTGACAGACCGCGGGGATGCCATCGCCAGCAAGCCGGCTCCTACGGATATGCGAGTGGTCATTAAGGGTGGCCAAAGGCTGCAAATTATGGAACCTTTTAAAAGGTGGAGGCGTCCACTCCCCTGCTACGACCACTCGTCGGGGGCCTGAAACACCCGCAATTCAGCCTGACGAGGCTGTGCTCATGGCTCAAAAAGCCGTGCGCTCTCCCCCTGTAGGAGCGAGCACGCTCGCGATGGACGCCAACGATAACGCTGGGTACCTGAAGGTACGCGTTGTCCGGACGTTTTTGCGAGCATGCTCGCTCCTACAGTGGAATGCGCTCGGCATGAGCTGCTTATCGCGATCACTTTTTCGGCAGCCAGGCATGGCGTTGCCACACGAGAAAGTGTTCGCCGACTGAAAAAAAGGAGTCCGCCTGTGGCTATCCACTATGGCAAAGGGCTGATAGGAGGCGCGCTGGTAATCGCCCTTCTGGCCCTGCTGATCAACTGGATCGGCATCAACACGATCGAACACTACCGCGACGATTTATTGTTTTACCTGCAAGCTCATTTGATTCTCGTCCTCGCGTCCATGCTGGCCGCCCTTGTCGTGGGCATCCCCGCCGGCATCCTCCTCAGCCGCCCGACCATGGTCGGCCGCGCCGAACGCTTCATGCAGTTCTTCAACATCGGCAACACCGTGCCGCCTCTCGCCGTACTGGCCATTGCCCTGGGCATCCTCGGCATCGGCAGCGGTCCGGCGATTTTCGCCCTGTTCCTGGCCTCCCTGCTGCCCATCGTGCGCAACACCTATGAAGGCCTGAAAAACGTCCAGGGTTCGCTCAAGGAAGCCGCCGTCGGCATCGGCATGACCCCGCGCCAGGTGCTGTGGAAAGTCGAATTGCCCAACGCCGTGCCGATCATCATCGGTGGCGTGCGCGTGGCCCTGGCGATCAATGTCGGGACGGCGCCACTGGCGTTCCTGATCGGTGCCAACAGCCTGGGCAGCCTGATCTTCCCCGGCATCGCCCTGAACAATCAGCCGCAATTGCTGCTCGGCGCGGCTTGTACCGCCCTGCTTGCACTGCTGCTCGACGGTCTGGTGACACTTGCCAGCCGAGTCTGGCTCGAACGCGGCTTGCGCCCGTCTTAAGCCTCGGCAAAGGAATCATCATGAAAACATCAAGCTTTTTACTAGGCTGCGTTCTGCTGTTCGCAGGATTTGCCCAAGCCGCGGAAAAACCGGTGATCCGCATCGGCGCCCGGGTGTTCACCGAACAAACCCTGCTCGCGGAAATCACCTCGCAGTACCTGCGCACCAAGGGTTACGAGGTGAAAGTCACCGGCGGCCTGGGCAGCAATCTGGCCCGCAGCGCCCACGAAAGCGGGCAACTGGACATGCTCTGGGAGTACACCGGCGTGTCGCTGGTGGCCTACAACCATGTCACCGAAAAACTCGACAGCGAACAGTCCTACGCCCGGGTGAAAGAACTCGACGCGAAAAAAGGCCTGGTCTGGCTCACCCCGTCCAAATTCAGCAACACCTATGCCCTCGCCCTGCCGAAAAACGTCGCCGACGAATACCCGCAGATCAACAACATCAGCCAGTTGAACGACGTGCTGCGCAGCGAAGGCAAGACCAACAACCTGGTGGCTTTGGACACCGAGTTTGCCAACCGCTCCGACGGTCTCGACGGCATGGTCAAGCTGTACGGCATGAACCTGACGCGCAAAAACATCCGCCAAATGGACGCCGGACTGGTCTACACCGCGCTGCGCAACGGCCAGGTGTTTGCCGGCCTGGTCTACACCACCGACGGTCGCTTGAATGCCTTCAAGCTCAAGTTGCTCGAGGACGACAAGCACTACTTCCCCGACTACACCGCAGCTCCCGTGGTGCGTCAGGCCTATCTCGACGAACACCCGCAACTGGCCGAACAGCTCAAGCCCCTGGCCGAACTGTTCGACGACGAGACCATGCGCCAGCTCAACGCGCGGGTCGATGTCGACCATGAAAGCCCTTCATCCGTTGCCGCAGATTTCCTGCGTCGGCATCCAATCAAATAAGGAGGAAAAGCCATGGAATTTCTCAACGCCTTTTCCCACCTCGACTGGCAGCAGGTACTGCACCTGACCTGGCAGCACATCACCCTGGTCGGCATCGCCGTGACCCTGGCGATCGTGGTCGGCGTGCCACTGGGCATCCTGATGACCCGCTTCCCGACCCTCGCCGGCCCCTTGCAAGCCAGCGCCACAGTGCTGCTGACCGTGCCGTCGATTGCGCTGTTCGGCCTGTTGCTGCCGTTCTATTCCAAATTCGGCCAGGGCCTCGGTCCGCTGCCGGCGATCACCGCGGTGTTTCTCTACTCGCTGTTGCCGATCATGCGTAACACCTACCTGGCCCTGACCGGCGTTGAACCTGGCATTCGCGAAGCCGCACGCGGCATCGGCATGACCTTCGGCCAGCGCCTGCGCATGGTCGAACTGCCCATCGCCGTACCGGTAATCCTCGCCGGCGTGCGTACCGCCGTGGTCATGAACATCGGTGTCATGACCATCGCCGCGACCATTGGCGCCGGCGGCCTCGGTGTACTCATTCTCGCTTCCATCAGCCGCAGCGACATGTCGATGCTGATCGTCGGCGCGGTGCTGGTCAGTCTGCTGGCCATCTTCGCCGACCTGCTTCTGCAATGGCTGCAACGCTCGCTGACTCCAAAAGGACTGCTCAAATGATCGAACTTCAAAACCTCAGCAAGACCTTCCAAAGCAACGGCAAAGACGTGAAAGCCGTGGACTCGGTGAGCCTGACCGTCAATGAAGGCGAAATCTGCGTGTTCCTCGGCCCGTCCGGTTGCGGCAAAAGCACCACGCTGAAAATGATCAACCGCCTGATCAAGCCGACCTCGGGCAAGATCCTGATCAACGGCGAAGACACCACCGGTCTCGACGAGGTGACCCTGCGCCGCAACATCGGCTATGTGATCCAGCAGATCGGCCTGTTTCCGAACATGACCATTGAGGAAAACATCGTAGTGGTGCCGAAACTGCTCGGCTGGGACAAACAGAAATGCCACGACCGCGCCCGCGAGTTGATGAGCATGATCAAGCTCGAACCCAAGCAATACCTGCATCGCTACCCACGGGAACTGTCCGGTGGCCAGCAGCAGCGCATCGGCGTGATCCGGGCCCTGGCGGCGGATGCGCCGTTGTTGCTGATGGACGAGCCGTTCGGCGCAGTCGACCCGATCAACCGCGAAATGATCCAGAACGAGTTCTTCGAGATGCAGCGGGCGCTGAACAAGACCGTGATCATGGTCAGCCACGACATAGACGAAGCCATCAAGCTGGGCGACAAGATCGCGATCTTCCGCGCCGGCAAACTGTTGCAAATCGATCATCCAGATACCCTGCTCGCGCATCCGGCGGATGAGTTTGTCAGCAACTTCGTTGGTCAGGACAGCACGCTCAAACGCCTGCTGCTGGTCAAGGCCGAAGATGCGGCAGACAACGCCCCTTCGGTCAGCCCGGAAACCCCGGTGGCCGATGCGCTGGAGTTGATGGACGAGCATGACCGGCGCTATGTGGTGGTGACCTGCGCCGAGAACAAGGCTTTGGGCTACGTGCGTCGTCGCGACTTGCACCGTCAGGCCGGCACCTGTGCTCAGTACTTGCGCGAGTTCAACGCTACGGCCGCCTATGACGAGCATCTGCGCATCCTGTTGTCGCGGATGTATGAATTCAATCGGTCGTGGCTGCCGGTGATGGATGCGGAACGGGTGTTTCTTGGGGAAGTGACCCAGGAGTCGATTGCCGAATATTTGAGCTCTGGCAAGTCCCGTGGAGGCAAGACCAGTATTGTTTCGCCAGCAGAGACTGCTGTCGCCTGATCTGACGCCTTCGCGAGCAAGCCCGCTCCCACACTCAACCGAGTTAACTCATTGGAAATGTGGTCGAAATGTGGGAGCGGGCTTGCTCGCGAATGGCACACCAAAAATCCCCCTGAAACACCTCAATTCTTCCTGCAACGGGAACATCACACCGTCACACAGGTCGGTTACATCAGTACCTGTCAGGGGCCGCACGACGGAAGTGTGCAAAAACGCGACATTTTTTGTTGATCTCAAGCCCCTCACGCCCTAAAGTTCGCGCCGAACGTCCATGCTGGAAACGATCCATCCGGCTCAAGTACTGACGACGAGACAGCAAGGCCAAGGGAAAGCAGCGCTTCCCATGGCCTTTTTGCTTTCGGCGACATGCCTTGGGAAGTAGGCGAACCAAAGTGGGGATACGGAGGACGTTCATTTGCACCCATTGATTACTAACGTTTGCCAGTAGGAGCTCCCAGGTATGTCGATCCAGGTCGAAGACTATTTCGCGCGCGAAACCTTTCAGAAAATGAAGGCGTTCGCCGACAAGCAGGAAACCCCGTTCGTGGTGATCGACACCGCGATGATCAGCCAGGCCTATGACGACCTGCGCGCCGGTTTCGAATTCGCCAAGGTCTACTACGCGGTCAAGGCCAACCCGGCCGTCGAGATCATCGACCTGCTCAAGGATAAAGGCTCGAGCTTCGACATCGCCTCGATCTACGAGCTGGACAAAGTGCTGGGCCGTGGCGTCAGCGCCGACCAGATCAGCTATGGCAACACCATCAAGAAATCCAAGGACATCCGCTACTTCTACGAGAAGGGCGTGCGTCTGTATGCCACCGACTCCGAAGCCGACCTGCGCAACATCGCCAAGGCTGCGCCGGGCTCGAAAGTCTACGTGCGTATCCTGACCGAAGGCTCGACCACCGCCGACTGGCCGTTGTCGCGCAAATTCGGCTGCCAGACCGACATGGCCATGGACCTGCTGATCCTCGCCCGCGACCTGGGCCTGGTGCCTTACGGCATCTCCTTCCACGTCGGCTCGCAACAGCGTGACATCAGCGTCTGGGACGCGGCGATCGCCAAGGTCAAAGTGATCTTCGAGCGCTTGAAAGAAGAAGACGGCATCGAACTGAAGCTGATCAACATGGGCGGTGGCTTCCCGGCCAACTACATCACCCGCACCAACAGCCTGGAAACCTACGCCGAAGAAATCATCCGCTTCCTCAAGGAAGACTTCGGCGACGACCTGCCGGAAATCATCCTGGAACCGGGCCGTTCGCTGATTGCCAACGCCGGCATCCTGGTCAGCGAAGTGGTGCTGGTCGCGCGTAAATCCCGTACCGCCGTAGAGCGTTGGGTGTACACGGATGTGGGCAAGTTCTCCGGCCTGATCGAAACCATGGACGAAGCCATCAAGTTCCCGATCTGGACCGAGAAGAAAGGCGAGATGGAAGAAGTGGTCATCGCCGGGCCAACCTGCGACAGCGCCGACATCATGTACGAGAACTACAAGTACGGCCTGCCATTGAACCTGGCCATCGGTGATCGCCTGTACTGGCTGTCGACCGGTGCGTACACCACCAGCTATAGCGCTGTTGAATTCAATGGCTTCCCGCCGCTGAAGTCGTTCTACGTGTAATTACTGCACGCAGAAATCAAAAAGCCCATGACCTGTCATGGGCTTTTTTGTCAGTGATCTGCAGGAGCCGGCTTGCTGGCGATTAACGTCTGATGAACCGCGGTGCCTGGATCGCCAGCAAGCCGGCTCCTACAGAGGTGTGAGTACCTGTTCGAGTTCGGCGAGGCGTTGGGCGTACGCAGGTGCCAACGCGCGAATCTGCGGATCGGTTGCGTCCAACAACGCTTTGCTCGCGACCCGCAGGAAATTCAGATTGCCGCCGGTCAGCGCCCTGCGCAGCCATTGCAATGCCTCGTCGATATTCCCCTGATCCGCCAGCACTGCTGCATGGCTGAACTGCCCGCGAAAGTCCCCACCCTCAGCCGAACGCCGATACCAACCGTGCGCCGCTGGCAGGTCTTTCGGGCAGACCAGCCCTTCTTCCAGGTAGCGCCCCAGCAGATTCATCGATTTCGCGTGGCCCAGTTCAGCCGCGCGGCGATAGAGATTCAGCGCTTGCCGCTGATTCTCAGCCACCCCGCGCCCGGTCGCCAGCAAGTTGGCGTAGTTGTACATCGCCCAATCCAGGCCGGCCTCGGCGGCGATCCGATAATGCCCCGCAGCGATGGCAGCATCGGCCTCACAGCCCCAGCCATGTTCATGACAACGACCGAGCATGTTGCGCGCCATCATGTGCCCACGCCGGGCGGCGATCCCGAACCAGCGCACGGCCAACGGCTGATCCTGCTCGATGCCCTGTCCGTCCAGCAGGATTTGCCCTAGCAGCGCCTGAGCATCGAGTACCCCTTCGCCGGCCGCAATCAGCACCGCCTGGGCCGCGCGTGCGGGACTCTCTTGCAGCATGGCTTTTAGCTGGTCACCGCTGAGCACTTCTGCGCGTCGCAGTTGAAAACTCATACCTCGACCCAACGCCGCAGCAAGTTGTGATACGTCCCCGTCAGGCGGATCAGCGAAGGGTGATCAGGCATGTCCTGGGTCAGCTGCTGAATCGCCCCATCCATCTCGAACAGCAAGGCGCGCTGGCTATCTTCGCGCACCAGGCTCTGGGCCCAGAAAAACGAGGCGTAGCGCGTGCCGCGAGTGACCGCGTTGACCTTGTGCAGACTGGTCCCGGGATACAACACCATGTCACCGGCGGGCAGCTTTACCTGTTGCGTGCCGTAGGTGTCCTGGATTACCAGCTCACCGCCGTCGTAATCCTGCGGCTCACTGAAAAACAGTGTGGCCGACAGGTCAGTGCGCACTCGCTCGATGCCGCCCTTGGGCTGGCGCACTGCGTTGTCGACATGAAAGTCGAAACTGCCACCGGCGGTGTAACAGTTCAGCAGTGGTGGAAAGACTTTGTGCGGCAGTGCGGCCGACATGAACAGCGGGTTTTTCCACAACCGCTCCAGCATCGCCGCACCGATTTCCTTGGCCAGAGGATGACCTTCCGGTAATTGCAGGTTGTGCTTGGCCTTGGCCGACTGGAAGCCGGCGGTGATCTTGCCGTCCGCCCAGTCGGCCTGCTCCAGCGCTTCACGAATGCGCCGCACTTCTTCTTTTTCGAACAAGCCGGGAATGTGCAGCAGCATAGCAGAGACACCTGAAGGCAAAGGGATGGCAATGGTATTGATTCTTATTGCCTGTGTAAAACCCGACAGACGAATGAGTCAGCAAAAACCGTAAGGTTAAATTGTAAAGAATGTAAATTAAGTGCGAATAACAATATTTCGCAATTGATACAAATACCTGTTTACCCTATATTCCGCGGCCTCAAATCCTTGGGGAGGGGAATTCAAATGTCACGTCAACAACCACAATTACCGGTCAGTTCGCCACGTTTGCTCGCATCGGCCATTGGCATGGCGATTACTGCCGGCTCTGCGGGTCACATGGTTTTCGCGGCGGAAAAAGCCGACGAAAAAGCTCCGGGCAATGTGATTTCACTGGGTGCGACCGCCATCACCGGCGAAGCCCAGGACGAGACTTCCTATAACGTGGAGAAAGCCTCCTCGCCCAAGTACACCGCGCCACTGGTGGACACACCGCGTTCGATCACGGTGATTCCACAGCAAGTCCTCAAGGACACTGGCGCCCTGAACATGCAGGATGCCCTGCGCACCGTTCCCGGCATTACCTTCGGCGCCGGCGAAGGCGGTAACCCACAAGGCGACCGTCCGTTCATTCGCGGCTTCGATGCCCAGGGTGATACCTACCTGGACGGCGTGCGCGATACCGGTTCGCAAAGCCGCGAGATCTTCGCCGTCGAATCGATCGAAGTCAGCAAAGGCCCGAACTCAGCCATTGGCGGGCGCGGCGCGGCCGGCGGCAGCATCAACCTGGTGAGCAAAAAAGCCCACCTGGGCGACTCGTTCGACGGTGGTTTTACCTGGGGTTCGGATCAGACCCAGCGTTACACAATGGACGGCAACTATCAGCTCAATGACACCACCGCCGGCCGTCTGAACCTGATGAGCCACGAGAGCAACGTCGCCGGTCGTGACAGCGTCGATTACGACCGCTGGGGCGTGGCACCGTCGCTGGCCTTCGGCCTGGGCACCGACACCCGCGTTAACCTCGACTACTACCACCTCGAAAGCAACGACACGCCGGACTCGGGTATTCCTTACTCGATCCCGGCCGCTGGCTCCGCTGCCCGTACCAAGGGCAACCCGGACAAGCCGAACGATGGTGGCGACAGCAGCAACTTCTATGGCCTGACCGATCGTGACTTTCGCAAGACCCGCACCGACACCGCGACCTTCGCCGTCGAGCATGACCTGAGCGATGTGCTGACCGTCAAGAACACCCTGCGTCACGGCAGCAGCATGCAGGATTACATCCTGACCCAGCCGGACGACAGCAAGGGCAACGTCAACAACGGCAGCGTCTGGCGTCGGGCCAACACCCGGGTCAGCAATACCGAAACCACGACCAACCAGACCGACCTGTTTGGTGATATCTACATCGCCGGCTTCAAGAACAGCTTCGCCACCGGTATCGAGTACACCCATGAGGAAAGTGAAAAGTCCTCGTACAACGTCAACACCGATACCACACCGGGAACTGCGGCAGCGACCACCAACTGCTCGCCTGCACTGATCGGCACGCCAAGCGGCTACAACTGCACCTCGCTGTCCAATCCGACGCCGAACGACCCATGGAACGGTGCGATCTCGCGTAACTACGCCGGCACCGACACCAACGCCGATACCTATGCGCTGTATGTGTTCGACACCCTGGAGTTGTCCGAGCAGTGGCTGGTGAACATGGGGCTGCGCTACGACCATTTCGACACTGACTACAAAACGTTCAACGCTTCCGGCACCACCACCGCCAAGGGCGATGACGTCAGTGAGTTCGTCACCGGCCAGTTCGGTGTGGTTTACAAGCCGGCCGAGAACGGCAGCATTTATGCCTCCTACGCAACTTCCGCCACACCACCGGGCAACACCCTCGGTGAAGGTTCGGAAGGCAACCCTTTGGGTGGCACGCCTGATCGCAGCGGCAACCTGCTGAGCAGCGACATGGAACCGGAAACCACCAAGAACTACGAAATCGGTACCAAGTGGGATCTGCTCGATGATCGTCTGTCCTTGACCGCCGACATCTTCCGCACCGAGAAAGACAACGCCCGGGTGCAGACCAACACCACCACCTACGAAAACGTCGGCAAGACCCGCGTTCAAGGTGTCGAACTGTCGGCTACCGGCAAGCTCACCGATAAATGGCAAGTGTTCGCCGGCTATGCCTTCATGGACAGCGAGCAGATCGATGGCGGCCCGCTGGGCGCGGCCAACGACGGCAATCAACTGCCCAATACGCCGGAAAACAGCGCCAGCCTGTGGACGACTTATCAAGTCACGCCGAAGCTGACCGTCGGTGGCGGTGCGTTCTATGTCGACGACGTGTTCGGCAGCGTGGCCAACACCACCATGGTTGAATCCTACGTTCGTTACGACGCGATGGCGGCCTACAAGCTGACCAAAAACGTCGACCTGCAACTGAACGTGCAGAACCTGACCGATGAGACCTACTACGACAAAGCGTTCTCGACCCACTTCGCCAACCAGGCGGCCGGTCGTACTGCCTTGCTGAGCACCAACTTCCACTTCTGATGCGAGTGGAGGAGTTGGCGTTGGTTGCGAGCTGTTGATTCTGTTTTTTTGGCGCATCCGAAATCGCCAGGATCAAAAGACCGCAGGCTTCGCCAGCGCCTGCAGGGACCAGGCCCCGTTCATCCAGATGAACGGGGCTTTTGTACGTAAGAAAGAATGCTTCTCGACAACTCACGGCATAATGCGCGCCGTGGTGATCCATTTCGAACGAACAAGGCGAGCGATGTGTTGAAGAAAACCCTGTTCCAGTTGCACTGGTTTTTCGGCATCAGCGCCGGGCTGGTCCTGGCCCTGATGGGCATTACCGGAGCGACGGTGTCGTTTCAGGACGAGATCCTGAGCGCACTCAATCCTTCGGTGCTACAGGTCGAAAAACAGGTAGCCGGTGTGTTGCCGCCTGCCGAACTGGTAGAGCGCATCGAAGCCGCATCCGGCAAGAAAGTCTCGATGCTGACCGTCGAAAGTGACAGCACCGATGCGTCCCGAGTGTGGTTTACCCCGCCACCGGGTGAACGCCGAGGCGAAATGCGTTACTTCAATCCGTACACCGCCCAGTTCCTTGGCGACGCCACGGGTCAGGATTTCTTCGGCTTGATGCTGAAACTGCACCGCTTCCTGGCCATGGGCGACAGCGGCCGGCAGATCACTGGCGCATGCACGCTGATCCTGGTGTTTTTCTGCCTGTCCGGCCTCTATTTGCGCTGGCCGCGCCAGTGGAAAAGCTGGCGCGCCTGGCTGACCATGGACTGGAAGAAAAAGGGTCGAAGCTTCAACTGGGACCTGCACTCGATCGCCGGCACCTGGTGCATGGTGTTTTACCTGTTGGCGGCGCTGACCGGGCTGTCGTGGTCCTATGAGTGGTACAACAAAGGCCTGACCCGTCTGCTGTCCGATTCACCGCAGAACGAACGTGTGCGCGGCGGGCGAGGCCCTGCGCCGCAAGGTCCGGCACCGACGGCCGATTACGCGGCAATGTGGAGCAGCATCTACAGCGCTGCCGGCCCGCATCTCAGCTCCTACAACATTCGCATGCCAGCGGTGGCTGGCCAACCGGCGACCGTGTTTTACCTGCTAAAGACATCGCCCCACGACCGCGCCCTGAACCAGATCACCCTGGACCCGGCCACCGGCGTCGTCAAACGAGTAGAGCGCTACAGCGACAAGAGCTTCAAGGCTCAATTGTTGACCAGTATCTACGCCCTGCACGTCGGCAGTTATTTCGGCATCGTCGGACGGATCATCCTGACGATCACCGCACTGACCATGCCGCTGTTCTTCGTCACCGGCTGGCTGCTGTACCTGGACCGTCGCCGCAAAAAACGCCAGATCAAGGCGACCCGCAACGGTCTCGTACAACCGGGTAGCGATGCCCCTGCGTGGCTGATCGGCTTCGCCAGCCAGAGCGGTTTTGCCGAGCAACTGGCATGGCAGACCGCAGGCCAGTTGCAGGCCGCAGGCTTGCCGGTGAAAGTGCAGCCACTGGCAGAGGTCAGCGAGCAGGATTTGCATGACTCCAGTAATGCGTTGTTTGTAGTCAGCACCTTCGGCGACGGCGAAGCACCGGACAGCGCCAGGGGGTTCGAGCGCAAGGTATTGAGTCGTGCGCCGAGCCTTGAGCGCCTGAACTATGCGGTTCTCGGACTGGGCGACCGGCAGTATCAACACTTCTGCGGATTCGCCAGACGCCTGCACACCTGGCTGGGTGCTCACGGCGGCAAGACCCTGTTTACCCCCGTGGAAGTCGACAGCGGCGATCCTTACGCCTTGCGTCACTGGCAGCAGCAACTGGGATTGTTGACCGGTCAGATGCCCGTGGACACCTGGCAAGCACCGAGTTATGACAATTGGACGCTGGCCCGGCGCGAGCTACTCAATCCCGACAGCAGTGGTTCGAGCGTCTACCTGGTGGGCCTTAAAGCCCCGACCAGCAGCAGCTGGCTGGCCGGCGATCTGGTGGAAGTGTTGCCACGCAATTGTCCGTGGGCGATCGAACACTTCCTCGACGGCCTGGGCATCCACGGCGAAACCCGGGTGCAGGTGGGTGGCCTGGAAGAAACCCTCGAACAAGCCCTGGCCAGCCGCCAGTTACCGGATAACCGCAGCCACCTGGTCGGCCTGCACGCACAAGCGCTGACGGACGCATTGGTACCTTTGGCCATGCGCGAGTACTCGATTGCCTCCATACCGGCCGACGGTATGCTGGAGCTGATCGTACGTCAGGAAGTGCACCCGGATGGCAGCCTCGGCGTTGGCTCCGGCTGGCTGACCGAACATGCCCCTGTGGGCAGCGCTATCAGCCTGCGCGTACGCCGCAATAGCGGTTTCCATCTGCCAGTCGAACCGGTGCCAATGATTCTGCTGGGCAACGGCACAGGGCTGGCCGGGTTGCGCAGCCTGCTCAAGGCGCGGATCGCCGATGGCCAGCAACGGCATTGGCTGCTTTTCGGCGAGCGAAATCGCGAACACGACTACCTGTGCCGCGACGAGCTGGAAGAATGGTTGATTGCCGGTGACCTGGAGCGTCTGGACCTGGCGTTCTCGCGGGATCAGGCGCAGAAAATCTATGTGCAGGATCGCCTGCGCGAATCGGCGCACGAGCTGAAAAAGTGGCTGGCGGACGGCGCGATGATCTACATCTGTGGCAGCCTTCAGGGCATGGCCTCTGGCGTCGATCAGGTGCTCAACGAGGTGCTGGGTGCATCTGAAGTGGAGCGACTGATCGAACAGGGCCGCTATCGTCGCGACGTGTATTGAGAGTGTTTTTGCTGCGATATTTGCGGGAGCAAGGATCAGTAATCTGCAAATGGTTCAGCAGATGAGCGATGTGTTGGAGAGCATTATTGCGCAGGATTTGAGATCGCGATCCTGATCCGGCAGTGGCCCTCACCCTAACCCTCTCCCAAAGGGAGAGGGGACTGACCGTGGGTTTCTCTGGAAATACTGCGACCTGAACGAGCTGTACCGAATCCATGATCGAAATACTGCGACTTGAACGCGCTGTACAAAATCCATTATCGAAATACTACGATCAGAAGATTTTGTAGCAAATCCATAATCGACTCGATTTCTCAGGTCGATGTAAAGCGCCAGACACCTCGGTCGGCCCCCTCTCCCTCCGGGAGAGGGCTGGGGTGAGGGCTGCATTTCCAATGCGAACGCAAAAATCCCCGACTAAAGTCAAACCTCCATCCCCCTTCACAAGGACGTGAAGCATGCCCAACCACCCCACCCTCCCCCTACGCCAATTCGCACGCCATCTACGCACCCACCAAACCGACTGCGAACACCTGCTCTGGCAAAAACTACGGGCCCGGCAAATCGCCAATCTGAAATTCCGCCGACAGTTTCCATGTCCGCCTTATGTCCTGGATTTTTATTGCGTCGAATTGAAACTGGCCATTGAACTGGATGGCGGTCAGCACTATGAGGTGGCGGGAAGAATCCATGATCTGCGTCGAACCAAGTACCTGCAGGAGCAAGGGATCAGGGTTGTGCGGTTCAGTAATCTGGAGGTGATTCAGCAGATGAGCGATGTGTTGGAGTGCATTATTCGGACTGCGCAGGACTTGAGATCGCGATCCTGATCCGGCAGTGGCCCTCACCCTAACCCTCTCCCACTGGGAGAGGGGACTGACCGTGGGCTTCTCTGGAAATACTGCGACCTGAGCGTGCTGTACCGAATCCATAATCGACACGATCTCTCAGGTCGATGCATAGCGCCAGACAACTCGATCGGCCCCCTCTCCCTCTGGGAGAGGGCTGGGGTGAGGGGGTGCTTTTGAATCCGCAACAGGGCTTGTGGATCAGGCGCTGACGGGCACTACGCTCAACTCCACCACCTCAGGCCGCTTGACCAGCGCATACACCACCGCCGTCAACAGGCTCCCGGCCACGATCGCCAACAGATACAACAGCGCATGGTTGATCGCATTCGGAATCGCCAGCACGAACAATCCACCGTGGGGCGCCATCAGCTTGCAACCGAAATACATCGACAACGCACCGGTCAACGCGCCACCGGCAACACTCGCCGGAATCACCCGCAGCGGGTCTTTGGCGGCAAACGGAATTGCCCCTTCGGAGATGAAGCACAACCCCAGTACGAACGCCGCTTTACCGGCCTCGCGCTCGGTCTGGGCGAACTTGCGCCGGGCAATGAAGGTGGCGATACCCAGGCCGATCGGTGGCACCATGCCGGCGGCCATGGTCGCGGCCATCGGTGCGTAACTCTGCGACGCCAGCAAGCCGACCGAGAACGCATACGCCGCCTTGTTGATCGGCCCGCCAAGATCGACGCACATCATCGCGCCCAACAGCACACCGAGCAAAATGGCGTTGGTGGTGCCCATGCTGTCGAGAAACTGCGTGAGTGCACCGAGCATCCCCGCCACCGGTTTGCCGACCACATAAATCATCACCAGTCCGGTGAACAGGCTGGCCAGCAACGGGATGATCAGAATCGGTTTCAGCGCTTCAAGGCTCTGCGGCAGCCGCGCATATTTGTTGATCGCTTTGGCCGCATAGCCGGCGAGAAAACCGGCGACAATCCCGCCAATGAAACCGGCGCCCAGGGTACTGGCGAGCAAACCACCGATCATGCCCGGCGCGAGGCCCGGACGATCGGCGATCGAGTAAGCGATGTAACCCGCCAGCAACGGCACCATCAACTTGAACGCGGTGTCGCCGCCAATCTGCATCAATGCCGCCGCCAACGTGCCCTCTTCTTTGAAGGCGGTGATGCCGAACACAAACGACAGGGCGATCATCAGACCGCCGGCCACCACCATCGGCAACATGAACGACACGCCGGTCAACAGGTGTTTATAGACGCCCGTCTTCTCTTGCTTGGTCGGCCCTTGGGAACTGTTCGAAACGCTTTCCCGCTTGCCTTCAGCCAAGGCTTTTTTCAGCGTCGCTTCGGCATTCTTGAGCGCGATGCCGGTACCGCAACGGTAGATCTTCTTGCCCGCGAATCGCTCGGTGGCGACCTCGATGTCCGCCGCCAGCAACACCACATCGGCCTCGGCGATCGCCTCCGCGCTCAGTGGATTACGCGCACCGACCGAGCCCTGGGTTTCCACTTGCAGGTCATAGCCCAAGCGCTTGGCCGCCTGCTGCAGGGCTTCGGCGGCCATGAAGGTGTGAGCGACGCCGGTCGGGCATGCCGTAACCGCAACCAGTCGCGGAGCATTGTGCGCAACGGCTACCGGCTCGGCGACGACTTCGGCAGGCGTGTACACCTGAGCCTCCTGCGCGCCCCGTCGCAACACCGCTTCAACGTCTTGCAGGGCCTGGGCCGGAGCACTCTGGAACACCCGCTTACCGACGAATCGAGACATATCCACTGGCGCGCTGGTGACCAGCAACACCCACTCGGCGCCTTCGAGGGTAGCAGCCGACATTTGACGTTCAGGGTGGGCGGGATCACTGATTTCGACACTGGTGCTCCAGCCCTGACGCTGGGCCGCCGCATCGAGCAAGCGGGCGCACAGCACACTGGTGACCATGCCGTTGGGGCAGGCCGTAACGATGGCTAACTTCATGACAAACCCTCTTATTGTTCTGTCAGGGCACGCACGCGTACACCCTGTTCGAGCCGCGCCAGCTGCGCGGCATCGCCAATGCCGAAACCGATCTGGGTGACGGCCAGCGCGGCAATCGCCGTGGCCGTGCGCAGGGTTTGCTCAGGCGTATCGGCACTGAGCAAACCGTGAAGCATCCCCGCCAGCAAAGAGTCGCCGGCGCCCACCGTACTGGCGACGCCGACCTTGGGAGGAGTGGCATGCAAGGCCGCGCCCACACTGAACCAGTTCACGCCGTCGGCACCGTGGGAGATCACCACATGCCTGATGCCTTGGGCGTGCAAACGCTCAGCCGCATCGGCCTGGGCGGCGACCGAAACCACCCCGTACCCCAGGACCTGGGCCAGCTCTTCGCTATTGGGTTTGACCAGCCACGGACCCGCCTTGATTCCAGCACGCAACGCTTCGCCGCTGGTGTCGAGGGCGACCTTCAAACCCAGTTCCTTCAAGCGCCCAATCAACGCCTGCAGCCACTGGGCGCTGACGCCTTGCGGCAGGCTGCCGGCGACGACAACCGCATCATGCCCGGGCGCAATCTGCTCAAGTCGATCAAGCAACGCCTGTTGCGCGACTTCACTGACCCGCGGCCCCAGACCGTTTATATCGGTGATGCGTCCATCGCTTTCCGCCAGCTTGATGTTGGTACGGGTTTCACCGGGAACCCGGATGAAGGCATCGATAAAACCGCGTCTGGCAAACAGGGTTTCGAACGCTTGCAGGTTGTCCACGCCGAGGAAACCGCTGACGGTCACCTGATGCCCAAGGTCGGCAAGCACCTGGGCCACGTTCACCCCTTTGCCGGCGGCGTGAGTGTGCATGGCGTCGCTGCGGTTGACCTGACCGGGCTCCAGGCGCGGTAACTGAACCGTGAGGTCGAGTGCCGGGTTGAGGGTCAGGGTGAGAATCCGGGCCATTACAGAGCCTCCACTAATGCGCGCACTTCGTTGGCGCTGCCCACGGCCAGAGCCTGCTGGGCAAGCACTTGTGTACGGGCAAGGCTGAGTTCGCGAATCCGCGCCTTGACCTCGGCGATGCTGCGCGCGGACACACTGAGTTCGTCCACTCCCAGCCCGACCAGTACCGGCACTGCCAGCGGGTCGGCCGCCAGCTCACCGCACACACCGACCCACTTGCCGTTGGCATGGGCTGCGCGCACGGTGATGTCGATCAGTTGCAACACCGCCGGATGAAGCCCGTCGGCCTGGGCCGAGAGCGTCGGATGACCACGATCGATGGCCAAGGTGTATTGCGTCAGGTCATTGGTGCCGATACTGAAAAAGTCGACTTCCCTGGCCAGGACTGGCGCCAGCAGCGCTGCCGACGGCACTTCAATCATAATCCCCAACTGCAGGTCGGCGACCGGGATTTCCTTGCGCAAGCGTTCGGTCATGTCCCGGGCCTGGCGCCACTCGTCCATGCTGCCGACCATGGGGAACATAATGCGCAGGGCCCGGTTGTCGGCGGCCCGCAGCAGCGCGCGCAGTTGCACCTCCATGATCTGCGGACGCTGCAGGGTCAGGCGAATGCCTCGTACGCCGAGGAACGGGTTTTCCTCCTTGGCGATCGGCCAGTACGGCAGCGGCTTGTCGCCACCGACGTCAAGTGTACGCACCACCAGCGGCCGCCCGGCCAGGCCATCGAGGACACGCCGGTACTCGGCTTCCTGGGTCGCTTCGTCCGGCGCTTGCGGGTGGGCCATGAAAATCAGTTCTGTACGCAGCAGGCCGATGCCTTCGGCGCCCTGCTCGACGGCGCCGATAACCCCGGCGCTTTCACCGAGGTTGGCGAACACTTCGACACCATGGCCGTCGCTCGTCAGCGCTGGTTGATGACGTTGTGCGGCGGCCTCCTGCAGGCGTTGATCGCGACTGTCGCGCTCGGCGATTGCGCGCTGCAAGGTCGCCGCATCGGCATCGACGTGCAGACGACCGCGCTGGCCATCGAGCAGCAACGGTGTGCCTGGCGCCAGCAACAGCACGGCGTCGCCGGCACCGACCAATGCCGGAATGCCCAGCGCTCGGGCGACGATCGCGCTGTGCGCCGTGGCGCCACCCCGGGCAGTGAGAATCCCGGCCACGCGAGCCGGGTCAAGCCGTGCAACGTCAGACGGGCCGACTTCGTCCATCACCAGAATATACGGCTGATCCGGTTCACTCGGGGTTTCGATGCCACTAAGTTGCGTCAGTACACGCCGCCCTATGTCGCGCAGATCCGCGGCGCGCTCGGCAAGCAAGGCATCCTGCAAGGCTTCCTGTTGCCTGGCCGCCAATTCGATGACCGACATCCACGCCGCTTGCGCGCTTTCGCCCTGTTTGAGACGGGTGTCGACCTCATCGGTCAGCTCCGGGTCGTCGAGCATTTCCTGGTGAGTGACGAAGATCTCGCGAATGGCCTTGGCCTTGCTGCGCTCGATCAAACCCTGAATATCCTGGCGCACCTGCTCCAAAGCTTGCTTGAGTCGCTCGCGCTCAATCGCGGCTGACTCTCCGCGCAGCGGATAGTCGATGGCTTGCAGCACCTGAATATGCGCCGGACCGATGGCGATCCCCGGTGCTGCGGCGATGGCCTGGATCTGGCTACCCGACGCCGGGGCCAGCAGCACTTCGGCGAAGTCGGCGACGGTTTCGCGCTGCTGGCTCACCGGCGGCAACGGTTCGACTTCTTCACCGAGGCCATTTTCGATAGCTGCCATCAAGGCGGGCAAGGCATCGACAGCGATACTCGGCTCAGCGATCAACTCCAGCACCTGGCCGCGACGGGCGCCGAGGCTGAGCAGTTTGCTCAAACTCTTCACCGACACCGCACTGTCCTGGCCATCGACGATGCGCACGCGAATTTCGCCGGCAAAACCTTTCGCCAGTTGCGCGAGAATTTTCGCCGGGCGGGCGTGCAGACCATGGGCGTTGGCCAGCGCAATGCGCGCACTCGGCCAGTCTGCGGGCAGCTCGCCACCGAGGACTTCCAGCACCTGGCGGCGGGTGGTGGCGCGCCCCAATTCGTTGCCGCGCCCTTCAATCAACAGCGCGCACAGGCGTTCAAGCAATGCCTGATGGGCTTCGCCGAGGCTGGCCAGGCAGAACAACCCGTTCAGCGGCTGCCCGAGGTAACGCAATGGTTTATCCGGCGTAACGAAGGCCAGGCCGGGGCGTTTCACCGTTTGTTCGCTGTGCAACCACCACAAGCCATCACCCAGAGGCAGCGCTTCGACCTGCTGCAACACGGCAGAGAAACCGTTGCTCACGCAATCGGCTTGACGCAACAGGCGCGCGCCACGCCAGACCAGCTCTTCGAAATCTTCGGCCGGCACACCCAGGCCGATCATTTGTGCATCCAGCGCCAATTCCTGCGGCGCGCCTTGCAGCAGTTTCAGCAGCGCTTGCGCAGAACCGGCACGGCGCAGAGCCTGGCCGAGGTCGGTCTCGCCAAGGGCGCGAGTGAGCAATTGCAGCAGGCGCAGATGCTCGTCGGATTTGGCGGCAATGCCGATTGCCAGATAGACGATGTGGCCGTCGCCCCAGTCCACACCTTCGGGAAACTGCATCAAGCGCACGCCGGTGGTGAACACCTGATCTCGGGTTTGCGGGGTACCGTGGGGGATGGCAATACCTTGACCGAGAAAGGTCGAGCCCTGGTCTTCCCGCGCATGCAGCCCGGCGAGATACCCATCGTCCACCAGGCCGTCAGCGACCAGGTGACTGGCCAGCAGTTGCAATGCAGCGGACTTATCCACAGCCGACTGGCCCATGGATATCTGCTCAATAGTGAGCTCGAGCATGCTTTCTCCTTTTTGGCCCCTTGGGGCGCCAGGTATTGTTTTGAGTGAATCAGCCTTCGCGTTTTTGCCAACTCTTCTGGCGGTTGCACGGGCAGAACCGACAAAAGGGATAAACCCCTAAAATACGCTTGCTGAAACGTTTAATCTATAATGAATGGCACGTTACTCGATAATGATCCATCCTTGAAGTCCTACTTGTCGGCTGCGTTACGACAAGGGTCGTCTGCCTGAATCGGGTAGGATTGACGAAAATGTCGAGGCAAGCTCGAAAAAACAAGGAAACAGCGGGTTGAAACTCAGTGATATTGCCCAGTTGGCCGGTGTGTCCGTTACCACCGCCAGCTATGTCATCAATGGCAAAGCCGAACAGCAGCGCATCAGCAGCGCCACCGTCGAACGTGTTCGCGCGGTCGTCGAGCAACATGGCTTCACACCTAATCCCCAGGCCGCCGGCTTACGTAGCCGGCATACGCGTACATTGGGTTTCATTCTGCCGGATCTGGAAAACCCCAGTTACGCACGTATCGCCAAATTGCTTGAGCAAGGTGCGCGAGCCCGGGGTTATCAGCTGTTGATCGCCAGCTCCGACGACGCGCCGGACAGCGAACTGCAGTTGCTCAAACTGTTCCGCGCACGCCGCTGCGATGCGCTGATCGTCGCCAGTTGCCTGCCGGCAAGCGACGACAGTTATCGCCAATTGCAAGCCAAGGGCATGCCGATCATTGCCATCGACCGGGTCATGGAGCCCGAGCATTTCTGCTCGGTGATCAGCGACGACCGCGAAGCCAGCCTGCAACTGACTCGCAGCCTGCTGGAGCCATTACCCAAGCAGATCGTGCTCATTGGTGCCCGTCCCGACCTGAGCATCAGCCAGGAACGCGCCGCCGGTTTCAAGCAAGCTCTCAATGGCTTCAAAGGGGACGTGCTGATCGAAGAAGGCGAGTCCTTCAGCCGTGAGTGCGGCAAGCAATTGATGGAAGACTTGTTGCTGCGCCTGGGTCATTTGCCCGAGGCGTTGATCACTACATCCTACGTATTGCTCCAGGGCGTGTTCGATGCCCTGCATGACTTCCCGCTGAAAAACCGCCCGCTGCGTCTCGGCACTTTCGGCGACACTCAGTTGCTGGACTTCCTGCCCCTGCCGGTCAACGCCATGGCCCAGCAACACCAACTGATCGCTGACAAGGCGCTGGCCCTGGCCCTGGCGGCGATCGAACAGTCCGATTACCAACCCGGTGTACAAGCCATCGCGCGAACCTTCAAACAGCGTATTCGCCAGGAATGAATCGTGGAGCTGATCGACACCCACACCCATCTGGATTTCCCGGACTTCGACGCTGATCGTCAGGCGTTGCTGAGCGCCAGTCGCGCCCTCGGGGTGCGGCGAATCGTGGTTCTGGGGGTTTATCAGGGCAATTGGCAGCGGGTCTGGGAGCTGGTGCAGAGCGATCCCGACCTGCACGCTGCCTTCGGTCTGCACCCGGTGTACCTGAACGAGCATCGCCCTGAGGACTTGAGCGAACTCGGCGCCTGGCTGACGCGCCTGGCCGGCCATCGGCAATTGTGTGCGGTCGGCGAGATCGGCCTGGACTACTTCATCGAAACCCTGGACCGCGAACGCCAGCAAGGGCTGTTCGATGCGCAACTGCAACTGGCGAATGACTTCAACCTTCCGGCCTTGATCCACGTGCGGCGCAGCCATGCGGCGGTGATTGCCACGCTCAAACGCTTTCGCCTGAAACGCGCCGGGATCATCCATGCGTTTGCCGGCAGCAAGGAAGAAGCCCGCGAGTACATCAAGCTTGGCTTCAAGCTCGGCCTTGGCGGTGCCGCGACCTGGCCCCAGGCGCTGCGCATGCATCGCGTGCTGGCCGAGCTGCCGCTGGAGTCGGTGGTGCTGGAAACCGATTCACCGGACATGGCGCCCGCCATGTTCCCCGGGCAACGCAACAGCCCGGCGCATTTGCCGGCGATTTGCGAGGCGCTGGCTCAAATCATGGCGATCACACCAGAGCAGCTCGCGGCGGCCAGTACCGCCAATGCACGCGAGCTGTTCAACTGGTAAGCACTGACAAAAAAACCTTGTGAACAAGGGTGTGCTTCAGACCCGGAACGCACTGATCAATTGCTTCAACTCCACCACTTGAGCCGACAATGCACGGCTGGCGTCCTCGGTGTGGTGTGCACCTTCGGCGGTTCGCTCGCCGGCCCGGTTGATTTCGACAATGTTCTGGTCGATGTCGTGAGCCACGGCAGTCTGCTGCTCCACCGCAGCGGCGATTTGCTGGTTCTGGTCAACGATCATGCCGACCGCACCGAGAATGTTTTCCAGCGCTCGCTGGACCTTTTCCGACTGCCCGACCGTACCACTGGCCATCTCATGACTGATGCCCATGGCCTTCACTGCCGCGCCGACACCGCTGTGGAGCTTGACGATCATCTGCTCGATTTCTTCGGTCGACTGCTGAGTGCGCTTGGCCAGGGTCCGGACCTCGTCCGCCACCACCGCGAAACCACGGCCCTGCTCACCGGCCCTGGCGGCTTCAATCGCGGCGTTGAGCGCCAGCAGGTTGGTCTGCTCGGCGATGCTCTTGATCACTTCCAGCACGCGGCTGATCGACTGGCTGTCACTGGCCAGTTGATTGATCACCTGCACCGATTGATCGATTTCGCTGGCCAGGGCGGCAATGCTGCCCTGCTGGGATTGCACCAGGCCACGGCCACTGATGGTTTCGTCGTTGACGCTGTGGGCACTGCTCACCGCAGCGGCGGCACTGCGCGCCACCTCCAGGGAAGTGGCCGACATCTGGTTCATGGCAGTCGCCACTTGCTCGATCTGCGTGCGCTGGCCGGCGACGGCCTGGTTGCTCTGGGCCGAGACATTTTCTACTTGTCCGGCCTGGCGCTCGACTTCTGTGACGGTCTGCCCTACCCGTTCGATCAGGTCATGGATTTTCTTCACGGTGCCGTTGAACACCTCGCCCAACTCACCCAGCTCGTCCCGGCTGTCGGCGCTGAAGGTTGCGGTCATGTCGCCCGCAGCCACCTTGTCCATCACTGCCCCCAGACGCTTGAGCGTGGTCCGGGTCGAAGCATAGAAGCCACCGTAGAGATAAAAGATCAGCACGAAGACGACGGACAGCGCCACGGCTTGCAGAATCATGTGCGTACGGTTCTGATCCAGCCGTTGTTGCAGCTGAGGACCGAGAAACTTCAGCACTGCTTCATTGAGTTGGTAGGTCTGGTCCATCAGGGCACTGGCCTGATCATAAAACCCCTGCCAAGGCGCATCCAGGGTGTCAGCCATCACCACCTGCTCCTCGAACAGCTCGCTGGCCTTTTTCAAGGACGCCCGGCTGCTTTCGGCCTGAGCGGCCAACGCATCGCGCGCGGCGGCGCTGGAGCCAAGGGAGTCCTGCAACTTCAGGCCGTACTCAGCCTGAAGCTTTTCTATTTGCGCCAGCAATTCATCGAATCGGGTACTCGATGCCGAGTTGAGGAAACCCTGTCCCATCGAATAAGACCCCATCGCCCGGCCTTCGCCGATCATCTGGGTGACACGAGGGGTGACCAGGGTAACCAGTTCGCTCATCTGGCGCATATCGCTCTGGTTGTCGCGACTCAGGCCGGCCTGGCTGGTGATGACCTGGCTGAAAATCTGCGCGCTGCCTACCAGTTTGCCGATGAGCGCACTTTTGCTTTGCAGGGAGCTTTCTGTTTGCTGGGCCTTGAATGCGGCGATCATTTCATCGCGCTTGCCATCGAACGCCGCGATCTGCTCCGGGTCGGTGGTCGTCGCCGCCAGACCTTGCAGACGGGCCAGAATTTTTTGTTCCAGGGGGCTGATTTTCGATTCGACATTGCCGCCTTTGCCGGACTGGCCAAGGATGACATTGATTTGCACCAGATTGTTCAGGGTTTCCAGATCGCGGCGTAGCGTCAGGCTGCTGCCCAACAGATCGAGGCTCTGCAGTTCGACCCGCGTGCCCTGGAATTCGCGATAAGAGTCGCGCACCAGATAAAAGTTGGTCACCAGCATCGGCACCAGGAACAGCACGCTGATCAGGCTGAACTTCATGCCGAAGCTCAGGCGGTTCATCAGCGCGACAGCGGGATAGAGCAAGCTCTTCACTGGATGTCTCCGTTTCAATTTATTATTTTTATTGGCAGGCGCAGATCGCCAGCAGATCGCCACTATTGAGCGCTGTCTCTGTATATATTAAATCGGCAGGAAGTTTTGTAACTTAAGGTTAACGGCAAGATCGTCCGATGGCCGGGGCTGCCAAGGGACGATCTTTCACGTTATCAGTGCAGGACAGTCCACAACGCAAACCCCGCATACCAGAGCACTGCGGCACGCAGCAGCAACTCCCAGATCCGGTCGAGGTTGTGGATGCCCTCTGGCCCGACTATCGGCGCCGGGATTTCCCCCGCCACCAGCCCGACTTTTTCGATCAACTGCGCGGCGCTGATGTTCCAGTTCAGCAGCTCACTGAGCATTACCCGGCTGACCGCGACAAAATTGCCCACCAGGGCAAGGCTCGCCGCCAGCAGGCGCACCGGCACCCAATCAAACGCATGACGCAGTTGAGCTGCGCGCTCGACCACCGCCGGATTCGTCCCGTGCTCCTCAGCCAGAGCCAGCAGCCGATAGCTCAATGCCGCGACCGGCCCCAGCAGGAAATACCAGAAAATCACTGCGAAAAAGCTCTGGTAAGCCTCCCACAGCAAATGCCCCTGGACCTGCTCCAGCAGTTGCTCGCCATCGTCGGCACAGATACCCAGGTCGCGGTCTGCCACATGGGCTGCCGCCTGCAGATCTTCACGGCGCCAGGCATCCCGGAACGGCCCCAGTCCCGCCAGAAGATCACCACGCCCCAAACTGTAAATCACCACCAGCAAGTGGATCGGCAGCACCAGCAAGCCGTAGGCCACCGGCTCCAGCACCACCAGCAACAAAGCCAGCAGCGCCACGGGCGCCAATACCAGCACCGCCAGTACCAGCCAGGGCCGCTGTGCAAGGCGCGGGTTTGATTCAAGCTTGTTCAGTTCGCGTATCCAACCGCCGTCGCGCTGTACCTGATGGCGCATAGCCGAAAACTTTTCGATCCACACGGCCAACAGCAAAACCAGAAAACTCATTGTCCTTCCTCTTGTGCCAGGGCGGCACGGTAGCGTGCCCAATCAAACGCCGGCCCTGGATCGGTCTTGCGCCCAGGTGCAATATCGCTGTGCCCGCAGATGCGCTGAGCGGTGATTGCCTTGAAGACGTGTTGCAGTTGCCGGGTCAAGGCAGTCAACGCCCCGTACTGCGCGTCGGTGTACGGCAGATCATCAGTGCCTTCAAGCTCGATGCCTACGGAAAAATCGTTACAGGTTTCCCGCCCTTCGAAACTGGAAATTCCCGCATGCCACGCACGCTCCAGGCAGGAAACAAATTGTGTGACGCCGCCGTCACGCTCGATCAGAAAATGCGCCGACACCCGCAGGTCGGCAATTCCCTCAAAATAGGGGTGCTCGGTGACGTCCAGACGATTCTGGAAAAATTCCTGCACCTTGCCAGTGGCAAACTGCGCTGGCGGCAAGCTGATGTTGTGGATCACCAGCAGGGAAATTTCACCCGAGGGGCGCTCATTGAAGTTGGGTGACGGGCATATATGCGCGCCCTGACACCAACCGCTCACGGGGTCCAACTGCATACCGGTTCCTGCAATGTCGACTGTGTAGGCCCCAGTATGCCGCGATAGACCCTCCGGGCGCGATCACTTGCCACGATTGAAGCGCTGGAGATTATCGATCGCCGACGCCACCGGGTCAGGGTCGATCATCGGGATTGGAGCCAATACAGTTGCCAGATCGAGAGGAATACCTGCGACGCCTTGGGTTGGCCCATCGCATGGCCCTATAATCGAGCCACTTTGTTTGTGGAGTCCGTTATGCCGAATCTACGTCTCGCCGATCTGACCGTCGAAATCGAAGCCAACGTGCGCCGTGCGTTGCTCGAGGATATCGGCAGCGGCGACATCACCGCACAGTTGATCCCGGCCGAACGCCTGGCCAAAGCCACCATCATTACCCGCGACGCTGCCGTCATCTGCGGTACAGCCTGGGTTGATACGGTGTTTCGGCAACTGGACCCACGAGTGGCGGTGCATTGGCAGGTAGCCGATGGCGAACGGGTCATCCCCAATCAGGTGCTCTTCCACCTGGAAGGCCCTGCGCGCTCACTGCTGACCGGTGAGCGCAGCGCGCTCAACTTCCTGCAAATGCTCTCCGGCGTGGCCACCCGCGCGCAGTACCTGGCGGACTTCGTGGCCCAGACCCAGGTCAAGCTGCTCGACACGCGCAAAACCTTGCCTGGGCTGCGTCTGGCGCAAAAGTACGCGGTGACCTGCGGTGGTTGCCACAACCACCGCATCGGCCTGTATGACGCCTTCCTGATCAAGGAAAACCATATCGCCGCCTGCGGAGGGATCCCTCAGGCCATTGCTGCCGCGCACAAGATCGCCCCGGGCAAGCCGGTGGAGATTGAAGTCGAAAGTCTGGGTGAGCTCAAAGAAGCACTGGCGGCTGGCGCCGACATCATCATGCTCGACGAGTTGAGTCTGGATGACATGCGCGAAGCCGTACGCCTGAACGCCGGCAAGGCCAAGCTGGAAGCCAGTGGCGGGATCAACGAAAGCACGTTGCTGCCCATTGCACAGACCGGGGTGGACTACATTTCGATCGGCGCGATGACCAAGGATGTGAAGGCGGTCGATCTGTCGATGCGATTGAGTATCTGATCACTCGTGCTGCAGGAGCGAGCGTGCTCGCGATGGTCGTTAACGATTACGCGGGTTTACTGGTTAAACGTGGCGCTCTCGGGTCCATCGCGAGCATGCTCGCTCCTACAGTTCAACGATGCTCAAACCACCAGATTGTTCATCTCGCAGTACTCTTCCCAGTCGACACCCAAGACTTCGGCCGCCTCTTTGTGCAGCGCCAGACGGGCAGCCTCGAACTCCTCCGGACTCGAGGTGTACTTGAGGCTCAACTCCCACGGCTGCAAACCCTGGGCTTCGGCTTCATCCTCGAACGCCCACTGAATCTGGTCTTTCTGATCATCCGGACTCAAGTCCTTGATCTCTTCCTTCAATTCGGGCACATCCAGCACGTACTTCTTGAGGGCTTCTTCGTGTCTGGCTTCTTGGGTCATCTGTTTAACGGTCATGGCGTTCTCGCTGATCTGGGAATGGAAGATGGATCTGGATCTTCAAGGATCTCTCTTGACGCAAAAACCGGCTTAGGCCCGGTTTATCTGGCCTTCAGAACCATTCTGGATCATTGGAAAACTGCTGGGCGGAGCTCAGGCAGGCTCCGAATATAGGACGTTTGGCAGAGGATTTATATGCATCTTCACATCAAATCTGCAAAAAATATGTATGCAGGAGGTTCGACAGGCACGGGGAAGCGCGATGACCACTCAACCGCCTGATGGCCACTGCCCATCAGGCTTCCAATCGAACGGTACTGAGCGTGGAGCCGTTTTCATAGGCTCCAACCCTCTCGGTATTGGCAAATAAACGCTGCGACTTGTTCTGCCGGCATCGGTCTGGCAATCAGGTAACCCTGTATCTCGTCGCAGCCCAACTGCTGCAAGTAGTCCAGCGTTGCTTGATCCTCGACGCCCTCGGCTATTGTGTGGAGGTTAAGTGCATGCGCCATCTGAATGATCGCGCGTACGATTGATTGATCATTGACGTTTTGACATAAGTCTTTCACGAACACCTTGTCGATCTTCAGCTTATCTATGTCGAAGCGCTTTAAATAGGCCAAGCTTGAGTACCCTGTGCCAAAATCATCCACAGATACCACCACGCCAAGCTGTTGGAGTCGTCGCACCGTGGAAAGTACATGTTCGGTATTACGAATAAGCACCGACTCCGTAAGCTCAAGTTCAAGGTAATAGGGGTTGAACTCATATTCGTTCAAGGCGCGGCGAATTGTATCTTCGATATCACCGTGACTGAATTGTACAGTCGAAAGGTTTACTGCAATGCGTATAGGAGGAACCCCTGCCCTACGCCACTCCTGCCCCTGACGGCAACATTCGCGCACGACCCAATCGCCGATCGGCACAATAAGACCACTTTGCTCTGCAATCGGAACAAACATCTCAGGGAGAATTATGCCTTTTTCAGGATGCCGCCAGCGCAATAAAGCCTCCACCCCTGAAACAAGACCGCTTTGAAGGTCAACCTGGGGTTGATAATGCAGTTCAAACTCTCCTACTTCCAGCGCTTTGCGTAATCCGACCTCCATACGGATAAAGTCGGCCGCTTCGTGATCAAGTCGCTCATCAAAAAAACAAATCGAGTTTTTGCCACCGCCTTTAGCACGAGTCATCGCAGCAGTGGCATTGCGCAAAACCTTGTCGAAAGTTTCACCATCCTCGGGAAACCGGGCCACGCCCATCGTCGCCGAGGTATATATGTCTTCTTGGTTAACGTCCATGACCTCAGCCAAGCGGAGTTTAACATCGTGCAAGAGCCTCTGTATTTTCGCTAATCCACCCACTCCATTGAGAAGCAGGAAAAACTCATCGCTATCCTGATGACTTACAGTGTCTGATTCATGCACACAACCGCTCAGGCGTTTAGCGACAATACGCAGCACTGCATCTCCCGCTGCATGCCCAAGCGATTCGTTGATGGTTGTGAAGTTGTTCAATTTAAGCGCAACGAATACCAGCCTGAGACGCTGCCCCTCCCTGTCATTCATCGCTTGCTCGAAACGGTCCTGTAGCAGCGACCGGTTCGGTAAACCGGTCAATGCATCCCGCGTAGCAAAAAACTCGGCTTTTGCCTCAGCCTCTTTGCGCTTGGTTATATCCATCGCCATCGTCAGATAGCCGGTGATGACACCATGCTCATCACGCAACGGTGCCTGGGTAACGCTGAAATGATCGCACTGCCTGTCCCGATAAGAGCGAACGACCTCGCGATCTACAATGGTTTCGCCTGCGAATACTTCCTGACGAACGTATTCCATCTCTTTAGCCATGTCAGGAAGTACACGCTCAAGCCTTTGCCCGACCAGTTCGCTGGCTGGCCACCCTAGAAGTTTTTCTGCGGCTTCATTCGCCAGGGTTATAACGCCAACAGTATCTCGCGTCATTACAGCAATAGGCGACTCTTCGATAATGGTCTGACTGAATCGATATTCAGCGTCCCTGGCTTTATAGGCCTCTTGTTCAGCACTTATGGCATTGAGCTGTTTCACCCACGCGCGATAAGTCAGACACCAGAGCAGTACCGTAATCAATGCAAACAGAATAACGAAGCCAATAATCAGGTTCCGCTCAGTAACCCAAGGTGCGAGATAAGCCTCCAACCCTACGCCTACGAGAACGCAAATCGGATACTTGTCCATACAGCGGTATCCGTATGAACGCAGAACTCCATCTTGCGGTGCAACGTTTACAAATTTTCCTGAAAGTCGAGAAGTGCGCCGCGCGACGATCATTGGCGCATCTTTGCGAATAATTAGCGGCTCTCCAGGCGTAACCACACCTGAAGGGTAGCGGATTACGAAACGCCAGCTGTTGTCATTAAATATGGAGAACGAGTCAGACGCACCGCTGGAAATTTTGGCAAAGCGGTCATTAAGCGTACTGATCGGCAGCACGAGGGTAACAATACCGGCAAACGCCCCTTGCTGCGTACGAATTGCCCTGGCAAAAATAATATCCCAAGTTTGGGTTATACGACCAACCATAGGGTCGCTTATTACCATGCCCGCTTCGGGATCATCACGCAAACGCTGGAAATAATCACGATCGCTAGCAAAATTCTGTGATCGCCCTTCTGCCCCGAAAACAACTTGGCCATCTGCGTTCACCACCCGCATCCCTACCATGGAAGAGAGCACAAACAGATGCTGCCTGAGCACCGGTTCAACGAACTCCGGGCGTAGCTCTCCGATCGTATATTGACGCTCGATTTCACTCGCCACCGCAGTCAAAGTGCGATCGATATTCTCGAACTGGCTGTTAAAATCCGAAAAGAGAAGTAGCGACAGGTTGTCAGCCTGGATGGAGACTTTCGTCTCGTATTGCTCACGTGTCGTACTCAACCACTCCCATGCCCCCGCCCAAACGATGAGATTGAGCAACAACAAACCTGGCAAAAGCAACGCACTGGTACGATTTATGCTCATAACTTGCTACCAGTCATTTTTACCGTTGGCTGAGCTGCTTCAAGCCCTTGAGCAGAGCAGACACTCGCTTTTTATATACTGAAAGCCTGAGGCTAGCAGGAGTTGGAGGCCAGAGCTGAGTTTCCCGGTAAAAGCGCAGGTCATTTACCAGATCAAGTGGTTAGCCTGCCTCTGCCGCAGATTCGCGGAGGCAATGTGGGTTGGCGCTTATTGTGGTTTGGGTAACCCATGACATCGAAAATGGTGCCCGAGACAGGAATCGAGGCTCCCACCTACAACCCAAATAAAATGAGGGTTCAAACTTAAATAGCAACCAACGTATACCTTAACGTATACCTAAATACGAAAGTACCAATCCTACTCGACAGGTCAGAGGGGACGAGGCATCCGCAGCGCACTCTTGATCCTGAGGCCACTGCCCTGCGGGATGGGTTGCCTCACACCCTTCTGAAACAGAGAAGTATTAAGGCGGGTTGTGGTCTCACTTCTTGCCAGCCAATTCCCGGAAGCGGCTTACGGCTGTATCAGTGTTCGCCAAAATGTAGTTGAAGTCATAAGGGCCCACTTTGGTCTCAATGTGGATGAAATTACTCTCTGCCATCAGCTTCAGAATCTCACTCTCCTGCTCCAGGTACATGGTGCAGCTTCCATCATTGTTTATGGCCTTGAGCTCTAGCGACCGACGTCCATTTGATAGCTTCACAAATGCAACATTGCCCTTGCCGCAGCTCGCCTTCTCGGCCGATCTCAATTGGAGGGCCACCATGGTGAAATCATCAACTTTGTTCAAGAAGAAGCCAAACTCGATTTCCGTCTTGCCGTCCGCCTTCAGGTTCATAACAGAGACAATGCCGTCGTCGCTCAAGTAAATCCAGTTATCCAGCCTTTCTGGCCGCTTGATGCCAAACAGTTCACTGACAGTCGATGTGAACCTTTGCTTGAGCTCCTTCGGCGAATCGCAGCCGGTCAGAAAAAGAGTGAGCGCGAGCACGGAGACAACGGCGGGGGCTTTCATACAAACTCCAATAAATCAGATGGTTAACTCGATGAGGCCGAAGAGGTTAGGGGCTCTAACGTCCGATTCACTGATTATTGTATGGGCAGTTCAAGGGCTTCGAACTGACGCGCCTCAAACGATTACGGGAATATTATGATCTTGAAATAACGCCCCCCTAGTTCCCTGTAGATTTTTCCAACTGTCAGCATCGCCGTCGTGTTGAGGAGGCTGATTTCGATGAAACCGGCAACGTGCAGGTCGTATAACTGCGGCTTGGCTTGCTGTTACTGGCAGCCTCAACGGAGACTTGCGGCTGGGCATTCAGCCAGGTTTCGAGGCGCTGCCACACGGAGTCGATGAGCTCGGCAACCCTCTCCCCGCGCCGGCTGTTAATCATGCGCAGACCAAAGTCCTCTGGTAGAAGTGGACCAAAAGCGCCGAAGCGCCAAGCATGATCGAACACCAGGACGTTCAGTCCGCTGGTGTCGCGAACCTGGGCCTCAGGTCCGTGAACGGGATTGGGCTGCCAAGCGAAGTTACCGTTGCCGGTAGGCTTATAGAAGTTGTCCGGGACGTCGGTACGGTCAGGTTTCTTAGAGGCGAAACGGCGGTCGTTCCAGTATTCGGGGAAGGTCAATACCTCAGAGACGATGCCAGCCCAGACGACGCTGTGGCGGGAGATGGGATTCACTTCCGAACCTGCAAATGCGAACACGAGGTCGCCGACCTTCGCTTTCTTGCGGATGCGCGGCTTACAGACAGCCAGCGTCACGGCTGGCGGATCGTAGTTTGGTGCGGAACCTGCGTCCGTGGCGATCACATACGTGTGGACTCGCATCGACTTGCCTCCTGCGCAAAGAGTTTATCGAGCCACGCGAGCGCATCGGCACGATTCGAGATGTCTGCGACGAATTCCTGACCACGTGCGGCGGCCTCCAGAGTCCCGGACGACGACCAGCGCTGCGAGGGGTGATAGGTCAGGCCGACTCCGCCGCGTGTTGGGTTCAACCAGTCAGGTAACGACCAAATGGACGGACGCAGCGCACGACTCTCGGTCAGTCGAAAGCCCGTCTCGAATAGGCCGAAACCCGGGCGATCGGTTATACGACCGTCAAGCATCAGATGGTCGGCAGCAATGTAAAGCGTGTTGTTTTCCTTCCAGCCGGCCCGGGTGTGCGGGTGTTCTTCGAGCCAGGGGTAGCGCTCAGCCGCGTGTGTTCCATCGAAACCCAAAGGGAAGACCTCGCCGATTTGCAGCCACCCAAATACGCGATGCTCGCGTTGCCCCGCGTATGACCAGCGACCCTGGATTTGCGTCACCGGCCGGAACAGCCCCCAGAAGAGGAACAAATCACCGACGCCGACACCTTGCCCGGCGAGATGACTCTGAGCGGCGGCAAGCTGACCGAGCGCGCCGCGCCATCCGGGCGCGCGAGGGCGCACGCTGGAGTCAAGATCTGGATCGAGGTGGCATGGCGTTGCTCTGGTGTGGTTGCCTCGAGTGAGTTGCTCGATGAGGGTCGGGGTCGGTTCGGTCAGGTCGCCGAAGGTGATGGGCGTCGGCATGTGTGTGGGAATGGGGAGCGAGATTGGTCGCCCCTGCACGAGCGGGCTGGGGACACCTCCGGCGGAGGAGTCGAAACCTTTGCGCGAGAGTATGAGTTTCATAAGCCGCTGCCAGTGGTGAGGTGCTGCTTGAAATTGTGTCTCGACGTGATCGTCGATGCTGAGCCTCGAAGGCCTTGAGTGTAGTCCTTCTCAAGCCGTTCAACGGGGCATAAGCAATGCGTGGACAGACAGTGCTCACCTGTTAGGAAAAGCATGCCTTACCTAAGAAAGTAGCGGCCCGCCGAATATGTGGCCCGAGCCTGACCAATGTTGACAGGATTTGAAGCGCCTGAATCGTGGTTGGAATTTTCAAGTGCCCAGTGGATGTGAGCAGGCGTTTCGGCATTACTGGTTTTGCCAGAAAGCTCAATGCCTAGATGCCCAGCATATGCCCTTCTTTTGCGGACTACCTCGCTTTCCGCAATGCCTTCCGCGCCGGATGCGGCCACAACCGCAAGCTCGCAAAGTCGACCTGCTCGGGAAGGTGCAAACTGAAGCTTCGCTCGACAATCCTCTACAAGCCACACAACAGCCCTGCAGCAATTGCATTCACAGGAGTAAATTTGCTGCTTGAAGTCGTTGAGCTTAGACATATCTATTTGAGCACCTAAAGATTGCCTCAAGAAGACGCCCTGATTGGGTTTAGATAGTAGTGCCCCAGTCACCGCTGCGCCAAGGCACCATCATCGACGCCACTCTCGCACCGAACTCGACCAAGAATCAATACGGTAAACGGGTGGATTGCCCTAGGTTTCTATTCACGTATTGGATACCGGGAGACGTACAATACTTGCGCGCTAACATTTTGCCAGCAATGAAGTTCGAGATCACCGGGCCTCGAATTACCCGCGATGGACTTTTGCCATTACAGAACCTTTACCCGGGGGGGATGGGTGCCGTTGTTTTACGTCGTTGACGTGCTACTACTAGCATGGGGCGGGATCGGCCTAGATCGCGATTTGGGCAGAGAGAAATCGAATCGAGCGCTTTTCTTGCGGTTGTCCGGAGGTCACTCACTCAATATTGGCGTTCGCCGTTGACTTGCGGATGGCGCCAGCGGTTTTTGAGGTAAGGAATATTGACTATCCAGAAAAACGGGTGACATACGGTCAGAATCAAAAACGCCCATTTGTTGAAGCGAAATACGCCCCAGCACAGCAGACCATTGATCCCCAGCGCCCACAGCAAAAAATAGGGATAGGACTTTAAGTAGAAGGCAAACGAATCGGAACCCAGCGCCAACCATAAATCGGGATCGAACTTAAAGCAGAAGGCAAACGTATCGAACCCTAGGCAAAAAAGGCCGAAAACCTCCCACCAATAAAATTCGAGCGGCTTAGTCTCGTTAGGGGTCATTATCTTTTTCCTCTCGATTTTTCACGACGCTGCCGAAATACGTTCTGAGTTTTTCGTATAGTGTTTCCCGCACTTCTGTGCCTTCGTGGCGCTGCCAATTAAAGTCGTCCTGAGCTACTTCCCGGGCATCGCTGCTGCCCTCAAATGCCATCAGACAAGGCCGATCGTCAGCCAGTCAGTCGCGTTAGGCGTCGAACTCCTCAATCACTTCAGTCGTAAACCGGCCATGTGATAGCCCCGCAACAGCCGCAAAAAAATTCCCTTGCGTGCCGCTGCTAGCGTAGTGGAAACCCTTTGTAAAATGGGAATAGGTAACGCTAGCCAAAGCCAGGTCGTTGAGGTGAAATTCCACTATTTCTTCGGGAGCTTGGAGCCTAGTTTCTCTACTGTCTTGAAGTGAAAAAGGAACTCTGGGCTGGTCATCTTGCCCTCCTCAGTCATGTTCTTCGGTTTCAAGAGAGAGCCAGAGAACTTGACCACGTCACCTTCTTGCATCTCCGAAAGCGCATCGTAGAGCGGCGTACCGTTTTTGATGAGAGTTTTATCCTGCAAGTCGGAAAAGGAGTTATTCCAAGTTCCGAAGGTCATGCTATCGATGAGGCCGACGATTTCTAAATATGCATCGCCATCACTGGTAGTGCCGAGATTTTTAATGTAACCGATCCAGCCTTTCAGGTTGCGGGGATCTGCCTTGATCGTCCCGAGCTCATCCAAGCGTTTGCGCGCCGCCGTGGATTTTTTCAGCTCATTGGGTGCTTCTCGGTAGATATCGACATATTTAACGATGACGGTAGTGAACTGCACCTGGTCGGCAGGTGCTTCCACTGAGCTTGTGTCGCCGAAGGAAAGGAGAGGCAGCAGGGCCAGGCATGTAGCCAGAAGTCTAAAGATGCCCATGGAATATCTCCCAGGAAAGTCCTTGATTTAAGGGGCCACAATTATATCCGTGCAGATGTCGGGGGGACTTGATGTGAATCAACATGAGGTCCACAAGATGATTCATTCCACAAGTTTCCCGCAACTGCCAAACCGCCTAATTGGTGATGCGGCCATTCCGGATGACTTAGGATCAGTCGGGCAGCGTAGCGCGGAGGCATTCCGCACTGTTCGACCAGGTCGTGGTGATCTATGAAGTCTTGTTCCAGCAGATACGCCGGCTCGCACTCCAGCAGGGCAGCGACGGCGGCCAGCCAGACTTGCCCCGCTGCCGGTGGATTGGTGACGGCAGGCCGATCTGTGTTCTTAGCTTTGTATTTTTCCGGGGGAACCGGGAGAACCGGGGGAATCGCCACCGCCTGCGCGGGTTGCGGCGGTTCCCTCTTGCTTTTCGATGAGGGAACCGGGGGAACCAATTCAACGGTCAGGCGTTCGACCAGGTCTAGTAGCCATCCCATTTCAGGCCTCATCAGGCGGTGACAGGTGGTACAGCCCTGGGGTCCTCCCGTCCACTCTCACCTTCTTCGAGCGTTTTCTAGGGTTGCACTCAGTGATCCAGCCTGCCGCCTCGACGGCGTCCAATATGCGGTCAAGCTTGTAGCCCGGTGACGCCCGGCTCAGGCCTTCCGAGGTGAACAGCCAAACCCGTCGCTGCTCGTGGCCGACCGATTCATTCTTCCACCAGCCGGCGCGGTCTTTGACGCTGAAATTTTCGGGGTTCTCCACTACGGATGAAAACATCGATTCGCCGTGCCGGGAGATGAAATTGCTTAGGTTGGCAAGAATTCTCGCGTCCTCACCCTGGCCTTGCCCTCGATTGCTGCGCCAGACATCGAATAGTTCCAGCATGGCGTCACGAGCAGCGCCCTCGGTAGCTGGCAGCAATCCCCACTTGATCGCCAATTCACCCGCAAGGGCAAGGAGAGCGAAGCGCTCAGCCGCTCGATTCTCCTGCCCGGTGTCAGTGGAGTATTGCTTGCACAGCATCTCCAGTGCAGCGGGTAGATTGTCGGCTTCGCCACTCTTTAGCAGATACTCGATAAAGGCTGGCCCGGCATGGCCATAGTGGGTCGTGCTGGTGCGCAGGATGGCGTCGGTGAATTGCTGGCCGCTTGGCAGTCCATGCAGATAATCCCAGGCGCCGAAGGTGCGGTGAGCCGGAATATCCATGAGGCGGATTTCCTGCCCGGCCCGGCTGCGCTTACCGCCTTCGGTCATGTAATCGGAGAGTCCCAACTCGCCCGATGAAAGCAAAATTTCTCGCCAGCGACGGGTGGATCGTGCGGCTCCGCTGCGATTGGCCCTGGACTTTCCGGCGCCATTAGCCAGCCCGTAAACAACCGCCCCGATCTCACGGGGGTCGGCCTCGCCGATCTCGTCCAGCGCCAGCAGTGTGTCGTTATGCAGTGCGGCAACCCCCTCCAGGCCATTACTGGTGGCACGCCAAGTGCGCATGAACTGCTCACCATGCCCCCAGACTGACGCCCCGGCCTTAACAATGGCGGTTTTACCAATGGAACTATCACCCACTATATGAAAACCGCCGCCCTGGCGTTGCAGGTGATACAACAAAGGCCCGGCAAAGGCGGCACAGACGCCCAACATCAACAGGGGGTTGCCGGTACAACGTGCGCCAATCCCGGTTTTCCAACCCTCCAGGGTTCCAGCCTGGCGAAAATCATCCAGTCTCGCCGACTCGTTCTGATAGATCGCATCTCCTTTACCAATATTCCGTTGGGGCATGATGAACAGATCAGGCGAATGCCAGCCGGTGGCGGTGGCGGCGATAACCTCACGCTTGGGGTGTTGGCTCTGAAGGTAGTGGTTCAACAACTTGAAGGCGCCAGGGTCGATCTCCACCCCCATGTTCAGTAACTCGCCGCGCATGTCCTCGCCACTACCCTTGAGCAAGTGCATGGGCATCGCCCATCGACACCAACGTCCCAAGGTATTGATAAAGTGCAGTAGGCGCCCAAAGTCGGCTCCGCCACTTGAGGTGATGCCCTCCACGTAGAGGGGCGAACAGATCCATTGATCGAACGGCGTTGCCTCTGCTGAGCTTTTACTCTGGCGCAGGCCGTGAAAGTACACGCCGGGGTGCAACTCTTTTTCATCGCTGATTCTGGTTTTCCGGGCATACACCCCAAAGCAGGGGCGTCTTATCTCCGGGAGTTGGGCTTCCGGCACCAGCGCGGTTCTCTCGGTTCCCTCGTGTTTTTCGGCGAGGGAACCGCTGAAAGCCCCGTGTTTACTGGTGGTTCCCTCGGTTCCCTCATGTTTTTCATTGGGTGAATGGTTAAGTGTCATGACTGCGGCTTCCTTTGCTGCGCCAGATACTGCCGCAGGTCGTTGAAATCTGAACAACTCAGGGGTTCCGTCCCCGACCAGGGCGGCAACACTAGCCCGCAACCCAGCGCGGCGGCTGCCTTGATGGCGTAGGTGCGTCCAGGGTTATTGGGGTTTTGTCGGTCATCGTCAGCGCCAAAAATCAGCACGGCCTCGGGGTAGCGACGGCGCAGGTACTCGCCCACGGCCAGCAGGTTGCCGGCAGTCATGGCACAGGCCACAGCGGCGCCAGTTTCCTCGTGGATAGTGGCGCCGGTCGCCCAGCCTTCGCAGACGTATACTGGTTGCCCTGGTTCAATAATGCCGAGGGGCGAATAGCAACCCTTGGTCATGCCGCCCTCAAGGAATCGCTTACGACCGCCCGGGAAGATGCACTGCAGATTGACCAATTGCCCTTGGTGGTACAGCGGCACTAGCAACATGTGCCCGAGTTGGCGCAGGCCATGCGGCTGGCATCCCTTGGCGACTAGGTAGGGGTGATTGGGATCAGAGGGACAAGCATTACGCCAAAGTCGCAGGGCAGTTTCGGTGGCCTCTTGATGGCTTTTTTTAAGCTCTATTTCACGCTGGAGCCTGGCCCGCTCAGTGCGCTGGCGCCACTGCTCTGCTTCCAGTGGGTTGGCCGGCTGACAGCTGTTCCAGTTGTGCCAATTGCCGCCATCTTTCCAGGTGCCGTACCAACCCGAGGGGATGCCGTCAGGGAAAAGCTGATAGGCGCCATTTTTGCTTCCCTGTCGGTCGCCGGGAACATGGAAGCGGTGCAGGCCGCCATCAGCGATGGGGATAAAATCCAATGATCCGTAGGCAGCTTGGAGAACATCAGCAAACGCTTGGTTAGGTTCCATGGCTCAGCTCCTACGCCCGCACAGGGTCAAGAACGATGTGGCCGCCTCTTATCCGCTCAATCAGATCCAGGGCAGCTTTTAGGGGCGCGCCGAGCAGGGGCTGGGCTTTGGTGGCTTTGTGGTAAGGGTCGCTTGGCGCGTACTCCGCGTTGAGGCTATCGACGAACGCATGACACAGCCGCTCATCGTTTGCGTTCTGCACCTGTATCTCGGCAGTTCGGCAAAGGGCTTGGTAGAGCAGCTTCAAGCCCTCGTGCTTTCGGTCAAAGTCGTTGCCGTGAGATTCAAGGGTGTTGAGAACCATAAAGAGTGGCAGGGGCTTTGGGGGGCCGAAGGATTCAATGAGTGAGAAATATACAAGCTTGAGGGTTGAGGCTTGAATGGAATGCATGTCGAAACTCCCATGGGGGCGCGCTCCCCCGGCAAACGCTGGATTGCAGGTTGGGTCGTAATGGGCGATTACAGCGGTTGTTGAGGAGGCGAGCAGGGGTGGGATTCCGCACTTTTTTTGTATCGAGCGTCGCGCTCTGCAATCTTGGCCGCGAGGTACGCTTCAACCTCCGCCACTACGTAATAAACGGCGGCCTGCCGGCTCTTGCCGAATTTGATCGGTTTCGGGAAGTTTGGGTCATTTTGCTTGAGTTTATCCCCGCCAGAGCGAGACGTCCCCAGCGCGGCATAGAATGCAGGTTGCGGAATCAGACGATTATCAAGAAGCGAGTGCGGGTGCATTTGTGTATCTCCTAGTGGGTGGGAACACCCAAAAGTTAGGAGGCACAACAGTCACATGCTTAAGCTTGTGGCGGCTTTTTTATATGAGTCCTACATCCCGCAAGGTTCGCCTTATAGTGTTCTCTGAAGGATACCCTTCCGTACCGGCAATAATTCCAACGCGATAGCGCTCAGGCGTTGTTTCCAGGCTATGCCACTTAGCTATAATTTTCTCGCGCTGCTCCTTGGCTTCTTGTTTTCGTTGCGCCCCTCTCGCGCGTCCGCCTGCTTGTCTCAGTTCGCGTTGCTGCTTCACGAGCTCAGGGAGCTTCAGGTAATCATCAAGCGGTAAGTCGTCAAGTGTCCGTTCTACCTCAAAAGCGTCTTGTTGAAGGACATAGAGGCTGTTGCCTACATTCTCAATTGACTTGGCGAGGGGTTGAAACGGCTGAGTAATATGTTGACTCAGCGGAGCGAAGAGCAGGCATAACTCGTTGAGTGCCTGCTGTTTGTTATCTACTTTCATGAGTTGGCATGCCCCCATATGAACCTCCATGTAGAGTAGCTCACCAGTTGGGGCATACCTTCGAGAGTGAACTAGCCGCGCATGATCGACACCACATTGTCGCCGGGAGCCCCCGGGTGGGCGAAGTCATATGGAGTAATGTGCTGTTGCCGATTGGCGTCGAGGTAGTCGGCCCACCATTGCATCATCAACCGGCGCTGTTGCAGATGCTCGGCTAAGTGGGTGTAGGCGCCGCGCACCTTGTTGCGCTCTTGGTGGCTCATCTGCCGTTCCACCGCGCCCTCTTCCCACAAACCCGACTCGGTCAAGGCGGAACACGCCATGGCTCTGAATCCATGGGCGCATATCTCAGTTTTTGTGTCGTAACCCATCAGGCTCAGTGCCTTGTTAACGGTATTCTCGCTCATGGGTTTCCAGTGGTAGTGATCACCGGGGAACAAAAGCTCCAGATGCCCGGTAAGTTGGTGCAGCTGCGTCAGTGCAACCATGGCTTGACGACTCAACGGCACCAAGTGGGGCGTACCCATCTTGGCGCCTCGATGAGCATACTTCACGCCTTCGATGGGCTCACGCTCGCCGGGAATCATCCACAGCCCACGTTTCAGGTCAAACTCAGACCAGCGGGAAAAACGCAGCTCACTGGAGCGAACGAACAACAGCTGCAATATTTTCATCGCCAAGCAAGTCACCGGACGGCCGCTATAACTGTTAATCCGTTGCAGCAGTTCGGGCAAGCAATCGAACGGTAGCGCCGGTCGTTGGCGAGTTTTTCCGGTGGCCGTGGCTCCCACCAAGTCGCGGGCTGGGTTGCTTTCCATGTGCCCGTGTTGGACGGCGTAACGCAGGATTCCATCTTGGTATTGCCGTAGGCGGTTAGCGGTTTCCAGTGTGTCGCGTTTCTCGGCGGCTTTGAGTGGTACAAGCAGGTCACGAGCTTTCAATTCAGCTATCGGCGTAGCTCCGAGGGTGGGAAATAGGTGGCTTTCGAGGCGGCGTAGTACGGTAGCGGCATGGCCGATAGACCATTTGCGCGAACAAGCGGCGTGCCACTCCAAGGCCACCGCCTTGAAGGTGTTTGCCCGCGAGTTGACCACATCTAGCTTGACTTTCTTGGCGTGCTCGATGGGATCTTTCCCGTGTGCCAGCAGTTCAAGGGCCTCTCCACGACGGTCACGGGCGGCCTTCAGGGCAAGCGCGGGGTATCTACCGAAAGTGGCCAGCCCTGCCCTGCCATCCGGACGGATGAATTTGAAACGCCAAACCTTGGTGCCGTTGCTCTTCACTAACAGGTAAAGCCCCCGGCCATCAAACAGGGGGTAATCCTTAGCGTCGGGCTTGGCGGCCTCGCATTTGGAGTCAGAAAGAGGGGTGACGGTGCGGGCCATGGGTATATGCCTCCATATCGAACCAGCGTATACCGTGCTGTATACCTAAAACGGCACGGCGTTCAGATGGATCAATATACACCCACAAACGAAAAACCCGCACTGTACGGGGCTTGCGTGGGAGCCCCACATCATACGAAAGCATATAAAAGCATGTTTTTGGTGCCCGAGACAGGAATCGAACCTGCGACCTTCGCGTTACGAGTGCGCTGCTCTACCGGCTGAGCTACACGGGCGGTGGGCTAAACCTAGCACCGGTCCCGGGCGCCGGCAACTTTGAGACAGATCTTTGCTTTTATGACAGGCAAAAAAAGACCCCGCAGTTTTCACTGCGGGGCCTTTTTTATAACGTTGAAGCAATCAAGCAGGGCTGATTAAACGCCCGAAGCCTTGGCTGCTGCTACGTCCTTGATGGACAGCTTGATACGGCCGCGGTTGTCCACGTCCAGTACCAGTACTTCCACTTCCTGACCTTCTTTGAGGATGTCGGTCACTTTCTCTACGCGAGCGTCGCTCAGCATGGAGATGTGTACCAGACCGTCCTTGCCCGGCAGGATGTTGACGAATGCGCCGAAGTCGACGATGCGCTCAACTTTACCAACGTAGATCTTGCCGATCTCGGCTTCAGCGGTGATACCCAGAACGCGCTGACGTGCAGCTTCAGCCGCTTCCTTGGTTTCGCCGAAGATCTTGATCGAACCGTCGTCTTCGATGTCGATCGAAGCCTTGGTTTCTTCACAGATCGCACGAATGGTCGCGCCGCCTTTACCGATGACATCACGGATTTTGTCGGTGTCGATCTTCATCGCGATCATGGTCGGAGCGTTGGCCGACAGTTCGGTACGCGACTGGCCAATGATCTGGTTCATCTGGCCGAGGATGTTCAGGCGCGCTTCCAGGGCTTGGCCCAGAGCGATTTCCATGATCTCTTCGGTGATGCCCTTGATCTTGATGTCCATCTGCAGCGCGGTAACACCTTTGGCGGTACCGGCTACCTTGAAGTCCATGTCGCCCAGGTGGTCTTCGTCACCCAGGATGTCGGTCAGGACAGCGAATTTCTCGCCTTCTTTAACCAGACCCATGGCGATACCGGCAACCGGTGCCTTCATCGGTACACCAGCGTCCATCAGGGCCAGGGAAGCGCCACAAACGGAAGCCATCGAGCTCGAACCGTTGGATTCGGTGATTTCCGAAACCACGCGGATGGTGTACGGGAACACGTCAGCGGCAGGCAGCATGGCCGAAACCGAACGACGGGCCAGACGGCCGTGACCGATTTCACGACGACCAGCACCACCCATGCGACCACACTCGCCTACCGAGAACGGAGGGAAGTTGTAGTGCAGCATGAACGGGTCTTTTTTCTCGCCTTCCAGGGTGTCCAGCAGTTGTGCGTCACGGGCGGTGCCCAGAGTCGCGACTACCAGAGCCTGGGTTTCGCCACGGGTGAACAGAGCCGAACCGTGGGTCTTGGGCAGAACACCAACTTCGATGTTCAGTGGACGTACGGTCTTGGTGTCGCGGCCGTCGATACGTGGCTTGCCGTTTACGATGTTTTCGCGAACGGTGCGGTATTCGATTTCGCCGAAAGCAGCTTTGACTTCGCTGGACGAAGGCTGGCCTTCTTCACCGGACAGCTTGGCAACGACCTGATCCTTCAACTCGCCCAGGCGAGCGTAACGGTCGGCCTTGACGGTGATGGTGTAAGCCTGGGAGATCGCTTCGCCGAACTCGGCACGGATAGCGCCCAGCAGTTCGGTGGCTTCTGGCGCAGGAGCCCAGGTCCAGGTTGGCTTGGCAGCTTCGGCAGCCAGTTCTTTGACAGCGTTGATCACAACCTGGAACTCGTCGTGAGCAAACAGTACTGCGCCCAGCATCTGGTCTTCGGTCAGCTCTTTGGCTTCCGATTCAACCATCAACACGGCGTCGGAGGTACCGGCAACAACCATGTCCAGGCTCGAAGCAGCTTGCTGCTCGTAAGTCGGGTTCAGCAGGTAGCCGGTGCTTTCGTGGAAAGCAACGCGAGCGGCGCCGATCGGGCCATCGAAAGGAATGCCGGAGATCGCCAGGGCAGCCGAGGTACCGATCATCGCAGCGATGTCCGGATCGGTCTTCTTGCTGGTGGAAACGACGGTGCAGACAACCTGCACTTCGTTCATGAAGCCTTCAGGGAACAGCGGACGGATCGGGCGGTCGATCAGTCGGGAAGTCAGGGTTTCTTTTTCGGAAGGACGGCCTTCACGCTTGAAGAAACCGCCAGGGATCTTACCGGCAGCGTAAGTCTTTTCCTGGTAGTGAACAGACAGAGGGAAGAAGCCCTTGCCTGGATCGGCTTGTTTTGCACCGACTACGGTCACCAATACGCTGACGTCGTCGTCAACGGTGACCAATACTGCGCCGGATGCCTGACGGGCGATACGGCCGGTCTCGAGGGTAACGGTCGACTGACCGAACTGGAATTTTTTGATTACCGGGTTCACGGTGTCCTACCTTCTTTGTGGCTCTTGGGGGAACTGGTTTCTTGCGAATTCTTGGGCAATGTCGGGAGTCGGCCCAACGCCTGTCCAGGGTAAAACGTATATCCAGATAAAACTTGAGGCTGGGAGCCTGCCATGCGCCAGCGGGAAACCCGCTGACGCACGACAGACAACCAACCTCTAGCGCAATCGCTTATTAGCGACGCAGACCCAGGCGAGCGATCAGAGCGCTGTAACGGCTCACGTCCTTGCCTTTCAGGTAGTCCAGCAGCTTACGACGCTGGTTTACCATGCGGATCAGACCACGACGGGAGTGGTGGTCTTTACCGTTGGCCTTGAAGTGACCTTGCAGTTTGTTGATGTTGGCGGTCAGCAGTGCAACTTGCACTTCTGGCGAACCAGTGTCACCAACAGCTTGCTGATAGTCAGCAACGATTTGAGCTTTTTCTTGAACGTCGAGAGCCATGAGGCAATCCTTTTATCAGGAAACTGTTTCAGAAAAACAGTTTCAACAGGCCAGGGACAAATCCCTGTATCTAAAAAAGAGTAGTGACCGTGCCTGTTGACAGCCACCCTCGCCAGCCTGCTTTGACACAGACTGGTTTCGGTCACTCTGACCGAATCAAACGACGCGGCGCGATGCGCCCGTCTTCGCTCACTTCACCGATCCCGATGAAGCGACCATTGTGATCCTGTACCCGTACCATGCCGAACTTCGGTGCTTCCGGGGCACGTACCGGCTGGCCGTTGAGCCAGTAGAACGCGCTCGCTTCCGAGAACTGCAACAGTGGCCAGTCGAGCAGGCCGCTGTCCGATGGCATCAGAAAGCGATCGACCGCTTCGTTGCCGCCTTCGGCATGTACCGCTTCGAGCTCTTCGAGGGTAACCGTTTGCGCCAGGGTGAAAGGCCCGGCCTGGGTACGTCGCAGTTCTGCAACGTAAGCGCCACAACCGAGTTGCTCACCGATATCCTCCACCAGGGTGCGGATATAGGTACCTTTGGTGCAATCCACTGCCAGCCGCGCAGTATCACCTTCGAAGGCCAGTAATTCCAAGCGCGTAATAGTAACAGAACGCGGTTCGCGCTCCACTACTTCACCTGCACGAGCCAGCTTGTACAGCGGCTGACCGTCACGCTTGAGGGCAGAGTACATCGGCGGTATCTGACTGATTTGCCCACGAAATTTCGGCAGCACAGCCTCGATATCGGGGCGACCAACGGTCACCGGCCGTTCCTGCAAAACCTCCCCCTCGGCATCCGCCGTGGTGGTGGTCTTGCCCAATTGCGCCAGGGTTTCGTAACCCTTGTCGGAATCGAGCAGGTACTGCGAGAACTTGGTGGCCTCGCCGAAGCACAGCGGCAACACGCCGGTGGCCAAGGGGTCGAGACTGCCGGTGTGGCCGGCCTTCTCGGCGTTGAGCAACCAGCGGACCTTCTGCAGGGCCGCGTTGGAGGTGAACCCCAACGGCTTGTCGAGCAGGATGATGCCGCTGACGTTACGACGGATACGTTTGACCTGAGCCACCGGTTACTCCTTGGTGTCTTCGGCTTCTGCCGCAACCGGATGCTGATTGTCTTCAGCCACTGCACGCTCGATCAAGGCCGACAGGTGCGCACCACGCACGACGCTTTCGTCGTAGTGGAAGTGCAACTGCGGAACGCTGCGCAGCTTCATTTCTCGGGCCAACTGCATGCGCAGGAAACCGGCGGCAGAGTTCAGCACCTTGATGCTTTGAGCGATTTCTTCGCTGCTGTCCTGGCCCATCACGGTGATGAAAATCTTCGCGTGACCAACGTCACGGCTGACTTCCACTGCGGTAATGGTGACCAGGCCAACGCGCGGGTCTTTGACTTCACGACGGATCAACTGTGCCAGCTCGCGCTGCATCTGATCGCCGATTCGTTGGGTACGGCTGTATTCTTTTGCCATGTCTTGTTACCTGTTACTGCCCCACGGTGAAACCCGTGTGGTCTGAAAGCGGCAAACGCCCGGCCTGACAAAAGCCAGACCGGGCGTTGCGTTTAGAGTCCGACTGATGCGCCGTGCATTTGCATGCGGCTGCCCATCACGGCTCTTGAAGTGCGCGAGTTAGAGGCTGCGAGCAACCTGAACCTTCTCGAAGACTTCGATCTTGTCACCGACCTTGACGTCGTTGTAGCTCTTCACACCGATACCGCATTCCATGCCGGCACGTACTTCGGAAGCGTCATCCTTGAAGCGGCGCAGGGATTCCAGCTCGCCTTCGAAGATAACGATGTCTTCACGCAGTACACGGATCGGACGGTTACGGTGAACAGTACCTTCAACCACCATGCAACCGGCGATCGCACCAAACTTCGGCGAACGGAACACGTCACGCACTTCGGCGATGCCCAGGATGTTCTCGCGAACGTCGCTGCCGAGCATGCCGGTCAGGGCTTTCTTGACGTCTTCGATGATGTCGTAGATCACGTTGTAGTAACGCATATCCAGACCTTCCTGCTCGACGATCTTGCGGGCACCGGCATCGGCACGCACGTTGAAGCCAAACAGTACAGCGTTGGAAGCCAGTGCCAGGTTGGCGTCGGACTCGGTGATACCACCGACACCGCCACCGACCACTCGTACTTGCACTTCGTCGTTGCCCAGGCCGTTCAGGGCACCGTTCAACGCTTCCAGCGAACCACGGACGTCGGATTTGAGGACGATGTTGAGCGTCTTCTTCTCTTCCTGACCCATGTTTTCGAAGATGTTTTCCAGCTTGCCGGCGTGAGCACGGGCCAGCTTGACTTCGCGGAACTTGCCTTGACGGAACAGAGCCACTTCACGGGCTTTCTTCTCGTCGGCAACCACGCTCATCTCGTCGCCAGCGTCTGGAGTACCGTCCAGGCCGAGAATCTCGACAGGGATGGCCGGACCGGCTTCCTTGATTGGCTTGCCGTTCTCGTCGAGCATGGCACGTACACGGCCGTAGTTCGAACCGACCAGGACCATGTCGCCCTGGCGCAGGGTACCGTCTTGAACCAGAACGGTAGCCACCGGGCCACGGCCCTTGTCGAGGCGGGACTCAACCACGACACCACGGCCAGGAGCCGATGGAGTAGCGGTCAGTTCCAGAACCTCGGCTTGCAACAGAACGGCTTCGAGCAGTTCGTCGACACCAGTACCCATCTTCGCCGAAACCGGTACGAATGGAGTGTCACCACCCCACTCTTCCGACGTCACGCCGTGAACCGACAGTTCACTGCGGATGCGGTCGAGGTCAGCGCCCGGCTTGTCGATCTTGTTCACTGCGACAACCAGCGGAACGCCAGCAGCCTTGGCGTGCTGAACGGCTTCGATGGTCTGAGGCATCACGCCGTCGTCCGCCGCAACCACCAGGATCACGATGTCGGTCGCCTTGGCACCACGGGCACGCATTGCGGTAAACGCGGCGTGACCAGGGGTGTCGAGGAACGTCACCATGCCACGGTCGGTTTCAACGTGGTAGGCACCGATGTGCTGGGTGATACCACCGGCTTCGCCAGCAGCAACCTTGGCACGACGGATGTAGTCGAGCAGGGAAGTCTTACCGTGGTCAACGTGGCCCATTACGGTCACGACCGGCGCACGGGAAACTGCCTCGCCTTCAAACTTCAGGGACTCGGCCAGGGAATCTTCCAGGGCGGTGTCGCTGACCAGGGTCACTTTGTGGCCCAGCTCTTCGGCAACCAGCTGGGCAGTTTCCTGGTCCAGTACCTGGTTGATGGTCGCTGGGGTACCCAGTTTGAACATGAACTTGATGATTTCAGCAGCCTTGACCGACATCTGCTGAGCGAGATCGCCAACAGTGATGGTCTCGCCGATCTTCACTTCACGCACGACAGGGCCGGTTGGGCTCTGGAAACCGTGGGCGTTGCGCTTCTTCAGCTTGGCCTTGCCGCGACCACCACGACGGAAGCCATCGCTTTCTTCGTCGGTAGTACGTGGGGCAACACGTGGTGCTGGCGCCTTCTCTTTGACCGATGCGCGATGCGGAGCGTTTTTACGCTCGCCATCACCACCGCCACTGCGACGATTGCTGTCGTCTGCACGAGGCTTGTCCGGACGGCGCTGTTCGTTCTGCTTGTTACGAACGTCAGCAGACGGTGCTGGAGCAGCGGCGACTACCGGTGCGCTTTCACGTACTGGTTCGGCAACTGCAGCAGGAGCTGCAACGGCGTCGTTAGTAGCGTTTTGCGCAGCAGCAGGCTGGCGACGCGCTTCTTCTTCGGCGCGGCGCTTGGCTTCTTCTTCAGCCTTCTGGCGTGCAGCATTTTCTACTGCGCGACGTTCATCCAGTTCGCGCTTGCGCTCGGCTTCGATTTCTTCCGGACTGCGTTGTACGAAGACTTTCTTCTTGCGTACTTCAACGCTGATGCTTTTGCTGCCAGCAACACGCAGGGTGCTGGTGGTTTTACGCTGCAGCGTAATCTTGCGTGGTTCTTCCACTTTCGCCTTGTGGCTGCTTTTCAAGTGAGTCAGCAACGATTGCTTCTCACTGTCAGTCACATTTTCTTCGGCGGCGGTGTGCGGCAGACCTGCCTCACGCATCTGCTGCAACAGGCGCTCTACCGGTGTTTTGACCTCATCGGCCAGTTGTTTCACCGTGACTTGCGTCATGCACTTCTCTCCTCAGGCCGCGCCTAATTACTCGAACCAGTGGGCTCGGGCGGCCATGATCAACTTGCCGGCACGATCATCGTCAATGCCGTCGATGTCGAGCAGGTCGTCAATAGACTGCTCGGCCAGGTCTTCGCGGGTAATTACGCCGCGCACCGCCAGTTCCATCGCCAAATCCTTGTCCATACCCTCAAGCGAGAGCAGGTCTTCGGCCGGATGGGCGTCTGCCAGCTTTTCCTCAGTAGCGATGGCTTTGGTCAACAAACGATCCTTGGCACGAGCGCGAAGCTCGTTGACGGTATCTTCGTCAAAGCCGTCGATGTTGAGCATTTCTTCCAACGGTACGTAGGCAATCTCTTCCAGGCTGGTGAAGCCTTCATCTACCAGCACCTGTGCCAGATCTTCGTCGACTTCCAGCTCGTCGATGAAGTTGCGCAGGATGTCGCCGGTTTCTGCTTGCTGCTTAGCCTGGATGTCCGATTCGGTCATCACGTTCAGGGTCCAGCCAGTCAATTGGCTCGCCAGACGCACGTTCTGACCACCGCGACCGATGGCCTGAGCCAGATTGTCTGCGCCGACGGCGATGTCCATTGCATGGGCATCTTCGTCAACGATAATTGCCGCAACCTCAGCCGGGGACATGGCGTTGATCACGAACTGAGCCGGGTTGTCGTCCCAAAGAACGATATCAACACGCTCACCGCCCAACTCACCCGACACTGCCTGGACGCGCGAACCGCGCATACCGATGCAAGCGCCCTGCGGGTCGATGCGTTTATCCTTGGAGCGAACGGCGATCTTGGCGCGCGAACCCGGGTCACGGGACGCAGCCATTACTTCGATCAGGCCTTCAGCAATTTCCGGCACTTCGATGCGGAACAGCTCGATCAGCATTTCCGGCGCGGTACGCGACAGGATCAGCTGAGGGCCGCGGTTCTCGGTGCGGATTTCCTTGAGCAGCGCACGCAGACGCACGCCAACCCGGAAGGTTTCGCGAGAAATGATGTCTTCACGAGCCAGCAACGCTTCGGCGTTGTTGCCCAGATCGACGATCACGTTGTCGCGGGTCACTTTTTTCACGGTGCCGGAGATGATTTCACCCAGGCGCTCGCGGTAAGCGTCAACAACCTGGGCGCGCTCGGCTTCGCGAACCTTCTGCACGATGACCTGCTTGGCAGTCTGTGCAGCGATACGTCCGAACTCGATGGACTCGATCTTCTCTTCGACAACGTCACCGACCTTGGCGCCAGGATGCGTTTGGGCAACCTTGCTTGGCCAGGTTTCGATAGCCGGGTCGTCCAGGTCTGCTTCCTCGACGACCGTCCAGCGACGGAATGTCTCGTAGGCACCGGTGTGGCGATTGATTTCCACACGCAGATCGACTTCGTCCTCGAACCGCTTCTTGGTAGCAGTGGCCAGGGCCAGCTCCAGCGCTTCAAAAATAACGTTTGCCGGTACACCCTTTTCGTTGGATACCGACTCAACAACCAGCAGTACTTCTTTGCTCATCGTACGCCTCGCCTTTCGCAAGCCATTGGATCCGCGGGATCCGCAGTATCTGGCACGCCTCAGTCAAAACTGGGAATAATGTTGGCCTTGTCGATCATATCGATCGGCAACAGGAACTCATGGTCTTCAACCTGCACCACGACATCCTGCTCTTCTACGCCGCGCAGAAGGCCCTGAAAGTTGCGTCGTCCTTCAAAAGGCGAGCGCAGCTTGATCTTCACTTGTTCACCGGCAAATTTTGCAAACTGCTCAATAGTGAACAGAGGGCGTTCCATGCCAGGCGAGGAAACTTCAAGGGTGTATTCAACGGAGATTGGATCTTCAACATCCAGTACACCGCTGATCTGACGGCTGACAATGGCGCAATCGTCCACCAGCACACCGCCCTCTTTATCGATATAAACGCGCAACATTGAGTGGCGACCCTGGGCCGAGAACTCAATACCCCAGCATTCATAGCCTAGGGCCACGACCACCGGGGCCAGCAAGGCCTGCAACTCTTCTAGCTTGCTCGACACCTGAACCCCCTAGTGCATGTATGTGCATGCTTTGCAAAATAAAAAAATGGGCGAAACGCCCATCCTTGAAACGCCGTCGAACAGCGGCGTTGAAAGTGTCCAGCTAACAAAAAGCCCCTGAAAAGGGGCTCCTTAAACTGGTTGCGGGGGCCGGATTTGAACCGACGACCTTCGGGTTATGAGCCCGACGAGCTACCAGACTGCTCCACCCCGCGACAAAGCTGGGGCGGAAGTATACGACCGATCCCCTACAGGGTCAATGTAACCTTCCACCTGCAAGAAAGCCCGCAACAGCGGGCTCTCCTGACTAATTGGTACCGAGAAGGGGACTCGAACCCCTACACCCTATGGGCACAACCACCTCAAGGTTGCGTGTCTACCAATTCCACCACCTCGGCAATACTACGTTTGAAACCCTTCTTACTTCTGCTCTTGAGCTGGAGGCACGTCAGTCGCTGGAGTAGCCGACTTTTGCTCTTGAAGCACCGGGACATCATCAGAAGCCGGTTGTTGCTTTGGAACTTCCAACACCGCTGGATTTGGCAAACCTACCTGAGTCAGCTCTTGAGCCTTCTCTTTAGCAAAGTAACCTAACCCTAAGCTGGTTATGAAGAAACCTGCGGCAAGTATAGCAGTAAACTTACTAAGAAAGGTAGAGGAACCTTGGCTTCCGAACACAGTATTTGAAGCACCTGCTCCGAAAGACGCACCAGCATCCGCACCTTTACCCTGCTGCAGCAAAACCAGAGCTACTACGCCCAATGCACCCAGCAGATGAAAAACGACTACGACTGTTTCCAGCATTTTTTCAGTTTCCCGCGGCGCGACAAATCGCACCGAACTCATCTGCATTCAGGGAAGCCCCACCAATGAGACCTCCATCGATATCCGGCATGCCGAACAGTTCGACCGCATTGGCCGCCTTCACGCTGCCGCCGTATAGAAGTCGCACACCTTGTGCGACTTCAGAATTCTCTGCCGCCAACTGAGCGCGGATGGCTGCGTGCACATCCTGCGCCTGTTGCGGCGAAGCAGTCAGCCCGGTGCCAATGGCCCAGACCGGCTCGTAAGCAATTACTGCATTAGCAAAGACACCGACACCCAGCTCGTCGATGATGCTGCTCAGCTGATGCGAGACGACTTCAACAGTCTTCCCCGCTTCGCGCTGCTCGAGGGTCTCCCCTACACACAACACCGGAATCAAGCCACTTGCCTGTGCCGCTGCAAACTTGCGGATCAGCGTTGCGTCCTGCTCGCCCATAATCTGGCGGCGTTCAGAGTGCCCGACAAGCACCAGGGAACAACCTGCATCCACTAACTGACTTGGCGAAACCTCACCGGTCAGTGCACCTTGTCCGGATTCCACCGCAGAGTTCTGCGCGCCGACCGAGATCGACTTTCCTTTAACGCCATCAACCACTTGGCTGATATGCAACAAAGGCGGGAATACCGCTACATCAACACCGCTCGGCAAGGCCAAGTCACGAAGGCCGTTGATCAGCTCAGCGACGCTGGCGCGGGTACCGTGCATCTTCCAGTTACCAGCTACCATAGGGCGACGCATGCTGTACCTCGTCGGTCAAAGTGGGCGCAGATGTTACCCAACACAAACAAGGCTGGCAAGCCGAATTCAGGCAGAAACTTCAGTAACCAGTTTTGCCAGCTCTTCGGCGTAGCCGCGAACCACGTTTTCGTCTTCGCCTTCGACCATGACACGCACCAGCGGCTCGGTCCCGGATTTGCGCAGCAGCACGCGTCCGCGCCCCGCCATCGCACGGGTTACGCGCTCGCTGGCCTCCTTGACCGACGCATGTTCGAGAGGGTTCGCACCGCCACCGAAACGCACATTGATCAGCACCTGAGGGCACTTGCGCAGCGCCTGCCGGGACTGCGCCAGGCTTTCGTCACGGTTTCTGAGCGCCATCAACACTTGCAGCGCCGCGATGATAGCGTCACCCGTGGTGGTATGACTGAAGCACACCACATGCCCCGAGTTCTCCCCCCCAACGATCCAGTTGCGCTCCAGCAATTCGGCAATCACGTAGCGGTCGCCGACATTGGCCCGCACAAACGGAATACCCAGATCGGCCAAGGCCAGTTCCAGCCCCAGGTTACTCATCAGGGTTCCGACTACACCGCCTTGCAGCTTGCCCCGCTCATGCAGGTCGCGGGCAATGATGAACAGCAGTTCATCGCCATCCACCACCGCACCGGTGTGATCGACCATCTGTACGCGGTCGCCATCACCATCGAAGGCAATACCCAGATCAGCATGCTCGGCCACGACAGCTGCCTGCAACGGCCCCATATGGGTCGAACCGCAATTGTCGTTGATGTTCAAGCCATTAGGCTGGGCAGACAGCACGACAACTTCGGCGCCCAGTTCACGGAATACACTCGGCGCCACCTTGTAGGTCGCACCGTGAGCGCAGTCGATCACGACTTTCAGGCCGGAGAAGGCGGTGCCGGTCGGCACGCTGCTCTTGCAGAATTCGATATAACGGCCCGAGGCGTCGTTGATCCGCGATACCTTGCCGATCTTGCTCGACTCAACCACAGTCATCGGGGTATCGAGCAGTTCTTCGATCATCAGTTCGACTTCGTCCGGCAGCTTGGTGCCCTTGCCGGAGAAAAACTTGATGCCGTTGTCATCATGCGGATTGTGCGAGGCACTGATCACGATACCGGCTTCAGCATGAAAAGTGCGCGTCAGATAGGCGATGGCCGGTGTCGGCATCGGACCGAGGAGCATCACATCCGCACCTGCCGAGGTCAGCCCTGCCTCAAGCGCCGACTCGAACATATAACCGGAGATCCGGGTGTCCTTGCCTACCAATACCTTGCAGGCGCCCATCTTGCGGAACGCCATGCCCGCAGCCCAGCCCAGCTTGAGCATGAAGTCCGGAGTGATCGGGTATTGACCGACACGACCACGAATACCATCGGTGCCAAAGTATTTTTTGCTCATAAGTGCTCCATCATTCTTATTCGGCTGACTCGACTGCGGCGATCATTCGCACCACGTCTACTGTTTCAGCTACATCGTGGACGCGCAATATACGCGCTCCTTTCGCCGAAGCCAGCGCCGCAAGCGCAAGACCGCCATACAGACGCTCTCCCACCGGACGACTCAATGCCTGACCGATCATGCTTTTTCGCGACACCCCTACCAGCAGGGGCCGCCCCAAGGCATGCAGGGCTTCCATATGTTTAAACAAGCTCAGATTGTGCTCCAGGGTCTTGGCAAAGCCAAAACCCGGATCAAGAATGATCCGCTCCGGTGCAATGCCAGCCAATGAACACTGGGCCATGCGCTCGGCGAGAAACTCACCCACTTCTCTCGTAACATCCTGATACTGCGGATTATCCTGCATGTCACCCGGCTCACCAAGCATATGCATCAGGCATACGGGCAATCCGGTAGCAGCCGCCGCATCCAGCGCCCCCTCACGGCGCAGCGAGCGCACATCATTGATCAACCCGGCGCCCAGGCGGGCAGCCTCGCGCATGACGGCAGGCGTAGAGGTATCGACCGAGATAATCACATCCAGCTCGCGATGAATGCGCTCGACGATCGGCGCTACACGCTCAAGCTCCTCCAGCGGTGATACCGCCCTGGCACCTGGCCGCGTCGATTCGCCGCCAACGTCGATCAGCGTTGCGCCGGCCGCCACCATCGCCTCGGCATGGCGCAAGGCCGCATCGAGCTGGCTGTATTGGCCACCATCGGAAAAGGAGTCAGGAGTGACATTGAGAATACCCATGACATGCGTCTGGGCCAAATCAAGAACCCGGTTGCCGCAAGGCAACCGGGTCGAGGACTGAACAGAAGTCATTTAGAACCTTAAACGTCAGCAGCAGGGCCGCCGATTGGTGTTTCCGGACGTTCATCCTGCACTACAGGAGGCGTTCCGGAGGTACCGGTGCCTCCCGACCAGTCGCGAGGCTCGCGAGGTGGTCGACCTGCCATGATGTCGTCGATCTGCTCGGCGTCGATTGTTTCGTACTTCATCAAGGCATCGGCCATGGCATCGAGCTTGTCACGGTTGTCCGTGAGGATCTGCTTGGCTGTGCCGTAGCATTGATCAATGATGCTGCGCACTTCGGAGTCGATCAGCTTGGCTGTTTCACCGGAGAAGCTGGCAGCCTGACCGCCACCGCCGCGACCGAGGAACACTTCACCCTCTTCTTCGGCGTACATCAACGGACCGAGTTTCTCCGAGAGACCCCACTTGGTCACCATGTTCCGCGCAATCTGACTGGCACGCATGATGTCGTTGGAAGCGCCCGTGGTCACCCCATCGAAGCCCAGGGTCATCTCTTCAGCGATACGACCGCCGTACAGCGAGCAGATCTGACTGATCAGCGCACGCTTGGACAGGCTGTAACGATCTTCTTCCGGCAGGAACATGGTGACACCCAGCGCACGACCGCGCGGGATGATCGACACCTTGTACACCGGGTCATGCTCTGGCACGACGCGACCGACGATAGCGTGGCCTGCTTCGTGATAAGCGGTGTTCTGCTTCTCTTTCTCGGACATGACCATGGATTTGCGCTCGGCACCCATCATGATCTTGTCTTTGGCCAGTTCGAACTCTTTCATTTCAACGATGCGCTTGCCGGCACGGGCAGCAAACAGCGATGCCTCGTTGACCAGGTTGGCCAGGTCGGCACCGGAGAAGCCCGGGGTACCGCGAGCGATCACTGCCGGAGCGACGTCGTCACCCATCGGCACTTTGCGCATGTGCACCTTGAGAATCTGCTCGCGACCACGGATATCCGGCAGACCGACCACAACCTGACGGTCGAAACGGCCCGGACGCAGCAGTGCAGGGTCCAGTACGTCAGGACGGTTGGTCGCGGCAATCACGATGATGCCGTCATTCATTTCAAAGCCATCCATCTCCACCAGCAACTGGTTGAGAGTCTGTTCGCGCTCGTCGTGACCACCACCCATGCCGGCACCACGGTGGCGACCGACGGCATCGATTTCGTCGATGAAGATGATGCATGGCGCGTGTTTCTTGGCCTGTTCGAACATGTCTCGAACGCGGCTGGCGCCAACACCTACGAACATTTCAACGAAGTCGGAACCGGAAATGGTGAAGAACGGCACTTTCGCTTCACCGGCGATGGCCTTGGCCAGCAAAGTCTTACCGGTACCCGGAGGGCCGACCATCAGCACGCCACGGGGAATGCGGCCGCCCAGGCGCTGGAACTTGCCCGGATCACGCAGGAACTCGACCAGTTCGCCGACTTCTTCCTTGGCTTCGTCACAACCGGCGACGTCCGCCAGGGTAGTTTTCACCTGATCCTCGGAGAGCAGGCGTGCCTTGCTCTTGCCGAAACTCATCGGCCCACCCTTGCCACCGGCTCCGCCCTGCATCTGCCGCATGAAGAACATGAACACGGCGATGATCACCAGGATCGGGAAGCTGGCGACCAGTAGCTGGGTCCAGATGCTTTGCTGCTCAGGCTGCTTGCCTTCGACCACGACGTGGTTGTCCACCAGGTCGCCGATCAGGCCGTTGTCCTGGATAGCCGGACGGATGGTCTTGAAGCTGTCGCCATCAGTGCGCTTGCCGGTAATCACGTAGCCATCAACCGCTACGCGCTCGACTTTGCCATCCTTGACCTGCTGGATGAAGTCGGAATAGTTGAGGGTCTGCGGCTCGTTAGGGCTGGAGAAGTTGTTCATCACTGTCACCAGGACAGCCGCGATGATCAACCACAGGATCAGATTCTTTGCCATATCGTTCAATTAACTACCCTCTGAAGCAAGCGCCGCTGGTGGCGCGCGCCTCGCATGATATTCACCGGCCTAACTTACTACATTACCTACGACTTGGCAGGCGCCGTCTGTAACCCTTTGTGAAACACTTCCTACACAATATTCGCTAATTCCCACAAGGCGAAATACGAAAATCCTATCGCCCTGCAAAAAAAACCTCGTTTTACTCACTACGGCCGCGGTAGCCCCAGGCCAGCATGTATTGCTCGCGGGAACTGCCTCGGGAAGAGTCCGGCTTCATCATTTGGACCTTGTCGAACTTCAGACGAGTGTCCTTCACGTAAGCATCGAACCCTTCGCCCTGGAAAACCTTGATCACGAAATTACCACCGGGCTTGAGTATCCGCTCGGCCAGATCAAGCGCCAGTTCGCAAAGGAACATGGCTTTTGGCATATCCACGGCAGGCGTACCACTCATATTGGGGGCCATATCGGAAATCACAAGGTCCACCTGCGAATTACCCACAGCTTCAAGGATCCGCGCGAGCACTTCGTCCTGGGTGAAGTCGCCCTGGATGAAATTAACGTCCGGGATGCTGTCCATTTCCAGGATGTCCGAGGCGATCAGACGCCCCTGACCACCGATCAGGCGGCTGGTGACCTGCGACCAGCCACCGGGCGCCGCACCCAGGTCGACAACGCTCATGCCCGGACGGATCAGCCTGTACTTCTCCTGAATCTCCAGAAGCTTGTAACTCGCACGCGAGCGGTACCCATCCTTCTGCGCCTGTTTCACATAGGGATCATTGACATGTCTTTTCAGCCACTCAAGGCTTGTCTTGGAACGCGCCATTGGGCACCTCGTTGATAAGGGTCGTGATTAGTTGGGCGGATCCACGAACCCTCGGGTAAAATGGCCGCCATTTTACAGAATCCAGACGAAAGGGTCAGATTATGCCGCTCACTCAAGAGCAGAAGAAACAGTACAAATCCATTGGCCACCACCTGAAACCAGTATTGATTGTGGCTGATAACGGTTTGACTGAAGGTGTGTTAGCCGAATTTGAACGCGCTTTGGCGGATCACGAGCTGATCAAGATCAAGCTCAACATCCTCGATCGCGAATCGCGCCTGGCAGCCATTGCAGAACTGTGCAAGGTCGGCAAAGCGGACCTGGTTCAAGTCATCGGCAAGATGGCACTGGTTTACCGCAAGAACTTCAGCGTCAACAAGCAGCTGTCGAACGTCCATCGCTTCAAGTGATGACAAGGGTCAAGGGTGTGCTTCGCGCACCCTGCCACTCCATTCAGGAGCAGGCGCCCCTACCAGCATTAGCCCGCCATAGATCGACAAGGCCCTCGGCCCTTACCAGCACCAAAGCCTGAAAAATCACACACGCTGCGGCAATTCTCGCCATCAGCGCTTTCAGCATGCCTGCAATATCTTCGATTCCCAGCCCGAAACATCTGAGCCAGCCACCAAAGCAAGGCGCCCGCACGAGGCGGGCGCCAACCTTCAGACGTGGCGAACTTCGACGATCTCGTACTCGATTACGCCGCCAGGCGTTTTCACGGCAACCACATCACCCTCTTCCTTGGCAATCAAGGCACGGGCCAGTGGCGAACCCACCGAAATCTTGCCGAGTTTGAAGTCTGCCTCGTCCTCACCCACGATGTGGTAAGTCACGCGCTCATCAGTCTCGACGTTGGCGATTTCAACGGTGGTGCCGAAAATCACTTTGCCAGTATGAGGAATAGTCGTGACATCAATGATGACCTGATTCTGAATCCGGCCTTCGATGTCACGAATACGCGCCTCGACCATACCCTGCTGCTCGCGAGCAGCGTGGTATTCGGCGTTTTCCTTCAAGTCACCCAACTCGCGGGCCGTACCGATGTCCTGGCTGAGCTTCGGACGAACGACCTTGGTCAGGTGAGTGTGCTCTTCTTCCAGGGCGCGAGCGCCCTGAACAGTCATTGGGTACTTCGTTATGCTCATGCCTTCAATCCTGCGTGTAGATCCTGCAAGCGACGCACGGTCTTCTCGGGACCGAACTTCAGCGCTTCACAGATGGCTTCGCCAGCAGCAATGGTGGTGGTGCAGTAAATCTTGTGCTGCAGGGCATTGCGACGAATGGAGTACGAATCAGCGATCGACTGACGACCTTCGGTGGTGTTGATGATCAGGGTGACTTCGTCATTCTTGATCATGTCGACCACGTGCGGACGACCTTCGGTCACCTTGTTCACACGGCGCACTTTCAGGCCAGCAGCTTCGATCAGCTTGGCAGTACCGGCAGTGGCAACCACTTCGAAGCCCAAGTTGATCAGATCACGGGCCACGCCTGCAACCAGCGGCTTGTCGTCGTCACGCACGCTGATGAACGCGGTACCGCCGGTCGGCAGCACTTCGCTGGCGCCCATCTGGGCCTTGGCGAACGCTTCGCCGAAGGTGTCGCCCACGCCCATAACTTCACCGGTGGACTTCATCTCTGGGCCCAGGATCGGGTCCACGCCAGGGAATTTGGCGAATGGGAACACCGCCTCTTTCACGCTGTAGAAGTTCGGAATGATTTCCTTGGTGAAACCGATTTCCTTCAGGGTTTTACCGGCCATGACGCGAGCCGCGATCATTGCCAGGGAAACGCCGATGCACTTGGATACGAACGGCACGGTACGGGAAGCACGCGGGTTGACTTCGATGACGTAGATGTCGTCGCCTTGCAGCGCCAACTGTACGTTCATCAGGCCGACCACGCCCAGTTCCAGGGCCATTTTCTTGACCTGTTCGCGCATCTCGTCCTGGATGTGCGCCGGCAGCGAGTAAGGCGGCAGCGAGCATGCGGAGTCACCGGAGTGAACGCCGGCCTGCTCGATGTGCTGCATGATCGCGCCGATGACTACATCCTTGCCGTCGCAAACCGCATCCACGTCCATTTCGATGGCGCAGTTGAGGAAGTGGTCCAGCAGCACCGGGCTGTCGTTGGACACTTGAACCGCTTCGCGCAGGTAGCGCTTGAGTTCTTCTTCTTCGTAAACGATTTCCATCGCACGACCGCCCAGAACATAGGACGGACGCACCACCAGCGGGTAACCGATCTTGGTGGCTGCACGAATTGCTTCGTCTTCGCTGCGCACAGTGGCGTTTGGCGGCTGACGCAGGTTCAGGCGCTGGACCATTTGCTGGAAGCGCTCACGGTCTTCGGCACGGTCGATGGCATCAGGGCTGGTACCGATGATCGGTACGCCAGCAGCTTCCAGGGCGCGAGCCAGTTTCAACGGGGTTTGGCCGCCGTACTGGACGATCACGCCTTTTGGCTTCTCGACGCGTACGATTTCCAGCACGTCTTCCAGGGTCACTGGCTCGAAGTACAGGCGATCAGAGGTGTCGTAGTCGGTGGAAACGGTTTCCGGGTTGCAGTTGACCATGATGGTCTCGTAACCGTCTTCGCGCAGCGCCAGCGCCGCGTGTACGCAGCAGTAGTCGAACTCGATGCCCTGGCCAATGCGGTTCGGACCGCCGCCCAGGATCATGATCTTGTCGCGGCCCGACGGCGCGGCTTCGCACTCTTCTTCGTACGTCGAGTAGAGGTACGCGGTGTCAGTGGCGAATTCGGCAGCACAGGTGTCGACGCGCTTGTAGACCGGGAAGATTTCCAGCTTGTGACGGTGAGCACGCAGGGCCTTCTCGGTCACACCCAGCAACTTGGCCAGGCGCATGTCGGAGAAGCCTTTGCGCTTGAGGCGGAACATCAGGTCGCGGTCGATGCTGGTCAGACCCAGGGTCTTGACCTTCTCTTCGTCCTTGATCAGATCTTCCATCTGCACCAGGAACCAAGGATCGATCATGGTCATGCTGAAGATTTCATCGACAGTCATGCCCGAGCGCATGGCGTCCGCCACGTACCAGATACGCTCGGCGCCCGGCACGGTCAGCTCGCGCTTGAGCACGCTCATGCTTTCCGGGTTGCTCAGGTCAACCTTCTCGTCCAGGCCGCAAACACCGACTTCCAGCCCGCGCAGGGCTTTCTGCAGGGATTCCTGGAAGGTACGGCCGATGGCCATGACTTCACCCACCGACTTCATCTGAGTGGTCAGGCGGGCGTCAGCCTTGGCGAATTTCTCGAAGGCGAAACGTGGCAGCTTGGTGACGACGTAGTCGATGGACGGTTCGAAGGACGCCGGGGTCTTGCCGCCGGTGATGTCGTTCGACAGCTCGTCCAGGGTGTAACCCACAGCCAGCTTGGCCGCGACCTTGGCAATCGGGAAGCCGGTAGCTTTCGAAGCCAGGGCCGAAGAACGCGATACCCGCGGGTTCATCTCGATCACGACCATGCGGCCAGTGTTCGGGCAGATACCGAACTGAACGTTCGAACCGCCGGTTTCCACGCCGATCTCGCGCAGTACCGCCAGGGAGGCGTTACGCAGGATCTGGTATTCCTTGTCGGTCAGGGTCTGTGCAGGAGCCACGGTGATCGAGTCACCGGTGTGCACGCCCATCGGGTCGAAGTTTTCGATCGAGCAGACGATGATGCAGTTGTCCTTTTTATCGCGGACAACTTCCATTTCATATTCTTTCCAGCCGATCAGCGATTCGTCGATCAGCAGTTCCTTGGTCGGCGACAGGTCGAGACCACGGGCACAGATTTCTTCGAACTCTTCACGGTTGTAAGCGATACCGCCACCGGTGCCGCCCATGGTGAAGGACGGACGGATGATGCACGGGAAGCCGAGCTTCTCGAGAACCGCGTTGGCCTCTTCCATGCTGTGGGCGATACCGGAGCGCGGGCACGCCAGGCCGATGGATTTCATCGCCTTGTCGAAACGCGAGCGGTCTTCAGCCTTGTCGATGGTGTCGGCGTTGGCACCGATCATCTCTACGCCGAACTTCTCCAGAACGCCTTCACGCTCCAGGTCCAGGGCGCAGTTCAGAGCAGTCTGGCCGCCCATGGTCGGCAGCAGCGCGTCCGGACGCTCTTTCTCGATGATCTTGGCAACGGTCTGCCACTTGATCGGCTCGATGTAGGTGGCATCGGCCATGGCCGGGTCGGTCATGATGGTGGCCGGGTTGGAGTTCACCAGGATGACGCGGTAACCCTCCTCGCGCAGGGCTTTGCAGGCCTGGGCGCCGGAGTAGTCGAATTCGCAGGCCTGGCCGATTACGATCGGGCCAGCGCCGAGAATCAGGATGCTTTTAATGTCTGTACGTTTTGGCATGGGTTTGTCACTCAAATCCGCAGGTCAGTCGGCAAGCCGTCTTGTTCAATCTGTGAAGCCTTGAGGGGGCCGCCGGTTTCGGGACCACCCTCAAGCTTTGCTACATCAGGGCGAGCGATCAGCGTCGCTTGGCCATCTCGTTGATGAAGCGATCGAACAATGGCGCTACGTCGTTCGGGCCAGGGCTGGCTTCAGGGTGACCCTGGAAGCTGAAGGCGCTCTTGTCGGTACGCTCGATCCCTTGCAGAGTGCCGTCGAACAGCGATTTGTGGATCGCGCGGACGTTGGCTGGCAGGGTCGCTTCGTCTACGGCAAAACCGTGATTCTGGCTGGTGATCATCACTACACCGCTGTCCAGATCCTGGACCGGGTGGTTGGCACCGTGGTGGCCGTGGCCCATTTTCAGGGTCTTGGCGCCGGAGGCCAGAGCCAGCAGTTGGTGACCGAGGCAGATGCCGAACACCGGGATCTCGGTTTCCAGTACTTCCTTGATTGCCTTGATCGCGTAGTCGCATGGCTCAGGGTCGCCCGGGCCGTTGGACAGGAACACGCCGTCCGGCTGCAGAGCCAGCACATCGGCAGCAGGCGTTTGCGCAGGCACGACGGTCACGCGGCAACCGCGCTCGACCAGCATGCGCAGGATGTTCACCTTGACGCCATAGTCGTATGCCACGACGTGGTATGGCAGCTCGGAGGCTTCGATGGTCGCGTGACTGTCGGTTTTCAGATCCCAGACGGTCGAGCGCCACTCGTAGCTTTCCTTGGTGCTGACGACTTTCGCCAGGTCCATGCCTTTGAGGCCAGGAAAACCCTGGGCAGCGGCGATGGCGGCTTCTTCGGAAATGTTGTCACCGGCCATGATGCAGCCGTTCTGCGCGCCTTTTTCACGCAGGATACGTGTCAGGCGGCGGGTGTCGATACCGGCGATGGCCACAACGTTGTTGGCCTTCAGATAGTCAGACAGGGACATCGTGTTACGCCAGTTGCTCGCAACCAGTGGCAGGTCACGAATGACCAGGCCAGCCGACCAGACGCGGTTCGACTCGGCATCTTCCGGGGTAGTACCGGTGTTGCCGATGTGCGGGTAGGTCAGGGTAACGATCTGTTGGGCGTAGGAAGGATCGGTAAGGATTTCCTGATAGCCGGTCATTGCGGTGTTGAACACCACCTCACCAACGGTTTGACCGTCGGCTCCAATGGCTTCGCCGCGAAAAATGCTGCCATCAGCAAGGGCGAGTATGGCTGGCTTAGTCAAGAAGACCTCCCGTAAATAAAGCCTGAAAGGGCGATCGCAGGTTGTAAAAAAGCGGAGTGACGTATGGACACGTCACCCCGCTTCTTCACTGAATTATTCTGCGCGCTTTTAGTGGACACACTAAAGCTGTAGCTTACAGAAAAAGGCCTTTTTGGTCTACCGCCAATGAGCCTTAAAGGCTGGAGAATGCGACAGGACGTCGCTTGGCGGAATAAAACCGGGCTCAAACGCTGTGCGCGAGCCCGATTTCGGCTGCATCTTAACGCAGATCGAGCACGTCTTGCATGTCATAAAGACCAGGCTCGCGCCCGTCCAGCCACAATGCGGCCCGTACCGCACCCTTGGCGAAGGTCATGCGACTGGAAGCCTTGTGGGTGATCTCGACACGCTCGCCATCGGCGGCGAACAGCACCGTGTGATCACCAACGATGTCGCCGGCACGCACGGTGGCGAAACCAATGGTCTCGCGCTCACGAGCGCCGGTCTGGCCTTCACGGCCATACACCGCCACCTTCTTCAAATCACGCCCCAGCGCATCGGCAATCACCTCGCCCATGCGCACGGCGGTGCCGGACGGCGCATCGACTTTATGGCGATGGTGGGCTTCGGTGATTTCGATGTCGACATCGTCGCCCAACACGCGAGCAGCGGTGTCGAGCAATTTCAGGCACAGATTGACACCAACGCTGAAGTTGGCCGCGAAGACAATCGGAATGTCCTTGCCCGCTTGCGCCAGCAATTGCTTCTCTTCGACACTGAAACCGGTGGTGCCGATGATCATCGACTTGCCGTGTTTGCGGCAGAAGGCGAGGTTCTTCAGGGTCACCGTCGGGTGCGTGAAATCAATCAGCACGTCGAACTCGTCGACGACTCGATCCAGATCACCGGACAGCGGCACGCCGATACGACCGATAGCCGCCAGCTCGCCAGCATCAGCACCCACCAGCGTGCTGTCAGGACGATCCACCGCCGCCGTCAGACCGGCGCCAGGCGCTTGCTGCACCGCTTCAATCAGGGTCTTGCCCATGCGCCCGGCGGCGCCCATCACTGCAATACGTCGCATGCCTGTCTCCTTACAAATCGCCGAAGAAGCGTTTCACGCCTTCGAACCAGCCAGTGGTTTTCGGCGAATGGCTGTTGTCGTCGGCCAACGAACTGCGGAATTCTTCCAGCAGTTCGCGCTGACGACGACCCAGGTTAACCGGCGTCTCGACCGCCACGCGGCACATCAGGTCACCGGCACCGCCACCACGCACGGGTGCAACACCCTTGCCGCGAACACGGAACTGCTTGCCGGTCTGGGTTCCCTCGGGAATCTTCAGCTTGACCCGACCGTCAAGGGTCGGAATTTCCAGCTCGCCACCCAGCGCCGCATCGACGAAGCTGATCGGCACTTCACAGAACAAATGCTTGCCGTCACGCTGGAAAATCGCGTGTTCGCGCACATTGATCACGACATACAGATCACCGGTCGGCCCACCCTGAGCACCCGCCTCGCCTTCGCCGGACAGACGAATGCGATCGCCGGTATCGACACCGGCCGGCACTTTCACCGACAGGGTCTTGTACTCCTCGATACGACCTTCGCCCTGGCAGGAGTTGCACGGATCGGAAATGATCTTGCCCTGGCCATGGCAGCGCGGGCAGGTCTGCTGCACCGAGAAGAAGCCTTGCTGCATGCGCACCTGGCCGATACCGCCGCAAGTCGGGCAAGTCACCGGCGCAGAACCTTTCTTGGCACCGGAACCGTCGCACGGCTTGCAGTTGACCAGCGTCGGAACACGGATATTCACCGTGGTACCGCGCACCGCCTCTTCGAGGTCGAGCTCCAGGGTGTAGCGCACGTCGCTGCCGCGCTGGGCACCGCCACGGGAGCCGCCGCGACCACCACCGAAGAAATCGCTGAAGACATCACCAAAGATGTCGGAGAAATTCTGACCGCCGAAACCGGCACCGCCGCCACCCATGCTCGGGTCGACACCGGCATGACCGTACTGGTCGTATGCCGCGCGCTTGCTCGAATCGGACAGCACTTCGTAGGCCTCGTTGGCCTCCTTGAACATTTCTTCCGACGCTTTGTCATCGGGATTACGGTCCGGGTGGTGCTTCATTGCCAGGCGACGGTAGGCCTTTTTCAGGTCCGCTTCGCTTGAGCCGCGCTCAACACCCAACACTTCGTAATAGTCACGCTTTGCCATAAGTCATCTGCACTCTTGAGGACGTCCGACAAAACCCTCCTGAGTTTGCCGAACTCGTTGAGCCCCAATACAGGCCCGGACCCAACTCACGTCAATTCAACGATCCTGGTCTTTGTTTCAAGATGGCACTTTCGGCTCGGAAAGCAGGAGCATTCCCGGCCATGCCAGCAGCATTCGAACGTTGTCGCATGCTGTAAAAATTCGCGTATTCCAGATACGCCAACGCGGGAGCAAGCTCCCGCGCGGCGACATCCTACCAGTCACTGCCCAAAGGCAGTCAACCGGCCGACCAACAACTTACTTGTGGTCTTTGACTTCTTCGAACTCGGCGTCGACAACGTCGTCAGCCTTTTCAGCCGATTCGCCTTGCGGTGCAGCGCCTTCAGCAGGCTGGGCCTGTTCGGCGTACATCTTCTGCGCCACTGGAGCGGAGACTTTCGACAGCTCTTCAACCTTGGCGTCGATTGCAGCCTTGTCGTCGCCTTTGACGGCGGCTTCCAGGGCAACTACGGCAGCTTCGATTGCAGTCTTCTCTTCAGCGGTCACTTTATCGCCAGCGTCGGAGACCATTTTGCGAGTCGAGTGAACCAGCGCGTCACCCTGGTTACGGGCTGCAGCCAGTTCTTCGAACTTGCGGTCTTCCTCGGCGTTAGCCTCGGCATCACGCACCATGCGCTCGATTTCTTCGTCGGACAGACCGGAGTTGGCCTTGATCACGATCGACTGAGTCTTGCCGGTAGCCTTGTCCTTCGCACCAACGTGCAGGATGCCGTTGGCGTCGATGTCGAAGGTCACTTCGATCTGCGGCACGCCACGTGGAGCTGGTGGAATGTCCGCCAGGTCGAACTTGCCCAGAGACTTGTTCTGTGCGGCTTGCTTACGCTCGCCTTGCAGTACGTGAATGGTCACGGCGCCCTGGTTGTCGTCGGCAGTCGAGAACACTTGCGATTTCTTGGTAGGAATCGTGGTGTTTTTCTCGATCAGCGCGGTCATCACGCCACCCATGGTTTCGATACCCAGGGTCAGCGGGCTGACGTCGAGCAGCAGAACGTCTTTCACGTCACCGGCCAGCACCGCACCCTGGATGGCAGCACCCATGGCAACCGCTTCGTCCGGGTTGACGTCTTTACGAGCTTCTTTACCGAAGAACTCGGTTACCAGCTTCTGAACCAGTGGCATACGGGTCTGACCGCCCACCAGGATCACGTCGTTGATCGCGCCAACGTCGATACCGGCATCTTTCATGGCGATGCGGCAAGGTTCGATGGTGCGCTGAACCAGGTCTTCCACCAACGCTTCGAGCTTGGCGCGGGAGATCTTCACGTTCAGGTGCTTCGGACCGGTGGCGTCTGCAGTGATGTACGGCAGGTTCACGTCGGTCGACTGGCTCGAGGACAGTTCGATCTTGGCTTTTTCAGCGGCTTCTTTCAGGCGCTGCATGGCCAGCGGGTCGCCCTTGAGGTTCATGCCGCTTTCTTTCTTGAATTCGTCGACGAGGTAGTCGATCAGACGAATGTCAAAGTCTTCACCGCCCAGGAACGTGTCACCGTTGGTAGCCAGTACTTCGAACTGGTGCTCGCCATCCACTTCAGCGATCTCGATCACGGAAACGTCGAAAGTACCGCCGCCCAGGTCATAAACGATCACGGTGTGATCGCCCTTGGCCTTGTCCATACCGTAAGCCAGAGCAGCTGCGGTTGGTTCGTTGATAATACGTTTTACGTCCAGACCCGCGATGCGGCCGGCGTCTTTGGTCGCCTGACGCTGGCTGTCGTTGAAGTAAGCCGGAACAGTGATCACTGCTTCGGTGACTTCCTCGCCGAGATAATCTTCGGCGGTCTTCTTCATCTTCTTCAGAATTTCAGCCGAGATTTGTGGCGGCGCCATTTTCTGGCCGTTCACTTCAACCCAAGCATCGCCGTTATCAGCCTTGGCGATTTTATAAGGGACCATCTGGATGTCTTTCTGCACAACTTCTTCGTCAAAACGACGACCGATCAGACGCTTTACTGCGTACAGGGTGTTATGCGGATTGGTCACAGCCTGACGCTTGGCCGACTGGCCAACCAGGATTTCGCCATCGTTGGCGTAAGCGATGATCGACGGCGTGGTACGCGCGCCTTCAGCGTTTTCAATAACTTTGGCCTTGCCGTTTTCCAGCACGGAGACGCAGGAGTTGGTAGTCCCCAGGTCGATACCGATAATTTTGCCCATGTTCACTCTCCCGAAACTTTGGATTTGGTTGCCGCAGCAGTGGTGGCTAACTGCGGTAGCACTTAAACGCTTGACTTATAAATGGGGGCCTTGCGGCGGATTTCAAGCCTGCTCATCAATAGAAGGCGAAACCGGCGCAGGCGCCTTGCTGACCACGACCATCGCCGGGCGCAGCAGGCGGCCATTGAGCTGATAGCCCTTCTGGAACACCTTCAGCACGCTGTTCGGCTCCACATCGGCGCTTTCCTGCATGGCCATAGCCTGATGCTGAACGGCGTTGAACGGTTCGCCATGCGGATCGATCGCTTCAAGCTGATAACGCTTGAGGGTGTCGTGGAACATTTTCAGGGTCAGCTCGATGCCTTCGCGCATCGGACGGATGCTTTCGTCGTCCGGGCTGGACAATTCCAGGCCGCGCTCCAGGCTGTCGACGATCGGCAGCAGGTCACCGGCGAATTTTTCCAGCGCGAACTTGTGAGCCTTCTCCACATCCTGCTCGGCGCGACGGCGGACGTTCTGCAGATCGGCGGCTACACGCAAAGCCTGATCCTGAGCGCCTGCCAGTTGCTCTTCGAGCACTTGTACACGAGCCGCCAGGTTCTCACCCGAAGCCTCGGGCGCCTGGTTGGCGTCTGGGTTTTGCGTATCCACTGTCTGTTCGTCAGCCATAGATTTCTCCTTTCAATATCGTCCGCGAGCTTAACTCGCGCTTCTGCCCAGCTATATGGGGCCGCGAAATCCGGCTTCAAGGGGGGACAAAAGATTAACCCCACAAAAAACAACTGCATTGTCATGCCAGGCAGCGATAACGGTTTCGTCGGCTCAAGCAAATCGAGCTAAAGAGGGGCATTGTCAGCGCGAAACAAAACACTGTATAAATAACCAGACCTTATGCCTGGGAGCGGCCCTTATGCTGGTGCACCTGTCCGTACACAACTACGCCATCGTTGAACATCTCGACCTCGAACTCGATCGCGGGATGAGCGTGATCACCGGGGAAACCGGCGCGGGCAAGTCGATCATGCTCGATGCACTGGGCCTGACCCTGGGTGATCGCGCCGATAATGGCGTAGTCCGCCCCGGCGCCGACAAGGCCGACATCCTGGCGACTTTCGATCTGGCCGACATCCCGGAAGCCGCCGCATGGCTGGCCGAGCGCGACCTCGAAAACGACGGCCCGTGCATTTTGCGCCGGGTGATCACCTCCGAAGGGCGCTCACGGGGCTACATCAATGGCACGCCCTGCCCGCTTGGCGACCTGAAGGCCCTGGGCGAGCTGTTGATCGACATCCACAGCCAGCATGAACACCAATCACTGCTCAAGACGGACACCCACCGCCGACTGCTCGACGAGTACGCCGGCGCCACGGACCTGGCCCGCCAGGTACAGCTGGCCGCCCAACGCTGGCGCCAGACCCGCCAGGAACTGGAGCGCCTCTCCAACTCCGGTGACGAGCAGCGTGCACGACATCAACTGCTCAGCTACCAGCTCGAAGAGCTGGAAAACCTTGGCCTGGGTGATAACGAACTGGAACAGCTGGAACAGGAACACAAAAACCTGACCAATGCCGAAACCCTGCTCGGGATCTGCCGACAGGTGGTCGAACAATGCAGCGAAAGCGACTCCGGCAACGTCCTCAATGCCCTCACCGCCAGCCTCAACCGCCTGTCGAGCATCAATAGCTCTATCGGCGCACTGGGTGAAGCCAGCAGCCTGCTGACCAGCGCGCAGATCCAAGTAGAAGAAGCCGTCGGCGAACTGAACCGCTTCCTCGACAACTTCGACGCCGATCCGTCACGCCTTCAATACCTCGAAGAGCGCCTCGATGCGATCTACACCCTTGCACGCAAGCACCGCATCCAGCCGACTGAAGTCGCCGAGATGCAGCAAAAGCTGCTGGATGAAATCGAAACCCTGAATGCCAACGACGAATCCATCGAGCGTCTGAGCGATGAACTGTCCTCCTATGCGCGTCACTATCAGGAAAAGGCCCGGGAACTGAGCGACTTGCGTCATCAGGCCTCAAGCAGCCTGGCCAGCGCCGTGGAACAGGAAATCCAGCGCCTGGGCATGCCCGGTGGCCGCTTCACCATCGAGTTGCGCCCCAACAGCAGCAATGAGCTTTTGCCCAACGGCCTGGAACAGGTGGAACTGCTGGTCAGCGCCAACCCCGGGCAACCATTGAAAGCCCTGGCCAAGGTGGCGTCGGGTGGTGAACTGTCGCGGATCAGCCTGGCGATCCAGGTGATCACCGCGCAGACATCCCGCGTACCGACCCTGGTATTCGATGAAGTGGACGTCGGCATCGGCGGCCCGACTGCCGAAATCGTCGGCCAGTTACTGCGTAGACTCGGAGAACGGGGCCAGGTGCTGACCGTCACGCACTTGCCACAAGTGGCGGCGCAAGGTCATCAACATTTATTTGTGCACAAGGTACGGGGCGAGGATGCCACGCGCACAGCCGTCTCCAAACTGAGCAAAAACGACCGCGTCGAAGAAGTGGCGCGCATGCTGGGCGGTATCGACCTCACCAAGGAATCCCTGGCGCACGCGAAAAAAATGGTCGTAACGGCAAAAATTTGAGATGCACAGAAAGCACGAAGGCGACCCTGGGGTCGCCTTCGTTCGTTTCGCGAACCTTGGGTTCGCGCGACATGCTTACTTTTTCTTGCGCACGTACAGCACCAGATTGTGATCCACCAGATCGACACCGTGCTCTTCGGCAATTGCCTTCTGGAGCTTTTCGATTTCCGGGCTGATGAATTCCACAACCTCACCGGTTTCCACGTTGACCATATGGTCGTGGTGGCCACCGTCGGCCAATTCGAATACCGCATGGCCACCGTCGAAGTTGTGACGGACCACGAGGCCAGCCGCTTCGAACTGGGTCAGTACACGGTACACAGTGGCCAGACCTACGTCCTCTCCAGCTTCCATCAACGCCTTGTAGACGTCCTCGGCACTCATGTGGCGCTGCTCGGTAGAGTCGAGCATTTGCAGAATCTTGACCCGTGGCAGGGTCACTTTGAGGCCGGCTTTGCGTAGTTCGCTATTTTCAACCATGGTCAGCTTTCTCGCGATGCTGCTTCGCAGCTTCTCTTAATGCGGGTATGATCGGCGTTTACGTTGTCCCAGCCAAGATAGTGGAAGTCGCCCACCGATGCAAAACACCAAGCTCTTGCTAACCAGTTTCACCTTTGTGGGACTGCTCGCACTCGCCGGTTGTTCATTCCCCGGGGTTTACAAAATCGACATCCAGCAGGGCAATGTCGTCACGCAGGACATGATAGACCAGTTACGCCCGGGAATGACCCGAAAGCAAGTACGGTTTATCATGGGTAACCCTCTGCTGACCGACACGTTCCATGCCGATCGCTGGGATTATCTGTATAGCCTGCAACCGGGTGGCGGTGAACGCCAACAAGAACGCATTAGCGTTATTTTCAACCCAAATGACCAGCTTGTCAGCCTTTCTGGTGATTTCATGCCAGGGGTGAGCCGTGACGAGGCCATTCTCGGCAAGGACAGCGGCACACCAGTCGCTGCGCCAGTAGAAAACGTCGAGCAGCCGAAACCGGAAAAACCGGTCAAGCCAGGCTCGTTACTGGATCAGATCCAGAAGGACGTCGACGGCGTAGAAACCGTTCCAGTCCCGACGCCAGAACCGCTGGACACTTCGCCGCAATAATTTGCGACGCAATAAAAAACCCGGCATGTCCGGGTTTTTTTATTGCCTGCATTTCGGCAAATCACTGATTTCGGGCTTTGGCCTCGGCAGCCTTCGCGGCGCGCAGCCGTCGCACTTCTTTCGGATCGGCCAGCAAGGGCCGATAAATTTCGATGCGATCCCCGGCCTCTACCAGCCGACTGTCGGGATCGACGATAACTTTACCGAAGATACCCACAGGGCAATCAGCCAGGTTCAACTCGGGGAACTCCTTGCCAACCCCGGACCCGAGTACAGCAGCCCGCACGGTCGTTCCCACCGGCACCGCTACCGACACAAGCACCTGGCGCTCCACGGCGGCATACACCACTTCGATCTCGATCACAGCCTCAACCATGTATTTGCTTGGCACGCTGACAGAACGCATCCATCAGCGTGTTCGCCGCCTGATTGAACAACGGCCCCAACGTAGCGCGAACGATCGGCCCGGCGTAATCGAACGAGAGGTCCAGGCTGATTTTGCAGGCTTTGTCGGTCAGCGCCTTGAACACCCAGATGCCATGCAACTGGGTAAATGGGCCTTCCTCAAGATGCATCTCGATCGATTGCCCGGGCACCAGGGTGTTACGTGTAACGAAATGCTGGCTGAGTCCGCCCTTGGCCACGCCGACGCTGGCCCGCATATGCTCGGGGGAGCTTTCCAGGACTTCCGCCGACGAGCACCACGGCAGAAACTCCGGGTATCGCGCTACGTCATTGACCAGGTCATACAGCGCTTGCGCCGGATAAGGCAGCAGGGCCGAACGTTGAATGTGTGTCGTCATGTCAGCGTCACTTCCACAGCTGGGCGGCAAACACTACGAGAATGCCGATTGGCGCCACATAGCGCATCAAAAACAAGGACAAGCTGAACAATGCCGGGTTGCGGATCGACAATTCGTCGCGCACCGCTTCGCGCCCCATTATCCAGCCTGCAAACACCACGAAACACAAACCGCCAAGGGGCAACATGAGTCGCGAGGTGAAGAAATCGATCACGCCAAAGAAGTCCAGACCACCGGTTGCTCCCCACTGATAGAGATGGAACATCCCGCCTTCGTTCACGAAGAACTTCGCTTCCTTCCAGATATTGAAGGAAAACACGGTACCCAGACCGACAAACCAACAACTGAATGCCAGCCAGAAAGTGACCCACGCCCTGCTTACTTTAGTGCGCTCCACCAGGTAGGCCACCATGGGCTCCAGCAAGGAAATGGCTGAACTCCAGGCCGCCACCGCCACCAGCAGGAAGAACACGACACCCATCAATTGGCCGAAGGCTACATTACCGAAGGCGAACGGCAGGCTGACGAACATCAGGCCCGGGCCTTCGCTCGGGTTCAGGCCCGCAGCGAACACAATCGGAAACAATGCCAGGCCGGCCACCAGGGATACGAAGGTATCAAGCAAGGCCACGCCGACGACAGTGCCGGAAATCGACGAATTCTTCGGCATATAGGCGCCATAGATCATGATCGAACCGACGCCCACGCTCAGGGAGAAGAATGCGTGCCCCATCGCCGGCAGCAGGCCGTCGAGCACCTTTTCCGGGTGGAAGTCGAACATGAAGTGCACGCCTTCCATGAAATGCCCGGTGGTCATGCTATAGCCCAGCAGCACCAGGATCATCACGAACAACAACGGCATCATGATCCGCAAGCTGCGCTCAAGGCCGGCAACCACGCCTCTGGCGATCACCACGGCGGACAGCAGCATGAAAATCGTGTGCCAAAGTGTCAGGCGCCACGGATCCGCGATGACATTGCCAAAGTAGGCACCGACCTGATCCGCCGTCACGCCCTGGAAATCGCCGCGCCCCATGTCGATGATGTAGTCCAGCGACCAGCCGCCCACCACGCTGTAGAAAGACAGGATCAACAATGCCGTGATCATCCCGGCAAATGCGCCCCAGGACCATTTGCCCGAATGCCCCGCCTCGACCGCCAGCATCTTCAAGGCGTTGGCCGGACTCTGCCGGGCACGCCGGCCGATCAGGGTTTCCGCCAGCATCACGGGCACACCGATGAGTGCGATACAGGCCAGGAACATCAGCACAAAAGCGCCGCCGCCATAGACGCCGACCATGTAGGGGAATTTCCAGATACTGCCCAGGCCCACGGCCGAACCGGTCGCGGCGAGTATGAAGACCCAGCGGCTAGCCCAACTGCCGTGGACAGAAACCTTGTCTGTCGACATCGTTAACACGCCCAAGCGTTCAAAAAAGAGGGCGCATTGTCCGGGATTCAATCAACCTGCTCAAGCACGTAGCAACACCGTAGCCGACTCTGTTGTAACTCCCTATAATGCCGCCCCTATGGCTAAACAGAAGAAACACCCAACAGGGACCATCGCGCAAAATAAAAAAGCGCGACACGATTACTTCATCGAACACAAGTTCGAGGCTGGTCTGGTCCTGGCCGGCTGGGAAGTAAAAAGTTTGCGGGCAAGCAAGCTGCAGCTCGTTGACAGTTACGTACTGCTCAAGGATGGCGAAGCCTGGCTGCTTGGCAGTCACATTACGCCTCTGATGACGGCCAGTACCCACGTCATCGCTGACCCGGTGCGCACGCGAAAATTGCTGCTCAACCGGCGCGAGCTGGAAAAGCTGGCGGCCGCCGTGCAGCAAAAGGGTTACGCCTGCGTATGCCTGTCCTGGTACTGGAGCAAGCACATGGTCAAGTGCGAGATCGCTCTGGGCAAGGGCAAGAAGGAATACGACAAGCGCGATACCGAACGCGAACGCGACGCCGGTCGTGAGTTGCAGCGTGCTGTGCGCAACAAGGGCAAGGAAGACTGACCCTCCTGCCCTGATCGTCCCCACGCTCTGCGTGGGAACGATCACTAAAGGTCACATCCCCTTGCGTCGCTCCGCCCGAGCCATGCGCTGCACTTCCTGACGCACTTCTTCCAGCACTTCCTGTACATACAGAATGTGTCGGCTGGAGACTTCCCGCGCCTGCTCAGCCCGCCCTTCGATAATCGCCTGGTACAACTCCCGATGCTGCGTGATCAGCATGTCGCGGGTTTCAGTACGCTGCTTGTACATGCCGCCGATGTTCGTCACCACGTTGCGCTTGAGCAGATCGAACAACCCGCGAATGGTGTGCAGCAGCACTGCGTTGTGGCTGGCTTCGGCGATTGCCAGATGAAAACTGGCATCCGCCGCGCCCTCTTCGGCACGACTCACTTCATCGTGGCGGGAGTAGCAGTCCTGTAATTGATTGAATGCGGCGGTGAGCCGTTCGCGGTCGACGTCGGTGGCACGCAACGCCGCGTAATAGGCACAGGACGCTTCCAGCGTATGACGAAACTCCAGCAGATCGCGCTGAGCCTCGGGATTACTTTCCAGTAGTTGCAGCAATGGATCACTGAAGGTCGTACCCAGGGACTCCACCACATAATTGCCGCCGCCCTGACGACTGACCAACAAACCCTTGGCCGTCAGTTTCTGGATGGCTTCGCGCAGCGAAGGGCGTGACACGCCGAACTGCTCGGCCAGCGCGCGCTCGGCCGGCAGGCGCTCACCGGCCTTTAGCGTGCCCTCGAGAATCATTCCCTCAAGCCGCTCGACAATATCGTCAGACAAACGGCGCTGACGAATCTGATCAAACCCCATAACAAAATTTCTCCACGATCCGACGACTCGCCGGGGCTCTATTCTGGCCTATCGGCGCGTCGCCAGCACCTGCCTCAGCGCATTTGCCCACGTGCTACAGACGAGTCGCGGACGGCGCATTCGACAAAAGTTTTAGGGCGGCAAATTGACACACCACCTACAAGGCTTTTACCCTAGCGAACAGCGATTGTAAATTGGTATTACCAATTAACCAAGACCGCCCATCAGTGCCTGACCAACAACAATTAGGGGCCACCCCATATGCAAACCTGGCAACAGCTCTACAGCCCGCTCGGCAGCCTCGGCCTGTCCGCACTCGCCGCCGTTATCCCCATCGTGTTTTTCTTCCTGGCCCTGGCCGTGTTTCGCCTCAAAGGCCACGTGGCCGGCAGCATCACCCTGGCCTTGTCGATTCTGGTGGCGATCTTCGCTTTCCATATGCCGGTCGACATGGCATTAGCCGCCGCCGGTTATGGCTTCGCCTACGGCCTGTGGCCGATTGCCTGGATCATTGTGGCGGCGGTATTCCTCTACAAATTGACGGTCAAGAGCGGTCAGTTCGAAGTGATCCGCAGTTCGGTGCTGTCGATCACCGACGACCAGCGCCTGCAAGTGTTGCTGATTGGCTTCTGCTTCGGCGCCTTCCTGGAAGGTGCCGCCGGTTTCGGCGCGCCGGTGGCGATTACCGCCGCGCTGCTGGTCGGGCTGGGCTTCAACCCGCTGTACGCCGCAGGCTTGTGCCTGATCGCCAACACCGCTCCGGTCGCGTTCGGCGCCCTGGGTATTCCGATCATCGTTGCCGGACAAGTGACCGGCATCGACGCCTTCAAAATCGGCGCCATGACCGGCCGGCAACTGCCGCTGCTGTCGCTGTTCGTACCGTTCTGGCTGGTGTTCATGATGGATGGCCTGCGCGGCGTGCGCGAAACCTGGCCGGCAGCACTGGTAGCCGGCTTGAGCTTCGCCGTTACCCAGTACTTCACCTCGAACTTCATCGGCCCGGAACTGCCGGACATCACCTCGGCCCTGGCCAGTCTGATTTCCCTCACGCTGTTCCTGAAAGTCTGGCAACCGAAACGCGCCGCCGGCCAGCACATCGCCGGCGCCGTGTCGGCCTCCGTGGTAACCGCCAGCGTCGGTGGTTTCGGCCAGAAGCGCAGCACCGTGGCTTCGCCCTACAGCCTCGGGGAAATTATCAAGGCCTGGTCACCGTTCCTGATCCTCACTGTACTGGTCACCATCTGGACCCTGAAACCGTTCAAGGCGATGTTTGCCGCGGGCGGCTCGATGTACAGTTGGGTATTCAACTTCGCCATCCCGCACCTGGATCAAATGGTGGTCAAGGTTGCCCCGATCGTGGCGACGCCGACGGCCATTCCAGCGGTGTTCAAGCTGGACCCGATTTCCGCGACCGGCACGGCAATCTTCTTCTCCGCGCTGATCTCGATGGTGGTCCTGAAGATCAACCTCAAAACTGGTCTTACCACTTTTAAAGAAACCTTTTACGAGTTGCGCTGGCCGATCCTGTCCATCGGCATGGTGCTGGCGTTCGCCTTCGTCACCAACTACTCGGGCATGTCATCGACCATGGCCCTGGTATTGGCCGGCACAGGTGCAGCCTTCCCGTTCTTCTCGCCGTTCCTCGGCTGGCTGGGCGTGTTCCTGACAGGCTCCGATACTTCGTCCAACGCCCTGTTCAGCTCGTTGCAGGCCACCACCGCGCACCAGATCGGCGTCAACGACACCTTGCTGGTGGCGGCGAACACCAGCGGCGGCGTGACCGGCAAGATGATCTCGCCACAATCGATCGCCGTGGCTTGCGCCGCGACTGGCCTGGTGGGCAAGGAATCGGATCTGTTCCGCTTTACCCTCAAGCACAGCCTATTCTTTGCAACAATCGTCGGCTTGATCACGTTGGCTCAGGCCTACTGGCTCACCGGCATGCTGGTGCATTAAGGGCTACAGGAAACACGGACAAAACCGACGCCGGGCCACACCTTCGGCGTCAGCTATTCATACCCCGGTCTGTAAGGCTGCTGAACGTTTCCCTTTCAATATTCAGCAGCCTCGACGGACGCATAACCGGGACCACCCGGAGACGCCTGATGAGCGAGCTTTTCTACAACGCTGTGCCGAACGCGACCCGTGTCGCCCCGCCACTGCCCGAGCCTCGGCAATACCCCAGCGAGAAACCGTCACGGGTCTACCTGTTCGGGACCTGCGTGGTGGATTTGTTTTATCCGCAAGCCGGGATGGACGCGATCCACCTGCTGGAGCGCGAAGGTATTCGTGTCGACTACCCGCAGGGGCAGAGCTGTTGCGGGCAACCGGCCTACACCTCGGGTTACACTGAGCAGGCCCGGACCGTGGCGCGCTCGCAATTGGCGCTGTTCGCCGGGGACTATCCAGTGGTGGTGCCGTCGGGCTCCTGCGCAGGCATGTTGCGCGAGCACTACGCCGACTTGTTCAAGGACGAGCCGGACACGCTGAAACAGGTTCAGGCGCTGGCTGCCAGGACCTATGAGCTGGCCGAGTTCCTGCTGTTCGTGTGCAAGGTGCAGCTCAAGGACAGCGGCGCTCCCGTGAAAGTGGCGCTGCACACCTCGTGCTCGGCACGCCGCGAGATGAATACCCACCTGCACGGCCGCGAGTTGTTGGCGCAGTTGAGCAATGTGGAGCGGGTCAACCACGAACACGAAAGCGAATGCTGTGGCTTCGGCGGGACTTTCAGCGTCCGAATGCCGGACATTTCCGGCGCCATGGTGGCTGACAAGACCCGGGCGCTGAAGGAATCCGGAGCGCACCAGGTACTGAGTGCCGACTGCGGCTGCTTGATGAACATCAACGGCTCGCTGGAGAAACAGCAGGAAGCGTTACGCGGTCAGCATCTGGCCAGCTTCCTCTGGCAGCGAACCGGAGGTGCCCGATGAGCGCTTCCACGATTATTCCGACAGTTGCAGTAGAAGAAGACTTTCGCACCCGCGCCCACAACGCGCTGGGTGATGCGCAATTGCGGGGCAACTTCCGCAAGGCGATGGATTCACTGATGACCAAACGGGCAGCGGCTTTCAGCGATGCCCACGAAAGAGAACATTTACGCGCACTGGGCAATGCTGTTCGCGCCCGTGCGTTATCCAAGTTGCCAGACCTGCTCGAACAACTGGAACAGAACCTGACCCGCAACGGTGTGACAGTGCACTGGGCGGAAACGGTGGACGAGGCCAATGGCATCGTCCTTTCGATCATCCGCGCTCACGAGGGGCGGCAAGTGATCAAGGGCAAATCGATGGTCAGCGAAGAAATGGAGATGAATCACTTCCTCGCTGAACAGGGCATTGAATGCCTGGAATCGGACATGGGCGAATACATCGTCCAGCTCGACCACGAGAAGCCTTCACACATCATTATGCCGGCGATCCACAAGAATGCCGGTCAGGTCGCGTCCTTGTTCCACGACAAACTTGGCGTGGAATACACCAAGGACGTTGACCAACTCATTCAGATCGGTCGCAAGGTCTTGCGGCAGAAATTCTTCGAAGCGGACATCGGCGTCTCCGGCGTCAACTTCGCCGTGGCCGAAACCGGCACCCTGCTGCTGGTGGAAAACGAAGGCAACGGCCGCATGACCACCACGGTGCCACCGGTGCACATCGCCGTCACCGGCATCGAAAAAGTCGTAGAAAACCTGCGCGATGTGGTGCCGCTGTTGTCACTACTGACCCGTTCGGCGCTGGGCATCCCGATCACCACCTACGTCAACATGATCTCCGGCCCGCGCAAGGAGCACGAGCTCGACGGGCCTCAGGAAGTGCACCTGGTACTGCTCGACAACGGTCGCAGCCAGGCCTTTGCCGACAGTGAATTGCGCCAGACACTGAACTGCATCCGCTGCGGCGCCTGTATGAATCATTGCCCGGTCTACACCCGAATCGGCGGCCATGCCTACGGCGAGGTTTACCCAGGGCCTATCGGAAAAATCATCACCCCGCACATGGTTGGCCTGGCCAAAGTCCCGGACCACCCGAGCGCCTCTTCGCTGTGCGGTGCCTGCGGCGAAGTGTGCCCGGTAAAAATTCCGATCCCTGCACTGCTGCGTCGCCTGCGTGAGGAAAACGTCAAGGCACCGGACAGCCCTCATCAAGTGATGCGCGGCCAGGGCAGCAAGTATTCGCGCAAGGAACGGTTCATCTGGAACGCCTGGGCGAAGCTGAACAGCTCGCCGACGCTATACCGCCTGTTCGGCTTTTTCGCCACCCGCCTGCGCGACCTCACCCCGAGCAATGTCGGCCCGTGGACGCAAAACCACAGCGCGCCGAAACCCGCTGCCCGCTCACTGCATGACATGGCCCGCGAGCACCTGGCCAAACAGGGAGACCGTTGATGAGCGCCAAGCAAAACATCCTCGCCAAATTGCGTAAAAGCCTGACAGGCACTACGCCGGTGGCTGACAACTTCGACGTCGATCTGGTGACGCAGCCCTACACCTACGCGCCAGAACAACGCATCGCCCAGCTGCGCAAACTGATGGAAGCGGTGCACACGGAAATCCATCTGACGTCCGGCGAAGCATGGCCCGCGCTGTTGGCGAAATTGCTGCAGGAGCGCCAATTGCCGAGCCTGTTGATCGCACCGGGCACCGCTCACGGTCAGCGAGTCACTCAACATTGGGCGAGTCATCCTGAGCTGCCGACGCTCAAAGCCTACGACCGGCCTATCGAAGAATGGAAAGCCGAACTGTTCAACGACACACCGGCGAGCCTCACCGGCACCCTCGGCGCAATCGCAGCGACAGGCAGCCTGATTATCTGGCCGACCCGGGAAGAACCGCGCCTGATGAGCCTGGCGCCACCGGTGCATTTCGCCCTGCTCAAGGCCAGTGAAATCCGCGACAACTTCTATCAGGTGCAGCAAGAATTTGAATGGGCTCAGGGCATGCCGACCAATGCACTGCTGGTATCCGGCCCGTCGAAGACCGCCGACATCGAACAGGTGCTGGCGTACGGCGCTCACGGACCGAAAGACCTGGTGGTTCTGATCCTGGAGGACAAATGAGTCTACCGGCGGCTTTTCTGCGAGATGCGCAGCAACTGATTCCCAAGGCGCGGCGTTTCGACGATCCGCTGTCGACGCTGGCGTTCGGTACCGATGCCAGCTTCTATCGACTGATTCCGCAACTGGTGATCCGCGTCGAGTCTGAAGAAGAAGTGGTAACGCTGCTGCGACTGGCCCAGCGCGATCGGGTTGCGGTGACCTTCCGCGCCGCTGGCACCAGTCTCTCCGGCCAGGCCATCAGCGACTCGGTATTGATCGTGCTTGGGGATAACTGGAACGGTCGCGAGATTCGCGGCCAAGGCACCCAGATTCGCCTGCAACCGGGGGTGATTGGCGCGCAGGCCAACGCCTGGCTGGCGCCGTTCGGCCGCAAGATCGGCCCCGACCCGGCCTCGATCAACGCCTGCAAAATCGGCGGCATCGTCGCCAACAATGCCAGCGGCATGTGCTGCGGTACGGCGCAGAACACCTATCACACCCTGGCCGGCATCCGCCTGGTACTCGCCGACGGCAGTTGCCTCGATACCGAAGACGCCGCTAGCGTTGCAGCATTTCGGCAGAGCCACGGTGCATTGCTGGAGCAACTGGCGACACTGGGTCGCGAGACCCGCGCCAACACCGAACTGGCTGCGAAAATTCGCCACAAGTACCGTCTGAAAAATACCACTGGCCTGTCACTTAATGCCCTGGTGGATTACGACGAGCCTGTGGATATCTTGAGCCACCTGCTGGTGGGTTCCGAAGGCACCCTGGGGTTCATCAGTGCCGTGACCTACGACACAGTGATCGACCACCCGAACAAAGCCTCGGCGCTGATCGTGTTCCCGGATGTGGAAACCTGCTGCAACGCGGTAAGCGTGCTCAAAAGCCAACCGGTCTCGGCCGTGGAATTGCTCGATCGTCGTAGCCTGCGCTCAGTGCAGGACAAACCAGGCATGCCGGCTTTCGTACAGCAACTGTCGAACAATGCCTGCGCGCTGCTGATCGAATCCCGCGCCGCGTCGTCCACCCTGCTGCATGAACAACTGGCGCAGATCATGGCGTCGCTCGCCGGGTTCCCGGTAGAAAAACAGGTCGACTTCACCGAAGACCCGCTGGAAAACGCCCGGCTCTGGGCAATCCGCAAGGACACCTTCCCCGCCGTCGGCGCGGTGCGCAAAACCGGCACCACGGTGATCATCGAAGACGTGACCTTCCCGGTCGAACAACTGGCCATCGGCGTGAACCGCCTGATCGAGCTGTTCGACAAACATCACTACGACGAAGCGATCCTTTTCGGACACGCCCTGGAAGGCAATCTGCACTTTGTCTTCACCCAAGGCTTCAACAATCCGCAGGAAGTCGCACGCTATCAGGCGTTCATGGACGACGTGGCGCAGTTGGTGGCAGTGGAATTCGGCGGTTCGCTGAAGGCTGAACACGGCACCGGGCGCAACATGGCGCCCTTCGTCGAACTGGAATGGGGCAGCGACGCCTACCAGTTGATGTGGCAACTCAAACGCCTGCTGGACCCCAACGGTATTCTCAATCCGGATGTGGTGCTCAGCGAAGATCCGAAGATCCACCTCAAACACCTCAAGCCGCTGCCGGCCGCCGATGAGATTGTGGATAAGTGCATCGAATGCGGCTTCTGTGAACCGGTCTGCCCTTCCAAAGGCCTGACCCTGAGCCCGCGCCAGCGCATCGTCATCTGGCGTGACATCCAGGCGAAGAAGAGCGCGGGAGTCGACACCTCCGAACTCGAAGCGGCCTTCGAATACCAGGGCATCGACACCTGCGCCGCCACCGGCCTGTGTGCACAACGCTGCCCGGTCGGCATCAATACCGGCGAGCTGGTGAAAAAACTTCGCAGCCGTAAGGCCACGCATACGAAAACCGCCAACTGGCTTGAAGGAAACTTCGCCACGGCGCTGCAAGGTGCGCGGTTCACCCTGCACGTGGCCAACGGCGCACGGATGCTGCTGGGAGCACCACGACTGGCCAGACTCAGCGCGACGATGAATAAGCTGTCCCACGGGCAGATCCCGCTGTGGACCAACGCCATGCCGCAGCCTGAACGGGCGATCCGTTTCAGCCCGACGACAACCGATGCGCGCCCGCGGGTGGTGTATCTGGCCGCCTGTGTGTCACGGGCCATGGGCCCGGCGGCGGGCGACAATGAACAAATGTCGCTGCACGACAAGACCCGCAGCCTGCTGGAAAAGGCCGGTTATCAGGTGGTCTTCCCGGACAACCTCGACAACCTTTGCTGCGGCCAGCCGTTCGCGTCAAAAGGCTACGCCGAACAGGCAGAGCACAAACGCCAGGAACTGATCGGAGCACTGCTGCACGCCAGTCGCGGCGGACTCGACCCCATCTACTGCGATACCAGCCCGTGCACCCTGCGTCTGGTCCAGGACCTGGGCGACGTGCGCCTGGATCTGTACGACCCGGTGCGTTTCATCCGCACACACTTGATGGATCGACTGGAGTTCACTCCCCAGGACGCGCCGATTGCCGTACACGTGACCTGCAGTACCCAGCACCTCGGCGAAAGCCAGGCGCTGATCGATCTGGCGCGCAAGTGCAGCAAAAACGTGGTGATCCCCGAAGGCATTCATTGCTGTGGCTTCGCCGGCGACAAGGGCTTCACCACGCCGGAGTTGAACGCGCACTCCTTGCGAACACTCAAGGACGCGGTGCAGCAGTGCAGCGAAGGGATTTCCACCAGCCGCACCTGTGAGATCGGCCTGACGCAACACGGCGGCATCGACTATCACGGTCTAGTCTATCTGGTGGACCGCGTTACCCAAGCCAGAGCGCTGTGATAGCAAGACCTCAAGGAAGGTGGATTGTTGGACCTTCCTCGATGCTTCTTGCCGGAATTGACAACCTTACAGCAGAAAAAACAGAACCCTGACGTGCCGCCGCAGTCCACTGATCAAGTCCCGCAAATGCGGGGCTTTCCCAATACTCGGCAGCCCGACTTGATGGCCAGCGATACCTGGCCCTTCAGCTCAAGGAGATACACATGAATCGTTCTGTGCTGTTAGGTTTGTTCATTACTGCTTCCATGATGGCTTCCCCTTCGTTTGCCGCAGAAGACCTTTGCGAGGTCAACCTGAAAACCATCGAAAACGGCAAGGCACAGGTTCCTCCGGAAATGACTGACCAGGTAAAGGCCTCCGTCGAGAAAGCCAAGGCCGAGCAGGCAAAAGGCACCCAGGAAGGCATTGACGCTTGCATCTCCGAGACCACCCAAACCATCACCGATGTCACGAATGCAAAAAAAGGCTCGAAGTAACCCGGTTCAAGGCCAACCTTCGGGTTGGCCCTCCGAGCCTCGGTGACGCACATCCCCCCGACGCCGCCCTATACAAAGAATTTTCGCCCCATTCAACGCTGCCTCATCAGACAGTCCACCCATCGTTTTTCCAAACGAACCGAATTCCCGCGCAGCGTCGGAGTCTTCTAAACAGCCCCGATCCATCATGTAAAGCTGTAGTCGGGCAACACACCCTGTGGCGAGGGGGCTTGCCCCCGCTCGGCTGCGAAGCAGTCGCAAAACCGCTACACACGATGTACCTGACCTGATACCCCCCATGGCAGTTTTTTCGACCAAGCCGCGCCCCCCCTGACGCAGCCCCGAAAAAATCAGCCCAAGGAGAAAACCATGAAACCTGCCTCACTTGCTGGCCTGCTCACCACTTGCGCAATCCTCGCCTCCCCTGTGTCCGCCGCCGACAACACCCTCTGCACGAGCAAGCTCCAAGAGCTCAACAACAAAGTCACCGCACTGCCAGCAACCTCCACGAACACCACAATGGAGATCAAACGACTACTGTCCAGCGCCCAAGCATCACAAGCCGCCGGTGACGACACCAAATGCGTCACCGAAGCCAGCCAGGCAATGGCCCTCGCTGACCAACAGACCAACGCAGCCACCCCATGATCTGTGATGCCCAACCTTTCGGGTTGGCCTTCTCACGCGTGTTGGCGTACACTGCACAGGCCTGTTGCTCATTTGATTCACCGAGCATCAGGCTCGGGGCCGTTTAGGATTCGACGCCGGTTGCGAAACTTTAGGTGCATGCCGAGTTGGTAACAGAACTCGTAAATCCACTGTTGCAACTACTTATAGTTGCCAATGACGAAAACTACGGCCAGGAATTCGCTCTCGCTGCGTAAGCAGCCTTAGCCCTGAGCTTCTGGTACCTTCGGGTCCAGCAATCACCAGGGGATGTCTGTAAACCCAAAGTGATTGTCATATAGAACAGAATCGCCGTGCAGTACGTTGTGGACGAATCGGCTAAAACTTACACAACTCGCCCAAAGCACCCTGCCCGTCGGGTCGCTGAGGGTTAACTTAATAGACACGGCTACGCATGTAGTACCGACAGCGGAGTACTGGCGGACGGGGGTTCAAATCCCCCCGGCTCCACCACTTCATCATCTAAAGACGTCCACGGACGTCTTTTTTTGTGCCTGAAATCCAGTAAAAACAAGGGTTTATGGTCCTAGGGCGTCCATCAACGTCCGAGACCATCCATGATTTCGTGTATTCCAAGTGGTATTCCAGGCGCTCACCTGCTATTTTTTGGAATACATAAACAGCACTGGAATACACCATGGGGGCCCAAGCCACGCGCCTTTCAGACGTAAAAGTGAAAGCCGCGAAGCCAAAGGATAAGGACTACATTCTCACGGATGGCAATGGCCTTCAGATGCGGGTGAGAATCAATGGCTCTAAGCTTTGGAATTTCAATTATATTCAACCCGTGACGAAAAAACGGATCAACATGGGGCTAGGCACCTTTCCTGAGGTCAGCCTGGCGCAAGCCCGCAAAAGAACCGTTGAGGCAAGAGAACTCGTCGCCCAAGGGCTGGACCCTAAAGAGAAACGCGACGCCGAGCGACATGCGAAAAAAGCAGCCACGGAACACACTTTTGAAAATATCTCGACAGCGTGGTTCGAGCTCAAAAAGGATTCAGTCACCCCAGCGTACGCCGAGGATATTTGGCGCTCCCTCACGCTGCATGTTTTCCCGGACCTGGGCCCGACCCCAATCTCAGCTATCACTGCTCCTAAGGTCATCACCTTGCTCCGCCCCCTCGAAACGAGGGGTAGCCTCGAAACTGTTAAACGTTTGACTCAGCGTCTCAATGAAATCATGACCTATGGAGTTAATTCGGGATTGATTCACGCGAATCCACTCAGTGGGATTCGCTCCGTCTTCAAGAAGCCAAAAAAGAAGAACATGGCGGCACTACCTCCCGAGGAGCTAAAAGAGCTCATGGTGGCGATCGCCAATGCCAGCATAAAAAGAACCACGCGCTGCTTAATTGAGTGGCAGCTTCACACTATGACCAGGCCGGCCGAGGCGGCTACATCCCGCTGGGCTGATATCGACTTCGAAAAGAAGATCTGGACGATACCGGCGGAGCGAATGAAGAAGCGTCGGATACACATCATTCCTCTCACTGATCAAGCTCTGGCACTCTTGGAGGCGATCAAGCCCTACAGTGGGCATCGGGAATACGTGTTCCCTGCAGACAGAGACCCTCGCACGCACTGCAACAGCCAGACCGCCAACATGGCATTGAAGAGGATGGGGTTTGAAGGGCGCTTGGTTAGCCACGGCATGCGATCAATGGCGAGCACCATCCTCAATGAACACGGCTGGGAGCCTGAGCTGATTGAGGTTGCGCTAGCCCACGTTGATAAGGATGAGGTACGTAGCGCCTATAACCGAGCCGACTATATTGATCGCAGACGCCCGATGATGGCTTGGTGGAGCGAGCACATCCACAGTGCGGCAACCGGCAGCCTTTCAGTGTCAGCAACCAATGAAAATAGGGACCGTAAAGTCGTTTCGATCCGTTGAGACTAAAACCGGTGGCGAGCAGGAGTCTTGGGTTTGGGACGCGTGCAGCGCTATCGGTTCGTTCATCACTTGCTGACCTCCTCAACATTTGATGTCATTTTTGCATACATCTTCTCGAGCAATGGCTCGACGATGAGCTCTGCCTCAGCCCAGTGGTCTTCCCGGAGCATTGAGTACGGCGCATCCAGATGGATCTCTTTGTCAAACGGAAAGTCCGTTTCTGTTTCTAATCCAACGATTAGCTGCATGTCATCTGGTAGCTCTTTTGCAATGAACTGAAGCACCGCCGGCAGGTTGACGTCGTCTTGAGCCTGCTGGTTCGGCGAGTCAATCACCACGGGGACGTCGAAAGTCCCGGTTACACCCTGGCACGTTTGCCAGAGTGCGGCGTAGTAAGCCAGAATTGATCGAGGACCTCCGCTTCCTGATAGATCTGGACGTCCAGCAAGCTTCATCTTCGATGCGTCTACTGCGGGAAGTTGCAAGGCAACACGCCCAGACACGTAGTAGGATCTGAACTTCTCCAATATCGCCCGAGTCCTTTTCGGGGCACGGAGCAACTTCATTTTTTCATCTAGAGCATCCACGGCACCCAGAGCCTTATCGATCGCGCCTTGCAGAAGTTTACGCTCGGCTTCGAACGCCGCGACTGCGCTTTCCGCCCCAATGCTTTCAACGACATCCTGAAACTTTAGGTCTCCTTTGCGGGTATCCAGAAGCTTAGAGATTCGCTGGTAGCTCTCGTCTAGGTTATGGAGCCTGGCTAACGTGGCGCCATATCGATTCCGAACCTCGTTCGCGTCATCCCTGAGACACCCTGCTAGCTCTCGTAGCACTCGTGCATCCTCAGCGAATTGGAGCAAGTCATAAAACGACTTCGTGTGCTCTGCATTACAGGTTGGGCAAATCAGAGGTTCCGCCCCTTCAGCCCGTAGATACTTTGCGTCATGACCATATGCCGCGAGAGCGTCATCGGCTAATCGGATCTGCTGCTCAAGACTGGAAAGCAAATCTTGCTCACGAACGGCAGCACTACGGAGCATCTCCTGCCTCTGATTAAGCTCAGTAACCTCCCGGGTCAGCAGTGCAATCTCATAGGCAAAGTTCTCAGGGTTGAGTTTAGGACCAGATAAGGGCAGCGTTCGGCTGAACCGCTCCATAGTTCGCTCTAGAAGTTTGTATTCTCGCCGATGCTCATCAAGCGCTTTGGATACTTGAACTCTCTCGGCTCTGGCCCGATAGTACTCGGGCGGACATACGCCAGTGAAGTACTCCAAGATAGCGCTCCAGGGAGAGCTGAACCTTTGGAGGCCGATAAAAGTGTTCCAGCCGGACTGCCAACTGCCATCCTGATTTACGTAAAACGGCAAAAAAAAACATGCAGGGTCTGCCGGTTTAATAGCTGACTCTCTTTTATCGGTAAACACCAGATTAAAATCAGTAATGTTGCAGAACGCCTCGGACCACTCTCCGAACTTAGAGGTGGCGACGATCATCTCCTGATTTGCGTTGAAAAGCGCGCGTCGCCCATTCTGGTGCAGTGCGAAGAAATGACATCCTCCAATTGAGAACTCTAGGAGAGAGACGGAATTTTCATCCCACGATTCGAGCTTTCCCTGGGGCTTGGCACCAAGGGTCTCAAAAATGCTTCGAATCAGACTCGTCTTGCCAGTGTGGTTCCTTCCCCTCAACAGGTTTTTCTTCGGGTGGAAGCCCACGTGTCTCGCCTTCTTGTCGCGGTGCGAGAGCAGCCAGATGTTTTCGAATCGAAAGCTTTTCATAGTTCTTAGTTCTCAAGCTACGAACGAGGAATCTCAGTTCGGGTCCACGCATTTTTTAATAGCCCTCATTGCAAAGCGCGCGAGTAGTTCGGCATCGCGAAAGCTAGTGAAATTCTTTTTCAGTTCGGCTAAACAAGCCTCAAAGTACGGCCGCAACTGTGGTCCGGCCACGTTGAGTTCGATCCAGCTGTCACAGAAATTGTGAACAGATCGGGCATCGGGCAGTGTTGTGCCTGCTAGTTGCTCCCGAACCACACGCGCAGCTTCAGCTCGCACCGCGGTAACCAACATGAAGTCCATTCCTTCGGTTTGTAGCTGCGTGAGCCAGACACCCAAATAGGCCGAATAATCTGGAGTTGCTTCAAGTGCCCCCATTGCAGCTACAAACTCATGCCTCGCGAACCCACGCTGCTTAATGAGCTCTCCGAAAGACGAACAAGTATCAGTGTGGCGACCTAGAGGCGAAATCTTCGTGACGAGGGATTCTACGAACGAAGCAGCCTGGCCCGCATGAGCAGGACTGCGATGCATCAACAATTCCAGCGCAACTTTGATGACGTAACTACTGGGCTCATCGGGGTGGATAGCAACTCTCTTCAGCGTAAGCTTCGTCAAATCCGGAGCAGGCGAGCCGCTCGCACCAAGCGAACTCAAAGCTTGAGACAACAAATCTGCATGATCAGGAGAAAAATCCGCGAGCGAGCAAGGCATCGACGTCGCTGCATTTCCCCCCGCAGCAAGAGGAATGTCACATCCAGCGTTCGAGATAAAGAAGGCCTGAACAGGTAACTTATCGAATGCAGCGAGGCTGAGCTGAAGCTTGCCAAGGGCACTGTCGCCGACTTTTTCAAACTTAGGTATTACCGCCTTCGCTGAAGCTGCTGGGTTCTTCTTTTTCGGAGGCACCGCTGTGCCAGTGAGTACGGACCAGCTCCACTCGCCTCGATCTTTCTTTTTTACCTGGTAAACGCGCGCACGCGACGGAGTGTATGACGAGTCCAGCTCGGTGACATCCTGCACCGTTTCGAAAAGCAGCAAGAAATCAATCTCGCCCGCCTGCTCCAGCTCTACCATTCGGAGCACGGCCCACCACCGCTGAAAATCCACACCTTTAGCGCCGTGGCCACCGCCTGTCTCTGTGAGGCCCGGTTTGTTCGCGACGAGGAGTAACTCTGCGGCGCCAGCTGAAATGGTCAAGGCATGCTCCCTATGCACTTTCGCCACCTAGGATGGCACCTTATCATCATCATTCACATTGCGGTCGCTGTAAAGGTGCCCGCCTTCTACTCCGCAAGATGTGTTGCCCGTTCGCTTACTCTTCGGTACTCGCTGACGAGAGGTGATTGACCGCAAGCGACGTGCAAAATCTTCGAATGCAATTCGGCATAGATCGGGCACCCCTTCGGGAAGTAGGCGTGCCCGAGAAGGTCAATCTGTAAGTGATGCGCCAGCTTGCCATTATCTGCAAGCTGGCGGTAGCTGCTACCGTACTGTTTGATATCCGGACGAATCTCGCCGATTTACTTCCAAGCTTTCAAATTTATTACACGCAGCGACGTCAACATAAGTGCACTCATTTTCACTCATCATGGGTACTCGAAATCGCTGCTGCTTTACAGCACTTTTATAAACTCTGCGATAGCTATAACCGCCCCCTCCTCTTCCGGCTCAAGTACCAATGGCTGGTACTCCGGATTTAATGGCTTGAGGGTAATACGCTCGTGCTGCCATTCACCGTCATCACTGACAGTTTTTTCACTGGTATAAACCTTCAGAGTGTACTCACCAGCAGTTTCAGTGTCGGCCACGCCAGCATGCCTGACCAGCAGCTTTCGGTCCTGGCGGCTACCAGCCGGCACCGGCCGGAACAGGCAGTAACTACCATCAGGCACCAAGGGTTCCATGGAGCGACCTACCACCTGCGCCACAAACATGCCCGGCTCCAACTTGCCGTCATCCAACGCGACCCAATCTTCAGCATGTTCGGCCAGCGCAGTCAGCCCGTCCTGCTCTTGACTCCAGGCCCCAGCAGCGACCTGCAGGCCAACCAAGGGAACGCAGTTGTGGTATGGCACAAAGCCCGCGTCTTCCGGGGCTAGCGTTTTGAATGGAAATACTTTGGCACTGTATAATACAGCCGCTCCAGACTTTGGATCAGACGCCAAATCAAACCAGTCATCACTGGCCGCCAACTCCTTGGCCTTCGCCTTGCCGATCACTGCTCGCGCAATGCGGCGCATGTGCTCACGCATCACAGTCTTGTCATACAGCTCCTGGAACTGGATTTCGATCACCTCGTAATCTGTATTCAGCAACTCCTGACGGATCTGACGATCCTTGGCGGCTGTTAGGGCATTGCCGTGCAGGTGCTCGCTCATGCCATCTAAGTAGATGCAAACGCCCTCGTACTGATCGTTGGGCTCGTGGAAATACACGTCCGGACGGGTCGTGATGCCACCGAATAGCTGAATCGGCCGCTCAGTCTCAAACGCAGCCATGCCTGCCGCCTTCAGCATTGCCACCAGCTGTTGCTCAGGGGGATTACCCGGTTGCTGCGTCAGTGTTTCATCCGGCAATACAGGCGCCAATTCATGGGCAAAGTTCAGGGTGCTTCCCCAGTCGTTGAACACTTCAAGCGCGGTATGGCGATTCAGTTTGTCATGATAGAAAGAGTTGCGGAAATGCTGCAGACAGTCCACACAGGATGACTCACAGGCAGACGGACACTCCTCGGCCAAGCGCCTTGCCGCACTCACCACATCCGGCCAGTGCTCCAGCAACTGTTCCAGCAGGCCCGAGCCACCCGGCATGGGGTCATACAGCAGCGCATCTACCGACTCACTCCCCGGTTTGCCTATCACCTGTACCTGGAGATCGGATATCTCCATATCCAGAACGTCGGCTGCTCCTTGACGCAGCGACTCCATGACGCTGTAGGCCGTTTCCTGGGAGGCGCAGTCCTGCAGTACTAGTGCGTCGGCTACCACCTCGGCGTAGAAAGCGATGGTCTGAACGGGACGGCCACAGCGTTCGATATGATGCTCATTAAATTTATCCAGCTCCTGCTGGCTGCTCATGGCCGAGCGGCTAGCACCACACACCAGGCACAGCGGATATCCCAGCAACGCCCCGGAACGCACTTGCGAAGCCGCGCCAACATTTACCAAGCGCATGTGCATGCCATGCTTTAGTTGCAACTGCGCTTTGCCCCACTCATAGACTTTACCGCCGGAGTGCCGCCCTTGGTCTTGGGCAAAGACTGCCACCGACATCTGGAAGCGGTAGTCCTCATCGTCCGAGATGTAGGAATGATGGGGTGCATCCACATCGCAGATGGCTACACCCGGAATTTGCGTGACCGACATGGAGCTGGCTTCACTGCCAGCCTTAGCGTTCGGGCCAGTTTCCTGGACTGACTCACTTGCCACATCCACAGCAAATACCAGAGGCTCTTCCGGGACTAGATGGAAGTGACGGGGCACAAATTTGTGCGCATTGGCGTAGATCAGGTTACCAGGCACATATTCGCGAACAGCCAGAGCAGTGTTACGGCGTAACTCCCAGTCACTGATATCGCTGCTGTGACGAGGCGCTACATGGGTCAGGGTTACCGCACCGCTATCCAGTCCATAACCCGGCAGAAAGCCCTCAGCCGCCAATACGCCATAGGTATTGGTGTCATCAAAACCCTCTGCTTGGCTACGATTGCGCTTGGCCTCGCCTTTTAGTTTTTTTACCAACCGTTCGCAGCGGGCGCGCAAGGCCTCTTCATCGGCGTCCAGTGCGCCCTTGCCAGCGGCCACCTTGCGCAACCGCTCCAACTGCCCCAAAGCCCACTGCAGGCGCTGGAATAGACGATTGATTACCCCCTGGAGCTGCTCCGCAAAACTACCAATGAGCACCTCCAACTGGCCACAGCTTACTACCTCGCGGTCACTGGTCGGCCACCCCTGGTGGAAGGCTTTGATCACCGCATTCAAGAGTACTGCTTTATGCTGCGCTATCTGCTGGCTCAATGCTTCAACCGTTAGAGGCTCAGCCCTCACCATGCCATCAGAGGTAAACAGATAGGGTCTGATTTGAGGTGGCAAGCAGGCAGACAAGGCCTCCTGCAGCGCAGCGGCCTGTTGTCCAGGCAGACAGTTACTACGCAGCATCTGCAGCAGCGTGGTCAGTACCGTAGCATTCACGTGCTTGGCAACCATGACGGGGTTGCGCAGGTTGAAGCTTGGGGGCTCCACCAACCCCTCGAGCATCTTCAGCGGTTCATTGAAGTAGGCTCGGTCGTGACTGGTTGTGCGTGCATAGGTCAGATCCAGCGCCATGCGGAACTGACGCCCAGCACGACCAGCCCGCTGCCAGTAATTGGCCGGTAAAGGCGGTACGTTGCGCATCAAGACTGCATCCAGCGAGCCGATGTTCACGCCCATCTCAAGCGTGGGTGTACACACCAGGGTATTGATGCGCTCGCTCTCGCCCTTGAAGGCGTTTTCGATGCGTTCACGCTCCGGCCCCGGAATCTGCGCAGAGTGTTCACGGGCACGAAGCATGGAAAACTCCTGATCCAGCAGCAGCAGGTCGTAGTTATCCGGATTCTCGGCCTCGAATACCAGCTTGCCACTACAACGCCAGGCCATACAGGTCATACCGGGGTTGACCCGGGCATGCAGCCGCCGGCAGGTCTGGCAGCGATACATGCCTGACGCAGGCACCAGCATCATGTGATCCACATGCACCTGCGTGGCGCCGTGACAGCCTGGCAGGTTATTTCCGCGCGCGCCCTTGAACTGCACCTGCGTCAACAACTCCAGCTCATCGGTACAGAGCCGCCAAACATCATCCAGAAACGACTGAACGTGATCTGGATCCACTCCCCAACTCACAGCCGCCTGTTTGGCGGAACTGTCGTAAGTGCTGAACCACTGCTTGATACGTCCTTTGTCGTGCTGACCATCGCGCTCAAACACCAAGCCTTCCGGCACACCACGCATGATCGGCAGATAACCGCGCAGTACTTCCTTTTCACCGTCCAGCCAGAATTTGGAAAACATGCGCGTCACAGGATCAAACAGCATGCGCCTGGAACGAGCTGCATCCAGCAACGAGGCAATACCGTCGCGCAAGTCCGCCGGTGAGCAGCCCAACGCCCTTGCCCACTTCTGAATAACCGGCAGTGCTTCATCCAACCCCAGATACTGGATCTTCAAACGCCCCAACGGTTCCAGACCGGTGCTTTGCCGCGCTCCTAACGTCAGCTCACGCAGCACCTGGGCGCGCAAAAACCACTTGCGCTCCTCGGCATGCGCCAGGCTGGTTTCCGATTTGGGTTCGACCCGCCAAACCTCTGGGATCAACGCCCGCGACAACTCATCATCTGCATCCAGAAACTTGTCCAGCCACAACACCAGATCACCGACCGAGACGGCGCCTTCGCGCAGCTTTTTGTAGATCAATTCCCTGAGGCGATAACGACGGGAGCGATCCTGCATCCAGCCCGCCTGGAAAGCGGCATCCTGGCGGTTGTCTGCGAACACCAGGAGGCGCTTGCGCTCGGCACGGTGGATCATGCTCTGGGCCAGCACATGCACATCAGCCACGCCCGTCGCGCGTACTGGACGGGCCGGTTCGCGGTAACTGCCGCTCACCCGGCGACCATGGGCGCCGCAGGATACACAGCGGGTCAAACGTCCAATGTGTTCTTCTTTCTGCTGTACGAAATGCAATGCTTTGAGGGTCTTATTGCGGCCACAACCAACACACTCAGGACACTGCCGGTCATGCGTGGTGCCGCAATAACGGCAGACGAAGAGCACCTCAGTGCGCGAGGGCTCTTCCTCACCATCGGAGCCTACCTGATGATCCAATGAGACAGCACGCACGCCCCCCAACGGAATGTCCTGCGCACGCCACACACGACTCTTGCCCTCGGCCGAGCCACCGCCAGGCGCATCACCGGTGTAATTGAAGTCCTCCAGCCCATGCTCGAAGTAGTGCTGGCCACATGTCGTGCAGCTCGACAGTGGGAAGGTTTTCAGTTCCGGATCACGCCCGTCACTCGCAGCCAGTGCATCCTCAGCCGACAGCCACAATCTACCCAGCTGCCCTAGCCCTTCTTCAAAGGTCACTACCGCGCCGCTAACGCCGCGCACAAACCCGTGTACCACCGGTCGCAGCAACGGCCGGTCGCCATTACGGGCCGCAGCCCCCAGAGCCAGCCAAATGAGGATTTCCTCTTCGGTGATCGGGCGTCCCAGTTTGTCGTTCAGCTCTTCCAGCAAGGTAGCCACGGCTCGCGGACGGCGCAGCACATCGGCGATTTGAAACACCACCTCGTTATGGCTGAGCCACTGGTTCAGCGCCTCACGCCAGTTGTCACCGGCCATGCGCATGCCGCTGGTGGTCTGGAACCAGATACGGAACGCCTGCAAGTCGGCGGGCTCGACCTCGGCTCGGTCCAGCGTGCCGAGCATTTCCAGCACGGTTTTCAGCTGCATGGCCTGATCGCCATTGAAGGGCGCGCTGACAGTGCGCGGCTCGCCCCAGATGTCCTCTTCGTAGGCTTCGCCGATCAGCTCGACATTCTGGCCATCCACGCCAAAGAAGCGACTAGCAAACTCGCGGCCGGCTTCGATACCGCGGCGCGGGTCAGCAATGGTGGCGGAGGTGGCGACACAGGTGGTGCTGTTTTCGTCCTTGCCACAATAGGCACGCAAACGGCGAATCAGGCAGGCGGTTTCGGCGCCACCAGCACCGGTAAAGGTATGCGCCTCGTCGAATACCATGAACTCCAGCAGTGCGTTGTCGAACAGTTCCAGGTCCTGCTGTCGGGTCAGCAGCAGCTCAAGCTGCTTGACGTTGGTCAGCAGAATGCGTGGCTGCTGGCCTGGTGTGCGCATGGCCTCACGGCTCACCCGCTCCTCGGCCGGATGCAAGGCGACATCCATTTTCTGCTGCTGCATTTGCTGTAGCTTGCTGCGGTAATCAGCCACCGTGCTGCCTGACGGGAGGCGAACGCCATTGATATCCGCCTCCGTGCGCGGGGTCTTGCCCACATACATGCCAAAGGTCACACCGGTGCCCACCAGTAGCTCGCGCATACGCTGCAACTGGTCTTCAGCTAGGGCGTTCATGGGGTAAACGATTACCGCCGTCACTCCCGCCTCGGCCCCCTCGTCCCGTAAGTGCAGGCAACGGCTGATGATCGGCAGTAGAAAGGATTCAGTCTTGCCCGAACCTGTACCGGTGGCCACCAGCGTGGTGCGACCGGCCTTGATGGAGCGGAAGGCCTTTTCCTGGTGCAAGTAGGCGCCCGGATAGGGAGACAACTGCCGGATGTGCGGGTGCAACACGCCTTCGTTGACCAAATGCTCCAGACTGGCGCCTTTCATAAAGGTGCGCGACAGGGAGATAAATGGCCCTTTCATCAACGGCGTATTGCGGGTGTGCTCAAGGTTGAGCAGTTCACGCATCTGCCGGTACAGACTCTCATCGGCAAAAGCATAGGTGCTGAGCTGGTAGCGCAGAAAGTCGCTTACGACGTCTTCGGTATAAGTAATGGGATTCAGCATCAGAACAGTGCTCTCTGCGGTGATTCTGTTTTATATGGCGCCCGCTCATCAGCAACCCCGTCGGCGTGCTCCGGTTGCGGCAATGGCACGATGCGGCGGATCAGTTCGGCATGGGCCGCACACTCCTGCCAGGAATGCTCCACATCTTCGCTCATCTGCCAGTCGAAAAAACGCGGCCCAAGGCGCGAGGTCACTGGCTGGTATTCCTGCGCGCGATCATCGTGGCCCAAGCCATAGTCGGCCAGGCACAACTGTTCGGGGATCATCCAGCCTTCGCCATCGTTCTGCGCGAGGAAGACATCGAGCCCTTTTTCCTGCAGATCGTGGAAGGCGACCAGCGACAGAATGGTGTGGCGCAGTTCGGGATCTCTGTCTTTGTCTATGCGCCAGAAGCCTTTGGGGTTGAGCTGTGCCGTGAAAGCGTCGGTAAGCGACCGTTGGGGATGGTCACAATCAGCCAAGATGTAAACAAGCTCATCACTGGAAAGGGCTAAGGCGCTCGCAACCAAGGCTTCAGATATACACCGCTGACGTATGCGTTCCGCCGGCGTCAAAGCAAAATTCCTCGGATGATCTTCAAGTGCAAAGCTGAAAATCCTGAGGTGACCGATCAAGGCTTGGCCAATTCCAGCCAGAAAGGGCGCTACTGCCTTTTCAGGAAGAACCGACTCCTCAACCACAAACCAATTCAGGTGCAAGCCACCACATCGTGCTCTTGCAACGAAGTCATAAACGAAGGAGTTCATAGCCGTTGCGAGCGCAAACACACTTTGCTGGGAGCCCAGCACGGCAGACGTGTTGCCGCATGGGAAAAATGGAGTACAGGTGGCTCGCGCAGTTCTCGCGTTGGTTGCCGACGTCACATCGATAAAAGTAACCTTTGGCACAGGACGCCATTTTGGCTGACCGGCCATCTCTCCAGACTTGTATTTTTTCGAAGCGGCATCTTCGAGGCCGATCAAATACTGAGGATCAAGCTCCTCGCTGTCCGAGGTGATTTCTCGCCAAACGGCCGAACGTCCTTTCCCGGAAACCCACCCTTTTGAGGAAACTTGGAACTGATCGATGATGTTGCCTTCGAGAAGCGGTAACGCCACATCCTCAATCGCCTCCACCCGCATCGCCTGCCGCCCATCCCGCGACAGCACCAAACCCGGTTCGCGCTCCAGAATAGGCTTCGGGCCCTCGTAGTCGCGCCAGGCGCCTTTCAGCCAGTGGCCGTACTCGTCGGGGCGATAGCCCTTTTCCTCCCATTTGGGACGCGGCGGGAACAGCTTGGAGTCGTTGGTCATGTGGAATTCGGTGGCGTACTTGATGCCCCAGCCGTTTTCGCTCTGGTCACCCAACAGCACGCCGTTGGCGTAAATTTTCTGCAGTACGTGAAGGTCTTGCTCGCTGCGGATTTCCAGAATGGCCTTGGAATACGGCGAAAACTCCTCCACCCGCGCCCGCGGGTAGGCCAGCACATGTCGCTCGGCCTGCTCCCAATCGTCCACATTGCGGTGCATAAAGCCGACGCGGATGGCCCGGGTTGCACCGCCTTTCTGCACGATCAGTGGGCAGAATTTGAAGGAACGATGGATATCGAAAATGCCTGCACGGTTCTCAAAGCCAAACAGCCACTGCCAGTCGCACTGGCTCAGGAACAGCTCGCGCAGGTCGGTGGTGCCCTTGTCGGTATAAATACCGCTGGGCACGATCATGCCCAAGCGCCCCTGCCCACGCAGCAACGCATGGCTTAACTCCAGGAAGAGCTTATAGGTATTCAAGTCGGCCGAGCCCTGATGCAGGAAAGGGTGCGCGATATCGGCAAAACCTTTGTGCTTCTTGCGTTGCTGCAGCCATTTTTTGTGTGCGACCGCCGAGGCGTCGAAGCTGTTTCGGCCACTACCTAAATTCAGGTCGTGCTTTTTCTTGCCATTCTTGTCTTCGGTAATGCGGTCGCCAAAGGGCTTGCCCACGTACTTTGCCCAGTTGGACATACCTTTAAGGTCAGAGTTGTAGGCAATCCAGTCGTGCTCCAGTTGCGGCCAGGAGCGGAAGTACTCCAGTTGCTTGGCCAGTGCATCCTGCTTGCCATAGGCGCGGTAGAGCGGGTCGTTGTTGGAGAAAAACTCTTTGGAATTGGGTTTCTGGATTTCCCACGGCGGGTTGCCCAGCAGCGCATCAAAACCGTCCTGGGTGGCGGTGAACACATCCGGGAACTCCAGCTCCCAGTGGAAAAAGCGCTGGTGACGAGCCACGTCGGCGGCAATGGCCAGCGCCTGTGCATTGGGGTTGACAAAGTCGAGCGGCAGCGGTGCCACTTCGATCTGCTCGCCTGGCCAGAACCACAGCGCGCACCACAGATCCATGCGTGCTTTCAGGGCATGGTAGTGGGGGTTGTTAAGCACCTCGTTGCGATAGACCTCGGCGCGCTTTTCACTTTCGTGTACAGGCAGGCGGTGCAGTTTGCGGAACACCTTGAGCAATTCGTCGTGCACATTGCCCGCATCCAGAGCGCCATCCAAAGCCATCTGACCGCTGAGCAGCGCCTGCAGTTGCTCGGGCACTGCCTTACTGCGGGCCTTTATCGCATCGGTAAAGACGTCCCCCTTGCGCTTGCCCTTCGCGTCTTGGTACCAGTGGTTGATCAGGCCCTCAGGCTTGTTCTTCTGATAGTCCTTGTCGCCGCCTTCCCGTTCCCAGGCCATGGCCGGGTAGTCGCGGTAGGTGTCAAACCAGGTGCCCACCAGGGCGTTGCCGACCTTGAGCTTGTGATCAAGGAAGCCAAAGGGCAGATCGCGGTCCATGGTCTCCACCCACAGCGCCATACGCCCCAGCTCCACTGCCAGCGGGTCAAGGTCGACGCCGTACAGGCAGTTTTCCACAATGTGACGCTTGAGCTGGGCGCGCAGAGCCTCTTCAAAGCCATCATCTTTGGGATTGAGTTTGGTGAGCTCATCGCTGAGCAGTTCGGCCAACTTGCCGTCAGCCATGCGTGGCACACCGCCGTCTTCGCTACGCTCGATCAGCTTATGGTGGAACAGCGACTGGGTCAGTGCTTCGGTGAGGTAACGCAGGGCACCCGCAAGGAAAGAGCCAGAGCCCATGGCCGGGTCGCACACCTTCAGGGCCAGAATCTGCTCGGGCTTTTTCGGTGCCCACTCCACTACGGCGTCCAGCCCGGTGCGCGAATCGATTTCGCTGCGCACGGCCTCATAAGCCAATGGTTGCAGGGTGCGGCGCACGGTGGGCGCGGCCAGTTGCGGCCGGGTGTAGAAGGTGCCGGCGCCCTTACGGGTACCACCCCAGCGCACCAGGAAGAACTGGCCGGGGGCGACCATACGAACACACAGCTGTTTGCCGGCCTTTTCCAGTGCCTGTTGTTCTTCATCACCGGTGGCATTGGCTTTGCGGCCACGGGGCTTCTTTACCAGCCCGGCAATCTGCGCGGCACGCTGCAGCCAGGTATTGGCCCGGACTAGATGGTCTTCGCTAAGGATCAGCTCTTCTGCGCTGTCGGCGCTGGCGACAATTTCTTCTTGGCTGTCGTCCTCGACGGACTCGGTTTCTTCGTCGGCGTTCTCTTCGCTTTCTTCGCTGTCGGCGGTTTCTTCCGCGTCCTCGTCACCCTCGTCGCCACTGTCATCCCCGGCCTTGTCTTTTTTCTTCAGGGCTTCGAACAGCTGCTTGATGGCTTTGTCGTCCATCGCCTCCAACTGCGACAAAGTCAGGGCAGGCTGGTTGCCTACGGCGAGAAAGATCACCGGGTCATTGTCGGCAGCTTGTTTGAGTTCGAAGTCGAGCAGGCCTTCGTAAAGAATGCCGATGTATTCCGAAGACAGGGTGGAAAAATCCACCGGCGCATCGACCCAGCGGCTGCCGCGGCCCTGGCGCACCTTCATTTTGGTACGGGTGAGCAGGCGCAGCAGTTTGTGCACCTGCAGATCGCTGACCAGGTTCTGACTGCTTTCCAGCAGCGCCAGTGCACGGGAAATGCCATCGTCACTGCCAGGATTTCCCGACTCGAATAGCGCACCGCCGTAGCGGGGTACGGTGAGGCGTTCGTGGGCGGAGCCTTCATGGATCAGGTTGAACAGGCCAATCAGGCGCGGCCAGGCGCTGCGGCCCTGGCTCAGGCGTTCGTTGCCTCGGCCACCGGCGCGGCGGTCCATTTGATGACGCAACCCTTCCAGGCTGTAGGCCTGCTGATAAATAGGGTTGTCGACCGGCACCAGGCCGCGGGCTTCGGAGAAGAGGGTAATGATGCAGCGCATGATAATGCGCGAGCCGGCGACGTATAAATCTTTGTAATCGTGCGCCTGCCCTTGCTGTTGAGCCTGCTCGATGGCGATATGGGAAGCGGTGATCAGCTCTTCCACTCCCTGCCGCACGCGCTCACCCAGTACGCTGGAGAGCTCGGCCTGGCCCTTTCGGGAGGCGCTGATGGCTTGCAGCAGGAGGCTCTGGCCCTGCTCTGCCAGCAGAGTGTTGCGGTTGAGCAGTGTGCGCCAGACCACTGTCTGGGCTGAGGGTTGGCCTTCGTTGAACCAGAGGTCGATATCCCACTCACACCAGGCGTCGTGATCGCTACCGGCTTGCACCAGGCGCCATTGGCGGCCATTAGTTACCAGCGCCAGCGCCTGCCCGGTACGACGCAGCCATTCGACCACGCGTCCCAACAACTGCCGTGAGCGCCCTACCCCCAAGCGGCTGGCGAACTGACGCGAGCCGCCATCATCAGGCACGAACACGGCCAGGGTTTCACCGTTTGGCCCCAGCCACAGGCGGCGGGGTTTGATCTGGGCGCCGGTAAAGCTACGCACGGCCCAGCGACTGTCGACGCCCTGGGCCTTTTGCCATTCATCTGCGGGCAGCCCGGAAAGATCCTGCAGGATGTAATCCAGCAGGCTGCTGAGGCTTTCATTACTGCCGTCAAACGCCGTGAGCGCACGACGGAGTTTTTCGGCCGCAAATTCCCTCATGACAGGTGCGGCTGCCGGGAAAAATTCATCCAGTTTGGCCGGGGATAACAGCAGGCCACCATGTTTGAGCTGCGCCCACCCTTCCGCATGCAGGCTCATACACCCACCTCAGGGAAACGAATTTCAATGGTTACCGGAAAGACTTGAGCTTCGCCACGCAGGGCAAAGCGGCGCGGCAGAACCTGCTCAAGGATACGACGTTTCTCTTCGGTCAGACGTTCTTGCAGGTCACCAAACTGGTTCTGGCGGCGCTTGAGCTCGTCCTCCAGATCACGCAGACGCTTTTCGGCCAGTGCATCGGCGTCATCAAATAGTTGCTGCTGGATGCTAGCCACCCGCTGTTGCTCAATTTCTCGTTTTAGCTTGTCGATGCTCTGTGCCTTTTGCAGGGCCGCAACTTCACGAATGCGCTGCTCGAAGGCATCCTTTTCATGATCCCTCGCCTGCTCGTACGCACTCTTGAGTTGGGTACGAAGGATCTGAGTCAAATCAGCTCGGTAACTGCCCAATAAGGTTTTAATCTTGTCCTCCACCTCGTCCCATAGATCGCGTGCGGCGGGTACATCGGCTGCACTTTGCTGGCCAAGTAAACCAAAGTGCGGCCCGCTGTAAGGCAAGGGTTCACCCAGAGTATTGTTTTGCACCGGCAGGGCCAGGGTGCGGGTCCAGTGGTGGAAGGTTTCGCGCAGATCGTTAACGGCCATTTCCTCCACGGTGAACAGCACCAGCGCTTCGGCGCCAGCCGGCACCTGGCCACGGCTTACCAGCCAGCGGCTAGGCGGCTGAAAGTCGGTCTGCCCGCCCGGAAAGCGCAATCGTGCAAAGGCATTGAGCGACTGACGCAGCAATGGATGGCCCAGGTGCAGCAGCACGGTGTCCGGGGAGGGGCGGAATACCGGCCGACCATTGATGTTGTGGATAAAGAAGTGGTTGTCGAACACCAGCCAGGGCATGGCGCCGCTGACACCTTTCTGCGAGGGCAAGCGCAGGCTGTCATCGACCACGGCCTGCCAGCGCATAGGTAGCGGCGTACGCAAGCGCATGCGGCCCTGGGCATCGGGACCATCCAGCACTTCTCGCGAGGCGCCCAGACCCATGGCAACGCCGAGTGTGTCTTTGAGGGTACCGGGATTAAGGTCTAGATCGTCTAGCAGCTGTTGCAACCGTTGTTTTTCGTCTTCGCCGCTTTCCTCTGTGTGAACCTGAGCATCTTCGGTTGCACTTCTGCGACTGCTTATCTGCAGGTCCAGGTCACCCAACACATCGCGGTCTTCGTTCATCTCCATCATGCGACGCTGAAAAGCGGCATCAAACACCTCACCCACCGAACCTAGATCCTCGCGGATGTCGTTGACTTTGCTCAGTACGCGGGCGACAAACTGTAGGTCACTGTCATCTTCGCTGGTGAAGTGAAAGATGGTGACATCCCGTGATTGACCATGACGGTCGATACGGCCGTTACGCTGTTCCAGACGCGAGGGGTTCCACGGAATCTCGTAGTGCATCAACAAGCGGGCGGTGTGCTGCAGGTTAAGACCTTCAGAAGCAGCATCGGTCGCGACCAAAATTCGTATCGGCGCATCTGGATCGTTGAAGGCGCGCTTTACCGACTCGCGCTCGTCCTCATGCATGCCGCCATAGAGCATGCAGATGCTGCCGGGTTCAGCGCCATACTCGTCATTCAAGCGGTTGACCAAATAGTCGAGCGTGGTTTTGTACTCGGTGAAAATGATCAGTCGCTCATCATTTTTCCACTGTTCAGCGTTACGCAGCTCCTTGCCGATCAGCTCGCGCAGGCGATCAAAGCGGGCATCCGATTTCGGCTTGGCCTTAACCACGGGCTGCTTGTCCAGCCCCAAAGACTTCAGCGCGGCATCAATTGCGTCAATTTCTGACTGCAGTACCTCCACGTAGGGGTGCATCCAGGCGCCGACGACCTGCGCGGCATGGCGGCTGCGGCTCTCGCGCTCCTGATCATCGTCGATATCTTCTTCACTGGCACGACGGGCGGCAGCCACTTCAGCTGCCTGCAACGCCTCTTTGGCAGCCAGACCCTCCTTGAAGCGCAACCAGCTGTCGGCAAAGGCCACCGGACACGACAACAACCGCTTGCGCAAAATCTCAATGGCGAAATTGAGCACCATGCGTGCTTCGGGAGCGGTGCGGATAATACCTTTCAACTGCGCGCAAAACTTGCGAACGGCAGCCGCCAGCTCCTGCTCCGGCTTGAACATATACAGCGGCAACGGTTCGAGATAGCGTTTGGCAAAACGCGGCACTCGGCCCGCCTGGCGATCCTGATCGTTGATCTCGCTTTTCAGACGGCGGATTAGCACATCGCCGATCATCTTGCGTTCTTTATCGGTGAAGTCCGGCGTCTGAGTGAAGCGAACAGGGTCTAGTTGCTCCAGCAGACCCGAGAAACAGCGGGTATGGCCGTTGTGCGGTGTGGCTGTCAGAAACAGGCGGTGCTCAAAGTACGGCGTCAGGATCCGCAGCATTTTGGCCAGATCGCTGTCTTCACCGAAGTTGGACGGCATCAGGTTGTGGGCTTCATCGACAATCAGCAGATCCCACGGCAGCTGTGCACCACCCCGCTGCTTAATGGATTCACAATTGGCGATGAACTGCTCCAGCACATCAGGCTGACGCAAGTAGTGGTAAGACGTGATGATGCGCGGCAGTGCACGCCAAGGGTTGGCATCCAGCCCCATCTCCTTTTGCAGCTTGTGCGTGGCGGTTTTGTCGACGATATCAAAGCCGAGGGAGAACTTTTCCTCCATCTCCTGCTGCCACTGGGTGCGCAGGGCTGCAGGAGTGATGATTAGCACCCGACGAATGCGTCGCTTACGAATCAGCTCGGCCAGAATCAGGCCGGCCTCAACGGTTTTACCCAAACCCACATCATCGGCCAACAGCAAAGAAACACGCGGCATACGCATGGCCCGGGCGAGCGGTACCAACTGGAAGTCGTCGACACTGACAGCACCGTAGACAGGGGCAGTGGGCACTGGCTCTGAACGTTCCTGCGGATTGCTGGCCGACAGGAACGGCGTGAGCGCGCTCCAGCGAGCTGCGCGTTGTAAGGCCAGAAACTCATCCTGCTGCATCGGAGCTTCGCGATCTATTTTGGGCAGCGCGTTCGGTTCCAATACCACCGGACCGCGCTCACGTTCCCACAGCAGGGATTCTTCTGCATCACCATCGGTATCGCTGAACTCGATGGTAACCAGGTGCAGCAAAGCAGAGGTCTTGCTATCGCTGAAGGGCTCTACAGAAGAGATTACACCGCGGCGGTTACGCACAGTTGCTAGCATGCCGACGCGGGGAAGGTGATTGGCCGTAGGGTGTGAATTATTCATTGGTGATTCCGTTCAGATCGGATGTGAATCGACGAAAAGGCTGTAAGTAAACAGAATTCTCAGCTCCGCCCGAAAAATTGTATTGACCATAAGAAAAAGATGGCTTAACGCCGCTACTGAACCTTACCTGGCTGGAGGGGATAGAGCTAGAGCATGTCGATTATGCCCTACATCTGCTTGCGGTTAGTCGAGGTTGAAACCCCTTTGGTAATGGCGTCGCAGTGCCGCCAGCATTGCCGTCTGATGAGCATCGGCCGAGGCATCCCCCCACTCATTTTCCGAATAGATCAAGTCCATTTTCAAGGAGTCAGGCCGCTTCTCGAGCGCCCGCTTGTTAAGGAATCGCTGGCGCTTTTCGTTGTAGGGAAGATTGCCGTACTCTGAGTTGATACTGCGCGAGACAAGCGCGAGATTGCCGAAGCGGTCCAGCCAATCCTTCGAGACCTTGTTGGTGTCGGTCGCTTGTGGGTTCTGCGGCGAAATATGCTCTACCGAGTTCTTTGCGGTAAAACGGAAATTGCCCCATAACTCATGGTCACGTTGCTGTTCATGCCAGAGCACGAAGTCCAGCTTGTAGAACCAGTAATGCGCAAAATCAACGCCGTGGCTCCACGGCAGCACATCCTCGAACTGGAGTGCAGATGCGGTGCGCCAGGGCTCGTCCATGAACGAGCGGGTACGTGTGACCAGCGGTTTGTTGGTAGCCTCCCCCAGCAACTGGTTATCCAGATGACACAGGAAGCCGTAATAGCGCTCCACCTCGCCACCACCACCACCACCACCACCACCACCACCACCACCACCACCACCACCACGCACCGTGTGCGCATGCTTGTGGATGAAGTAGAGAAATGGCGTCAGCCAGTAATGAGTGGTGATCTCCTGCGAGTGATACAGCATGCTCTGCAGCAACGACAGGCCCTGATGCAGGGAATTGTCACGACTGCGATTGATGTAACGCTTGTCATCACTGGCAGAAATCGAGGTATGGCAAACCTGGTGGATCTCTTCATCGCCTTGATCGACCCACTTGATGACGTACTCATCCCACAGCACGCGCATACGCCAGAGCAGATCGATGAATCCCTGCGCCCTCGCCGTACGCTGTATTGACTCCGACGGCACCAGCAAGTGCGCCTCGAACAAAGCGAGCAACTGGCGATCTAGCACGCGGGGCAGATCCGCCTGCCCTTGCTCCTTCAACCAAATGCGCAGCACATGAAGCAAGAAGAGCGGAAAGCCGATAATGCTTCGCGCCCAGGACGCTTCTCCATCATCCACGGCGATGGCTGTCGGATCCGTGCCGATATCGGTAAGCCCGCCGTCAACGATAGCTTGTAAGGTCAGTCGCTCGTCGCCTTCCGCTTGCGCGGCGTCAACCTTTCGGCTCAGCAGCCCGTGCACGGCGCCTGCATGCAGCAGTTGCCCCTTGTTATAGAGATCACCCAGCTGATGCGCCTCCAGTTGGGTTTCCAGGCAAAGATTGCGCTCGACAAAACCACTCATGTCGGCACAGGCATTCCACAATGCCGCGTAGCGGGAACGGCTTTCTGCGGGGATGTCACGCAGCAGCCTGGCCTTGAGAATCTCGTGGTGCTGTAGCTGGATGCCACGATTATTGATGACTTCGAACAGCTTATTCAAGTCCATGCCCTCGGGCACCTGTGTGAGCACCAGCGAGACGTTGCGATAAACAAAGCCGGCCAGCGCCTTGAGATATTCATCATCCACAGGCCCGCCGTCCGCACGCTTGTAGGTCTGCGCGAAGGAGGTCATCAATTGCTGTGCCTCTCTCATGCTCTGGGTGTCGATGGCTTCGCTGGTCGTCGCTCTACTTCCCGGCATCATGCTGGCAAGAAAGTCGTTCACCTGCTCTCGGATCGAGAAGTGCAGGCGCGGAATCGCACCGTCCTTCAGCACAACCCTGCTGAAGTCCCCCATCACCTGGCTCCATACCGCCACCGTGCTGAGCATCCACAGCGTGGTGAAACGCTGCTGCCCGTCGATCAGGTCGAAGCGGCGCACGCCCTGATGGCGGTCTTCCTCGGCGGTTTTCTCCACCAACAGCGTGCCACCCAGGAAAAACTGCGTGTCGCGTCGATCGAAGGCATTAGCCATATCAGTCAGCAGCGTCTTGATCTGGTCATCACCCCACACGTACAAGCGCTGGTAGATTGGCACATTAAAGCACCAGGCGGCGTCTTGCTTGTTGACCAACTGTTCCAGAGTGCAGAGGCTGGAATCAATTTTCATGGCGATCTTCCTGGAAAGCCTTCAGGAACGCCTCGATCCATTGCGATTTGCCCGCAAGGCTGCGGCATTCAGAATCCGCTTGTCCCCGATAGAACTCCAGGACAGCCCTTTTGTATCGCCCCTGCACACCATTCCCCACTTCAATCGTTTCATTGGCGTACAACGACGCCACGGCCTGTTGCCGTTGCTGCAGAAAATCCAGCACCTGTTTCGGGTGGTAACTCTGTGCAATCACATCCAGCAGGTTCAGCTCGGCCAGCCTGAAAAAGTTGGCGGCGGTCTCCTGTTTGACCTGTTTTTTCTCCAGACGAATCGCGCCCAGCAGAAACTCCAGGCGCAGGGCAAACGCAGTCAGTTGCTCAACTTCGAACTGATCCACGTACACCAAGCTGCAGAGCATAAATATCTCGCGCAGATACTCCTGGTTGTTGCGCAGCAGCTGTCGATAGATAACGCGGAACGAACTCACGTGCCTGCATGGCTCAAGATCGTTCATCAGCCTTTGTAGCAGCGCGGAGTACTTATCTGTGTAGAGAAAGAATCCCACACCCGCATGAATGGGCTGGCGCAGTGCCATCGGCAAGTTTGCGGGGTTGTGGCTGACACGCAGTTGACTGCCCTGCAGTACGTACTCGCCGTCGCCCGCCAGCGTCAGCGCAGTCGCCAGCCGATTGTGCCGGGTGGCGTAGAGCGGCACGCTATCGATACGACTGCGGCTGTCTGCAACATGGGGCCAAGTGTCGCGCTGGAACTCGGCCAGTAGCGCCTCGTGCCTGCCCGCAGGCGTTTGCGATCCGCGCCAACGCCGCGCACGCCAGAGAAAACGATTGAATAGGTTGGGTGCGAAATCCTGACCTGGAGAAAGTATCGCGGGGTGGCGTTGCAGTGACTCCCAACGCTCAGCGCAGTGCTGCTGCAGTGCTGTCTTGAGCCTGCCCTCACCATCTGCATGATCGATCGCACGCAGGTGATAAGCCTTGAGCAGGTCGGTGGCCTCTAGGCGCACTCCGCGGTTGTTCTGGGTATCGAAAAAGGTGAAGGCAAGATCGGTGCAGTCCACTTCGATCACCGTCAGACGAAGTTTTTCGATAACCTCCCGCGCAATCGGCTCTAGCTGCTTCAAAGCCTGCAATCCTTCAGAGATATGCCGCGCGGATTGCCCCGAATAGCTGAGCGCCTGGCCCGCTGGCAGCATGCCGGTAGCGCGATAGTACAACAGCGACAACGCTGTGATGCGTTGCTGACCATCGATGATGAACCGTCTCGACTGGTATGCATCGCGATGCAGCAACACCACACCCATGTAGTAAAGCAGGGTGTTGTCCGTCTGCTCTGCAAATTCTGCGAGGTCACTGGCCAGTTGCATCAGTTTGTCCGGGCCCCAGACGAAGCCGCGCTGATAGCTGTCCAGTGCCAATGGCCAGTCACTTGCCTTCAGCACATCGGCGAATGACAGGGTGCTGACCCGAACAAGAGATTCCTGCGTCATGGATCGAGCTCCCCTGCTCAGCTCTCCTCCCAGCGTTTACGCAACGTCCTGATCCGGGCATCACCCCGCAGCGCACGCCGATCTGGCCCACATAGTGCGACTGACCCTTCCGGCAACCCAAAGACTTCTTCGATCGCTGCCCGAATGCTGCTTACCTTCGCATCCGAACGTGCGGCACGATACCGCGCCGCCTTCCGGCTGGCAGTGACAACGGCCAGGTCTTCATCCTGCTCATCCGAAGAATCCAGCTCCTCGACATCCCAGACCTCGTCCTCCTCATCCTCCTCGATAGGCTCGGCATCGTCACTGCCCTCTTCGGCTTCAGCTGTCAGGTCTGCCAGACTCTGGCCGTGGGAATACCAGGTGCAGGCATCCTCTTGCTCCCATACCAAACCATCCTCGAGATGGAACGTGCGCAGGGCGGCAGAAGACGAAATGTAATCACTAAACCGCGACTTCACCGTCGACAACTGCTCAAAGCCGGCGCCCAAGGCAAGCAGAACTTTCTTGGGACCTGCAACCAACAAGAATTCAGACCAGCACGGTTCGTGGAAATTGACGCTAACAGAACCGTACATGTAGAGAGTCGCCCGCAGTGATGCGTCCTGTTCGGCCAACCGGGTCAGTACCTGCATCACGGTGCGGTAGATGCTGAAGCCAGCATTCTCGATGGACTGCGAATCAACCTCGACGGTGGGCAGCGGGGACCCACTATTGACGAACGCGAGCTCCGATACCGATTTCTTGATCATTGCATTCATTCCTTGAACAGGTCTTGGGCGGGCACGTCGCCGTTTGCGGCAAAGTAATGAGCTGGTTTGCAAATCCGTTCGACCGAGTGTGATGAGGTCACGCCCGATAATGGCAAGGGGATGGCTAATTGCGCAGATGGTGCCGGGATACTGCAGTGGCAGCAAGCCCCAAAATCATGCCAGAGCGCTCCCCCGACAGATCATTGCCACCGCCCAACACTATCTGCGTCGACATATCCGTCTCCCTGTCAGCACCACCTGCCCCAAGAAAGCCCTCCATGCCTATTCAAGAAGCAGCTACCGGCAACCTGTCAGTGTCAGCTATCAAGGAAAACAGGGCCAGAAAAGTTGTGTCGATACAGTGATCTACGGCTCAGTGTCGGACAAATCAATGGTTCTCGGGTAGAGAGAACGCCAATGCTCCGACACCTCGTCATGGGACTGCTCTAAATCGAATTTCATCGTTGCACAACATCTTCTTGAGCAATGGCTCAACGAGCCCCATCGGCGTTGTCGGCGGCAATGGGGTTGTCGCATAACTGGATGGGGGTTGATCACTACGTCCTGATTGATGTGCGAGCTATCTCTAAATTCCGAGTCAGCGAAACAAGTAGTCGCTACCAAAATTAAAGTTTATTCACTGAGGGCCGATAGCCAGACGCCAGCATTGTACCGATGTCGACGGTGATCCATACGAGCCAGCAAGGACGATAAGTTGCTCAACATCCCGCACCACGCCTCCTTATGCATGCCTCGGATCGCAGAGATGACTGGGGGTACATCGCCTGAACACAACTTGCGCGACCCATGAGTCTGGGGTAGCAACAAGTCGCTGCGGCGAATCGATTACATTTAGTCAGACAGGAAGACACCATGACTGCCGCCGAAGACCTCTCCGAAGGCCTCTACCTTAAACTTATCGACCACATCAGCACCTTGCTCAAAGCTTTGGCACGGGGCGCCGACGATCCAAGCCTAGCCTCGGCTCAGGTAGAGGCGCAAAGCAAACTACAGGAAATCGAACAGACGCTGACCAAGGCAATTAACGAGCTAAAGGACAACGCTGAACACAAGACCTTCACCGTTGCTTTCTATGGCGAAACCAACGCTGGCAAGTCGACTCTGATTGAAACCTTGCGCATCTTGCTTAAGGAAAACACCAAATGTGAGCAACGTCAGCGCTTCCTCGCGTTGCAGCAGCAGTCGGGGCTAAGCGAAGCGGCGTTGCAGGCACTGGAAACCGAAATCGAGTCGCTGAGCAGCCACTTGGTTCTGGCCAAAAGTGCAACGACTGACGCCGACGCTCGCCATGACCAGCGCCAAGTCGAACAGCAGTTGCAAGAAGACACCCTGCGCACGCGTATCGAAGAACAGAAACGAAGCGCTAGTCTGATCCAGCGCATTCTCAACCTGCTGCGCAAGCTTCCCGAAGAAATCGCTCTGGTGCAATTGCAGGCCGGCGCCTCCGTACTGTCCATACAGCGTGAAACCGAACTGACCAGGCTACGTCAGCAAAGCGAAGAGATTCAGTCTCAGCTAGGCGAAACCTGCCAGCGTCATGCAACGGCACTGGATGGTCTACAGCAACTGTCCGCCTTCGAAGACGGCAGCATCATCGGTGATGGCCGCGCTGACTTCACCCGTCAAACCCAAGCGTACGCCTTTGAGTCAGAAGGCCAGCATTTCCAGTTGCTCGATGTTCCCGGCATTGAGGGCGACGAGCGCAAGGTCAGCGAGCAGATAAACAACGCGGTCAAGCGTGCCCATGCGGTGTTCTACGTAACGTCCAAAGCGGCCCCGCCGCAGACCGGAGATGCCGGCCGTCCTGGCACCCTGGAAAAAATCCAGGCACAACTGGGAGCGCAGACGGAAGTCTGGACGCTCTACAACAAACGCATCACCAACCCAATGGCCCTGCAAAAACCCGCATTGATCAGCCCTGACGAGCAGGTCAGCCTGGATGATCTTGACCAGATCATGCGCGAGCAGCTGGGCGAGCATTACCAGCGCAGCATGACCCTCTGCGCATTGCCCGCGTTCTATGCAGCAGCGGATTGCCTGGTACCACGCTCCACGATAGCGACCAGCCGCAAGAAATTCCTCGAGGCCATGGCGCCAGACGCGCTGCTGGAAAAATCCGGCGTCAAGCAGTTCTATCGGCACCTGACTCGAGACCTGGTCACAAACGTACAGGCCAAGATACGCCGCTCGAACATGAACAAGGTTCAACTGGCGGTAACCGACGTTTGCTCAGAAGTGAAAGCCATCCAGGTCGCGCAGTTCGCTCCGCTGGCGAAAAAGTTGAACGAGGAAGCCGAGAATGCCTGTCACCAGTTGCAAATTGCGTTCAAGTCCCTCAACAGCCGCCTGAGCAATGCGGGCGAGCAGGCCATCGGCGAGTTTGAAGACTCCGTGCGCAACCGCGTTTACGACTGCATCGACGATGACATCAGCAATGATGATTTCAAAGAAGCACTGGAGCAGGCGCTACGGAGTGAGCAGTCGGCACTGCAGGAAAAACTCCCGACAGCACTCGACAAGCAAGTCGAGCAGTTCCAGAAGAATGTCAGCGAAATCGTCCAGCGTTTCGAGGCTCATGCCAAAGACCTGCTGGCCGGCTACTCACAGATCGGCAAGGCACGCCTAGCCGGAGACTTCAGCCTGAACGTGAACATCGACAACGGGATCAACGTCGTAGGCTTGTTGGCCAGCCTGGCCGGTGGTGCAGTGTTGTTCTGGAACCCCGCCGGCTGGGTACTGATGTCCATTGGCGTGGCGACGCTACTGGTCAGTCTCGCAAAGGCCGTGTGGAGCTTTTTCGACAGTGATTACAAGAAAGGCCAACAGCGCAAAGCCACCGACAATAACCTCGAAAACGCTTGCGAGGCGATCCGCGACAGTTTCCGCGAAACCCTCGCGCAGGCGCTGCCGCCACTGGAAGTGAAAATCGAACAAATCCGTACCGTTCTTCGGCAACCCGCCCTGCAGGCACGGCACATCAACCAAAAACTCGACGCTGCCCACCTCGGCCTGAAAAAGATAGCCAGCGACCTCAAAGCATAAGGAACTGCACTATGAACTCGACCCTTGAGCTCTTTCTGAATCAAAACAACAAGGCTCTGGCACTACTAGACAAACTGCGAGTGTTTCTCGAAAAAGGCGCGGCACTGGGCGTCAACATCGACCCGACACTGCTGAGCAAGCTCGAACATGCCAGTCAGAACCTGGCCAACGACAAGCTGAAAATTGCCCTGATCGGTGGTTTCTCTGAAGGTAAGACGTCCATCGCTGCGGCCTGGATGGAGCGTCTCGACAAATCCAGCATGAATATCAGCCAGCAGGAGTCATCGAACGAGGTGAAAGTATACGAAGTAGATGAGAACTTCGTGTTGATCGATACCCCAGGGCTGTTCGGTTTCAAGGAACAGTTCAACGCCGATATAAATTCGATGGAGAAGTACAAGGACATCACACGCAAATACGTCAGCGAAGCACACCTGGTGCTGTACGTGATGAACTCGACCAACCCGATCAAGGACAGCCATAAAGATGACCTGAACTGGTTGTTCCGCACGCTCGACCTGCTGCCGCGCACCGTTTTCGTGTTGAGCCGTTTCGACGAAGTGGCCGACGTGGAGGATGAGGCCAGCTATGCGCAGCACCTGCAGGTTAAACGCAGCAATGTCGAGAGCAGGCTTCGCGAGTCCATCGGTGCTAGCGACGCGGAGGTGGCGGCACTGAGTATCGTCGCAGTGGCGGCGAATCCGTTCGACATGGGCACCGATTATTGGCTCGAGCGGATCGAGCAGTTCAAGACACTTTCGCACATCAATAACCTGCAACAAGCAACCGCCGGCAAGATCCAGTCCAGCGGTGGCTCTGCGGTGATCGTCGAGCAAGCGCGAAAGAGTGTGATCCTCGACGTGCTGCACAAAGAGTTACCAGTGGCGGTGGAAAACGACCAACGCCTGGGCGAAGAAGTAGAGCGCCTCAGCGGCGTCAGCCGCACGCTCAGTCGTCAGCTCGATGGTGCCAAGGGTCAAATCGGTGAGGTACGTATTGGCCTGCGCGAATTTGTCACCCGTTATTTTTCCGGGTTGATCATGCGCACTGAAGGGCTGACCCAAGAGACCTTCAAGGAGTTCTTCGAGCGCGAGATTGGACGTGATGGGGTCATGGTGACCACACGCCTGCAAAACGAATTCGATCGTCAACTGAACGGGGTGAGCCAGGAACTCAGCCGCATGCGCCTAAGTTTCGACTCCGAAATCGATCACTTCAACACCAACGTGATCAACCTGGGCAAGCAAGGCGTGAACTATGTGATCAAGGGCAACCTGATCAACAACGGCAGCATTCTGGCTGCCCGCGACGGCATCGTCAACGTGGCCAAGACCCTCGGCGTGGATTTGGGCAAGGCACTTAAATTCAAGCCTTGGGGCGCGGTTAACCTGGCGAAAAACCTCAACGGTATCCTGTCGGTTGCAGGCCTGGCACTGGAAGCCTGGGACAGCTATGAGCGCAAGAAACGCGAGGATCAGTTCAGACAGGCCATTGCAGAGATGGTGGACAACTTCAACAACCAGCGTGAAGAACTGTTGAATATGATTCAGGACGTCTCGTTCGAGGAGCGATTCTTCCCCGACTACGCCTCGCTTGATGCCAATGCTGCTGATGTTCAGGTCGCCATCGATACGCAGAAAAAACTACGTGAACAATTCCGGGAATGGCGCCAAACCGGGGAATTGATCGAAGCCGAATTCACCCGGATCGAAGGGTAAGATCATAATCAACACGATTTGCGTGCGCCGCTGATTAATGGTTTTTCCAAAGAGCGTCTTGAATGGCGAACAGGTGCATTTGCGTCAGGGCGATGCCGACGGTGCTTGTGGTCCTTACGCACTGATGATGCCTGTGGGATCAGCATGCGGAAGCGCGAATTGCCTTAGTCAGCTACATAGACATTCGTAATGTCGTTTGGGCCGCGTCAGCGGCCCAAACGATTTTTAACGGGCGAGCAGGTGTGGATTTATACCTAGATCGCTTCAAGCAGTCCTGCGATGCCAGAGATACGCATCATTCGTTTGAGGTCGTCGGCGAGCACATGAGGGCTAATTTCGGTACTTACCCGCGGAATTGTTTTAGTCAGGAAGTGGGTTGCACTCATCCAATATTTGAGCGTTCCAAAAGGATGTTCAACAGTCTGGTGGCCAACCCTCAACTTTCCCGGGTCATGCTCCAACCGAACCTACATCGCGTCGATTACCGTTGCGCAGGTGGGTCAAGCCTTCTCTGCTTCGAGGCTGTCGATCTTTTCCTTCTAGGCCGGCAATAATAAGCGCTCACCGGCGAGTTATTCGCCGTCAAGCATTCCAGGGCGATCGATAACCTTTGTTCTCGTATTACAAGTAGCATTACTGGAGTCAGTTTTTGTGGCATGCGCCCGAATTTCACAGCTTAGGCCAAAGAACTAACCGCCCCTAAATCCTGTTTGACTCAGGATCGAACGTACTGAGTGCTGGACCATGACTGTTGATTTATTCCGAGCAATCCCCGAAAGCAAGCTGGCCGAATCCTCTGAAGGGTATCGACGCCAGAGTACCCTGCGAATTCCCAGCAATGTTCCTTACGTTGTCGATAACCTTTGGGAGTGGCTACGACCGGATTCGATGCCATCGCGCCGGCATGCCGTTTATGCCAGTGGGACTCCCAAATTAGCTCTGGAGAACGCCAGCGCCCCGCTTGCCAACGGCGACTGCTACGTTGCATGCCGAGTGGTCGTCGGTGCAGATGAGATTCGCGTGGCACAACTTCAAGTGAGCGATGCTCGTAATCATGAAGACATTCGAATGATTTCTCGCTGGCTGAGTCGTCACAGTCGGGAGTTCACCGAGATATCCTTGGCCGAGAGGCAGGTTTTGGCACTGTTGTTCAGCCCAGGTCTCCGGCAGAAAGAATTAGAAGAACTTCGACAACAGAGCCAGCTAATTCAGAATCTTTGCGCTCATGTGCAGGAACACTCGACGCTATGGCCCACAGCATCCACAGCACCAAATGCAACGTCAGGAGAGCTGTTCTTTGAACTGCTTGGCTCCGCCCTTTACCGACTCGCCCCACTCCCAGCAGTTAGCCCACAGATATCTACCAACCCAAACATGCGATGAACATCGTGCGCAGCAGGTCAAAGATCGGTGAGGACTGAGCCCTCCCTGCAGCTCGTTAGTTATCTAGGCTGGCGATAATACGTACCAGCACTTCGCCCGCTTTGGATAAAAGGATGGGCGGCCAAGGCATAGAGAAAACACCAGTTGGTAGTCTAAAAAAGAAGTGGTCGACGCTGCCGGAGTTTGTCAGTCCGAATCAGCGGTGCACTTGCCCAGCTCCTGTTTCATCTCCATGTATTCACGGAAGAACTCGTAGCCCTTCTTGGCGACGACGATGACGCCAACAATTGCGAACAGATTTTTCATGTTACGACCTCTTAGGGTTTATAGGTTTCAGCGGTTCGGATCGTGTAATCCATCGCTCGGCATGCTGATGAGGCGAGCATGAGAGACCAGCACGACGGGGAGTGTCGTGATCGGCCGAGCGGCCTCGTGAATAATTGGCCTTTTGCCATATCGCGACTCCACCCAGATATCACTGGGCAACGCACTTAGAGACGCAGAAGCAACTCTGCTAACGTCCGCTGAACCCACCCCGCATCGCGCATCTTCAACGATTCGCTCCCGCATTTCGGGCACTGCTTGAACCACTCCCCCGGTCCCAGCGCATCACTCCGGGAGGCCACCGTTTTCTTCCAACCGCATTCACCACACACAAACGTAAATGGCCTGGGCCTTATAGGCATCGCAGCTCTCCTGAAAATTTATCCATAATCGTCTCCATCAGCGCTCTCGGCCAGCGGGATACGCCAGCTCGATCTGCTGATCGAACTCTCCACCATAACCACAGTACTCACGCGGAATGCGCTCAATGTCCTCGGCGATTTGCACAATCACCTCACGCAGCTCCAATTGCTCGAACCACCGAGCAGGAATCGCCGCAGCACCATACTGAACACCCAACAAGTGCCCGGCGATGAGCCCGGTGCTGTCGCTATCGCCACTGTGATTCACCGCCGTGATCACGCCTTCTTCGAACGAAGGTGCTGCCAGGGCGCACCACAATCCGATAACCAGCGTTTCTTCGGCGACCCAACCGCCACCGAGTTCGCCTATGCGTTGCGGCGTGGGCTGGTAGCCCTCGTAAAAGAAGAAAAGCACACGTTCAATGAAGCTCCGGGTTTCTTCCATACCGGGCACTTGTCCATACTCGGCCAGGCTCTGAGTAATCGCGTGCTCCAAGCTGTCTTGCCGATTGACAATGCGCTGGAGAATATCGGCAAACAACCCGGCCGCCAGGTAGCCCGTAGGATGTCCGTGAGTCAGGCGCCCTGATTGGACAGCGTAGTCAAAGGCGTTTGCAAAAAAGGCGCAGGGCGCAACGCGCATCAAGGCGCCACAGCCTTTGCTGTTGTTCTCGGCAACTGCGCCCAGCCGCGGACTTGCCTTGAGTGCACCTAGGCAAGTAGTGCCAGGGGCGCGCCGAGACCAGAGCTCCGATTGCTCGATCAGCCAGCCGTCCACGCCGATCGGCATCGCCGTAGGGTAGTCCTGGGTTATCAGCCAGCGCAGCAACGCATGATGAATAATGCTGGGGACGTGGCAAGTCCCTCGTGAGCTGTCGTGCACATACGCCCGCAGCAAGCCCTCTGCGGTGAAAAGCATCATCTGAGTGTCGTCGGTGATGGCGCCGGTGGTACCGAAAGCAGGGGCAAAATCAACGATACCTTGTGGACCGAACTTAGCTTCGATTGCCGACCACTCAAGAAACTCCACGGGGGCGCCTAGCGCATCACCGACGGCGCCGCCGAGCAGGCAGCCCTTGATCCGTTCAAGTCTGTTCATGTCCTTTCCCTCATCCCTCTGCCGGGATCAATTCCTGCAGAATCACCAGCTTTCTTTGCAACTGCTCGATGTGCGCTTTTTCAGCGCGCAGCGCCGAACGCAACTCCCGGTTCTCCGCCTCCCAAATCCGCGACCAGCGCGCATTCTTTTGGCAGTCCATGGCCATCTGCCAGAGCTCACGCAACCTCAGACACTGATGCAGAAGCACCAGCAGGATTGCCCCCATCATCACCAATGCCCCTGTCGAAACCACTTCCGACATACTCATGTCCACTTCCTTTCGTGACTTCAATTAATTTTGAAGACAGACACAAGATATGTAATGTTAAACGACAGGTCTAGAATGTAGACTTATACAGGTAAAGTATTCGAGCACATGGAGAGGGTATGAAACGCAAGCAGTCCATCGAACAGGTCCGCTGGGATCTGGCACTTCGCTATCGTTTGATTGAGACCGTTGCCTGGTGGGAGGGCCGGTTAACCACGGGACACTTGATGCAGAGCTTTGGCATCAGCCGTCAGCAGGCGTCCAAGGACATCAACACCTACATCACAGAACATGCGCCTAAAAATCTTACATATGACAAAAAAATAAAAGGTTACGTGCCCAGCAAGACGTTCACGCCGCTGTTCATCGACGACAGCGCCAGCGCCTATTTGCACCTGCTCTACCAGAACAACGAACGCGCCCCGCACATCGATGGGCTCGCCCTGGCCTACGCCCACACCAAGGTGCTCGAAGTGCCGGATCGTCCGATTCGGCCGGAAGTCCTGCGCCCATTGCTCAAGGCTTGTCGCGATGGCCTGCGCCTGGAAACCGAGTACGTGTCGCTCAATACTCCGAATGTAGAGATTCGCCTCATAGCTCCTCACACGCTGGTCTATACCGGTATGCGTTGGCATGTTCGGGCTTACTGCGAGAAGAACGGCCAGTACCGCGACTTTGTGCTCAGCCGTCTACGGGGCCAGCCGGATCTGCTCGACGAATCGCCAAACACTCGTGAGCTGGATGAAGACTGGAACACCGAGATACCGGTCATCTTTGCAGCCGATGGGCGATTGAACACGGCGCAGAAGTCAATCATCGAAACCGACTTCGGCATGATTGATGGCCAGCTAGTAGTGCCCAGTCGCAGAGCGCTGGTGAAGTATGTATTGCAACGCTATCAGATCGACCCGAGAAGCCAGGCCACTAACCCCGAGGCACAGCAAATCGTGGCAACCAACCTCAAGGAGCTGCGCCCCTGGCTCATGCATGACTGACCCTCAATCCTTTGGGCAAAAGCCTGTTGCCCCGAGTCGATCGCTGTCTGTCAGGTGTTTCGACTCGGTAACATCCATGTCCATTCGGCCGACATCTCGTGCCAGATATGTGTAGCGCTGATGTAGTTGTCGATCTCCCGGATCAACAGCTGCTGCGCTATGTCGTGATGGCCATGGAGGATGGCCAGATTTCGAGCGGTATTGCCCTCATTGTTCTTTGCATTTATATCAAGCTCGAACATCCTGTAGCTGTCAGTGAAGTACCTGACGGCCTTGAAGTGACCGTTGATTGCCAGCCAATGGATAGGCGTATTTCCGTCCACATCACGATGGTTGAGACTCCCGCCTAGCCGGAAACGCGTTTCAAGGGTTTTGATTTTTCCCTGCTTGGCAGGCAGATGCATGTATTTATCGTGCGGCATGAAGCTGCCGAGGCCTTTCCAGTCCTGTCGTTGTTTGTCCCCCACGGCACCAAGTGCCTCCAGCTTCTCGATCAGGGCGATTCTGTTCAGCCGGTAGGCGATGTCCAGTGGTGTGTCCCCTGCAAGATCTCGGTCATTGAGCGCCAACGGGTCAAACGACGACAGATACTGCGTATTGTCGACAAGCACTGAAGCGTGCCAGTCCCCCATGCCTAGCCCCTGCATGTCGTCTACACAACACTGCGTCGGGGCCAGAACCTTTTGCAGCAGAGCAAGCAAAGCGGGCGTGTATGACATGACTTTCTTCCCTGCTCCGGATTAGATGACAAGCCCCTCCGGGCCGCTATTCACAAAGCGCGACAGCATTGGAAGTCGCCCCGTACCTGACTACCATGCACAAACCGTTGACCAGGCTCATGTCGTGCGGAGTCAGACAGCGTATGGCCGTCAGATCAGGGCTGGCGACGATACAGGCCAGGGATTTCGCCCGGCTGACGGCCACATTCAAGCGATTTTTCGAGTACAGGAAGCCAATGTCTCTGGGCAAATAGTCTTCATTCGAGGTCGCCATCGATACGATGACAATCTCCGCTTCTTGCCCCTGAAACTTATCCACAGTGCCGACACGAGCACCCGCTGGCAGCACCTGTTTCAACAACTGCACTTGCAGGTTGTAGGGCGCAACTACCAGGATGTTTTCGATGCACATCGCGTGCTCGATGCCCTTGTTATCCACATAACGCTGGCGCAAGAAGTATGCGAAAAGCGCTTTGACTTGCGCCGCTTCTTCGTCCGAACTCTGGCTGTTGCCATCGTGGTCCACAGGGCAAAACATCAGCCCGCTGTTCGGCACTGCCGGTCGCAGGCCATCCAATAACAACACCCGCTTCTCAGTACCGGGCGCCGAAGAAAGTTGCCCTTCGTACACTGCTTGCGAAATGAACGAGCACACGTTGGGGTGCATCCGCCAGGATTGCGCCAGGAACACCCCACGATCAGGCGCGATGGTGGGCGTGCCATCCAGCAGATAATCGAGGATGGAATCGCCGGAGCGGCCCGGATGCACGCCTTGCACCGGCTGCGACAATTGCATCTGGTCGCCCATCAGGACGATGTTTCGCGCAGCCAAGCCCATCGTGACCAGATTCGCCACACTCACCTGACCAGCCTCGTCGATGAAGAGGTAGTCCAGTTGCTCAGTGAAGACGGGGTCGGCAAATAGCCAGGCTGTGCCGGCCGTCAAGTCAATGTTCGGCCCCCAGGCATCGAGAAACTCCTTTTTTTCCTCGATGGAACGGATGCAGCGGCCGGTGAACTCCGTGCCTTCGCCCTCCGAGGACTTTTTCAATCCCGTGAAAGTGAATCCCTCTTCTTGCGCACGAGATTCAACCGCCGCCAGTAGGTTATTGATGGCGTGGTGCGAATTGGAAGTTACGCCGATGCGCCTGCCCGCCTTGAGCAAATCAACGATGACGTGCGAGCCGGCGTAGGTCTTGCCTGCACCTGGCGGCCCCTGAATAAACAGCACGCTGTGCTCGAGGTTTCGCACCACCTGCTTGATGGCATCAATCGTCGGCAGGCTTGAATCAACAAGTGGTGCACCCGGCTTTATGCCCTTCACCCGAGGAGCGCGTCGATGCAGAAAGTCTGCAACCGCCTGGAAGCGCTGTTCGCCGGCCAAGAGGCTGTCGGCATAACGGAACAACGCTTTGCGCAGCGAAGTAGACGGGATCGGCCTCCCGGGAATCATGTCGAAGTAATCAGGCGGTGCATTTCTCTCGGTAGCCTTGAATGTCGCCAGACCGTTGTCATGGTCCAGATTAACCAGCTGTACGCTGGCCAGGGACTCGGTGATGACGCCCTGAGAACCGGTACACATTTTGGTTTCTTGTGGTTCGAAACTGTACTCATACAGATAAGACCGATTGATCGGTTCCGGCGGTGTTTTTGTACGCTGCAAACCGGCCAAACTCTCGATATCTTCCAGCAGTTCCTCGGTTGTCATGTCCTGACGGCTGAACAGCTGCCACCACGTAGGCTTATCTGCGCGGCGGTGGAAGTCGAGTAACTGGAAGGTGAGCAACTTGACCTGATCCTCGTCATTCATGGCCTCTTCGTCGGTGCACATCCCCCCCAGCAAACGATCGCGATAATCTTCCAGACGAATCTCGATCTCCTTTTGCTCCGCCATGGACTTCTCGCTTTCGGCTTCAGACCCGAGAAAAGCGCCTGCACTCGACGGCTTGATTTCCAACAGCCAGTTACGCAGAAGATAGGTGGATAGCACGTCGTCTTCGTTGTAACGCTCGATCTGCTCCAGCAACTTCGATTCGCCGGTCTCTTTCCACTGCTCATAAAACACGATGCTCGCGCCGGCATTGGTAACGTCGCCGTCGCGCTGAGCCATGTAAAAGTGCTCGATATTCTTGATCGAGTAGCTGGGCTCGGACACCCGGATCGCTTCGCGCACGACCTTGTACAGATCGATCAGCTTGCCGTTGCGCAGCAACCAGTCCACTTGTGCTTCACGCGTCCCGTGCTGGCTCATTAGGCGCTTGATGGCCGTCTCTTCGTAGCTGGCGTAGTGGTAAATATGCGCGTCGGGGTAACGCTTGAAATGGCCGATGACCCAGTCGATGAACTGCTCGAAGGCGACCTTTTCTTCTTCTCGGGTATGCGCCCAGAAGGGTTTGAAGGTTTGCTGCCCACCCTCGTCGATGTAAAGACCGAAAAGGTATTCCAGGCCACCCTCTTCCAGCGGATTGCCCTCCATGTCAAAGAACAAATCACCATCGACCGCCTTGGGCATCCGATAGAAACCACGCCGTTCACCCAAGACAGGCAGGAGCTCGAACAACGGGACATCACTGGAGCGCCCCTGGAACTGCAACCGCGCCTGATGTCGCAACTTGCTCAACGACTCTGTCTGCAATTTCGGGATGCGCAGCTCGTCGGTACTTTCCGCCAGCTGGTGTAATGTGGTCACGCCGGCACTCTGTAACTTCTTGATTTGCGAACGGCTGATACCCGCTACCGCCGATAGGTGATCGTCCTGCTGTCGTTGTTCGTCGCAGCGATCACGCCAGGCGCAGAACCCACAATGCCCGCACGGTTCGGGGTAGGTGACTGGCGGTTCGGCACTGTTCACGAACGCATCGAAACGCTGCAGCACATGTTCCAGATAATCGGCGTAGTCGGCCACCCGAAATGCCTGCTCGGTACGCGCAGCATCACCGAGTACGACGTACATGAACTGTGGCTGTACACCCTGGATCGAGATCAGCATTCGCGAGTAAAGCGCAACCTGCACAAGGAATTTGGCCTTGGCAGTTTTCGCCAGCTTGGTGTCGATCACCTCATAGCTGTGGTCGCCCAGCGCCGACGCTCGCGGCACTTTGCGCAGGAAGTCGGCATGGCCAATATAGGCGCCTTCCTGAAGCGACGCCTGGAAGATGATATCGGCGCCGGCCTTCATGGCCTGGATGGTAAGTTCAACCCGGCGCTCGAAACTCGGATAGCCTTCGGCGATGTCGACTACGTTGGCATTTTCGCTTTTGAGCCGCTCGAAAAAGGCAGCCTCGTGGGCCAAGCCCTTGTCCTGTATCAGTCGGTTCTGATCGCTTGCCGCGGCTTTTTCCATAGGCATGACAAGGTTCTGAAGGTCTAGAGCCGTCAGGTGCTGGCACTCAAGAAAACCGCAGATATCTGAGGCGGAGTACAGCTGAAATCCGTTTCGAGTCTGCATGGTCGCTTCCAGTCCGGTGAAACGTCCAGGAACGTTTCACGCCGATTCAATGTCGTGTGTGAGTCAAGCGTCGAGCGAGCATCCGCGGAAAAACTGCTCGAACAAGGTCGTCGGCAAATGTTGTGCATCAAGCAGACCGAAGTGCTTGCCCACATTGCGCCCCAACGCCATCAGCGTCTTGGCAGAGTTCTCGGTACCCGCATATCCGGCGCGCAAAAGGTAGTCGATGCGCTCTTTCTCCGTCGTCGCCCGCAGATACGCATTGCCCGTAATCAATACATCCACCAAACAGACACTTGCCCGTTCATCACCCAGGGTGAACGGCTCCAAAGTCTCGGTTGCCAGTGCCGCACACAATCCGTCCTTGTCACCGTCGACGATACGTTCGAGCTCTTCGAGCGGCCGGCCGAACAGGTCGAACTCATCAATAGAAAACGCGAAACAGTAGCCCTGCGCGGTGGCACGCGTGAGCGGGTTCTCGTTACGCGGGTTAGTCAACAGCCATGCAACGAAGGACGCTTTATTGTCGTGCAAACCGCTGTGGCGGAAGGCCAGATAATCCTTCAGGACCTGACTGAAGGGGTGCCCGGTAGGCACCCAGCCAGTGCCATCTCGTTCACTTTTCTGCGCAGCCATTACTGGCATTGCTGCCTTCGGATCAGACGCCAGCGTCACACCAAAGCACCGCAGGTCATAGCCGAGCATAAACAGGCTGGCCTCGAAGGCGTGGCATCGCGCCGGCAGAGCCCCTTGTTCGGCAAACCAGCCGGTACGCTCAAGCAGGGCTCGGATAATCCACCCCAACCGCACCTGCCAACGTGCCCATTCGGCATAATCGATCGCCGAAAATTGCGGCGCCGCCAAACCGTTCAAGAACGCTCCCGGGTTGCGGATTTGGCTGCCGCGAGCGGCTCCGGACGGGAACGCCAGCAAGGGCTTGCCGCTCTCCATCCACTGCTGGCGAAACAGTGAATACAGCATGCCTATCGCAGCGCCGACACGACTGTCATAGATGGGTGACCCTGACGGATCAAGCAAGGCGTGAATCTTGGTCAGGCCGGCATCGAAACGCTCGACACTGATCGCATCGACATCATTCAGATCATTGTCGCCGTCGAGTGACATGAGTCCGCCCATCTTTTGCATATAGCTCGACAGCTCGCCCTTTGCGGCCAGCCGGTGCAAAAATGGAATCGCTCCCCGGACACCACCCCAACGAAGAATCTGCAAACACGCCTGAAGCGCTTGTTGTTCATCCCCCCGGTTGATCGCACTCGTCAGCCACTCGCGAAGTTGCCCAAGAGAGCATTGAGTTTCAGCCCAGGTTTGTGAATCCACCGAGTTTTGGTGGCTATCTTGCCAGCTCGCTTTCCAGCGATATTGCTCAAGAACCTGCTCGAAACCCTGGACATCAGCCGTTAGACCGCCCGGTACAAATTTGCTCGCCTTGAAGCGCAGCTTGAAAGTCAACGTCGGCAAGTTCGTTGCAAGCCATGCGATGAAGGACTCAACTTCAGGTTGCCCCAGGAACTGTTCGCGCTTCATGCAGACCACCTTGCAGGTAATATCGAATGGCCATACCCTAAGCAAAAGATCATGCCAAGTCCACGTTGTTTGCCCATACAGGTAAACAAATGGAACAGGTTCTGAAGCGCTGGATAGACGCTTTTCTCCCATGTCGGCATTTAGCCAGAACATATGTAAAGTTTTCAGACGCACCTTGCCGTTTTATGTACTGCCCATGACCTCAAGGATCGGCACCCCATGGACCATCAAGCACTCAAGACCCGTCATCGCCAGGAACGTGAAAGTCATCATCCCAACCTCACCTTGCGTGTCCATCGGGCGTTGAGCTGGCTCAATCGTGCCGAGCAGGCTGACGATGTCGATGGGCGCTTTATCTTCCTGTGGATCGCCTTCAACTCGGCCTACGCCACCGATATTGACGAGCAATACCGCCTTTCCGAGCAATCCACGTTCAAGGCGTTCCTGGACAAACTCTGTGCGCTCGACACGGCCAACCGGATCGAGAATCTGGTCTGGTCCGAGTTCTCTGGCAGCATTCGCGCGTTGCTGGACAACCCCTTCGTGTTCCAGAGCCTCTGGGATCACCAGACCGGCAAGATCAGCGAGCAACAGTGGACCGAGCGCTTTGCCAGCGGTCGGCGAGCAGCGCAGCAAGCGTTGGCCAACCGCAATACCCCAGCAGTACTCGGCGTTCTGTTCAATCGAATCTATACATTGCGTAACCAGGTAATGCATGGGGGCGCAACCTGGAACAGCAGTGTGAACCGAGACCAACTGCGCGACTGCTCGAACCTTCTCGGCAAGTTGGTGCCGGTGATTATTTTGCTGATGCTGGATAACCCGGAAACGCTATGGGGTAATGCTTGTTATCCGGTTATTGCATAGGTAGACCGTAAACGAACGGGCATTGCAGGTTGCGTAACGGCATCTGGTTATGCGGCAACAACTCGGTGATTTCGCTTGCTTCGTCGGCAGCCGCGCCAGTACGTCCTTCAAGTACTCCTACCGATCACGCACATTGAGCTTGGCCCGCTGGATCAGACTCATTAGCGCCGCCGCGCGTTTGCCGCCGCACAACGACAGGGCAACACGCACTCAATTTCCAGCCCCTCCCCCCAATAACACTTGGAATATCTCGATTTCCCGCGAGATTTCAACTAATTACCGCTTGAAATCCCAATCAAAAATAACTCAGACCTATATCACCTCTGTGAACGCCCACCGTATTAACTGCGGTAGGGATTTAGCGTGCTTGCTTTTTGGCTGGTACGCTCATCACTTGAGAGGATTTACGTATGTATACCCCTTGCCCTAGTTGCAACTCTGGACGTGTCGTAACGAAAAATATCGGTAAGCAAACGGGTGGCTTGATTGGCGCTGCAGGCGGTGCAGTCAGTGGGGCCGCCGGAGCCCTGTCGGGAGCGGAAGCCGGTGCAGTACTTGGCATAGTCGGCGGGCCTGTTGGGATCGCTGTGGGCAGTATCGCTGGCGCCATACTTGGAGGGCTGTTTGGTGGTGCTGCCGGCGGGATCGCTGGGGCCACGCTGGGTGAACAGATTGATGAGAAGGTGCTGGATAACTATCAGTGCCTGGAATGCGGTTACAGCTTCAGCGTCAACCGTTAGGTCGTTGTTTGTTGAAGCCACGCTCTTTTCCATTCATTCCGCAGGAATCTTTCCCATGGCTCATCTCATTGAACAAATGGCTTACGCTGGTGCTACCCCCTGGCATGGCCTGGGCAGTCGCCTCTCCCCGCAGCAACCGCTGGAAGTCTGGCAGCGTGAAGCGGGTATGGACTGGAAGATCCAAGACAGCCCGGTGCATTTCAAATCTGAGAGCATCGGTGCTCTTGGGTCAATTCACTCTTTCCCTGAACAGAAGGTGCTCTACCGTTCCGATACCAAGGCTCCATTGTCGGTCGTCTCCAACCGATACCAAATCGTACAACCGCGCGAAGTGCTGGAGTTCTACCGGGATCTGACTGAGGTCTCGGGCTACGAGTTAGAAACCGCTGGAGTGCTCAAAGGCGGTCGCAAGTTCTGGGCTCTGGCCCGTACTGGCCAAGGCACGGTTTTGAAGGGCAACGACCAGGTTAATGGATACCTGTTGCTTGCCACCTCCTGCGATGGCACTTTGGCCACCACCGCAACGCCCACCACCGTGCGCGTGGTCTGCAATAACACGCTGACCATCGCCCTGGATGGCACCACCCACGCGATCAAGGTGCCACATAACACCCGCTTCGATCCGCAGGCAGTGAAAAAGCAGCTAGGTATCGCCGTCTCGCAATGGGACGACTTCATGTACCGCATGCGAATCCTGTCGGAACGCAAGGTTCAATGGCATGAGGCCTCGGGGTATTTCATGAACGTATTGTGTGATGCCAGCCCCAACAGTCCACTACCTGCAGTACTCCCTATGGAGCGGGCGCTGCGCAAGGTGCAGAGCCTGTATGAAGGCCAGGGACGCGGATCAACATTGGTGTCGGCTCAAGGAACCGCTTGGGGCTTGCTCAATGCGGTGACCGAGTACGTTGATCACGAGCGGCGGGCCCGCAGTACTGAATACCGCATGGACTCGGCCTGGTTCGGCCAAGGGGCTGTCATCAAACAACGCGCCCTGCAAGCCGCATTGCAACTCGCCGCCTAGCTCCACTCACTTACTCAACTATTAACACGCCTGGTCAGCTTTTGCTGGCCGGGTGTTTTTTATGCCGCACAGGAAAACATCATGGGTACACAAACTCTGCAACAACCCAGCAGCAAACCCCGCCCAGCCTTACGTCTGGTGGGGACTAAACAACTGCCGCGCGAGGATTGGCTGGCCGTGCGTAAGCAAGGCATCGGCAGTTCGGATGCCGCCGCTGCCGTCGGGCTTAACCCGTATAAATCCCAGCTGGAGCTGTGGCTGGAGAAAACCGGCCGTGACACCGCACTGCCCAAGCTCGATCCGCAGGATGAAGAAAGCCCAGCTTATTGGGGCAATATCCTGGAGCCGATTGTCGCAACCCATTACACCCGGCGCAGTGGTCACCGGGTGCGACGCGTCAATGCGGTGCTGCAGCATCCTGATCCCAAACTGCCCTGGATGCTGGCCAACATCGACCGAGAAGTAATCGGTGCGTCAGACGTACAGATCCTCGAATGCAAAACCGCCGGCATAAACGGCGCACGCCTCTGGAAAGAAGGTGTGCCCGAGTATGTGCAGTTGCAAGTCATGCACCAGCTCGCCGTCACTGGCAAGCAGGCTGCTGATGTGGCGGTACTGCTCGGTGGTCAGCACCTGGAGATCCATCGCATTGAACGCGACGACTCACTGATTGCTCGGCTGGTCGACTTGGAGCGACTGTTCTGGGATTACGTGGTCAGTGATACCCCGCCACCGGCAGACGGCTCTGCCTCGGCGGAGCACGCGTTGCGCTGCCTGTATCCACAGGACAGTGGGCACAGTCTGGACTTCAGCCAGGACATGCTGCTCTGTACGACCTTTACCGCACTGCAGAACGTACGCGAATCAATTGCACAGCAGGAGAAGCTGGAAGCTCAGTTCAAGCAAACATTACAACAGGCCATGGGCGATGCCAGTCGGGCAACCTTCGCCACTGGCTGCATCACGTGGAAGAAAGCCAAAGACAGCATGGCTCTGGATATCCCCCGCCTGCTCAAAGAAAAGCCCCATCTGCAAGTGCGCTACGCAACCACCAAAACCGGCAGTCGGCGTTTTCTGCTGGCCTGAACGTTTGTTCGCTCCTCCCTTATTCCCATGCCCTTTCTCTCCAACGCCCACCGTGGCCGTTTGCGCGGTCTCGGTGGCGTTTTTATTTCAGACGCAGGAGAACTCCCATGCTCAAAGGTCTGGCCATCACCCCGCCCGTGCTCGGGCGCATTTCCATAGGCAAGGTCGTCGAGAAAAACGGCAAACGTCTGCCGGAGAAAGATGATCAGTTCACCATTACCTCGCAGGTACAAAACCGCGACGGCTGGTTGCTGCATCCCCTTAACGAAGAACTTCGCAATGGCCAGGACGACAAGCTGCGCAGCATTCCGATTCGGCTGCTGTTCAACGAGCCGGATCTAAACTTTCGGGCGGACTACAGCCTGTTCGACCGAAACACAGGTCGGCCGCTGTGCGTCGGCAATGGAGAGACCTGCAAGCGTCTGACCAAGGATGGCATCCAATCATTGCCTTGTCCCTCACCCGATGGCTGTTCATTGGCTCAAGGCAATGCCTGCAAGCCTTACGGACGGCTGAACGTGGTGATTGGCGATGATGATCCACTGGGCAGCTTTGTCTTTCGCACTACCGGCTTTAACAGCATCCGCACCCTGGCAGCGCGTCTGCATTACTTGCAAGCCGTCTCCGGCAATCGTTTGGCCTGTCTGCCGCTGGAGCTGCGTCTACGTGGTAAATCCACCCGGCAGAGCCATGGCACGCCGATCTTCTACGTGGACATCACAGTACGCAGCGGGCTGAGCCTAGAAGACGCATTGCTGGCAGCCAAGCAATTGGACGAAGCCCGGCAAGCCTCCGGCTTTGAACAGAGCGCCTTGGATCACGCGGCCCAGCAGGGCTTTAACAATGGGGCCTTTGAGGACAGCGAGGAGGACACCGGTGCCGTCGTCGAGGAGTTCTTTCCCGTCCTGGAAGATCAGCCCAGCCCTGTAGAGCCCCAAGCCCAACTGGCAGCGCCTGCGAAACCCTCACTCGCCCAAAAGCTGGAGTCACAAGCCACGCAGCACAACGGCAAGCCCACCGTCCAGTAACAGGTTTCTCAGATTCCTCCTCTCTCACCGCATTCGTACAGGAAGACCCCCATGAAATATCACAAGCTCACAGCCGGTGAAAATACCGGTACCTATGTTTTGGAAGGCCCGGTCACCGAAGCTGACATCCTGCGTATGGCACAACAATTGGCAATGAGTCGTCTGTCTAAAGGCCGGGCATTGACTGAGCCTAAGCAGGTATTCAGCCACCTGCAAACACTGCTGCAGTACCATGAGCACGAAATCTTTGCTCTGCTGCTGCTTGATACCAAACACCGGGTTATAGGCTTTAGAGAACTATTCAGAGGAACGCTGGATGGGGCCAGCGTGTACCCGCGTGAAGTGGTCAAGATCGCTCTAGAGCACAACGCCGCGGCCGTAATTATGGTTCACAATCATCCCTCCGGCGATCCGGAACCTAGTCAAGCTGATCGCACACTGACCACCACCCTCAAAAATGCCCTCAACATGGTCGGTACCCAGATATTGGATCATGTGGTGGTGGGCTGTGAAGGCTGCGTGTCGTTGGCTGAACGAGGCTACCTTTAACTCCTCGGCTCACACTGCACGATAGACTGCCCTTGGCTGATGCCAGGGCGGTCATCGGCACGGTACCCATCACTTATTTTTTGTCGTGATCCAGCGTTTGTACTTAGCTTCGGCTGCAGCCAAAGCCGTGGCTGCCATCACCAAAGGCCTTGGTAGCCGACTTGCAGATATAACTTGTTCGGTGGAAGAACTCCTCCTGCCCAGCCAGGTCGTCACGATGTAAATGATAGTAAGGATTACTCGGGATTTCGACCAAGCCGCTGACAGCCTCTACAGATAGGCCCAAGGCGCTGGCCCAGGCCTCCAGCAGACGGTTGAACATATTGTCCCTGCCGAGCTCAAACTTACCCAGCGAGTTGAAGGCATCGTAGTTCAATAGGATAGCCAGATGGTGGTGCGGCTTGCCGTGCTGGCCATGCTCTCGCGCCCAGACGTATCGGACCTTGCTGTCGTGCGCATATGGATTCGATTGGCGAGCCATGTTGCGGTTATGTCGGATCTTGGCTTTAAAAGATTCGATGAAACGCTCAATGACCTGATTCCTGTAAGCGCTTTCAGATAACTCAATCTCGGCAGGAAGTCGCAGATCAAACCTGAATGCAAATACACGAGGGTACTGAGCAAGTGCTCGCTCTACCGTCTGGTTAAGACGATTTAGGTACTCGCTGATAAAAGGACCCTTCGCTACCTGCACAGGCAAACCTTGGTAGGTATTTTCGTAGTGAAGAGTCAGATTTGTATTGCTAGGATGGCGAATCATGCTGGTACTCCATGGCTTAGGTTCATACCCTCAGCGCAACAAGTACATTTTTACTGAGCCTTACAAACAAACAGAACTGTACCAAGCGCTGCATTGAGCACCCGACATCAATCCAAACACACCTTGACACACTAGCGATAGCCAACACAGTCGATTAGCTAATTTAGCCTGAAAACAATAGCATACAGAAATTTCAACTACAGACACGCACTACCAATCGATACTACTAAAGCATACTACTAATACCGAAAAGACGGACAAGCCCAAACACAACAAATATTGATAAATCAATTAAAAAACCATCATTTTCAAGAAAACTAGCACTCCGGAAAAAAAGCATCATGACTGGGAGTCCTCCAGTCATAATGCTTTCTGAAATCAAACAAAGTAATGAATTTGTCGCTTTACTACCAGTTCGCTGCCATCTTCAAGCAACTGCAGGCTCCTGCAGATCACGCTCTGCGACTCTCGCCAATATCCAATCGTGGATCTCGCTCTCTAGCCAGCCAACACAACGATCCCCCAATGAAATTGGCTTTGGGAATGATCCCTCCGCAATATACTTGTAAACGGTAGAGCGCCCCAGACCCGTTACATCCTGCACTTGATTCAGTCGAATTATTTTCATGATTGAGCTCCTCATATCCACTCAATGGATTGGCGAGCCACGTAAATCTTTACACCACCAATAAGTGAGGACCACCCCCACACAGTAATCCACTCCAAGCGCCTCAAGGCGTCCCTCATCATATTGGAAAAAGCGTCGTTTCGAATCAGCACCGCTCAATGGTCATCTAACGCGATCAACTTTATTAAGCAATCACTTCCGAAGAGCTTCTTCGTGAGGAGCGACTTACACGAGTGGCTGCCAGCCACATTACTACTGCGCAACATCAAGCCACGCCACATAAAAGGCAGGAAAGCCATGGAGCCAAGCATATTTTAATCTACTATAAATACCCTAGAAACCAGATAAAATAACATCACCAAACACCATATTTTTCACTTGATTTCTACTAGTGATAAATAGAGAATATTAATTTTTAAATCCAGGAGAAATCATCGTGGAAGCTAGTAGACACGACCAACTCGCAAAATCCATAAGCAACATAGACACAAACACAAGATTCACTAACTGGTTGTGGCTGTATTTCAAGACATCCGTACCAAACTTTCAGATCGGCGAATTGCGAAGCCACGGGATAAGGGACGAGATGGCAAAGTTTATCGACCAACATCCCCAGCTAAAAATAGACATCGAGAACAACAAAAACTACTGCTTCATCTCCGATGAATATCTACAATGGATCACCAAAGACGGAAGACAAATTGGGTGGATAGTTCAACGATTACTACGAAAAACACCAATCCCACACATGCAGATTCTAAACACCCTACCAAAATACGAACTCGCATTAGCCTTGATTGACTTCTGGAAAGTAGACCCACAAAGCAAGTCAAATGAAATCCTCCAACTTGAAACCCTTTGGAAACAGCAAAAATCAAACGACAAAATATTTGATTGGTTCAAAGGATCCGACGAACAAAAAAAGCTGGAAGCAGCCTGGGATATAGTGCACAACAAGCACAAATTCCTCCCATGGATCCTTGACAAATTCCAAAACCATCAAGAACTAGTTACTTTTTTTGACGAGTTGGTAATGGGCCCAGCGGAGGTGAAACTGCTCGTCGAAGAAATAAAAAAGCGCTGGAGTCAAAACAAATATCGAGAGAAACAGACAGACAAAAAACAATACAACTTTATCTTGTCAAACAAAGCAATCAAGCGCCTAGATAAGCTAGTAGAAAAACATGACCTGAAACGAACCCAGGTATTAGAGATTCTGCTGCAGATGGAGGAAGAGAAGGGAATCTATATTGCAGAAAAGCTCCGGCCACTGCTGGATGTTTAACCAAAAGTCTTTAGCGGCCAGGCAAAGCATATGCCGATTAAAAGCCCCTATTTTTTCGGGGGCTTGGATATCAGAAATTCTCCAGACGCCCTACCATGTCTGAATATTTTTCATCCAACTTGAATACTGCAGACTGGGTATTGGACCTCGTTCTTCCCTGCGCCCATCTTCCCAGTGTCCCCTGCTGATACGGAAAGGACGTACAAATACATGTTGGGACAGATGCGTCGTCTTGCAGAAACATCGATCTAATAAGCAGCGATAGCATCCGATACCGGCCTTTTTTCAAGCTCGTACTGACACAAGTTGTTCATTCCTTCGCGATGGGCTAGCACTTTACTGACGCCCTGCATCATCTCGGCAAGCAGATCACGCTTTTTCATTTGGCACCTCTCTCCCTCAGCACTTCGGTGACGCCCTGTTTCGGCTTTTCCTGGTCGGAGGGCAGGCTCTCACGCTCTCCTTGCCTTAAATCGCTAACATGACTATCCATCATTGGGCTGCCAGTAGTAGATGAAGCGCAAGCTACCTGCCCGCGCGCGCCTCATCGCCCATCAGACAAACGCGACGCCAGGTATACCCGCAGCGAAAAACGACTCACGCGTCAGAAAAGGTGTAATTCAAAAGGAAGGCATGAGTTGAGAGGAGTGGGAATCTGACATTCAGTCGGGCCATTTTTTTTGCACCCAAATAGGAGCCGTGCCAGCCATCGATGGCTATTTCAAAGCATCCTTGACGAAACGGTATTCCAATGGGTATTCCACCAGTGAAATTAACCGATAGTTTCTTATAAAAATCAAATGGATATGCGATCAGTTCAGATTACCCCGGCCCACCAATCGAAGCTGACAAAGCCCGCCTAGTGCGGGCTTTGTTGCATCTGGGGTTTGGCAATCGATGGCTCCCTCTTGTCGGAGCAGGCTTGCCAGCGAAGACGCCAGCCGCAGGTGACAATCCGGCACAAATAGATCCGTCCCCTTTTTGGTCCCGGCCCACCAACCAAAACTGGCAAAGCCCGCCCAGTGCGGTAGTGCTGTTCACTTAAGACGATCATCAGGCAAGTACAAAACCTGTGGCGAGGGGGCTCGCCCCCGTTCGACTGCGAAGCAGTCGCAAAACCATTACACGTGGTGTACCTGATACGCCCTGATGGCAGGTTTTGGGGCCGCTTCGCGACCCAACGGGGGCAAGCCCCCTCGCCACAAGTGTGTGCCCACAGCATTACGCCCAATGCGGGCTTTGTTGCATCTGGGGTTTGATAAAAACCAACTCCCGCCTGCCCCTGCTAAAGCGGACCTCACTCCGCATCCACAACCGCCTTATAGATAGATCGCCGCGGCGCACCCATCACCCGCCTCACCATCGGCTCAAACGTACTCAACGGATAAATCTCCCCCTCCGGATCGAACGCGGGGCTGTCGTATTTATCGATAAATTCCACCGTACGTTCGTAATGCGGATGCTCCTTGAACCGGTCACGCATGTTGCGATCCATGCCAAGGCAGTGAAAGAAATTATGCCCCTGAAAAATGCCGTGGTGCTCGATCATCCACAGGTTGGCTTCGGATACGAACGGTTTGAGGATCGCCGCTGCGACTTCGGGGTGGTTGTATGAGCCCAGGGTATCGCCAATATCGTGCAGCAGGGTGCACACCACATATTCTTCGTCGCGCCCGTCCTTCAAGGCCAGTGTGGCGCTCTGCAGGCAGTGGCTGTAGCGGTCGATGGGGAAGCCGCTGAAGTCGCCTTTGAGTAGTTGCAGGTGCGCCAGCACGCGCTCGGGCAGTGCGCTGAAAAACTTCGCGGCCTGGGGTTTGATGATGTCCCAGTCTTGCTGAGTGCTGTCCTGCATGCGCTTGAATGTCGCCAGTTTCATCAGGGGAACCTTCATGTCTGATGTGCCGTGTGGGGATGCCATCTGCATGCGTGACAGATGGCTTACGGTTCACTTCATTTAAATCACGGCCCCACCGTTGGGACTGATTACCTGCCCCACAAAGTAATGGTCTCCGGCCAGGTACGTCGCCATGGACGCATACTCCTCCATCTGGCCAAAACGCCCTGCGGGGATCACTTGCCAGAATCTGTTCCTGGCTTCTTCGCCGATGGAGTCGAGATACTCCTCGAAGAACGGTGTCGACACGCCTCCCGGCGCCAGCGCGTTGACGAGGATATTGGAGCCGGCCACTTCGGCCGCGACCGACTTGGTGAAGGCAATAACGGCCCCCTTGGTGGCGCAGTAGTGGGGGCTGTGCACGCTGAGGGTGGAGAAGCCCGCGATCGAGGCCAGGTTGATGATCCTGCCGTAGTGCTGCGCCTCCATCAGCTTGAGGGCTTCGCGTGTGCAGTAGAAGGTGCCATGCACGTTGACATCCCAGTAGCGCAGCCAGTCCTCATCGGTGATCTGGCTGGTGAAGCCCAGGGATTGACGGGGCACTGGTGTGGTCATGTAGGCGTAGTGCTTGTTGCGGCGCTCCGCGTCGGCTTTGCCGGTGGGCGCGAGCGCTGCGTTGTTCACCAGAATATGCACTGTGCCAAAACGCTCGGCGGCGCAGGCAAACATCTCTGCTACCTCTCGGCTTGAAGTGATGTCGCAGCGCAGGGCCAGGCAGGCTGCGCCCGTCTCCTCCACTCTTTGCCGGGTTTCTTCCAGGGCGGGCATGTCGATATCGCAGACAACGATATCGGCGCCGGCCCGGGCCATGTCTACCGCGATGGTGCCGCCAAGACCGCGGCCTGCGCCAGTGATCAGGGCTATGCGGCCAGCGAGCTTGCCGTGTGTTCTGTCGCTTGCTGCATGTTCGGTTCGTTGTGATGACTGAATGGCGTTCTCCCAGGTTCGGATACGATCAGTTTTTCAGCGCGAAAAGGCAGGCATGGCTCAGGCAGGTCGGCGCATGAGGCTGTAGCTCTGGGCCGTCGGGCCGACGTCGGGCATGCTCGCGATGAACAAGGCCATTGGCGTGACCTCCTGGGGCGACTTGAACCACTCCCCGGGGGGGATGGCCGCATCGCGGGTCATGTCGGTCTTGACCGGGCCAGGAATGAGTTCGTTGACGCTGATGTTGTACTCATGCAGCTCCAGCGCCAGCGATTGAGTGAGCATCCACAGGCCGCTCTTGGAACAGGAATAGGCCGAAAAACCTGGCGCAGGGCGATTGCGTTGGCCGGAGCCGATCATGATGATCTTGCCGGCGCCACGCTTGCGCAGGTGCGGGATGGCGGCATGTGCCGTGTAGTAGGCACCGGTCAGATTGATGTCGATGGTCTGGCGCCACAACTCGGGGTCGCTGTCTTCGATCCGGCGTTGCTCGGTGGCGACACCGGCGTTGGCCACCACAATATCGACGCCACCATATTCATCGCTGGCGCGCTGAAACAGAGAGACCATCGAAGCGTAGTCACCCACGTCAGCGACATGCGCAAGCGCCTGGCCACCCGCCGTCTTGATCAAAGCGGCCGTTTCAGCGATTTGCCCGGCGCTGCGGGCACTGCATACCACGGCAGCGCCAGCCCTGGCATAGGCGATGGCCACACTGCGGCCGATGCCACGACCGGCGCCAGTAATGATGGCGACCTTACCCTCGAGCGGGGTGGGATTGGTTTGGATCATGTCTGTTCCCTTATTGCCGTTAGGATGAAAGAGCGTCTGTACAACGGGGACGAAAGATCAGCTGGGGCCGATGGTGCTCGCGTGTTCAATAAGGCTGATCGCCGATGATGGTGGCGCGGTCCATCTTGCGATGGCAGGGCGGGTAATCCATCACGGCGTAATGCTGGGTCGAACGGTTATCCCAGATCGCCACGCTGTTTTTTTTCCAGCGCCAGCGCACCTGGTACTCGGGGATGTAGGCCTGGCTGATCAGGTACTGCAGAAGCTCACTGCCGCTCTTGTTGTAGTCCTGGCCGTAACGCACCCGCTCCCGGGTGTGGTAATTGACGAAGTGCGTTGTGAACGCATTGACGAACAGGATCTTTTCCGCGGTTTGCGGATGCGTGCGCACCACCGGGTGTTGGGCATCTGGAAACTGGCTCTTCAGCGCGAGACGCTTATCCCTGGGCATGGCGGCACCGAAGCTGGACTCGATGCTATGGCTGGCAACCAGGTCGGCAATCCTCGCCTTGACGTCCTCCGGCAGCTTCTCGTAGGCCAGCACCATGTTGGCCCACATAGTGTCGCCACCGACTGGCGGGCATTCCACGCAGCGCAGTACGGCGCCAAAGGGCGGGGCTTCGCGCCAGGTCGCGTCGGTATGCCAGCAATTTTCGTAGCGGTCGACGGGGTGGTCCGGGGTCTTGTAGATTTTCACCAGGCCCGGCGCATCCTCATGTGTGGGCGCCACCGGGTGATCTTCAAGGTCGCCGAAGCGGCGCGCAAAAGCCGCATGCTCGGTGCTGGTGATGTCCTGGTCGCGCAGGAACAGCACCCGATGCTTGATCAAGGCCTCACGGATAGCGGCGAACAAAGCATCGTCATGCACCGCATCGCGTAAGTTGATACCGATCAGTTCGGCACCGATTGCACAGGTCAATTGTTCGACTCTCATTCGCGCCGCCCTCCTTAGCTGACGAAGATTGAGGAGCCGGTGGTCTTGCGCGCCTCCAGGTCGCGGTGCGCCTGGGCTGCATCTTCCAGCGTATAGCGCTGGTTGATCTCGATCTTGATGCGGCCTGCGCCGACGTGACCAAACAGTTCGGCGGCCAGATCCGCCTTTTCGGCCGGGTCGGCGATGTAATCGGCCAATGCCGGTCGCGCCAGATAAGGAGAGCCCTTGGTGGCGAGGATTTGCGGATCGAAATTGGAGAGGGTTCCGGAGGTGAAGCCCAGGCAGATCACTAGGCCGCGCCGCTTGACGGAGTCGAGCGAGGCATTGAAGGTGCTCTTGCCAACACTGTCGATGACCACGTTCACGCCGACACCATCGGTCATTTCGCGCACACGCTTGGCCACATCTTCATGGCTGTAATTGATGGCGTGATCGCAACCGTGGGCCCGTGCGATGGCCGCTTTTTCTTCGGTAGAAACGGTGCCGATGACCGTCAGGCCCAACAGCTTGGCCCATTGTGCAACGATCAGGCCGACACCGCCGGCGGCAGCATGCAACAGAATGGTGTCGCCGGGTTTGAAGTCGTAGATGCGGCGCATCAGATACGACGAGGTCAGGCCGCGCATGGTCATGGCGGCGGCGGTTTCACAGCTGATCGCCTCGGGTAACTTGATCAAGGGCGCAGCCGGTATCAAGCGCTCGGTACTGTAGGCTCCCAGGGTGTTCAAAAAGCCGGTGTAGGTGACGCGATCCCCTTCACAGACATTGGTCACGCCTTCGCCGACGGCCTCGACAACGCCGGCGGCCTCGACCCCCATGCCGGCAGGCAGTGGCATCGGATACAGGCCACTGCGGAAATAGGTGTCGGCGAAGTTCAAACCGACCGCTTCGTGGCGCAGCCGAACCTGACCAGGGCCGGGATCGCCGACTTCCACTTTCTCCAGGCGCAAGACATCGGGGCCGCCTGTTTCATGCATGCGTATGGCGTGGGGCACATTCATTCTCCTGATTCAAAACCTTCGGCGCGCTGACTTCACTTCATCGCAATGTCATCGCTGTGCAGGAAAAGTATCGGTGAATGGCTGTGTGCGGATTTGATATTTTGGGGCGCAGACTTTACATTTTGGGGCACTAGAGGAGTCTCGATGCCGACCTTAATCAGAAGCTCAAGCCTGACAAATTTTATCGAGGTTGCCCGCGCAGCGGGCCTGGACCCTTATCGGCAGTTGCGCAAAGCCGGCGTCAGTGCCTCAGCGCTACTGGATCCGGACATCAAGATCCCGGCAAAGTCGGTGTTGCGCCTGCTGGAGGAATCGGCTCGTGACTCAGGCGTCGAAGACTTCGGCCTGCGCATGGGCGAAATGCGCCAACTGGAGAACCTGGGGCCATTGGCGATTGCCCTGCGCGAGGAAGCCACACTGCGCGAAGCCTTGGGGTCGGTTGCGCGCCATCTTGTGCTGTACAACGAGTCGATGGATTTGTGCATCGAGGAAGTGAACGGCGTGGCGCTTCTCAGGCTGCAAGTGATACACGGCGCGCGCGCGTCTCTGCGCCAGTCGATCGAGATCGTCATCTGCACGTTGTACCGCATACTCAAGCTGTTCCTGGGGGCCAACTGGAAACCCATAAGCGTCTGCTTCGAGCACAAGGCGCCTGCCAGCCTGACCACGCACCGACGCGTATTTGGCACCTCAATCCTGTTCAATCAGGACTTCGACGGCATCGTGTTGACCCAAGCCGATTTCGATACAACGATCCCTTCGTATGACCCCATTCTGGCGTGGCATGCCCGGGATTTCCTCAATGCGAAACTGGCCCAGTCCGATTTGACCATGCCTGACAAGGTCAGAAAGCTGGTACTGGCCCTGCTGCCGAAAGGAGAATGCGTGGCCGAGCGCGTGGCCGGGCAACTGGGCATGGACCGCAAGACCATGCACCGGCATCTGGCCAGTCACGGCCATAATTACTCATCCATCGTCGACGCAGTTCGGCTCGACCTGGTGATTCAATATGTCGAAAACAGAGAGCGGCCGCTGTCCGATGTGGCGACGCTACTGGGCTATTCGTCCTTGAGTGCCTTTTCTCGATGGTTCTCGGACCGATTCGGGTGCAGTGTTTCGGCGTGGCGCCGCGAAAAACACCAACGGGTTTGAACAACCATCAAACCAGCACCATTCAAATAAAAAAAGACGTCTGTAGACGTCTTTTTCATGCATGAAACCAGCAGTGGAAAGGCTCAACACTCACCCGGCATCCACCCTTCAATCCCTGCGTTTATCAAGACACTCACGGCGCAGGACAAGGTTGTTGATCTCCATGCAACTGACCGCGTAATCGTCATTGTCTTTGTTTTTCCCCTTGTCCTTGGACTTGTTGCAATTGCCATTGTCGTTGCAATTGCCCTTGCCCTTTTGATCGCTGTTGTTTTTCAAACAGTTTCGGACGTCACTGGCGCTGCCTGCGTCATCGCAATCGGAACCGGCAAAGGACAGCGAGGGTAAAGCCAGGGAGAGCAGAAATGTGCACACAAGCGTCGTTACGATTCGCATAACCAAGCTCCAGGATAGATGTTGTTTTGCCAGCAGCCATTGCCTTGAGCCGCTCCGACTGACTATAGCAGGCCTCGCTCAACGATCCGCCTTCATTCTCTGCGAAGAAGTCCCGCACCTCTTCTACACTCAATGGCACACGTTCTACGACACCCGTCGAAAGAGCCCCCCATGAGCACGCTCACTGACCGTTTCAAGCAAGGTAAGGATGCCCGCAAAACCTGCCCCCGCAGTTCGCAAGCGACCTTGGGAAACATTGAGCGCGACCCCCTGCCGCTGATCAAGGCGTCCAGCTCGGGGCGGATCAGGTCGCTGGTGGAGTTGCGCTATGGGCGCATGCTGGTGTCGCCATTCACCTTTTATCGCGGCAACGCGCTGCTGCAGGCTCACGACCTGGCCGGCACCCCGAACATGGGCCTTGTTTCGCCGATCTGCGGTGACTGTCACTTGATGAATTTCGGTGGCTTCGCAACGCCGGAGCGCAATCTGCTGTTCAGCGTCAACGACTTCGACGAAACCCATCCCGGGCCATGGGAGTGGGATTTGAAACGCCTGGTGGCCAGTTGCATGGTCGCCGCACGCGACCTGCGTCATGGGCAATCGGTTGAAGAAACGCTGTGCCATGAAGTCGTGGGCGCCTACCTGGAGACGATGCTCGAGTGCGCGGAGCAAAGCGCACTGGAAACCTGGTACGAGTCGATCACCTATAACGACATGCTGGCGAAGGCGCGCAAAAGCGCGCTGGAACATGTGCAATACGCCATCGAAAAAGCCGGGCGTCGCACCCATGCCGAACTGCTGCCGAAAATCAGTGAGCGTCACGCTGAAGGTCACCTGGTGATTCGCGACGACCTCCCGGAAATTTTCCACCTGCACAATATCACCACGCTGCTGGACCCCGATGACGACTGGCTGCGTCTCTCGGACTGGCGACCGCTGTATGACGCGTTCATGCGCGACTACCGTGGCACACTGCAAGCAGATCGTCGGGACCTGTTGTCACGTTTTCATGTGCACGACATGGCGTTCAAGGTGGTGGGTGTCGGCAGTGTCGGTACCCGTTGCCTGGTCGCCTTGCTGACGGACGATCAGGAGTCTCCATTATTCCTGCAATTCAAGGAGGCGCGACGCTCAGTCCTGGCCAGCTACGTCAAGACCAGGTCGCGGGTACGCCATGAAGGGCAGCGTGTGGTCGACGGCCAGCGGCACATGCAATCGGCCAGTGACCTGTTCCTCGGCTGGACCACCGGCCCGAGCGGGCGCCATTTCTATGTGCGGCAATTGCGCGACATGAAAGTCTCGGCGGAATTGGAAACCTTTGACGGTGAAACCTTCACGGCCTACGGCCGGGTCTGCGGTCGAGCCCTGGCCCGTGCCCATGCCAAGTCTTCGGGACAGGCAGCGCTGATCAGCGGCTATATTGGCAAGAGCGAGGCGCTAGCCGATGCGCTCTACCAATATTCCCAAGGCTATACCAAACAGAACGAGCGCGATTTCGAGCGATTCCAGCAGGCGTGTCGCAGGGGAAGTTTGCGCGCTCGATCCGAGGCCGACTTTGCCGCCGATTACTTGCCTTGAGCATGGCAAGGCCTCTGCTCCGCGGCCTTCATCGAGATGAATATTTCTTCACCCCGGCGTCGTACACCAGCCTGTACATTTAGCTCGCTCTTTCAAGAAACTACAGTTTGCCCGCCCTCCCGCGGGCTTTTTTTTGCTTCACCGGGTACGGTTTTTTCCGCCTCATCGAGCACCGGCATTTCCAGCTGCGCTCGCCCATAAAACGCCAGCGCCGTCAGCAAACAGGCCAGCCACACGAAGATCCCGGCCCAGAAGGTGTGGGACATGTAGTGCCAGCCTTGCAGCACCCGAGTCGTACCGTAAACAAAACCCAGGGCCAACGAGCCATACATCAGCGCCTTCGAATAACGCCAGCGATAACGGCGGGCCACAAAGTACAACGCAAGCATGGTAAAGCCGCCCGAAGCATGGCCGCCCGGCCAGCAGCGACCGTCACCGGCAACCTTGAGCAAGTCGAAATTCTCATACCACTCCTTGTGCTCGATTTTGCCGGCGTATTGCGTGGTTTCAACCGGGCAGTACACGCTGGTGTGGCCCTTGAGGTAATGGATCAGGCCCGTGCTGATGGAAAACGCGAACACCACGTAGAGAAAGTCCCGACGGTGTTTGTGGGTAAAGCGCAGCACTGGCGCCACTTTGGTTTTTTCCAGAAACGCGATGATCTTCGGATGTTTCTGCGCTTTCAGGCGTGGCCACAGGAACGACAACAAGGCACCGATGACCGCTATCTCGCCGGTCCAGTTCGGAATGATCCGCGCCCATTTGTGGGTGATTTTTTCGAACCAGTGCACATGGTCCAGCGGGAACGTTTGGGTGACCGGGTCGTAAAACAGGTCGTTGAAGGCGATATCGATTTTGGTCAGGTCGAACATCAGGAACACCACCACCGCACAGGCCAGTGGGATACCGAAATTCATCCAGTAGAAGCGCGAGCGCGAAGTGGTCTGCATGGTGTGTGTCGATCCAGGCAGGGCATTCATTCGGTAGCCACGGAATGCCAGTCAGAAGCCTCGATGAAGCCAAGCATGCGTGGCGCATTCAATGTTTCGGCATTGATAAACAGTGCAGTGCCATAGTCCGGCGTCGATGCCGGAAACTTGAGGTCCTTTTCCATCTGCACCATGCATTCGCTGTGGGTCACCAGAATCAGGTTTCGCCCGGCAACCTTGTGCGCCAGCGCGTCGCGCAGCATGGTGCCCTTGCAACTGATCAACCAGTCTTCGCCCACACCGGCCTTGTTGAACATATAGCCAGCGGTCTGCACCGTGCGCAGGATCGGGCTGTTGTAGATATCGGCGCGCTCCAGCCCCAGCTGTTCGAAGTGGTCCCCGACACTCACTGCAACGCCACGGGAGCGATCGGTAATCCCGTCGTTACCGCTCAGGCAGGCAGCCTTGGAGTGGTCGCATCGTTCGACGTGCCGCACCAACACGATCACATCGCCCTTGGCCCACCCCGCCATCAATGCCCGGGCACCGGCCACATTGCCGTTGGCCAGGTCCGGTACGGCGGCGGGCTGCAGCAGCAATATCGTCAACGGGATCACCAGTAGCGCCGAGGCCAGGACCACCGCCGTATTGCGAAAGCGGGCAAAACGGCTCAAGTCGATCGAGCGTTTTATCCCGAACAGGCTCAGTTTCAATTCCACATCAAGCCGCCTCGCCAGCACGCACCAGCTCATTTGGTGGCGCAAGGTTAGTGAGGCTGGCGTTGGCTGCCGGTGAAAGCTTTGTGAAAAAAACCTTAAACCAGTGTATTACCCTGTCTCGGGATTGCTGCCGACACCCCCTGCTTACACACTTTGGCGACTTCCAAAAAGAACAATCTTCCAGCCAACCGACGATAGAGAAGCACGGGCTTGCGGTGAATGAATGAACCATTTTCGAGCAGGTCGCACCGCCGCTCCCACAGGCAAGGCGTCGAACACAGACTCTGTGAACGACCCAACACCCTGTGGGAGATTCTATGTTTGGGGGAACCCCCAAGCATGGAATTTGGCTTGTATTCGCTTTGGTTTTTCATCAAGGCAAAATACGTCCGGCAAAGTCCTCGTCGAACATGACCATGGCCATGACAAGGACTTCAAGCTTTTGTTTGCGCTTGCACGCAGGTCTTACCGCGTCCCGCGCTGACGCAATGCCGACGGCATGAAGTACGCGTCTTCCGGCACCGGTTGGGCGAAGTCCACGGTGGCCGGCTCTTCGTTGTCCAGGTTCTGCACGTAGTAACGACGCGCCTGCAAGTCATGGAACACGTCCAGCGCACTCCAGGTGGTAGGCAGGTCGTAGAAGTTTTTCAGGTAGGCCATCGACACCCGCCACAACTCCCCTCGCCCGTCGTATTGATCCACCAGTGCAGCGCCCCAACTGTCCTCGTCGAGAAACAGCACGCGCTTGGAATAGATATGCCGCGAGCCCGGCTTGAGGGTGCCTTCGACCACCCAGACCCGATGCAGCTCGTAACGGGTGAATTGCGGGTTGAGGTGGCCCGGTGTGAGCAACTGTGCATATTTCACATCGGGGCTACCGACTTTGTAATTGTTGTAGGGAATGTAGACCTCTTGCTTGCCCTTGAGCTTCCAGTCGTAGCGGTCCGGTGAGCCGTTGAACATGTCAGTATCGTCCGCCGTGCGCAGGCCGTCGGACGAGGCGATCGGGGTGTCATAGGCGAGGTTCGGCGCCCGGCGCACGCGGCGCTGGCCGGCGTCGTAGACCCAGGCCTGACGCGGGTCCTTGAGCTGATCAAGGGTTTCGTGAACCAACGCCGCACCGCCCGCCAGCCGGGCCGGGCTCTTCACGAATGCCAGGTAGTAAAACAGGATGTTTTTCAGGTCGGCAAACTGCCCGCCCGGACGGTAATAGTTGAAGAGCCCCTCCTGCTGCGAGGTCACCAGCGCGAAGCTGCCGTTGCGCTGTACCGGCGCTTCGGAGGCACGCCGGACCACATAAATGCCGCGATAACGGGTGATGTGGTTCCACAGCACCTCAACCCCGTCCTTGGGCACCGGAAACGGCACACCGCCATAGGCATCGGCAAAACCGGTGCCGCCATCGAGCAACTTGGCCGAAGTCGCATTCTTGAAGGTGTTGTCATACAGCCACTGCGGCGCCGAGCCCGAACGACGAGACGGATAGATCGGCATCTGGAAGGTGTCGGGGTAGCTGTTGAACAGTGCGACCTGCCCCGGGCTGAGATGGGCCTTGTACTGTTCAAGGTTGGCCTTGGTGATGGTGAACAGCGGCTTGTCCGTCGCATACGGGTCCAGGTGGTGCTGGCCCGGCTTGTAGCCCGCCGGCGCCTGGGTGATACCGCCGTTCCAGGCCGGGATGGTTCCGGCGGCGTTGCCGGCACGCTCGGCACCCAGCGGTGTCAGTGTGGTTTTCAATTGCTCGGCCTGCTGGGGCGTGATCGCGGCCAGGGCAGTGCTGGCGGCCAGGCTCAAGATGAGCGCCAGCGAGATTTTGGTCAGTCGTGAAGTGTGAAACATGATCGTTCTCCGAAATAAAGGCAGGTGCATTGCACCCAGCCACTGTGGGAGCGGGCTTGCTCGCGAAGAGGGCGACGCATCCGACACAGATGTCGCCTGACACACCGCCTTCGCGAGCAAGCCCGCTCCCACAATGGGGCTGCGTGTGGCTATCAAAGGAAGTACTTGAGGTTGAAGCCGACGTTGTCGCGGTCACGCAGGCCGTTGTTCTGCCCGCCGCCATAGAACTCGGTGTATTGCAGCTCGGCCTCGAGCTTGTTCTGGTAGTTGGCCTTGATCCCCAGGGTGTAGGCCTTGCGGCCCTCAATGATGTTGCCTGCCTGATAGCTGTTGCCCTCGAAGTCATCCTTGTAGACGACGTAGGGCGAGACGTTGACCCCGGCATACACGTCGTTCCAGGTGCCATTGAGCATTGCGGTGTAGCTGTAGGAATTGCGGTTGACCTGGTCGCCGCGCTCGCCGCCGGACACGTAGGAAAAATTGCCGGTGCCTGCGTAGTAACGGTTGCTGCCGTCATAGGCTGTGTACTGCAGATTGCTGCCGCGCAGGTGCTCGGACGCCAGCTCGAACACGCCGAACATCGAGTCGAACGACAGGCTCGGACCAAAGTTGTAAATCGTGCCCAGGGACGTGTTGAACGTTTCCACCCGCTCGGCGTTATTGATCTGGCTGTCGAGGGTGACCTGCTGGCCGCCAATGTTGATGGTCTGGCCGGATGCCGCAGCGGCAGCGCCATTGGCCAGGTCGCCGATCAGGTCGTTGGTGGCGGCAACCCCGATGGGCAGGTTCGGCCGATAAGCCACTTCGCCAAACACCGACGCCTGACCCAGGGTGGTGTTGAAACTGAAACCGTACATGCGGATGTCTTCGGCGTAACGCCGATGCGCCTGAATATTGCCCAGCACATCCATGGTCGCCAGGCCGTTGGCCAGTTGTCCCGCCTGACTGCCGGCGACACCAGCCAACAGGTTGGTCAGGGCAGTCATGTCGATGCCTTGGTAGCCTCCCAGGTCGGCGGAAATGGTCGGTTCCTTGGCGTGGTAATTGACCATGTACAGCCCGAACTCGGTGCTGTTGAGTTCTTCGGCGATGTAGCGAAAGGCGAAGCCGAACTGGCCGTCGTTGCGTGCGTTGAAATCCTTGCCGACCGAGGCCACTTTGACCGTGTTGCCAAAGGCCGGGGTTACCCCGTTGGCATAGAGGCCCGTGGTGCTCAGGGCCTGGTTGAGCAGCGGGTTGTTGCCCAGCGCGCTGTACAGATCGATCACGTTGCCGAAGCCAGGCACCGGGGTGTCCAGCGCGGTACCGCTGAAGTTGTTGTAGGCGGTGTTGCCGCCGTCGGCGAACAGGTCCGTCTGCGAGTAGAAAGTACCGACCGGGTCGATTCGGGTTTCCTTCCAGTTCGTCTGGTAGAAGCTTTCCATGGTCAGGGTGTCGGTCAGGCCGATGTTGAAGCTGAGCGCTTCCACCGGTACCAGCACTTCCTTGACTTCGGCCCCGGGCAAACGGTACTTGGCGGCGTCCACCGGGTTGGTGGTATTGACCCCGCCACGGTAGAAAATCCCTTCGCCCCAGTTGAACACCTGGCGCCCGACGCGAGCCGTGACCGGCATCTGCGCGACGTCCCAGTTGCCATAGAGGTAGGCGTCGAGCATCTCCACCCGGCTACCGGCGATATCGCGGGTCTGGCTGGTGAAGTGGTCGTCCTGCGGGTAACTCTGGCTGGGTTGCGACGGGTTGTTGTTGCGGTAGTAATCGTTGCGCTTGTCCATCAGCTGGGTGTCATAGAACGCGGTGCCGCGCACGAACATCCCGTAGTTCTGATAGTTGGCCTCCAGCTCCGAGGTGATCTTGTACACCTCCGAAACCAGCCCGGTGTCGAAGTTGCGATTGCCGTCGTTGGTGTTGACGTCATCGTTGTTCTTGTCCCGACCCTGGACCCGCCACAAGCGGCCATAGGACAAGGTGCTGTCGAATGAACCGGTGATCTGGTTATCCAGTACGCTGAATTCCCCGGCCTGCACGCCGTCGACCGCGCACAGTTGCAACAGCCCTGCCAGGCCCACGCCGGGAAGCGCCGCGCCAGACAGGCGAAATCGAGTGTTCATGATCCGTTCCTCTTTCCCTGGTTTTATTGTTTTTGTCTTCTGACATCGTTGTCGCGATGGCTATGGCGCCAATCCCGCACGGGCGTAAATGCGGCTATGGGCGCCGAAATGCCCCAGCAGTTTGAACAGCTGCTGGTTAAGTGCCGGATGGTCGAAGCCTTCGCGCAGCAGCTGGTTGCCGCGGCTGAAATCGCTGGTAATCGGTGCCGCGTCCAGCCACTGGCCGATGGCTTCATCGAAGGCTGCGGATTCGTCGACGGACTCGGCACTCACCACTTCGCGCAGATAGTCCACCGAGTACGGCGGATAACGGGCGTCCTGGGCAAAATCGGCATAAACGTCGAGCATCGGGTGTGCCTGCCCGGCGCGCAGCAGGCGACGCAGCCAGGTCGACTGATATTTCTCCACTTCCATGTGCCGGGTGGCGACGCGCTCGATGGCTGCATGCTTGTCGCCATCGAAGCCGGCCAGGGCCTTGCCTTCCAGCAGCAGCAAGCTCGCAAGACCGACACCGGGCAGCGGCTTGGCGTGATACGGCTGGGTCAGGTCCTGAACGTGATGCAGGCCCCAACCGAGAAATCGATAGCCCCAGTAAGAGTGGCCAGTGGCAAATGCCAGTCGCGCCAGGCCCATGTACTGGTAGGCGCGCCAGTGCGGCCAGCTGTGCCGAAGAAATCCGGCTGCGGCATAGACCACCGGGTTTTCCTGGAAGAACCCCATATGGAACGGTGCCTGGGAGCTGTACTGAAACCGGGCGTCGCCGAAAGGCTGTGGGCCGAAGCCGTACAACGCGCCAACCTCGCCCGGGTTGTCGCTGAACAGGTTGATGTCGTGGCCGTAATCCGGCTCGTCCGCGGCGCTGGCCAACACGGCCAGGGGCGCTACTTGTTCGTGGTCAGCAACAACGATGAAGCGCTGTCGATTCCACGGCGAGAGCGTCTGCGGCACCATGACCTGTTCGGCCTTGAGGTGTTCACGCTCGGGCAGATCCTTGCCCGGCATCGGCTGGATGACCATCGCCAGATGAATCCCGGGGTTGATGCGCAGTGCGGTGAGGAAGTCGTGGCGCAGATTGTCCCCAGGCACGGCGGGCAATCGCAGGTTGTCGGGGCGCGGCGGATATGGGGCGAAGTGCTCGCGGGCGAAGCGCTCCTGCTCGTCGAGCAACGCGCTCACGGCTTGGTATTGCTGCGAAAGAAACTGTTCCAGCGGCTCGACTTCGACCTGTGGCGCATCACGCAAGGTCGGCAAGTCCTGCAACGCCAGGTAACTGCCGACCGTATGGTTCGACCAGCCCCAGGCCATCGGCGCCGTTCCACAAAGCAGCAACAGGAGGAATGTCAGCTTCATTGCTTTTGGTTCTTATTGGATGTGCAGTACGGTTGAGCCTAACAACCGCCCCTGCCCCTGACACTGTCCAATCTCACCAGAAAAACTCTCCGATAGCGCCACATGCACGGTAGCAGAAACACCACAGTTCATTGTGGGAGCGGCGGTGCGGCGATCCGACTTGCTCGCGAAGTCGGAGTGTCAGTCGACATTGATGTCACAGACACATCGCCTTCGCGAGCAAGCCCGCTCCCACAGGGGGATCTACGGTGTTGTTTCAGGCGGGGTAACCGGTGATTTTGCGGATGCTCTGGTACAGCGGCTTGAGCTGTCGGTACATGCGCAGGTAGACCTCCCTGTACAGTCGCTCATAGATCTGCTGCGCTTCGGGCTGCGGCATGAATACCGCTCCAACCCGGGTCATGGCCGTCATCGCCGTGGGGAAATCCGCGTGCAGCCCCAGCCCCACCGAGCAGCAAATCGCCGCCCCAAGGCCGGACGCTTCGTAGACGTGCGGACGCTCGGCCGGCAGGCCGAAAATGTTCGCCGTGAGTTGCATCGCGGCATCGCTCTGGGAGCCACCACCGGCCACGCGCAAGCGCGTGACGGAGATCCTCGAACGTTTCTCGATTTTCTCCATGCCCTGGCGCAAGGCATACGCCAGACCTTCGAGGATCGCCCGGTAAATGTGCGCACGGGTGTGCACGTCACCGAAGCCAATCATCGCGCCCTTGGCTTCAACGCCCGGTTCGCGGATGCCGGGCGACCAGTAAGGTTGCAACATCAACCCCATGGACCCGGGCGGTACGGCGTCGACCAGTGCATCGAAGAGTTGCTCGGGCTCAACGCCCTGGGCTTTGGCCTGCTGCATTTCCCGCAGACCGAACTCGTTCTTGAACCAACTGACCATCCAGTAGCCGCGATAAATCATCACCTCGCAGTTGTACTGGTCCGGTACCGCAGACGGGTAAGGCGGAATCAACGGGACGATTTCAAGATAGCGCGACCGGGTGCTGGTGATGGTCGCCGTGGTGCCGTAGGAAAGGCACACAGTGCCTGGGTCGACGACGCCGGAACCCACCACTTCGCAAGCCTTGTCGGCACCCGCGGCGATCAGCGGCAGCCCCTCAGGAATGCCGGTGTGGCGGCTGGCCTGGGCACTGATGTAGCCCAGGGTTTCACCGGGCTTGTGCAGGCTCGGCAGTTGCTCGGGGCGCACCGCCAGCGCCTGCCATTTCCAGTCGGAGGGCGCGGCCCAGCGCAAGCGCTTGAAGTCGAACGGCAGGTAACCGACGCAACAACCTACGGAGTCGACAAAACGTCCACACAGACGATGGGTGAGAAACCCCGAGAGCAGCAAAAACTTGTCCGTCGCCGCCCAGACTTCAGGCTGGTGGCGGGCGATCCAGTTGGCCTCGGCCTGGGCGCGAAAGTGGTCCACGGTGGCCTGCGCACCGACCAGTTTGAACAGCCAGCCCCACGGTCCCTTGATGCCGCCTTCGACTTCACTCTGGCGTTGATCGAGCCACAGGATTGCCGGTCGCAACGGCTTGCCTTGGGCATCGACGTTGATCACGGTGCCGCGCTGGGTGGTCAGGGACACGCCGGCAATCTGTGAACGATCGATGCCGGTCTGCTGCCACAACAGCTGGCAAGCCTCACCCAGTTTCGCCCAGTAATATTCCGGGTCTTGTTCGGCCCAGCCAGGTTGGGTCGAGTAATAGGCCTGCAACTCGACCTTGCCTTTGCCCAGCAGATTGCCCTGCAGGTCGAAGAGCAGTGCGCGCACGCTCTGGGTGCCATTGTCGATGGCCAGCAGGTAACGCTTGTTCGGGTGGTTATCCATGGAGCTCTCTTCAATGGGCATCAATGCGTGGCATTCGGCAAACCGTGATGGCGTTGCCACAACGCCCGATAACGCTGCTGCTCGCGCAGCCAATGCTCATCGTCCCAGCCCAGTCGCGGCTGGCAGAGTCGGCGGATGGCATCAAAGTGATCCTCGGCGCCGCGAGGCAATAACAGACCCAGGCGGGTTCGGCGCAGCAGCAGGTCATCCAGGTGCAGGACCATTTCCGCATCACAGGCAAAGGCCAGTTCCGCCCACAAGGTGTCGGTGGCACCGACACTGTCATGGCCCAACTCTGCGATCAGCATCGCCAGTCTCGGCAGATCACGGCCATGCCGCCCGGCCAGGCGGCGCCACTGGCTGGCGCTGAGCCCCGGTATCACCAGCGGTGGCACGACAGCAAACACCGGCGCGGCATCTTCATTGAACGGACGCTTGAGCATGGCCGCGCAGGCCTTGAGTACTTCGATGGCCTGCGGGCGGAAAGTGGTCAGCTTGCCGCCGGCCAGGGTCACGCATCCTGGTTCCTGCCACAGCACATGCTCACGGGTTTCATTCGACGGTTCGAGTTCACCCGCAGCGCTGCCCACCACCGGACGCACCCCCGACCAGGTCGACAGCACATCGGTCGCGCCCACCTCTACCTGGGGGAATTGCTGGTTGCAGGCAGCCAGCAGATAGTCGAGCTCGTCGGAACTAATGCTCGCGCTCTGGTCCAGATCCTCATGATGATCAAGGTCCGTGGTGCCGACCACCGTGGCGCCCTCCCAAGGGAAAACGAACACCGGACGACGGTCGCGCTCGTGCAGAAAAGTGAAGGCTTGCGCCACGGGCAGGCGCCAGCCCGGCAACAACAAATGGCTGCCACGCAACGGCCGTAACTGGCGAGGAGTGTCGGGCAGGCGCAAGCGCTCGGCCCACGCACCGGTGGCCACGGCCAGCACACCACAACGCAATGTCAGTAACCCGCCGCCCTCGCAATCCTCGACCTGAACCCCGCAAACCCGCCCCGCTTCACGCAGCAATTGTTGTACGCGCACGCCGTTGAGCACCACGGCGCCGTCGGCCCGGGCCTCACCCAATACGCGCATCACCAGACGGGCATCATCAGTCAGCGCATCGACAAAACAGGTGCCGCCCAGCAGGTCATCTTCCTTCACTCCCGGCGCCAGATAACGCAGATGTTGCGCGTCATGGAAGCGATGGCTGCGCCGCCCGGCCAATGCGTCATAGATCGACAGCAAGCCACCCAGCACCCGTGGTCCGGGAAAGCCGCCACGGTAATGCGCCATCATGAAACTCATCGGCTCAACCAGCCCCGGTGCTTCGTCGAGCAAGCGCTGACGTTCGCGGACCGAATCGCGGGTCAGGCGCCACTGGCCCTTGGCGATGTAACGCAAGCCGCCATGGACCATTTTCGAGGAGCGACTGGAGGTGCCCCAGGCAAAATCGCGCTGTTCCAGCAACAGGCAGCGCCAGCCACGGCGCGCGGCTTCGCGCAGGATACCGGCGCCGCTGATGCCGCCGCCGATGACGATCAGGTCCCAGGTTTCATCCGCAAGCGTCGGCAATACCTGTTGGCGCCAGGCGGTGTTCCAGTCCAGGCTCATGGCCGTCACTCCTGCAACAACGTGCCAGGGTTCAGTCGCCCGGCCGGATCAAAGTGCCGACTCAGCGCCTGCAAAGTGTCCATCGCCAGCACACCTTTCTCGCGTAGCAGGTACGGCGCGTGGTCCTTGCCCACGCCATGCTGGTGGCTGATGGTGCCGTGGTTGTCGACGATGGTCTGGCTGGCCGCCTGCTTGAGTGCCTGCCAGCGCGCCAGGGTGGCGGGATAGTCCGCCGCCGGGCGAAACACATAGGTGGTGTAGATGCTCGACCCTTCACCGTAGACATGGGACAGGTGGGTGAAGACATGCACCCGCTCGCCTTCGGCCGCCAAGGCGTCGCGCAGGCTGTTTTCGATCAGTGTGAGGAGATTATCGACGTTGCTCCAGTCGGTGGCCGTTTCCAGGGTGTCCACCACGTAACCTGCGTTCCACAGGTTTTCGCGCAGGTAGGGAAAGCGAAAACGGTTCTGTGCCCACTTCTTTCCAAGCAAGGTGCCGGTAAACACCCCGCCGAACGACTTGAGGTGCTTGCGAGCCTGACTCAGGGACAGCGCGTTTTGTCGGCGATTACCGGTCACGCCGAACGTCAGCAGGCACTTGCCTTCACCGGCACCGCGCAGGGCCAGATACTTTTCCAGCCAGGCGATCTGCTGCGGGTGACCGGCCAGCGCCAGCTGGGTTTCGGTTTCCACGGCGTTGGACAAGCGCAGCATCGACAGCGGCACGCGCGCCTGGGCCAACTGGCGGATGGCTTGCAGTGCCTTGGTCCAATCGGGCAAAAACACCCCGTAGAAGCGTTCGTCGGCAGGCAGTGCGCTGACCCGCACCTTGACCTGGGAAATGACCCCGAACCGGCCCTCACAGCCCAACACTACCTCGCGCAGATCAGGACCGGCCGCCGAGGCCGGGAAGGTGGGAATTTCCAGCGGCCCGGCAAAGGTTTCCAGCGTGCCGCCGGCGAACAGTTGCTCGATGCGCCCGTAACGCAATGACTGCTGACCACTGGAACGACTGGCGACCCAACCGCCCAGAGTCGAGAGCTCCCATGACTGCGGAAAATGGCCCAGGGTGTAGCCACGGGCGCGCAACTGACTTTCTACTTGCGGCCCACTGGCGCCGGGGCCGAAAGTGGCCAGCAGGCTCTGTTCGTCGAGGTCCAGCAGGCGATTCATGCGCGCCAGCGAAATCGTGACCACCGGCCGCGCGGAGCTCGGTGGATTGATGTGCCCGGCCACCGAGGTGCCGCCGCCATAAGGGATCAGGCACAGGTCCTGCTCATGGGCGAGCGTCAGCAATTGGCGAATCTGTTCGGCGCTTTCGGGAAAGGCCACGGCGTCGGGATAATTGCCCAGCGCGCCTTCACGCAATGCCAGCCAGTCCGGCAGGCTCTGGCCCCGGGCATGCAGCAGACGATCATGGGCATCGACGCTGTACAAGGGGTGTTCCTGCAGCCGCGACTCCGGTACGCGGGCCATTGCCGCCTCGAGCGTTGCATCGGGCAGCGCTCGACCTTCACCTAGTCGCTGGGCGAGAAAGCTCGCGCCCTGGGCCGGCAGTTCGACCACCGTAGTTGCATCTCCCCAGCCGTTCCAGCGTCGCATGCGTGTGTCCTTTTACGGTTCTTGTCAGTGATATTTTTCAGGCCCCCATACTAGTGAGCCGTCCGAAAGTGTCACGGTCGCATCCGGCCAGTTCGAGTAGCCAATTGAGTCAAACGTCGAGCAGGCGTCAGCCATTTACTTTAGCCGTGGTTTCAAATTACCTTTCAGGGCATTCATCCGCGCACGCGGGCCTTGATCAAAGGAATACGATCATGCAATCCCTGGGCTTCACCTCAGTTCCGCCGCTGCTCAAGTACCTGCGTCATGCCGAACAACTGGGCATGGCCATCGAGCCTGCGTTGGCGGCGGCCGGGTTACAGGCACAGCAGTTGAGTGACAACAGCCTGCGGTTGCCGGGTGAAGCCCATGAACGCTTGCTCGATTATTTATGCGAACACTCGGGTGATCCGTTGTTCGGTCTCAACGCCGCGCATTTTGTGCTGCCCAACTCCTGGAGCGTGCTGGGTTACATCACCATGAACTGCGCGACACTGGGCGACGCCATGAGCCGCATCATGCCGTTCGAGAAGTTGGTGGGAGACATGGGCGTCAGCCGCGCCGAGGTACAAGGCAGCGAGGTGCACCTGATCTGGACATGCCGCCATCAACGCCCGCGAATTCGCCGGCACCTGGTGGAAAACGTGCTCGGGTCCTGGCTGCAATACGCGCGCTGGATCGCCGACACGCAAATGTCGCCGGCCGCCGTCTGGCTGGAGCATGCACGGCCGGCCGACACGACGCTGGCGCAGTACGAGCAGTTCTTCGACTGTCCGGTGCTGTTCGACCAGCCTTATTCGGCGCTGATTGTGCCGTTGCCGTATTTGCAGTTGCCCTTGCGCCAGGCCGATGCGCAATTGCTGCGCACCCTGGAAGAACATGCCATGGGCTTGATGGCGACCCTGGAGGATGCCTCGCTGCAACAGCGGGTGAAAAGCATCCTGCGAAAATTGCTCAAGGAAGGTCTGCCACGCAAGGAGCAGGTGGCCGAGCATCTCGCCGTGTCGGTGCGCACGCTGCAACGCCAGCTGCACCTGGCCGGTACTTCTTACCAGCAGATCCTCGACGACCTGCGCCAGGAGCTGGCCGAACATTACCTGCTCAACAGCAACCTGCCGATTCAGGACATCGCCCAGTACCTGGGTTTCACCGAACCCCGCTCGTTTCACCGCACGTTCAAGAGCCGACGCGGGGTACCGCCCGGGGAGTTTCGGCAGAGCCATCGGGTGCAGGGATGTGGTAGCGACTGAGTGATCCATGTTGTCACCAGGGTGCCCGCCCCCCCTCACCCCAGCCCTCTCCCGGAGGGAGAGGGAGCCGACCGTGAGATGCTCTGGATGTACATCGACCTGAAAATTTGGCTGTGAATCCAGAATCGACTTGATGCTGCAGGTCGGTCAGTACCTCCCTCAGGGAGAGGAGATCGACCGTCAGACACTCGGGATGAACATCGTTCTGACAATCCCGTTGTGAATCCATAATCGACTCGATGCTGCGGGTCGCCCAGTCCCTCCGTCAGGGAGAGGAGCCCGACGGTGAGGTATTCGGGATGTACATCGATCTGAAAATCCCGCTGTGAATCCATAATCGACTCGGTATTCCAGGTCGATGTATGACGCAAGACACCTCGGTCGGTCCCCTCTCCCTCTGGGAGAGGGCTAGGGTGAGGGGCTTTCAGGCTCAGAGACTGATCGCGTTAGTGAACACCAACCGATTGCCAAACGGGTCGGCAATGGTCATGTCCTGGCTGCCCCACGGCATGGCCTGAATCTGTGGATGGGCAAACCTGTACTCCTTGGCCAGCAGCAGCTGCTGAAACTTCTCCAGCTCATCCGTCTCGATCCGCAGCGCAGAACCCGGTGTGCTGTCGCCATGGTGTTCGGACAAGTGCAGCACACATTCGCCACGGGAGATTTGCAGGTACAGCGGGAAATTCGCTTCGAATCGATGTTGCCAGTCGATCTTGAACCCCAGGAAGTCGACGTAGAACTCCACTGCCTTGGCTTCATCGAAAATGCGCAGGATTGGAGTGGTTTTACCGAAGCTCATCGGGTTGCTCCCAGACAATGAAAGCCCGCAGTGTAGCCGGGCTTGATGTCAGCGAGTCGGCTTAAAAGCGCCATTCTTTAGTTGCAAAATGCCATCATTGTGACGCAACACTCGAATCATCACTGAAAACCGCCGCGCAAATCTCCCTCCCGCGCCAGGAACCGCCCTGCCCTGCTCCCGTTGGCCTGGCCGTCGCGGTAACTCAATATGCCGTTAACCCATACCCCTTCGATACCCTGCGCCGCCCGCTGCGGATCGCTGAAATCGGCAACGTCACGAACAGTCACCGGATCGAACAACACCAGATCAGCCCAATGACCTTCACGGATTTCACCCCGGCCCTTCAAGCCGAAGCGTGCCGCCGACAGACCGGTCATTTTGTGTACGGCGGTGTGCAATGGAAACAGTCCCACGTCGCGGCTGAAATGTCCGAGCACCCGTGGAAACGCGCCCCACAAACGTGGGTGGGGAAACGGGTCTTCCGGCAAACCGTCAGAGCCGACCATCGACAGCGGATGCGCAAGGATGCGGCGTACGTCCGCCTCGTCCATCCCGTAATACACAGCGCCCGCTGGTTGCAGCCGGCGAGCGGCATCGAGCAATGGCACAGTCCACTCGGCAGCGATGTCCATCAGGTCGCGGCCGCCCATTTCCTGGTGGGGCGTCGACCAGGTGATGGTAATGCGATGGGCATCGGTGACCTGCTTGAGGTCCAGGGTCGAAGAACTCGCGGCGTAGGGATAACAGTCGCAACCCACCGGGTGGTTTTTCGCCGCCTCTTCCAGCGACGCCAACAGCTGTGGACTGCGCCCCCAGTTACCGGCACCGGCACATTTGAGGTGGGAAATGATGACCGGGGCTTGCGCGTGACGGCCAATGCGGAACGCTTCGTCCATGGCCTCCAGCACGGGTTCGAATTCGCTGCGCAGGTGGGTGGTGTAGACCGCCCCGAATGCCGTCAATTCTTCCGTCAGTTGCATCACCTCATCGGTCGACGCCGAAAAGGCGCTGGCGTACGCCAGGCCTGTGGACAAGCCCAGCGCGCCGGCCTCCAGACTCTCGCGCAACTGACCGCGCATGGCCGCGATTTCTTGCGCGGTGGCGGTGCGAAACAGGTCGCCCAGGTGATTGCTGCGCAGCGCTGTGTGGCCAACCAGGGCCGCGACGTTCAACGTGGTGTTCGCCGCTTCAACCGCCGCGCGGTAGTCGCTGAAGGTCGGATAAACAAACGCGGCGGCGCTGCCGAGCAGGTTCATCGGGTCGGGGGGATCGCCGCGCAAAGTCACCGGCGAGGCGCTGATCCCGCAGTTGCCGACGACGACCGTGGTCACACCCTGGCTGAGCTTGGGCAGCATCTGCGGCTGACGGATGACCACTGTGTCATCGTGGGTGTGCACGTCGATGAAGCCGGGTGCCAGCACCTGGCCGGTGGCGTCGATTTCCTCGCTGGCGCGTGCATCGTGCAAGTCGCCAATGCGTTGAATGCGGCCGTTCAGGATCGCCACGTCGGCACGATAGCCAGGGCTGTTGCTGCCATCGATGACCAGAGCATTGCGAATCAGCGTGTCGTACTGCATGTCAGTCTCCCGGCGGCAAGTGATTGTCGCCCTCATACGGTTACTCAGTCGTGATGCACCCGGGCACGCTTGAGCAGCTTCTTGCAGCGCTCGGACAAATGCAGCACTCGCAGGTGCTTGCCGGCCCTGGTGTAGCGCTCGCGAAGGGTGTCCAGCGCGGCGATGGCCGAATAGTCGACAAAGCTCAGGTGCTGACAATCCAGGGTCACCTGCGCCGGGTCGTTGGCCGGATCGAAATGATTGAGGAACGGCGTGGTGGAGGCGAAGAAAAGCGTGCCGTGCACCCGGTACAGCTTGCTGCCGTCGCTCTCCAGATGACTGTCGGCGTAGAGCTGGCGGGCCTGCTGCCAGGCAAAATTCAGCGCCGCAATGATGATGCCGCACAGCACCGCCGTGGCCAGATCGGTGAATACCGTGACCACCGTGACCGCGATGATCACCAGCACATCATTGAGCGGCACCTTGTTCAGCACCCGCAGCGAGGCCCAGGCGAACGTCTGCTGCGACACCACGAACATCACCCCGACCAGCGCGGCCAACGGGATACGCTCGATCAGCGGCGACAGGAACAGGATGAACAGCAGAATCGACACCCCCGCGATTACGCCGGACAAGCGCCCGCGCCCCCCGGAACTGAGGTTGATCACGGTCTGGCCGATCATTGCACAACCGCCCATGCCACCGAACGCCCCGGACACCAGGTTCGCCGCCCCCAGCGCCACGCACTCGCGATCCGGGTAGCCCCGGCTCTCGGTGATTTCGTCGGTGAGGTTCAGGGTCAGCAGGGTTTCCAGCAGGCCGACCAGCGCCATCAGAATCGCGTACGGCGCGACGATGCGCAGGGTTTCCAGGTTCCACGGGATGTCCGGCAGGGCCAGGGTCGGCAAGCCGCCGGCAATGTGCGCCATATCGCCCAAGGTGCGGGTTGGCAGGCCGAGCAGATAAACCGCCAGGCCGACGCCGAGAATCGCCACCAGTGCCGGCGGAACGCTGCGGGTCAGGCGCGGCAGCACGTAGACAACAGCCATGGTCACCGCGACCAGGCCGATCATCATGTACAACGGCGTGCCGCTCAACCAGGCTTCACCGCTCTTGAAGTGTTCCAGTTGCGCCAGCGCAATGATGATCGCCAGGCCGTTGACGAAGCCGAGCATCACCGGATGCGGGACCATGCGCACCAGTTTGCCAAGCTTGAGCAGCCCGAACGCCATCATGATCAAGCCGCCCAGCAACACCGTGGCCAGCAAATATTGCACGCCGTGCTGCACCACCAGCGCGACGATCACCACCGCCATCGACCCGGCCGCCCCGGAAATCATGCCCGGCCGCCCGCCGAACAGCGCGGTGAGGGTGCAAATGATGAATGCGCCGTAGAGCCCCATCAGCGGATTGAGGTGAGCCACCAGGGCAAACGCGATGCATTCGGGCAGCAGGGCGAACGAAGTGGTGAGTCCGGCCAGTACATCGGCGCGTAGACGTTTTGCTTTCATGTGGGGAACCGCACGCAGGAGTAGCGAGAAAAGATTGTGCGGATGTTACGGAATTGCGGATGGCCCGGCCAGTTCAAGCGCCTGCACAAATGCCATCGCGAGCAAGCCCACAGTGGGTTTTCGTCGTACACAAAATATGTGGCCTGCGATGATCAATTGTGGGAGCGAGCCTGCTCGCGATGAACAATGACGCGGTCTAAAGCGAACTCAAAGCACGCCCTGGAAATCGGCGTTGGCATATTCCGCCAACTTGCCCTGGATAAAGTCCAGGAAGCACTGAATGCGCAGGGCCAGTTGCGAGTTGCGGTAGTACACCGCGTTGATTGGCTGGCGATAACCACTGTTGAACCCGCCCAGCAGCACTTTCAGACGCCCGGCACGAATGTCTCCAATGGTCATGTAGTGCGACAGACTGGCGATGCCCTGGCCTTCCAGCGCCAGATGGCGAATGGTCTCGCCGCTGGAGGCGCTGATCGAAGCCTGGATCGGCCAGCGGTCACCATGAACATAACGCAGGGGCCATTGGTTGAGGCCTTCGTTCTGAGTGAACCCGAGCAGCGTATGGTTGGCAAGATCGGCCACGGCAGTCGGCGTACCGTGGGCCTTCAGGTAAGCCGGGCTGGCAACGATATGCAGCGGGCTGCACCCCAGGGAGCGGGCATGCAGGGTGGAGTCGGTCAGGGTGCCGATACGGATGGCGATGTCGGTGCTCTGTTCCAGCAGATCGATAATCAGGTCGTTGCTGTTGAGTTCGAGCTGGATGTCCGGGTAGAGCCTGCGGAACTCATCGATGTAGGGCACGATGGCATGCAGCATGAAGGGGGAAGCGGCGTTGATCCGCAGACGGCCGGACGGTGTTTGCTGGCGGGAGGACAGGCGTTCTTCGAGTTCATCCATCTGATCGAGAATCAGCTTGGCGTGTTCGAAGAAATACCTGCCCTCCTCGGTCAGGTCCATGCGCCGCGTGGTGCGGTTGATCAACGTGGTTTCGAGCTTGGCTTCCAGCCGCGACAGCGTGCGGCTGATCGCCGAAGGCGTTTGCCCGACCTGCTCGGCCGCCGCAGAAATCGACCCGCATTCAATCACGCAGACGAATATCTGCAACTCATCGGATCTGGCTTTCACGTGTGTCCCTTATCGATAGCCCTGTGGCGAGGGGGCTTGCCCCCGTTGGTGCGCGAAGCGGACCCAAAACCGTTAAAAGCGGTGTTTCATATGAACCGCGTTCACCGAATCTACGACGGCTTCACCGCCGAACGGGGCGGTGCGGCGGTCCGACAAGCCCCCTCGCCACAAAACGCCCCATGCGACAGGAGCAATAGAAGTCGATAGTAGCCTGAAACGCTTAGGCGGACAGGCCAAACACCTCGGTCAAATGCTGCTCATACCGCGCCACATCCGCTTCGATGTTCGGGCGTTTCATCACATCGACACACAGGAACGTCGGCAAACCGCTCATGCCAAGGAACTCGTTGGCCTTGTGGAACGGGAAGTACACCGCGTCCACGCCCTTGGCTTCGAAGAAGTCGGTCGGATCGTCGAAGGCTTGCTGCGGTGCGTTCCAGGTCAACGACAGCATGTACTGCTTGCCCTGGATCAAGCCGCCGCTGCCGTACTTCTGCGATGCGTCGGAACGGGTGCGGCCATCGCTGGCATACAGGCTGCCATGGCCTTCGGTGAAGACTTCGTCCACATACTTCTTCACGGTCCACGGCGCGCCCATCCACCAGCCCGGCATCTGATAAATGATCACGTCGGCCCAGAGGAATTTGGCCACTTCTTCGGCGACGTCGTAACCCTCGTCGATAAAGGTGGTTTTAACGTCCATACCACCGCGGTCCAGCACGCTCAGCGCGGCTTCATGCAGGGTAGCGTTGTAGCGACCATCGGAATGGGCGAATTTCTTGCCACCATTGAGCAACAGGACTTTTTTCATGGAAGGTCTCACAAGGTCTGGAATTCGATGGCGGCAGAGTATCGATCCGACTCGCGCGGAATAAGGCAGGGACGAGCAAATATCATTTGACCAAAACGCACGAATCGACCGGCGATTGTTGCAATACAATCGCCTCCAATTCAGACGTTGAGGACATTTTGATGAGTGAAATCCAAGGCTTCATCCTGCACGCCAAGACCCGCCCGGAAAAATCCGACGCCTTCGAAGCGTTTTTCAGCGGACACGTGGAAGCGAGCCGCGCCGAGCCCGGTTGCATTGAGTACCACATGCTGCGCGACAAGCAGGACCCGACGCTGTTTATCTTCTATGAGATCTGGCAATCCCAGGCGCACCTGGATGTGCACTCCAACCTGCCGCACATGAAGCAGTTCCTCGAACAGCGTGATCAATACCTGGAACGGGATTTCGACATTCGTGCCATCGAGATGATCAGCCCGTCGTCCGCTAGCCGCTGATCAACAAATGGCCGCCGAGCAAGCCCAGGCCAATGAAGAACACCCGTTTGAACAGCACGGCGCTGATCCGCTGGCGCAGCCATTGCCCCAGCCACATCCCGAGCACCGCCGGAATCAGCGCCAGCAGCGACGCACTCAACTCGCCGCCACCGAGGGCGCCACGCCATAACAGCCCGGCGGCCAGGGCGAGTGTCGAGACGGTGAACGACAGGCCCAGCGCCTGCACCAGTTCGTCCTTGCTCAACCCCAGTGCTTGCAGATAGGGCACCGCCGGAATCACGAACACGCCGGTGGCCGAGGTGATGACGCCCGTCACCACACCGCACACAGGCCCGAGCCAGCGCTCATGGCGAGCGTCGACACGCAGGGTCGGCAGGAACAAACCGCTCAGCGCATAGAGCAGCAGCGCTGCCCCCAATCCCCGCACCACCCAGTGCCCGCCCGCCATGCCGATCCAAAGTGTCCCCGCCCCCGTGCCAATGAAAATCGCCAGCAGCATCGGCCACAGTCGCTTGACCAGCCCGCGCAGATGCCCGCCGAAGGCCAGTTGCCAGACGTTGGTCAGGGTCGCCGGAATGATCAACAAGGCGGCAGCCTGCGATGGAGCCATAGCCAGACCGAGCAGCCCCATGGCGATGGTCGGCAGGCCGAGACCGATCACGCCCTTGATCATGCCGGCCAGTACAAAGGTGCCGATAACCAACAGCGAAAGGGCCAATCCGAGATTCTGATAAAACGCCGAGAGTGTATTCATGGGGCTATGGTGAGCCCGCGGGGATTGATTGAAAATCTGCCATATACTTAGGCTGCCTCTTGTTTATACAGAGGCTTGCATATTTGGTGTTGCTGCTGGCCCCTTCGCGAGCAAGCCCGCTCCCACATGGGATTTGTGTCGTTCACAGATCCACTGTGGGAGCGGGCTTGCTCGCGAAGGCGTCCGTGCAGACAACACACCTCTTGAGGCTGTACCAATGCACTTCGACCTGACCGACCTGCGCCTCTACCTGCACATCCTCGACACCGGCAACATCACCGCCGGCGCCGCGCGCAGTCATCTATCACTGGCAGCGGCGAGTGCGCGAATCCGCGCGATGGAAGCGTCACTTGGCACTGATTTCCTGCAACGCGGCCGTCGCGGGGTAACGCCGACGCCTGCCGGCAAAGCCCTGGCACAGCACGCCCGGGGCCTGCTGCAACAAGCCGAAAACATGCAGCAGGACCTCGCCGAATATGCAAAAGGCGTCAAAGGCCAGGTACGGTTGCTGTGCAACACTACGGCGATCACCGAATACCTGCCGGAATTGCTCGGCGATTTCCTGCGCGAGCACCCCAACCTCGACATCGACCTGCAGGAATTGCCCAGCACGCGCATCACCCACGCCTTGCGCCAGGGTGCAGCAGACCTCGGTATCGTCTCCGATGCGGTGGACGCCCAGAGCCTCCAGACCTTGCCCTTTCGCGACGATCCGCTGGTGCTGATCATGCCGCCCGGGCATCCCCTGGCCGCCGGCAAACCGCCGGGTTTCAGCGATACCTTGCAGCACGATTACGTGGGACTGGCCGCCAATAGCGCACTGGCGGTGTACCTCGAAGAACAGGCGTTGCACGCAGGTATGCGCATGCAGATCCGCATCCGTGCGGAAGGCTTCGACGGGGTGATTCGCATGGTCGCTCGCGGTGCCGGGCTGGCCATCGTGCCGCGGGCGGCGATCCAGCGCCGGGTACTGGATCAACCGCTCAAAAGCTTCCCGTTGAAGGAGGACTGGGCACAGCGAAAATTACTGCTGTGCGCCCGTTCATTCACTGGTCTGCCCGGCTATGCCAGAGCGCTGCTCGAAGCCTTGCGCACTGAGTGAGGCCGGCTTTGGCTTTCTGAAAAACAGACCATAGACCACCGTCAGCAGAACCAGGAACGGCACGCCGAACACCAGGGTCATCTTGAAGGCCTCGGTGAAGTAGGTGGTGATCATCACCGCACCCATCAGCACCAACCCCAGCAATGTCGTGTAAGGAAACAGGCGCATGCGGAACGACAGTTTACGTTCGCCGTGGCGCTGGTGATAACGGCGGAAACAGTAGTGGGTCAGGAAGATCATGAACCAGGTGAAGATGGCGCCGAACATGGAGATCGCCATCATCAGGGTGAACGAACTTTCCGGGTACAGGATGTTGAGCAACGTCGCCAGGGCAATGCCCGAGCTCGACAACAACAGGGCATTGAGCGGAATCCCGGTCTTGCTCAACTTGCCCATGGACTTGGGTGCGTAACCGCCACGGGACAGGCTGAACATCATGCGCGTGGTGATGTACAACTGGCTGTTCATCGCCGACAGCGCGGCGATCAGGATCACGAAATTCATCACCCCGGTGGCGCCGGGAATGCCGATGGCCTGCATGACGGTGACAAAAGGGCTCTGCGCGTGACCGGCCTGCACCCACGGCACGATCGCCAGCATCAGGGCCAGGGTCAACAGGTAGAACACCACCAGCCGCACGATGGTCGCGCGAAAGGCTTTCTTCACCGCTTGTTCCGGGTCCTGCGCCTCACCGGCGGCCACCGCGATCATCTCCACGCTCAGGTAGCTGAAGATCGACACGATGACCGCGATCCACATGCCTTGCAGGCCATTGGGAAAAAAGCCGCCGTGACTGGTGTAGTTGTGCACACCATATTCCGGGTTGCCGGAACCGAACACCACATACACCGCGAGAATGATGAAGCCGGCAATCGCGCCGATCTTGATGGTCGAGAACCAGTATTCGAAAGTGCCAAACGTCTTCACACTGATGGCATTGAGCACAATCAGCACACTGGAGAACGAGATGATCCACACCCACTCCGGCACGTTGGCAAACCAGTACTTCATGTACATCGCCACCGCCGTCACTTCCGTACCGACCGCCAGCACGATCGCTGCCCAATAGGCATAACGCACCAGGAACCCGGCCAGGGGGCTGACATAAAATTCGGCGTAGGCACCGAACGAACCGGAGGTCGAATGGGCCACGGTCATTTCCGCCAGGCAACCCATCAGCAGCAAGGTGATGATCGCGCCGATGGCGTAGCTGAGCAGCACGCTCGGCCCGGCATAGCCAATCGCGTAGGCACTGCCCATGAACAGTCCGGTGCCAATCGCACCGCCAATGGCGATCATGCTCATCTGCCCGGACGTCAGCTGACGCCGCAGACCCTGTTCACGGTTGGATATCGTTTCAAAACCGGCGTTATCGGTCATTTTTATGTCCTCTGAATATTGTCTTTCTTGAAGAGCACGTCTTGGTTTTTACGGTGGGGATCAGCCACGCACAGCAGCACACGGATCAGAAAATACTCAGTGGATACTCGATGATGACGCGCACTTCGTTGTTGTCCGTGGTATCAGCCCGGGCCACTTGGGCGGTCGAACGCACACTGGCCTGGCGTACCCGCACCGAGAGGTCCCTGGCCTTGCCCGACTGCACGACGTAGCGCGCTTCGATGTCACGTTCCCAGCGCTTGCCGTCATCGCCGTAGCGCCCATAGGCGCCGTTGGGACCGCCGTCGTAATGGCTGTCGTCGATATGGTCACCGCTGACGTAGCGCGACATGAAGCTCAGGCCCGGCACGCCGAACGGCGCCATGTCCAGGTCATAACGCAGTTGCCATGAGCGTTCGTTGGGGGCGTTGAAGTCGAGCACCTGAACCGAGTTGGCGAGGAAAATCGACGTGCCCGGCTGCTGGTCGAAACCCAGGTAATCGAACGGTTCATTGCCATCGACCTGTTGATACGCCAGGGTCAATCGATGGGCGCCGAACTTGTACGCGCCGGCCAGCGACCAGGTGGTGTTGTCGATCTTGCCGGCATGGCGCTGGCCATCGTCGAGGGTGCGGTAAATATTGAAATCCAGGTTCAGCGACTGGCCTTCGCTGAGGATAAAGGTGTAATTGCTGTTGGCGTAGTACTGCCGCCAGATATCGGTGAACTGCGAACCGTACAGGCTGACGCTCAGTTGATCGTTCAGGGCGTAACTGCCGCCCAGATAATCGACGCTGCGGGTTTCCACGCCAGCGTACAGCGCTTTGAGTGCGCCATCGGCGTTGGTCGAATTGCTGTCGTTGCCGGCGGTGAAATGACCGATGTCCAGATGCAAGGCCTTGAGTTCATTGCTGGTCAGCTGAAAACCGGTGGCCACGCTGGTGAACAGTCGTGCATTACCAGTACCGAACACAGGGTTGAGTGGGGTCAGGTTGCCGTACTTGAGTTCGGTCCGGGATATCCGCGCCTTCACCGCGCCACCCGCTTCGGAATACTCGTCCTCGGGGTTACCATCGGAATCGACGGGCAGCAAGCCCGTGCCCGTGCGTCCCTTGCCACTGTCGAGCTTGATGCCCAATTGCGCGTAGGCATCGACCCCGAACCCTACGGTTCCCTGGGTGTACCCGGAGCGGTAATCGAGCATGATCCCGTGAGCCCATTCATCCCGATAATTCTGCCCGCCAAGGTTGTTGAGGTTGTTGCGATAAAAATAGAAGTTACGGTTGGTCAGGGTCAGGCTGCTGTCTTCGACGAAGCCGTTGCCTGCGTCGGCATAGGCCATTTGCCCGAGGCAACTGCTGATGGCCAACGGCAAGGCGGGCCAGAGGGAGAGTCTCATTCTGCGTGCTCCTTATTATTGTGATTGCACAGAACTCTTGTTGGACGGCGGCCGAAGCCCTGCTGCGCGCAAAAAACGGCAGCCGGACGTCGACATCGCAAGTATCAGGTGACGCTGTGGCGGACCTGGAATCGCGTTTGCGCCCAGGTTTTCTCATCGAGAATCTCGCCAAGGATCTGCACCGCATCCCAAACCTCGGTGAAGGTCGTGTATAGCGGGGTAAAGCCGAAACGCATGATCCGCGGCTCGCGGTAGTCACCAATCACACCCCGCTCGATCAGGGCCTGGATCACCGCATAACCTTCAGGGTGTTCGAAGCTGACGTGGCTGCCACGCTTGGCGTGCTCGCGCGGAGTGATCAGCTTCAATTCGTGAGCTGCGCAACGCTGTTCTACCAACTCGATAAACAGGTCGGTCAAGGCCAGGGATTTGCGGCGCAGGCTGGCCATGTCAGTCTGGGCGAACACGTCCAGCCCGCACTCGACCATTGCCAATGAGGTAATCGGCTGGGTGCCGCACAGATAACGGGCAATGCCGCTGCTCGGCTCGTAGCGAGACTCCATTGCAAACTGCCGCGAATGGCCGAACCAGCCCGACAGCGGCTGCGGCACCAGATCGCACAATTTTGGCGACACCCAGACAAACGCCTGGGAACCCGGACCGCCATTGAGGTACTTGTAGGTGCAGCCGATGGCGTAGTCGGCGCCCGCCTGATGCAGGTCGACAGGCACCGCGCCAGCGGAATGCGCCAGGTCCCAGATGGCCAGCGCCCCACACTCGTGGGTCAGAGCCGTGAGGGCCTGCATGTCGTGCATGTAGCCCGTCTTGTAATTGACGTGGGTGAGCATCACCACCGCCGTGTCCTGGTCAATCGCTTGCGGCAACTCTTGCGGGCTGTCGACCAGGCGCAATGTGTAGCCCTGCTGCAGCATGTCGGCCAGACCTTCGGCGATGTACAGGTCTGTGGGGAAGTTACTGGCTTCGGTCACGATCACCCGTCGAGTTGGCGAACGTGTGGCCTGCACGCGCAACGCAGCGCTGAGCACTTTGAACAGGTTGATCGAGGTGGTATCGGTCACCACCACTTCGCCGTCGCGGGCACCAATAAGCCCGGCCAATCGGTTACCCAGACGCTCGGAAAGATCGCGCCAACCGGCACTGTTCCAGCTGCGGATCAGGCCATTGCCCCACTCCTGGGCGATCACCTCCTGAGCACGCGCCAACGCCGCGACGGGGCGTGCGCCCAGCGAATTGCCATCGAGATAAATCACACCGTCGGGTAGCGCAAACTGCTGGCGTAGCGGCGCGAGAGTGTCCTGGGCATCAAGCTCCAGGCAATCGTTTCTTGTTGTCATCGGGTGTCCTGTTCTTTGAAGGTCGTAGCGTTTTTACGGGCGTTTCCGGCCCTTTTCCGTGGAGAGATAATGAACGATGACTTGCAGAATTTTCGTGCAAAGTAAGCGGCCATAGGGTAGTTGTTTCGCATAAAATTCGAATACAACTCCTATAAACGCGGATTTACACCAGCCATGAATCTCGACTCGACAGACCTGCGAATCCTCCATCAACTGCAACAGGATGGCCGTATCAGCAACCAGGAACTGGCAGAGAAAGTCGCCCTGTCGCCGTCGGCCTGTCTACGCCGATTGCGCCTGCTGGAAAGCGAGGGAATCATCTGTGGCTATCGCGCCGTGCTGAATGCCGAGCGGCTGGGAATCGAGCTGGAAGCCATCGTCCATGTGTCATTGCGACAGGACATCGAGGACTGGCACGAGACCTTTATCAAGAAGGTCCAGTCGTGGCCGGAAGTGGTCACCGCGTACGTGATTACGGGCGCGAGCAACTATGTGTTGCGGGTCCAGGCGCGCAACCTCAAACACTTCTCCGATTTCATCGTCAATCACTTGAACCGCACGGCGGGGGTCACTGATATCCGCTCGGAAATAGTCCTGCAGAAAATCAAGGAGCGCGACGAGTTGCTGGACCTGGTGGTGCGCAAGTAAGGGAGCAACGCACTGCCAAACCTGTGGGAGCGGGCTTGCTCGCGAAGAGGGAGTGTCAGTTGACACCAATGTTCACTGGACCTGCGCATTCGCGAGCAAGCCCGCTCCCACAGGGTTCGCTCAGAAGCCCCGCATGCGCCGGGCTTCATTGCGCTGCAAGGTCATACTTGGGGATTCGTCGAACAGCTTGCGGTACTCGGCGGAAAAACGCCCCAGATGGGTGAAGCCCCAGCCCATGGCGATTTCGGAAATATTGCGCACCGAGCCGTGCTCGAGGATCTCCTGGCGCACGCCGTTCAAGCGGTATTTTTTCAGGTAGACCATTGGCGACAGAGCGAAGTACTTCTTGAACGCCTCGAACAGCTTGAAGCGCGAAACCCCGGCAGCGAGCTCGATGTCCTCCAGATGCAAAGCCTCGCGAGCATTGTCGTGAATGTATTGCCGAGCCCGGATCAGGTAATGGGGCAACTTCACGCCCAGCACCTCCCGCAACTCCTCTGAATAATTATTCGGCTGAGCGAGGATCAGGCCTTTGATGAGCGAGCTCTCAATATCCCGGGTGAACGCCACTTGCTCGTACAGCTCGCTGCTGCGTTCCAGCTCGGTGATGAAATAACGCGCCATACGCCACCACGAGGCCGACGCACCATCGACCGCATCCATCACCGGCTCGAAGCGCAGCGGCGCGTCCAGCGGCCGCTGCAGCAGGCCTTGCAGGGACTCGCTCATGGCGACGCGGGTGATCACCACCTGGACCTTGCGGCAGTCGCCGGAGATCGCCAGCAGCTGGTTTTCATTCGGGGAAATAATCACGCCTTGGTCGCGGTCAGATCTCAGCACACTGCCGTTCTTGCTCAACTCCTGCTCGCCCACCAGGGGCAAGCTCAGGCTGTAACTGCTGAAGTGCTCGGCGTCTTCGATATCGATGGTGACATCGGTGCCGTACTCGATGGTGCCCAAGGTCGTGGCCATCGACTTGAACATGTTGGCGCTGTGATGGAAGCGGATCCGCTCGGGCGTCGTGCTCACGAGTCGATGCGGCCCGCAAATACCGGACATCCAGTTTCTCGCGGCCTCAAGATCATCGCTGTCGACACGAATGTCGCGACACTGCGGATCGGTTTTGCTGTTCATCACGGTGCACCCACAGGCTATTTTTCAGCGCGCTCTGACGGCGCGTCTCAGGCGTGGAGAAGGCAAGTTCCAAGCCATGAAACCCCGGCGCCAACCAAGTGGATAGCAATCCTCGACTATGCGGATAAAACAGCCGATGAACGCCCCCCAACAGGCACTCGAGGTTGTGCGAAACAGTACCTCATTGTTGCAAACAGGGGCAGCCGTTCATCGTTTGATGCGCGGTTTGGGTAGTCGCTGCACAGCTTGATACCCCGCGCGTGTTACCCCACAAATTATACGGACTGCCTTCGCCGACAAACCGGATAGACCCCCACCCGCCCCACTCCCTCTAATGCGCACACCGATTAGCCCCAATACAAAAACAGGTACACCCCCATGAGTGGCGAAAAAAACGTCGAGCAGTGGAAAGCGTTTATTGAAGGCTGCCTGGACTTCCGTCCGGTAGATGGTGTGTTCCGCATTGCCCGTGACATGTTCACCGAGCCGCAGTTGTTCGACCTGGAGATGGAACTGATCTTCGAGAAGAACTGGATCTACGCCTGCCATGAAAGCGAGCTGGCCAATAACCACGACTTTGTCACCATGCGCGCCGGCCGTCAGCCGATGATCATCACCCGCGACGGCGAGGGTCAGCTCAACGCACTGATCAACGCCTGCCAGCATCGGGGCACAACCCTGACCCGCGTCGGCAAGGGCAACCAGTCGACATTCACCTGCCCGTTCCATGCATGGTGCTACAAGAGCGACGGGCGCCTGGTGAAGGTCAAGGCGCCTGGCGAATATCCGGAAGGCTTCGACAAGGCGACACGCGGCCTGAAAAAAGCCCGCATCCAGAGCTATAAGGGTTTCGTGTTCATCAGCCTCGATGTGCACGCCGACAACAGCCTGGAAGACTTCCTCGGCGACGCCAAGGTGTTCTTCGACATGATGGTCGCCCAATCGCCCACCGGTGAGCTGGAAGTGCTGCCCGGCAAGTCGGCCTACACCTACGATGGCAACTGGAAACTGCAGAACGAAAACGGTCTCGACGGCTATCACGTCAGCACCGTGCACTACAACTATGTGGCCACGGTGCAGCATCGCCAGCAGGTCAACAGCGAGAACGGCACCGGCAACGGCAGTACCCTGGACTACAGCAAGCTCGGTGCCGGCGATGCCAATACCGATGACGGCTGGTTCGCCTTCAACAACGGACACAGTGTGTTGTTCAGTGACATGCCGAACCCGACGGTACGCTCGGGCTATGCCACCATCATGCCGCGACTGGTCGAAGAACACGGCCAGGAAAAGGCCGAATGGATGATGCATCGCCTGCGCAACCTGAACATCTATCCGAGCCTGTTTTTCCTCGACCAGATCAGCTCGCAACTGCGCATCATTCGCCCGGTGGCCTGGAACAAGACCGAGATCATCAGCCAGTGCATCGGGGTTAAAAACGAGTCGGACGCCGACCGCGAAAACCGCATTCGCCAGTTCGAGGATTTCTTCAACGTGTCGGGCCTGGGCACTCCGGACGACCTGGTGGAATTCCGTGAAGCCCAGCGCGGTTTCCAGGCGCGCCTGGAGCGCTGGAGCGACATTTCCCGTGGCAATCATCAATGGGCCACCGGCGCCACGCCCAACAGCAAGGCGATCGGCATTGCCCCGGCCATGACCGGCACCGAATTCACCCACGAAGGGCTTTACGTCAACCAGCACGGCAACTGGCAGAAATTCCTGCTCGACGGCCTGGACGCGAAATCCCTGAAACTCCGTGAGGTGCAATGATGAATGCGCAATTGCAGTACCAGATCGAACAGTTTTTCTACCGCAAATCCGAATTGTGCGACGCCCAGGACTGGGACGCCTACATCAAGCTGTTCGACGAGCAGAGTGAATTCCACCTGCCGCAATGGGACTCGGAACACGTCTACACCCGCGACCCCAAACGCGAAATGTCGCTGATCTACTACCCCAACCGTTCCGGCCTGGAAGATCGCGTGTTCCGCCTGCGCACCGGCAAGTCCGCGTCCTCGACGCCGATGCCGCGCACCCTGCATTTGATCAACAACGTGCGGATCAGCGAACTCGAGGGCGGTGAACTGGAGGTGCGCCTGAACTGGCACACGTTGTTCTATCGCCTGGCTACCTCCGAGCAGTTCTATGGCCGCGCGACCTACCGGCTCAAGCCTCACGCCGACAGCTGGCTGATCAGCCGCAAGCATGTGCTGCTGCTTAACGACACCATCAACTCGGTACTCGACTTCTACCACCTCTGAGCCCCAGGAGACCGAGGCATGAATCATAAAGTAGCGTTCAGCTTTGCCGACGGAAAAACCCTGTTCTTTCCCGTACAACCCAACGAAATCCTGCTCGACGCCGCCCTGCGCAACGGCATCAACATTCCCCTGGATTGCCGCGAAGGCGTCTGCGGCACCTGTCAGGGGCGCTGTGAATCGGGTGACTACAGCCAGGATTACGTCGACGAGGAGGCGCTCTCGAGCCTGGACCTGCAGCAGCGCAAGATGCTCACCTGCCAGACCCGGGTCAAATCCGATGCGGCGTTCTATTTCGACTTCGCTTCCAGCCTGTGCAACGCCTCGGGTCCGGCACAACTGAGCGCGAAGGTGACCGACGTCAGGCAGATTTCTGCCAGCACCGCGATCCTGCACCTGGACCTCGGTACGACCACCCCGCTGGATTTTCTGCCGGGGCAGTACGCCCGTTTGTCGATTCCCGGGACCGACAGCAAGCGTTCCTATTCGTTTGCCAATCGGCCGAGTGAACACAATCAACTGCAATTTCTGATTCGCCTGTTGCCCGACGGCGTCATGAGCAACTACATCCGTGAACGCTGTCAGGTGGGCGACGAAATCATGCTGGAGGCCCCTCTGGGTGCCTTCTATCTGCGGCATGTGGCCAAACCGCTGATCCTGGTGGCGGGCGGAACCGGACTGTCGGCACTGCTGGGCATGCTCGACGACCTCGCCGAACGCGCTTGCGCGCAGCCGGTGCACCTGTACTACGGCGTGCGCGACGCTGCCGACCTGTGCGAACGCGCACGCATCGAGGCCTACGCCGAACGCCTTCCGGGGTTTCGCTACACCGAAGTGGTCAGCGACCCTTCGCCGCAGTGGAAGGGCAAGCGCGGCTACATTGCCGAGCATTTCGACCTCAGCGAATTGCGCGACGCGCCGGTCGACATGTACGTCTGCGGGCCACCGCCGATGGTCGAGTCGATCAAGGACTGGTTGCAGACCCAGGCACTGGACAGCGTTCACCTGTATTACGAAAAGTTCACCGAGAGTAATATCTGATCTTTCAAATCAGGCCTGACAACAATAACCAGAAGGGATCGAGATGGCGGATGAAATCTTGCAACAGGGAACGCTCAAGCGGGGGTTGAAGAATCGGCATATTCAACTGATCGCCCTGGGCGGGGCGATTGGCACCGGGCTGTTCCTCGGCTCTGCGGGCGTACTCAAGTCGGCCGGGCCGTCGATGATCCTCGGTTATGCGATTGCCGGGTTCATCGCCTTCCTGATCATGCGCCAGTTGGGCGAGATGATTGTCGAAGAGCCGGTGGCCGGTTCCTTCAGTCACTTCGCCCACAAGTACTGGAGCGGTTATGCCGGCTTCCTCTCCGGCTGGAATTACTGGGTGCTGTACGTGCTGGTGGGCATGGCCGAGCTGACGGCCGTGGGCAAGTACGTGCAGTTCTGGTGGCCCGAGATCCCGACCTGGGTCAGCGCCGCGGTGTTCTTCGTGCTGGTCAATCTGATCAACACGATGAACGTCAAAGTCTTCGGCGAGATGGAGTTCTGGTTCGCGATCATCAAGGTCGTGGCAATCATCGGCATGATCGTCCTGGGCTGCTACATGCTGTTCAGCGGCACCGGCGGGCCGCAGGCGTCGATCAGCAACCTGTGGAGCCACGGCGGGTTCTTCCCCAACGGTACTACCGGTTTGCTGATGTCGATGGCGTTCATCATGTTCTCCTTCGGCGGCCTGGAACTGGTCGGCATCACGGCCGCAGAGGCCAGCGAACCGAGGAAGGTGATTCCCAAGGCGATCAACCAGGTGGTGTATCGCGTGTTGATCTTCTACGTCGGCGCACTCACCGTGCTGCTGTCGCTGTACCCCTGGGATCAACTGCTGCAGACCCTCGGCGCGTCCGGCGATGCCTACGGTGGCAGCCCGTTCGTACAGATCTTCTCGCTGATCGGCAGCGACACCGCCGCGCACATCCTCAACTTCGTGGTGCTCACCGCGGCGCTTTCGGTCTACAACAGCGGCGTCTACTGCAACAGCCGCATGCTCTACGGCCTGGCCGAACAGGGCGACGCACCAAAGTCGCTGATGAAACTGAACAAACAGGGCGTGCCACTGCGGGCGCTGGGCATCTCGGCGCTGATCACCATGCTGTCGGTGCTGGTCAACTACCTGGCGCCCCATGAAGCGCTGGAGTTGTTGTTCGCCCTGGTGGTCGCCTCGTTGATGATCAACTGGACGCTGATCAGCCTGACCCACCTGAAGTTTCGCAAAAGCATGGGCCAGCAAGGCATCGTTCCGGGCTTCAAGTCGTTCTGGTTTCCCTACAGCAACTACCTGTGCCTGGCGTTCATGGCCATGATCATCTGCGTGATGTGGATGATTCCGGGCATTCGCGCCTCGGTCATCGCCATCCCGGTGTGGGTGGTGATCATCTACCTGTTCTACCGGATACGTGTGGCGCGCGATCGCGGCTTGCCCGTCGCTGAATAATCCAACGCGCAACAAAAAGCCCCGGCATTCATGGAATACCGGGGCTTTTTCATGCGCTTGCCCTGTAGGAGCGAGCATGCTCGCGATGAACCTGAGAGCGCCGCGGGGTGTCAGGTTTCCCGCGTTATCGTTGGCCTCCATCGCGAGCATGCTCGCTCCTACAGGGATATAAACGGTCTCAAGGGATCGGCATTCTTGTTTCTGTGTTTCCCTGTCAGATCAAAGGGTCGAACGCACTCGCCAGAGTTCCGGGAACAGTACGGTATCGAGCATCTTGCGCAGATAACCCACCCCTTCAGTGCCGCCAGTGCCAGGCTGGAAGCCGATGATCCGCTCGACCGTGGTGACGTGGCGGAAGCGCCACTGGCGGAACGAGTCTTCGAGATCGATGAACTTCTCGGCCAGTTGGTAGAGATCCCAATAACGCGTCGGATCCTTGTAGACCACGCGCCAGGCCGCCTCGACCGAGGCGTCATGCTGCGTCGGGGCGCTCGGATCACGCTCGAAACGCTGCGAGTCGATCGCCAGTCCGGCGTTGGCCATCAAGCGTATGGCTTCGTCATACAGCGAAGGGGTGGCGATGGCTTTTTCCAGTTCCTGCAACAGCTCCGGCCGATGGGCGTGGGGGCGCAACAGCGTAGCGCTCTTGTTGCCGAGGATGAACTCGATTTCCCGGTACTGGAACGACTGGAAGCCCGACGATTGCCCCAGGAAAGGCCTGATCGAGTGATACTCGGTGGGCGTCATGGTGGCCAGCACCGTCCACGCATGCACCAGCTGGTCGAAGATCCGCGAAACCCGCGCCAGCATCTTGAACGCCGGCGCCAACTCACCCAGCCGAACGTGTTCGCGGGCGGCCTTGAGCTCGTGCAGCATCAGCTTCATCCACAGTTCGGAGGTCTGGTGCTGGATGATGAACAGCATCTCGTTGTGGTCCGGCGACAACGGGTGCTGGGCACTGAGAATACGCCCCAGGTCCAGATAGTCGCCGTAGCTCATGGAGTCGGCAAAATTCAGCTCGGCGTTATGCCACTCCGCTGTTTGATTGCCAGGCGAATACGGACATTGGCTCATTGAGCAGGCTCCTCATGTGGCGATGAATTCAGTGGACGCAAGATAGCCCTGACCGGGCTGGCGTCGAGGTTGGCAAAGCGCAGCGGCAGCGCGATCAACTCGTAGTCCCCTTCCGGGACGTCATCGAGCACGATGCCTTCGAGAATGGCCATGCCGTGCCGCGCCACGGCGTTGTGCGCATCCATGGTCTTGGATTGCTGCGGGTCCAGCGACGGCGTGTCGATACCGATCAGGCGCACGCCGAGACTGGCGAGCAGGTCGACGGTGTCTTTGCCGACCGCTGTGAATTCGGGGTCCCAGGCGGTCAGCGGCGCCTGTTGATAGGTACGTAGCAGCACGCGTTCGGGCAGGTTGGCCAAGCGACCTTGCAGTTGCCCGGGTTGCACCAGCCCATCGCTGTCCAGGCAATGCAGCACCCGGCAAGGCCCGATATAGACATCGAGCGACACTTCGCCAATGGCCGCGCCGTCTGCGCTGTAGTGCAACGGTGCGTCGACATGGGCGCCAGTGTGCGGCGACAGCGTGATGCGCCCGACATTCACCGGGCATTCAGGCCCCAGCGTCCAGACGCGTTCTTCCTGAAACGGTGTATCTCCCGGCCAGGTGGGTGTTGCGGTACTCAAGGGCGGGCTGATGTCCCACCACGACATTGTTTTTTTCATTGCACAGCTCTCGGCCTTTTCCGATGTGAATGATACGAGCGATACCTGTGCATGTTCTTGCAAAAACGCTCGGAAAAGCCCGGAGCTTTCGCACGAACTGCCAGATACCGGCGGTTTATCGAGTGGAAATTTCAATGAGGCCACAGCCGGTACCCGGCATCGAGCGAGTGATGGCGGCTGCGTTTCTGGATACCCCGATGTCGAATACAGACAACTGATGCCGCCACAGGCCCTATAGGGTGCAACTTCGGTTCTCCCTGACGCCCGGAGTCATCATGTCCGCACCCATCACCGTTCTTCGCGACACCCACCCGCTGCCCGTTCTCGACGCCTGCAAGTGGGAAAGACTCGAAGGCGACCCGCACACCGTCAACCTCAACGCCTACACCAGCGAAGACGGCAGCAAGATCATGGGCACCTGGATTTGCACGCCGGGCAAGTGGTACGTGGAATACGTGAAGTGGGAGTACTGCCATTTCCAGGAAGGCTACTGCATCATCACCCCGCAAGGGATGGCGCCGATTCATCTGCGCGCCGGCGATATTTTCGTCGTTGAACCTGGGATGAAAGGCACTTGGGAAGTGGTGGAAACCGTGCGTAAGTATTTCGTGTTTGCCTGACAAAAAAACCGGGAGATCACTTCATGTGATTTCCCGGTAAATATCTGTGGGTACATGCTACCCCCCTGCGGGAGCGAGCCTGCTCGCGATGAGGCCAGCACATTCAACATCAACGGTGACTGACCTACCGCTATCGCGAGCAGGCTCGCTCCCACAGGTTTTCCGCGCGATTATTGCGGTTTGCGATAGCTGTTGATGATCGCCGAGAAGTCATCCCCCCCTTCCCCACGCAAACTCATCGCCTGATACAACTGCTGAGCCACCGCGCCGAGTACCACCGGCTGGTGCGCCTGGCGTGCCGCTTCGGTGGCCAGCCCCAGGTCTTTGAGCATCAGTTCGGCACCGAAGCCGCCGGTGTAGCCGCGCGAGGCTGGTGCCGTTTCGACGATGCCCGGCCACGGGTTGTACATCTCGGAACTCCAGCAACGTCCGGTGGAGCTGTTGATGATCCCGGCCAGCACCTTGGTGTCGATGCCCAGCGCATCACCCAATGCCATGGCTTCGCTGACGCCGACCATGGAAATACCCAGCAGCAGGTTGTTGCAGATCTTGGCGATTTGCCCGGTGCCGACTTCGCCGCAGTGCACGATGTTGCGGCCCATCTGCACCAGTACCGGTTGCAGGGTGGCGAACAGTTCTGCGGTGGCGCCGACCATGAAGGTCAGGGTGCCGGCAGCTGCACCGCCAGTGCCACCGGAGACCGGCGCATCGGCCATGGCCACGCCCTGTTTGGCAGCCGCAGCCGCCACATCACGGGCAGTCTGCGGATCGATGGTGCTGCAATCAACCGCCGGTACGCCTTTGCCAATACCGGCCAGTACGCCGTCTTCGCCGAGCCAGACGCTGCGCACATGCACGGCAGCGGGCAACATGGTGATCACCAGTTCCGCGCCCTCGGCCGCTTCCCGGGCCGATGCGCTGATGCGGCCACCCAGTTGCTCAAGTTCCGCCAGCACGGTTTTGTTCAGGTCGACCAGATTCAACGAATGACCGGCCTTAATCAGGTTGCGCGCCATCGGCGCGCCCATGTTGCCGAGACCGATAAATGCGATTTTCATGTCCGGCTCCTTATCGCAGGTTGATGGTGGTGTTCACACCGTCATTGACGCTGTCGTCATCGAACCAGCGGCTGGTGACGGTCTTGGTCTGAGTGTAGAACTGCACCACTTGCTTGCCATACGGGCCGAGGTCGCCGAGCTTGGAACCACGGGAACCGGTGAAGCTGAAGAACGGCACCGGCACCGGAATCGGGATGTTGATGCCGACCTGGCCGACATCGATTTCGCTCTGGAACTTGCGCGCCGCCGCGCCGCTCTGGGTGAACAAACCGGTGCCGTTGCCGAACGGGTTGGCGTTGACCAGGGCAATGGCCTGGTCGAGGGTATCGACCTCCAGCACCACCAGCACAGGGCCGAAGATTTCCTGGGTGTAGATCTGCATGTCGGTGGTCACGCCGGAGAACAGGGTCGGGCCGACAAAGTTGCCTTTCTCGTAACCTGGCACCGTGATGCCGCGCCCGTCCAGCTCCAGTTTCGCGCCTTCCTTGATGCCACTTTCGATCAGATCGAGAATCCGCTGTTTGGCTTTCTTCGAAATGACCGGCCCGACATCGGTGCCCGGCTCGCTGCCGGCATTCACCGTGAGTTTTTGCGCCAGCGCCTTGAGGTCTGGCAGCCATTGCTTGGCCGCGCCGACCAACACCACCACGGAGGTCGCCATGCAGCGCTGACCCGCTGCGCCGAAACCGGCACCCACCAGCGCGTTCAGCGCTTGTTCGCGATTGGCATCCGCCAGCACCACGGCGTGGTTCTTGGCGCCCATCATCGATTGCACACGCTTGCCGTGCTTGCCGGCCAGGTCGTAGACGTGGGTACCGACCGCGGTCGAACCGACGAAAGAAACAGCCTTGATGTCTTTGTGGGTGCAGAGTGCGTCCACCACATCCTTGCCGCCATGCACGACGTTCAACACACCGGCCGGAACACCGGCTTCAATCGCCAGTTCCACCAGGAGCATGGTCGACATCGGGTCCTGTTCGGACGGCTTGAGCACGAAGGTGTTGCCGCAGGCGATGGCCATCGGGAACATCCACAGCGGAATCATCGCCGGGAAGTTGAACGGAGTAATGCCGGCACACACACCGATCGGCTGGCGCAGGGTGTAAGTGTCGACGCCGCCAGCGACGTTCTCGGCGAACTCGCCCATTTGCAGGCTGCCGATGGAGCAGGCGTGCTCGACCACTTCCAGGCCACGGAAAATGTCACCTTCAGCGTCGGCAATGGTTTTGCCCTGCTCGGCGCTCAGGACCACGGCGATACGCTTGGAGTGTTCGCGAATCAACGCCTGGAGCTTGAGCATGATGCGCATCCGCGCGCCGATCGGCGTCAGCTTCCAGGTCTGGAAGGCGCGGTGGGCGGCGCTGATGGCGGCGTCGACTTCTTCTGCGGTCGCGAACGGTACTTTTGCCAGCACTTGCTGGGTCGCCGGGTTGACGATGTCGTGCCATTCAGTGCTTTGGGATTCGACCCACTCACCGTCGATCAGCAGTTTGACCTTGTGTACGGTGGTGTCGTTGGGCGTGAGCGATGCGTTCATGTGGGTCTCCGGATGCTTGTTCTTGTTTCAGGAGCCAGGGCGAAAAGGTCGCCCTGCGATGAGGCGTGTGCCGCGAATTGGTTGTCGGGCTGTTTTTGGAGTATAGATGTGCAAACTTCTAATAAGAACGCACATAAAAACCGGTCCAACATGCAAAAAAACATCACCTCGTTAGGCTCACTGAACTGGGACGACCTCAAGTTTTTCCTCGAAGTCGCCCGCACCCGCAAGGCCAGCACCGCGGCCAAGCGCCTGGCGGTGGATTACACCACCGTGTCGCGGCGCATCAGTTCCCTGGAAGCGGCACTGGGCACTTTGCTGTTCGAGAAATCCCGGACCAGCGGCTTCGTTCTGACCGCAGAAGGCCAGCGCCTGATGGGTTATGCCGAGTCGATTGAAAGCACCTTGCACATGGCGTGCGAGCAGGTGTCAGGGTCCGGTGTGGCGCTGTCCGGTCATGTGCGCATGGGCTGCACCGAAGGCTTCGGCAGCTTTTTCATCACCCCGCAGCTGAGCCACTTCGTCGACACCTACCCGGCGATCTCGGTGGATATCCTGCCGCTGCCGCACTTCATCAGCCTGTCCAAGCGCGAAGCCGACATCGTCATTGCCCTGGAACGCCCGGAGCATGGTCCATACGTGTGCTGCAAACTCTGCGACTACCGGTTGCAGCTGTACGCGACCCAGGAATACCTCGACAAACACCCGACGATCCGCCGCCCGGCAGATCTGGCCAAGCATTCGTTCATCAGTTATGTCGACGACCTCGCGTTCAGCTCGGAGCTGCTGTACCTGGCCAACGTATTGCCCGGCGCCAGCGCCAACCTGCGCAGCACCAGCGTGATCGCGCAGTTCATCGCGGCCCAGCAGGGGCGCTCGCTGGCGATTCTGCCGTGCTTCCTGGCGGCTCAGGACCCGCGTTTGCTGCCGGTACTGCCACAGGACGTCAACATCACACGGCAGTTCTGGATGTACTGCCGCGAGGACCTGAGAAAGCTCAAGCGGATCACCCTGTTGTGGGACTACATCCGCGCGGTCACTGAGCAGAACCAGGGCCTGTTGATGGGTGAGAGCCGGGATATGCTGTTTGCCGACTGACGGAATTTCATGAGGGAAAACATCAGTTTTGCGCGCCACCACACAAATTATCTAGATAGTTAAATTTTCTAAGGCACGTTTTTTCTGACCGGCTAACCTATGACTTGCCCCGCTACGCCCCTCAATTGATTTGTCGAGACTCCCTCATGCAGTGGCGATCACATTCCTTGGCGGTCCGCCTTATGGCAGGCATTGTTGCCATCATTTTGTTTGTCTATGCGCTGGCAGGGCTGGCGCTCTACCAGAGCAAACAACAGCATGAGCTTCAAGCGGTCATCACAACGGAGAACCTGGCGCGATCCCTGGCGATCAACGTCTCCGGCATCCTTGATAAAGTTGATATCGGCCTGCTTGCTGTCGCCAGCGAAGTAGAACAGCAAATGGCTGCGGGAGGGGTTAATGGTGCGTTGCTGGACGGGTATTTGACACAGCAACAGGCGCAGATTCGCGATTGCGAAGGACTGTGGGTGTCGGATGAGAAAGGTGATATCCCCTGGGGCACAGTAATGACCCCCGGCAAAATAACGAACATAACCGATAGAGAGTATTTCCAGCGCCTGCAAGAGAACTCGCAGCTCGGAATGGTCGTATCCAAGCCGGTGATCGGCCGCAGTACAAAAGCCTGGTCGGTCCTCCTGTCCAGACGCATCAACCACCCTGATGGCTCCTTTGCAGGTGTAGCGCTGGGCTCGTTGCGCATGATGGAGTATTTCACCGCCATGTTTTCCTCTTTTGATGTTGGAAAACAAGGGATCATTGCTCTTCGCGATGATCAGATGGCACTCATAGTCCGGCATCCAAAAGCAGAGAATGAAAGCGGGGCCGTTGGCGCCAGACTGGTTTCAGCCAAAGCCACAGAAATGCTTCGAGCGTTCCCAAATTCAGGGAGCTACACCGCCGTTGCTCCAGTGGACGGCATCGAGCGAATCTACAGCTATCGAAAAATTGCCAATTACCCTCTCTATATCTTCGTCGCAAAAAGCACCCACGACTTTCTTGCTCCCTGGCGAAAGGAAGTTTTCAGAACACTTTTACTGGTGGTCATTTTTACCTTGGCGATTCTTGTTTACACGCGCACCAGCTACAGGCGTGAGACTGAATCGCGCAAGGCGAAAAAAATGGAGCTATTTCGTACCGTGTTCCGCACCAGCCCGGACAGCCAGATCATCACCCGTCTTGAGGATGGGCGACTTCTTGAGGTCAATGACGGATTTACGCCCGTATTTGGCTGGACACGGGAAGATACTGTTGGCAAAACGGTTATTGATATCGACATCTGGCGCTATCCGGAAGAGCGTCGTACATCGGTTCGTATCTTGCAGCAAAACGGATACTTCATTGATCGTGAAGCTGAGTTTGTAAGCAAGGACGGCCGAACGTGGCCCGGTCTGGTTTCGGCGCACGTGATTACCCTGAATGACACTTTGTGCATTCAGGCGATCGTCCGGGACATTAGCGACCGAAAGGCTGACGAGCAGCAGATCCAGAGACTGTCGTTCTCAGACCAGCTCACGGGGTTGCCCAATCGCAGACTTTTTACGAATCGGCTGGAGCAGGCACTGATTTCGAGTGCTCGCCATCAATGGGTGGGGGCATTGATGTTTGTCGACCTCGATGACTTCAAATCCATCAACGAAACCCTGGGGCACGGCCGAGGTGACCTGTTTCTGAGTGAAATCGCTCAGCGATTGAGGCGGTGTGTGCAGGAGGGTGACACCGTCGCTCGCTTGGGAGGCGACAAATTCGCTCTCATTCTGGAAAGCCTGAGCACCAATCCCCAAGAGGCAGCGAGCCATGCTGAAACCGTTGGCGAAAAAACCCTGCGCGAACTCGCGCAGCCTTATGAACTGTATTCGTCCACCCTGCATCGAACCTGCAGCATAGGCATTACCCTGTTTGGCGAGCAGACTGAGGATGCAAGCGAGCCCTTGAAACGCGCCGAGTTGGCCATGTACCAGGCCAAAGCCTGCGGACGCAACGTCATACGCTTTTTCGACCCCCAGATGCAGGCGGACGTCAGCGCTCGAATCGCAATGGAGGAAGGTTTGCGCGAGGCCATCAAGCAACGCCGAATCGTTTTGCACTATCAGCCGCAGGTCACGGAAGAAGGTCGCGTTACAGGCGTGGAAGCGTTAGTGCGCTGGAAAGACCCGCGCGGTGGCCTGATCTTTCCCGCAGAGTTCATTCAACTGGCAGAGGCGTCTGGCTTGATTTTTCCGCTAGGACAGCAGGTATTGGAAATGGCCTGTCACCAGTTGGCCGTATGGGCGAATCGAACCGGGTTCTCGCACCTGAGCATCGCCGTCAACGTCAGTACCCGGCAGTTCAATCAGGATGGCTTTGTCGAAGAAGTACGGTCTGTACTCAAGCGCTACAGTGCCAATCCTCATCGCCTCAAACTGGAAATTACTGAAAGCATGCTGGCCTCCAACGTGGAGGATGTGATTGCCAAGATGAATGCGTTGAAAACCATCGGCGTTGGCTTTTCGCTGGACGACTTTGGCACCGGTTATTCTTCCCTGTCGTATTTGAAGCGACTACCGCTGGACCAGCTCAAGATCGATCAGGGATTTGTTCGCGATATCCTGGTGGACCCCAACGATGCGGCAATCGCCAAAACGGTGGTCGCATTGGCAAAAAGCATGAACTTGTCGGTCATCGCTGAGGGTGTTGAAACGCAAGAGCAGCGTGACATGCTGGCGGCTTTGGGTTGCCGTAACTATCAGGGGTATTTTTTTGGTCGCCCCATGGGCATAGATGCATTAGAGGATTACATCGAAGGTGGAGTTGGCCTTGCCCTCCTGGACCATTCGGGAAATCGGAGCCTGTGAGGCTCCCATAGTCCTTCATCAAGTCTGGAGCGGCTACACAGGCCGCTCTCTATCGCTCGCAATCCACCCTTTGGAGTCAATGGCGACCGGGAGATGCTGTTCGCCGATCAGTCGGCGCCCAGCTCCAGCATCAACCCGCTCAAGCGCTTGACCTTGCGCCTCACCGCCTCTTCGAACACCCCTGTGCGCGGTTCGATCAAGGTGAACCAGTTCTTGGCCCGGGTGATTCCGGTGTAGATCAGCTCCTTGGTCAGCACCGGGTTCAGGGCATCGGGGAGGATCAACGCGGTGTGGGCAAATTCCGAGCCCTGGGATTTGTGCACGGTCATGGCGTACACGGTTTCGACATCATTGAGCCGGCTCGGCAGGACAAAGCGCACCCCGCCCTGGCCGTCATTGCGCGGGAAGGCAACTCGCAGGACCAGCTTGCCGGCCTCGGGGCCCTCACGCTCCGGAAGTTTGAGGGCGATTCCGATATCCCCGTTCATCAAGCCCAGGCCGTAGTCGTTGCGGGTCATCAGAACCGGGCGGCCTTCGTACCATTGCTGGTCACTGTCGATCAATCGCGCCTTGAGCAATGCGCCGGTGACTCGCTGGTTCAGCCCCTCGACGCCCCAGGGTCCCTTGCGCACGGCACAGAGCAACTGGAAGCTGTCGAAGGCTTGCAATACCCGCCGAGCCCAGTCGGTCCAGCGCGCGTCTTCCAGCGGGCTGTCGAGCGCCGGGCGCTGATTGCGCAGCAGGCTCAGATAGTGCCGATAACCTTGCGGCCCTTCACCATGGCCTTCGAGCAACAGGCGCTCCAGCGCCCGATCCTGTTCGCCCTTGAGGGGTAACGAATACACGTCGTCGTGGCTGCGCGCAGCGAGCAACTTGCGGGCTTCTTCGGGCTGCTGCTGGTTGACCCAGCGGGCCAGTTGACCGATACCGCTGCCCTCGCCGAAGCGCCGCGAATGACGCAACATGACCACCTGCTGGGCCAATGGATGAGTGCCTTGAGTGTCCTCCTGCAAACCACTGGCTTGCAGGCTTTCACCGCTGACAACCTCCAGCCACTGACGAGTCTGCGGGCTGTACCAACCGGCCTCGGCGTCGCGACACAGATCTCCCAGCACCGCACCCGCCTCCACCGATGCCAGTTGATCCTTGTCACCCAGCAGCACCAGGCGCGCATGGGCCGGCAAGGCATCGAGCAGGTTGGCCATCATTTCCAGGTCGATCATCGAGGCCTCGTCCACCACCAGTACATCCAGTGGCAAACGATTGCCCGCGTGATGGCGGAAGTGTCGAGTACCCGGTCGACTGCCGAGCAGGCGGTGGACCGTGGTGACGTCCGACGGGATTTTTTCGCGTATTTCTTCGGTGACTTTCAAGCTCTGGACTTGCTGACTGATGGACTCCGTCAGCCGCGCCGCCGCCTTGCCGGTGGGCGCGGCGAGACGAATGCGCAAGGGCTTGCCGGCCTCCACCGCCGGCGCCTGAAGCAGTGCCAGCAAGCGCACCACTGTCGTGGTCTTGCCGGTTCCCGGGCCGCCGGTGACGATGCTGAAGGCGCTGCGGGTGGCGAGGGCGCAGGCGAGTTTCTGCCAATCGATTACCTCACCTGGCCGGGCCGGGCCGAACAGGCCCGCAAGGCGTTGGGGCAAGTCGTTCGGCGTCTCTTCGTGCCCGCTCAGGCGTTCGCGCAGCGAGACATCGATCCGTCGCTCATACGCCCAATAGCGCCGCAGGTACAAACGTTTTCCCGACAACACCAATGGCCGTTGCTGCACGGCGTCCCGACTGTCTGCCGCCAAAGCGACCAGGTCACTGGCCGCCAGGACCTTGCACCAATGGGCGCCGTCCAGGGTTTCGAGCAATTGCGAAGGCAACAGCATCGCACCGCCTTGCAGGTCGCCCTCCGGTGGCAGCGACAGGGCGAAGTCCGGCTCTTTGAGCGTCTCGAACAGGTCCAGGCAGACATGCCCATGACCCAACTGATGACTGGTCAGCGCAGCGGCCAGCAGCACCAGCGGATCATCCTCCGGCGCCAGTTCATGCAGGAAGGCCACGAAGGCTTTGTCCAGTGCACGCAACCAGCCACGTTCAACCCAACGGGTGAGCAACAGCAGCAGGTCGTCGGCGCGGCTCAAGGGCGCGAGGTCGGCCAGGCTTTCGTCTGCCAGCGACGTCGGCAGCAAATCGGCGAATGAGCGACTCATAGCAGTACTCCCTGTTCCCAGGCAGGTTCCGCCTTGGGTTGCGGCTTGCCCTGGAACAGCCGGTCCAGGTGCTCGATCAGTTCTCTTGGCGGGCGGGCAAAATACACGCCCTGGCCCGGTGCGCGCGTACCCCGCAGGAACAGGTACAACGCACCGCCGACATGCCTGTCGTAGTCGTAATCGGCCAGACGCGCCTTGAGCTGGCGATGCAGGGCCAACAGGTACAACACGTATTGCAGGTCATATCGGTTGTCGAGGATCGACTGTTCCATGGCCTGTGCGGTATAGGCGGCATCATCGACACCGAGCCAGTTGGATTTGTAGTCAGCCACGTAATAGCGGCCGTCGTGCTCGAACGTCAGGTCGATAAAACCCTTGAACATGCCGTTGAGCAACACCGGTTCAGCGGCCACCCGGGCGACGCCACCATGGGTGTATTGGCACACCAGCGCGTCGAGCTTGAGCACATCGACCTTGTGGCTGGCGAACCAGAATTCCATCTCCACCTGGTACTGGCTCAATTGCGCCAGCGTCACGGCTGGCTGACCACCACCGACATGCAACGGCGACTTGAGCAGATGCTGCAGCCACTCGCTCAGCGTGCTGATCCAGCCCTCCCAGCCACGACGGTTACAACGCCGGGCGATAGCGTCTTCCACCTCTTGCGGCGTGGCGTTGAACCCCTCGCCCCCGGCCCACTCGAGCAAGCCATGGAGAAAGGTCCCGGGGTTTGGGCCACGAGGGAATCGATGGATATCCGCACCGCCGGCGAGTACTTCGTTGCGCGCCTGCGGGTCGAGGCGTTCATCATCGAACAGCTTCTGCGCCCGGGGGCTCTCGGGCGCTTCGTCACTGCCGACGCCAAGGGTGTCGCCGATGCGCAAAGCGCTGTACGAGGCAATCCACCAGTTTTCGCTGGCCTTGCGTTTTGGCACCCGCGCAGCCAGCAATGCAGCAGCGTTTTGCGGTGGCTGGTACTGCGCGCCCGTCGCTTCGGGCATCTCGCTGCAAGCCACTGCCGGACAGTCTTGTTGCAGGTCTTGCAGCCAGCGCCGCAAGCCTGTGGATTCGGCCAATGGTGCGCCGCCACCGAGCAGATAACCCAGTGCCGAGAGGTGCAGCACCGAGCCATTGTTATTGCCACGCTTGAGGTCGGTCACGCCTAACCAACAGGCATGTTGCGCCCGGGTCAGGGCGACATACAGCAGGCGCAGATCTTCGGCCAGTCGCTCTTCATCGGCCAGGGCAATCAACTCCGCCGTCGGCTTCAACGTCACCTGGGCCTTGCCGTCGGCATCGTGGTAATGCAACGGCAGCCGGCTGCCGTCCACCGGTTTCGCCGAGCAAATGAACGGCAGGAATACCAGGGGGTACTCAAGCCCTTTGGACTTGTGGATGGTCACGACCTTGACCAGTTGTTCGTCGCTTTCCAGACGCAGGATCTGTTCTTCGCCTGCCTGCCCGGACAGTGCCAGATGTTCGGACAGATGGCGGATCAGGGCCTGCTCGCCATCCAGCTCGGCGGCGGCCTGCTGCAGCAGTTCGGACAGGTGCAGCAGGTTCGTCAGCACCCGCTCGCCGTCATGGCGGGCGATCAGCGCCTGAGGCAGACAGAAGTCATGCAGCAAGCGGCGCAGCATCGGCAACACGCCCTGTTTGCGCCACAGCTCGCGATAGCCGCGGAACTGCATGACCCGCGACTCCCAGGCCAGTTCGTCCTGGTTCAACTGTTCCAGTTCGGACAACGACAGGTTCAAGGTGACGCTGGCCAGCGCAGCCCGCAGTGGCCGCTCCACGTCCGGCTCGGCGCAGGCCTTGAGCCAGGTCAGCAGGTCGTGAGCCTCCTGGGCGGCGAACACCGAATCCTTGTCCGAAAGGTAGACGCTGCGCACACCTCGGGTGGAGAGTTCGGCACGCACGGCCTGGGCTTCGTTGCCGTCGCGCACCAGGATCGCGATATCCGCCGGGCGCAGGCCCCGAAAAAACTTGCCGTCCTGGGCGAAGCCCACTTGCCCCTGCTGACCGCCGTTAAGCAATGCGGTGATTTCACTGGCGCAGGCTGCAGCCAGTTGTTGTCGGTACACCGCACCTGACAACGGTTGCTCGGCCGACAGGTGCCAGACGTTCAGGGCCGGTACTGCTTGATCGTTTATTTGCAGGACTTCTTTGCGGCCCTGGGATTGAACCGGGGTGAACGGGACCGGGTTCTCGCCATCGCGCTCGCGAAACAGGAAAGCCCCGCGTCCCAGATCACGAACTTCAGCACGCTCGAACACATGGTTCACCGCCTTGACCATGCCATGACTGGAACGGAAGTTGGTGCCCAGGGTGTGCAGGCGGCCGGTGGTCGCCTGGCGGGCGCGCAGATAGGTATGGATGTCGGCGCCACGGAAGGCGTAGATCGCCTGTTTCGGGTCGCCGATCAGGAACAGCCCGCATTCCGGACTGTTGTCTTCAATCCGGTAGATGCTCTCGAAGATCCGGTACTGCACCGGGTCGGTGTCCTGGAATTCATCGATCAGCGCAACCGGAAACTGTTCGCGAATCAGGGTTGCCAGGCGCTCACCGCCGTCGGACTGCAAGGCTGCGTCCAGGCGCAGCAACATGTCGTCAAAGCCCATTTCCGCGCGGCGGCGTTTCTCCTCCTCGAATCGACCGCTGACCCATCGGGCGGCATGCTGCAGTACGGCGGCGTCGGGGGTCGGCAGTCCATCGAGACAGGCCTTGAGTGCAGCCATCGCATCCAGACCCGGATGGCGAGGGGCTTCGCCTTTCCAGGCTTCGGCCATGCCATCGGGTGTCAGGCGCGTGAAGCCGGTACCTATATCCAGTTGCTCAAGGGCTTCGTCTTCGGCCCAGGCCTTGAGCTTTTCGAACCAGGGCTCGAAATAACGTGCCTGCATCTTGCGGCCGTCGACGCTCTTGCTGGCGACGCCCTGATGACAAATGGCAAGCAACTCGTCAGCCCATTGTCGCCAGGGCATTTTCAGTTCAATCAACGCGGCGCGGCGATCCTGCAAACACTCGGTGATCAGCTCCGCAGGTTCTTTTCCCTGGAGGGTGTCACGCTCGCTGGCAAACAGCGCGCGGATCCGTGGCAGCAATGCCGCAGGGCCACCCCAGTTGTTGCGCACCCAGTTCAAGGCATCGCCCTGCATCGGGTAGCAGAACAGTCGCCAGTAATCGCGCAGGACTTCGCCGAGCAGATCGCTGTGGTCGGTTTCCAGGGTCTGGGTAAACAGGCTGCCACTGTCGAATGCGTGTTCGCGCAACATACGCTGGCACCAACCGTGGATGGTTGATACAGCAGCTTCGTCCATCCATTGGGCCGCGATGTCCAGCCGATTGGCGCACCCGGCCCACTGCTCGGGAAGGTACTGCTCGCGCAACTCGGTGATCAGGCTGTCAGGTGCCGGTGTCTCCTCGCGAAAGAATCGCGCAGCCTCAGCCAGCCGCGTACGAATACGCTCGCGCAACTCCTTGGTGGCGGCGTCGGTGAACGTCACGACGAGGATTTGCGGTGGCAACAACTCGCGGCCGAAACCCGTGGGCTCGCCGCCATGGCCAAGGACCAGGCGCAGATACAAGGCGGAAATGGTGAAGGTCTTGCCAGTACCGGCACTGGCCTCGATCAGTTGGCTGCCACGCAGCGGGAATGCCAGCGCCAGAGGTGTCTTCGTAGTCATCAGCGCGGCTCCTCGCCGGTCAATGAACGCCATGGGGCTTCAAGCAGCGGGCGGTACAGCGCATCACACCAGCCGGAGAACGTCTCATCGGCGGTCAAGGCAGCGTAATCGGTGAACTGACGCAGCAGTGCCGGACTTTCGCGACGCTCTCCGTCAGTCGTCAGCCCGTCACCTTCATAGGCCTTGCGCGCAGCGGCCTCGGCTTTGAGCGGATCGGTTTGACCGAGCCAGGCGAAGGCTGTCTTGACGGCGATCGGCAGCGGCTGGCGCATCCCCGATTGCCAGGCCAGCAGCAGGTCACCGAGAATCCGCCGCGCCGAACTCTCTTCGAGCGGGCCGAGCAGCAGGCTGTCATCACTGGCCACCAGGGCCGTGGTCATCACCATGCCGCTGGCGCAAGCCGCCAGATGATTGACCCATGGCCGGGTGAGGCGATGCCATTTGCGCGACTTGATCGAACCGATACTGTTGGGGATGGTAGTAATGGACAGCAAACCACCATCATCGCGTTGATGCAGACCGCTGAGCCAGCCCTCAAGGCGTAAGCCTTGCAGCTCGAGACTGACCGGCAAGGCACTGGTGAGCGCTGTTGGCCATAGGGTCAGCAGCTGTTCATAGCGCTGCAGCAGGTCGGGTAATGGTTCGATCAATTCCTGTTGCAGACACTCGCCAAACCCGGCCATGGGCAGCAGTCCGCTATTTTGCAGACGCTTGGCCTGCGCCTTCAGTGCCTGATCGGTTTGCTGCATATTGCCCAAGGCTGCGTCGAGCAAACTGGCGCTGAGGCCATAGCGCTGCAAGGCGTCGAGGACAAATGGCTCTTCGTCGGCCAAAGGCACTTCAGCCGCTTCGAAAAACACCTTCAGGCGCTGGCTGAAAAAATGCCGCACCGGATTGCGCAGGAAATCCTGAAGCTGACCAAGGCTGAGCGGCTCATCCTGAACATGGGGCTCAAGCACTTCGATCTGCACCGGTTGCTGCGTAGCCTGATGCAGGACTTGCCACTCGCTGGCGTAGCTGAACAGCTCATCACCCTCATGAAAGTATCGGGCGCTGAAGGGTTGCAGCGGATGCTCCTGGGTCATCGCCTCAAGCAAGTCTTCTTCGCTATCAGGCATTCGCCAGCCGCTGGCCAGGTGGTCACGCAACTGGCCGATCAGTACCGATGCGGGACGCTCGCTGTTATCACGGATGCTGCGACCAACCCAACTGATATAGAGCTGATCACGCGCCGACAATACCGCCTCCAACAGCAGGTAACGGTCGTCTTCACGGCGGGAGCGATCGCCGGGGCGGTAATCACTGCCCATCAGGTCGAAGTCCAGCGGTGGTTGCGCGCGCGGATAATCGCCGTCGTTCATGCCCAGCAGGCAAACCAGTTTGAACGGGATGGCGCGCATGGGCATCAAGGTGCAGAAGTTGACTGCGCCGGCGAGAAAGCGCTGGGACAAGCGGCCCTGGTCAAGACCGGCAAGCCAGGCTTCACGCACGACGGTCAATGGCAACGGGTCGTGCAAGCCGACTGATTCACAGGTGTCGAGCCAGGTTTCGCGCAACTCTTCAAGTTGGGCCAGCAAGTAGTCGTCGTGCTCACTGCTGGCCTGGAAGAACAGTTGCATCAATGCCTGCAAGCGCATGCCCCATTGCTTGGGCGGTGCCGGCTGGGAGAGTTCCTGGTGAGCGACTTCCAGCGCATCCAGCAGGGCCACCAAGGGGCCGATCAGTGCTGCATCCAGACCACCGATTTCATCGTAGGGTTCGATTCCTTCGCAGGCTTCGCCGCTGCCGACGGCATAGCCGAGCAACATCCGGCGCAGGCCGAAACGCCAGCTGTTCTGCTCCAGCTCGTGGGGCAATCCCAGCCCGGCACGTTGCTCGGCATTCATGCCCCAGCGAATGCCCGCGCCTTCGATCCAGCGGTGCAGTGTCGCCAGGTCGCGCTCCTCGACGCCGAAACGCGACCGTAATGCTGGCACGTCGAGCAAATCGAGAATCTCGCTGACCGGGAATCGGCTGTCCGGCAACTTGAGCAGGTGCTCGACCGCAATCAGCAATGGATCGCGACCTCGCTGGCCCTGGTCTGCCAGGGTAAACGGAATGAAACGCGGGTCATGGCGGTCGAGCTGGCCAAACACCGCACGTATATGCGGTGCATAGCTGTCGATGTCCGGGACCATCACGATCACATCCCGAGGACGCAAGTGTGGATCGGCACTGAAGCGCGCGAGCAGTTGGTCGTGGAGAATCTCGACTTCGCGCTGAGGGCTATGGGCAATGTGAAAACGGATCGACGGGTCCTGCTGCAGATCGACGGCCGGCCAGCGCTCCCGGGTCTCGTTGAGCGGCCGCAACTCGAGGATGTCATCCTGCAACTGGTTGAGCACGCTCAGTGGCTGGCTGTCGCTGAACAGATCGATGCGCCCGTCACGAAATGCCGAGCGATAGCTGTTGGGATCGTCATAGCTGTCGAGCAGACTGATGTAATCGCGCCCCTGCTTGCCCCATGCTGCCAGCAACGGATGGGCATGCTGATGAAGGGTCTGCGGATCGATCACCACCGGCATACCGCTCTTGCGTGCCTGGCGCTTGTATTGATGCCGCAACAGGTCTTTATCGGCGACGATGTCCGCCCAATGGTGACGACATGGGTTATGCACGCACAGCAGGACCTGGCTGAATCGTGCCAGTCCGGCGAGGGCTTCCAGGGCTTGGGCCGGCAGGGAGGAAATGCCGAAAACGATCACTCGTGAGGGCAATCCATGGGGTGCCACGTCGAGGCTGTTGATCCGTTCGACAAACCGTTGGTGGACGCCGGCGCGGCTCTGCGCCATGCCTTCTGCCCCCACATCCAGCAACAGGGCGCGCCACAACTCTGCCTGCCAGCAGTTGGCCGGAGTAAGGGCTTTGGCTTCGCCGCGACCGTTGCGCAATTGATGGCGACCTTCTGCCCAGTCTTCGAGCCAGTCCGCCCGGTACACCTGATATTGGTCGAACAGGTCCGCGAGACGCTCGGCCAACTGATAGCGTTTGCGCAAGTCGGCATCGTGGGTCAGGAAGCGCTGCAGGGGCTCGAAGTGTGGCTGGTTGATCAATTGTGGAAGCAGGCGCATCAGGCGCCAGGTCAGCGGAGCCTTATCGAGCAGGGATTTGGCCGGGATTTCGTCACGCCCAAGGACCATGCGATAGAGCTGCCACATGAAACTGCCGGGGAGTTGAACATCAATGGCCGCAGCGATTCCGCAGCCACCCATGTCGTCCTCTTCGGCATCTTCCGCCAAGGCCAGTTTCAGCCATTGGGCAATCCCGTTGCTCTGCACCAGGGCGATTTCGTTTTCCAGGGGAGCCAGCGGGTAGCGGCGCATCCAGCTGACCACCAGGCTGCGCAATTCGTCCAGGCGGTTGCCGTGGACCACCATGAATCCAGCACTGAGGGGTGTCGCATCCGGCATAAAGGCTTCCTGGAAAATGCACAATCGATGGACGACTTTAGCATTGAAGGCGCCTTGCTTCATGTGTATGTAGGAGCGAGCATGCTCGCGAAGAACGTCAACGATTACGCGGGCTGTCTGGGTCCCCGTGGTGTCCTGGCGTTTTTCGCGAGCGTGCTCGCTCCTACAGGGAAAAGCGCCACAAAAACAAAACCCCTACCTGCATACGCAGATAGGGGTTTCGGAATTTAATCTTGACGATGACCTACTCTCACATGGGGAAACCCCACACTACCATCGGCGATGCATCGTTTCACTGCTGAGTTC
>NZ_JAHUWS010000011.1:0-191991 GCF_019218965.1 Pseudomonas sp. PDM31 | reverse complement strand
ACTCAGCAGTGAAACGATGCATCGCCGATGGTAGTGTGGGGTTTCCCCATGTGAGAGTAGGTCATCGTCAAGATTAAATTCCGAAACCCCTATCTGCGTATGCAGGTAGGGGTTTTGTTTTTGGTCGCGAGAAAGTTTGCTTGTCGGGATTTCTATGCAATGGCTCGGTGCGTGGCTATTATGCGGGCCTCATTGTGAGGCGAGAGTTGCATGCTGACGTTGTTAGAGCTTCTTAAAGATGGCCGATTCCATTCGGGCCAGGCCCTGGGCGCAGCCTTGGGTGTCAGTCGCAGTGCTGTGTGGAAGCAGCTTCAGCATCTGGAGGCCGAATTGGGTTTGTCTATTCATAAGGTCCGCGGGCGCGGCTATCAGTTGGCCACGCCGTTGGCGCTGCTTGATCCTGCGGCAATAAATGCGCGAGCGCCTTCCTGCGCCTGGCCTGTCCTGACTTTCGACTCAATTGACTCTACCAATGCCCAGGCGCTGCGGGCCATCGAGCAAGGGCGGGCCGCGCCGTTTCTGGTGCTGGCTGAGCGGCAGACTGCGGGTCGCGGTCGACGCGGTCGAAAATGGGTAAGTCCTTTCGCGGAAAACGTCTATTACAGCCTTGTCCTGCGTATCGATGGTGGTATGCGTCAACTGGAAGGCCTGAGTCTTGTGGTTGGGCTCGCCGCACTGCAGACCTTGCGTGACCTGGGTATCGCGGGAGCTGGGTTGAAGTGGCCTAACGACGTCCTGGTGGGGCGGAAAAAGATCGCCGGCATACTCCTGGAGCTGGTGGGGGATCCTGCTGACGTGTGTCACGTTGTTCTCGGTATCGGGATAAATGTGAATATGCAGGCAACCGATGAGGTTGATCAGCAGTGGACGTCCATGCGGCTTGAGTCCGGCAAGGTGTTTGATCGCAATGTCCTGGTCGCCGCATTGGGGGTTACGCTTGAGAAGTACCTTGCTCGACATCAGGCCGGTGGCTTTTCAGCTATCCAGGCGGAGTGGGAGCAAAATCATCTGTGGCAAGGGCGAGACGTGTCTTTGATTGCGGGTGCCAACCAAATAGATGGCAAGGTACTGGGTATCGATAACCAGGGTGCTTTGCGCCTGCAGGTGGGTGGTGTGGAGAAAGTTTTCAGTGGTGGCGAGCTGAGCCTGAGGTTGCGTGATGATTCTTGAGCTCGACTGCGGAAATAGTTTCATCAAGTGGCGTGTGCTCGCTACCAATGCCCGTCAGGTGTTAGGCGAGGGCGTGGTTGATTCGGATCTGGCTCTACTGGAGGGCGTAAGGGCTATCAGTGGGCTAGCCCTTGCCTTCTGCCGCCTGGTTAGTGTCAGGACCGCCGATGAGACCAGTGCGTTGACGAGTCTGTTGGCTGAGGCGTTCGGAGTATCTGCGGTGTGCGCGACACCGGCCCGCGAGATGTCGGGTGTCCGTAATGGCTATGAAGAATTCGAGCGGCTGGGCCTTGATCGCTGGCTGGCAATGCTCGGCGGTTTTCACCTGGCTGGGGGCGCTTCTCTTGTGCTCGACTTCGGTACGGCTGTTACTGCTGATTTCGTTGCGGCGGATGGAGTGCATCTCGGTGGTTTCATATGCCCGGGCATGCCATTGATGCGCAATCAGCTGCGCACTCATACGCGGAAAATCCGTTATGGCGATCTGGCAGCCGAACAGGCCCTGGAGAGTCTGGTTCCCGGTCGTACCACTGTTGAGGCTGTCGAGCGTGGCTGCCTGTTGATGCTGCGCGGTTTCGTGCTAACCCAGCTTGAACTTGCCCACAGCTATTGGGGTGAGGATTTCAGCGTATTCCTCACCGGTGGGGATGCAGACCTCGTTTCCGAGATCGTGCCTCGTGCCAAAGTGGTGCCGGACCTGGTGTTTGTCGGTTTGGCTATGGCCTGTCCCTTGTCCTGAGGTTTCTATGCGTTGGTTGTTTCTGCTGCTGCTTGTTCTCAACGGGTTCTATTACATCTGGAATCAACAGGAGGCCCCTCTGCGCGCCAAGGATGTAACGTCTTTGAGCTTGTATAAAGGGACTCAGCAGGATATTCGCCTGTTGAGTGAGGCGGCTGATACATCCAGGGAAAAAACCAAGCCTGTGTTGCCTGACGGAAGCTGCCTTTATCTGGGGGGCTATGTTCGTCTGGATGCGGCGCAAGCCGTTGAGCGGCGGTTGAGCGGGATGGAAGTCAAGTTCCAGTCGCTACCTCGGAGTGGGGCTGAAACGGCCGGTTATTGGGTGCGAATCGCCCCCGAAAGCAGGCGCTGGCTGGATGAACTGCAGCTGCAAAACCTTTCCAAAGAATTCAATGAGTTAAAACATAAAATAATGCCTTGCGAGGGGGTTGCGCCCTTCGAATAGTTTGCATAGAATGGCGCCCGCTCCACAGCGAACACCGGAAACGGTAAGCGGTGTGAAGCGGGTCAACGCAGCTAACCTCAAGTTTTTATTGAGAAAAGTGCTTGACAGAAGGCTGGCATGATGTAGAATGCCGGCTCGCTTAGGAGGGGTTCCCGAGCGGCCAAAGGGATCAGACTGTAAATCTGACGTCTACGACTTCGAAGGTTCGAATCCTTCCCCCTCCACCATTTTAGCGAGAGCTGCAAGCCTCGCGGGTATAGTTTAGTGGTAGAACCTCAGCCTTCCAAGCTGATGATGCGGGTTCGATTCCCGCTACCCGCTCCAAGTTTGCAGGTTTTGCACAGTGTTGCGCTCTTGTAGCTCAGTTGGTAGAGCACACCCTTGGTAAGGGTGAGGTCAGCGGTTCAAATCCGCTCAAGAGCTCCATATAACAAGGCAGATATGAAAATATCTGCCTTTGTTTTAATGGCCTGGGATGTTCTTCGTTGTTCGTGGGGTGATCTGAGTCCCTGGTTCTGGCGGAGTGCTCAAGGTCATTGAGTAAATGGTTGTAAAGTCTTTTTCAGGTCTGCATAATGGTCGGCCTGATTTTGTTTTAGGTCAGTAGCTCAATTGGCAGAGCGACGGTCTCCAAAACCGTAGGTTGGGGGTTCGATTCCCTCCTGACCTGCCAGATTCACTCGGTGTGTCTGGCTTTCTTTTCACAGGATCTTCATAGATGACTCCTAAAGCTGAAGCTCAAGGTTCTCGCTTCGATCTGCTCAAGTGGCTAGTAGTAGTTGCTTTGGTGGCTGTTGGCGTTGTTGGCAATCAGTACTTCTCTGCTTCGCCGATTCTGTACCGTGTGCTCGCTTTGCTCGTGATTGCTGCTGTAGCTGCCTTTGTAGGCCTGCAGACAGTGAAGGGCAAGTCTTTCTTTGTTCTTGTAAAGGAAGCGCGCACCGAGATTCGTAAAGTCGTTTGGCCAACTCGCCAAGAAACCACGCAGACCACGTTGATCGTTGTGGCTGTTGTTCTGGTTATGGCGTTGCTGTTGTGGGGGCTTGATTCCCTGCTCGGCTGGCTTGTTTCCTTGATTGTCGGCTAAGGGTGTCCCGTGGCTAAGCGTTGGTATGTTGTGCATGCTTACTCCGGTTACGAGAAGCATGTAATGCGCTCGCTCATCGAGCGCGTAAAGCTGGCTGGCATGGAAGATGGCTTCGGCGAGATTCTGGTCCCCACTGAAGAAGTGGTTGAGATGCGCAATGGCCAGAAGCGCAAAAGCGAACGCAAATTCTTCCCTGGCTACGTGCTGGTGCAGATGGATATGAACGAGGGTACTTGGCACTTGGTCAAGGACACGCCTCGGGTGATGGGTTTCATCGGCGGTACCGCTGACAAGCCTGCGCCAATCACCGATAAAGAAGCAGAAGCGATTCTGCGTCGCGTTGCTGATGGTAGCGACAAGCCGAAGCCGAAGACATTGTTCGAGCCGGGTGAGTCGGTGCGTGTCAATGACGGTCCGTTCGCTGACTTTACCGGTGTTGTTGAAGAAGTTAACTACGAAAAGAGCCGCATCCAGGTGGCTGTGCTCATTTTCGGTCGCTCTACTCCGGTAGAGCTAGAGTTCAGCCAGGTCGAAAAGGTCTAGCTGAGCAAAAATCCCAACCCCGCAGCCATAGGCTGTGGGGTTTTGTCGTCACTGGGATAAACGCGCAAGTAACCGGGGAGCCTTTCGAGGCGTTTGAACCCGTAATTGGAGTGCCTCATGGCCAAGAAGATTACCGCTTACATCAAGCTGCAAGTGAAGGCCGCTCAGGCTAACCCAAGCCCACCTGTTGGTCCTGCTCTGGGTCAACACGGCGTGAACATCATGGAATTCTGCAAGGCTTTCAACGCCCGTACCCAGGGTCTTGAGCCAGGTCTGCCGACTCCAGTGATCATCACTGTCTACAGCGACCGTAGCTTCACTTTCGAAACCAAATCCACCCCTGCTTCGGTTCTGCTGAAGAAGGCGGCCGGTCTGACCAGCGGTTCCGCTCGTCCGAACACCGTTAAGGTTGGCACCGTGACTCGTGCTCAGCTGGAAGAAATCGCGAAAACCAAAAACGCGGATCTGACTGCAGCTGATATGGATGCAGCCGTGCGTACCATCGCCGGTTCTGCTCGTAGCATGGGCCTTAACGTGGAGGGTGTGTAATGGCTAAGCTGACCAAGCGTCAAAAGGCTATCGCCGGCAAAATCGAAGCAGGCAAGGCCTACAACATTGTAGACGCCGCTGCCCTGCTGGCTGAGCTGTCGACTGTCAAGTTCAGCGAGTCGTTCGACGTAGCTGTAAACCTGGGTGTTGACCCGCGTAAATCCGACCAGGTCGTTCGTAGCGCTACTGTGCTGCCTCACGGCACTGGCAAGACCGTTCGCGTTGCTGTGTTCACCCAGGGTCCAGCTGCTGAGGCCGCTCTGGCTGCCGGCGCTGACCGTGTAGGTATGGACGACCTGGCTGCCGAAATGAAAGGCGGCGACCTGAACTATGACGTAGTTATCGCATCCCCGGATGCAATGCGCGTTGTAGGTCAGTTGGGTCAGATCCTCGGTCCACGTGGTCTGATGCCTAACCCTAAAGTTGGTACCGTGACTCCAGACGTAGCTACCGCGGTTAAAAACGCCAAGGCTGGTCAGGTTCGTTATCGCACCGACAAAAACGGCATCATCCACACTTCCGTTGGCAAGATGGGCTTCGACGCCGTCAAGCTGAAGGAAAACGTTGAAGCCCTGATCGCTGATCTGAAGCGTATCAAGCCAGCTTCCTCGAAAGGCATTTACGTCAAGCGCGTTACCCTGAGCACCACTATGGGCCCAGGTCTGATCATCGATCAAAGCTCGCTCGACGCGTAAGACACAGGTTGGCGCAAGCGATTGCGCCAATTGAAAAATTGGGGTCCCTGCCTGGCGGGGGCTATCCAAGACCGTAGGCGGCGCAAGTCTTAAACCACAAGCCTACGCAGATGGTGCTCCCGGTTCCTTACCGAATCAGACACCAAAACGACATCCGGCTCCGGCCAGATGAAACGGTAACAAGCAGGAGTTAAACCCGTGGCAATTAATCTCGAAGACAAGAAGGCCATCGTCGCTGAAGTCAACGAGGCTGCCAAAGTCGCTCTGTCCGCTGTCGTGGCTGATGCCCGTGGTGTGACAGTAGGCGCAATGACCGGACTCCGTAAAGAGGCTCGTGAAGCTGGCGTATACGTACGTGTTGTACGTAACACCCTGCTCAAGCGCGCTGTTGCTGACACTGAATACAGTGTCCTCAACGACGTGTTCACCGGCCCGACTCTGATCGCGTTCTCCAAGGATCATCCAGGCGCTGCTGCCCGTTTGTTCAAAGAGTTCGCCAAGAGTCAGGACAAGTTCGAGATCAAGGCAGCTGCGTTCGAGGGCAAGTTCCTCGCAGCTAACCAAATCGACGTACTGGCAACACTGCCGACCCGCGACGAAGCCATTTCGCAGCTGATGAGCGTGATTCAAGGCGCTACCAGCAAGCTGGCTCGTACTCTGGCTGCAGTTCGCGAGCAAAAAGAAGCTGCCGCAGCCTAAGGCTGAGCACTTTCTCTCGCGTATTTTTGTTTATTTCGATGGCCGCGTAGGCCGTCCCCCAATTCAGGAAATACAGTAATGTCTATCTCCCAAGAAGATATCCTCAACGCCGTAGCTGAAATGTCGGTTCTGCAGGTTGTTGAGCTGATCAAAGCTTTCGAAGAAAAATTCGGCGTTTCCGCTGCTGCTGCTTCGGCTGGTCCAGCTGTTGCTGCTGCCGTTGCTGAAGAGCAAACCGAATTCAACGTCATGCTGACCGAAGCTGGCGAGAAGAAAGTAAACGTGATCAAGGCAGTACGTGAACTGACCGGTCTGGGCCTGAAAGAAGCCAAGGCTGTAGTTGACGGCGCTCCTGCCATGGTTCTGGAAGCTGTTGCCAAAGACGCAGCTGACAAAGCCAAAGCAGCTCTGGAAGAAGCAGGCGCTAAAGTCGAGCTGAAGTAAGCATCGACTTTGCGTTTCCAGCCCGAGCGTTAAGCGACAGGCTGATGGCTGGTGGCTCTTGCCACCGGCCTTTTTCCGTTATTGGCAGCCGACTGGGTCGGTGCCGGTAACGAGCTGTAACCACCCGATGCGGTGGCGCAAACCATGGGGTTTGCACGATTTTCTGGCTGCTCCCGTCGGGAGGGGCCAAACAAGCAGGTGACCAAGCTGGGGAACGCTGATGGCTTACTCATATACTGAGAAAAAACGTATCCGCAAGGACTTTAGCAAGTTGCCGGACGTCATGGATGTGCCGTACCTCCTGGCCATCCAGCTGGATTCGTATCGTGAATTCTTGCAAGCGGGAGCGACTAAAGATCAGTTCCGCGACGTGGGCCTGCATGCGGCCTTCAAATCCGTTTTCCCGATCATCAGCTACTCCGGCAATGCTGCGCTGGAGTACGTCGGTTATCGCCTGGGCGAACCGGCATTTGATGTCAAAGAATGCGTATTGCGCGGTGTAACTTACGCCGTACCTTTGCGGGTAAAAGTGCGCCTGATCATTTTCGACAAAGAATCGTCGAACAAAGCGATCAAGGACATCAAAGAGCAAGAAGTCTACATGGGCGAAATCCCACTGATGACTGAAAACGGTACCTTCGTAATCAACGGTACCGAGCGTGTAATCGTTTCCCAGCTGCACCGTTCCCCGGGCGTGTTCTTCGACCACGACCGTGGCAAGACGCACAGCTCCGGTAAACTGCTGTACTCCGCGCGCATCATTCCTTACCGCGGTTCGTGGCTGGACTTCGAGTTCGACCCGAAAGACTGCGTGTTCGTGCGTATCGACCGTCGTCGCAAGCTGCCTGCATCGGTACTGCTGCGTGCGCTCGGCTATACCACTGAAGAAGTGCTGGACGCGTTCTACACCACCAACGTATTCCACGTGAAGGGCGAGACCCTGAGCCTGGAGCTGGTGCCTCAGCGCCTGCGCGGTGAAATCGCTGTCCTCGATATCCAGGATGACAAAGGCAAGGTTATTGTCGAGCAGGGTCGTCGTATCACCGCTCGCCACATCAACCAGCTGGAAAAGGCCGGGATCAAAGAGCTGGATGTGCCTCTGGACTACGTCCTGGGTCGCACAACCGCCAAGGTCATCGTGCACCCGGCAACCGGCGAAATCCTGGCAGAGTGCAACACCGAGCTGAACACCGAGATCCTGGCCAAAATCGCCAAGGCTCAAGTTGTTCGCATCGAAACTCTGTACACCAACGATATCGACTGCGGTCCGTTCGTCTCCGACACATTGAAGATCGATTCCACCAGCAACCAATTGGAAGCGCTGGTCGAGATCTATCGCATGATGCGTCCAGGCGAGCCGCCTACCAAAGACGCTGCCGAGACCCTGTTCAACAACCTGTTCTTCAGCCCTGAGCGCTATGACCTGTCTGCGGTCGGCCGGATGAAGTTCAACCGTCGTATCGGTCGTACCGAGATCGAAGGTTCGGGCGTGCTGTGCAAGGAAGACATCGTCGCGGTACTGAAGACTCTGGTCGACATCCGTAACGGTAAAGGCATCGTCGATGACATCGACCACCTGGGTAACCGTCGTGTTCGCTGCGTAGGCGAAATGGCCGAGAACCAGTTCCGCGTTGGCCTGGTACGTGTTGAGCGTGCGGTCAAAGAGCGTCTGTCGATGGCTGAAAGCGAAGGCCTGATGCCGCAAGACCTGATCAACGCCAAGCCAGTGGCTGCAGCGGTGAAAGAGTTCTTCGGTTCCAGCCAGCTGTCCCAGTTCATGGACCAGAACAACCCGCTGTCCGAGATCACCCACAAGCGTCGTGTCTCTGCACTCGGCCCTGGCGGTCTGACTCGTGAGCGCGCCGGCTTTGAAGTTCGTGACGTACACCCGACTCACTACGGTCGTGTATGCCCGATCGAAACGCCGGAAGGTCCGAACATCGGTCTGATCAACTCCCTGGCGGCTTATGCGCGCACCAACCAGTACGGCTTCCTTGAGAGCCCGTACCGTGTGGTGAAAGACGCTCTGGTCACCGACGAGATCGTATTCCTGTCTGCCATCGAAGAAGCTGATCACGTGATCGCTCAGGCTTCGGCCACGATGAACGACAAGAAAGTCCTGATCGACGAGCTGGTAGCTGTTCGTCACTTGAACGAATTCACCGTCAAGGCGCCGGAAGACGTCACCTTGATGGACGTCTCGCCGAAGCAGGTAGTTTCGGTCGCAGCGTCGCTGATTCCGTTCCTCGAGCACGACGACGCCAACCGTGCGTTGATGGGTTCGAACATGCAGCGTCAAGCTGTACCAACCCTGCGCGCTGACAAGCCGCTGGTAGGTACCGGCATGGAGCGTAACGTAGCCCGTGACTCCGGCGTTTGCGTCGTGGCTCGTCGTGGCGGCGTGATCGACTCTGTCGACGCCAGCCGTATCGTGGTTCGTGTTGCTGATGACGAAGTTGAAACCGGTGAAGCCGGTGTCGACATCTACAACCTGACCAAATACACCCGCTCCAACCAGAACACCTGCATCAACCAGCGTCCGCTGGTGCGTAAAGGTGATCGGGTCCAGCGTAGCGACATCATGGCCGACGGCCCGTCCACCGACATGGGTGAACTGGCGCTGGGTCAGAACATGCGCATCGCCTTCATGGCATGGAACGGCTTCAACTTCGAAGACTCCATCTGCCTGTCGGAACGCGTTGTTCAAGAAGACCGTTTCACCACGATCCACATCCAGGAACTGACCTGTGTGGCCCGTGACACCAAGCTTGGCCCAGAGGAAATCACTGCGGACATCCCGAACGTGGGTGAAGCTGCACTGAACAAGCTGGACGAAGCCGGTATCGTTTATGTAGGCGCTGAAGTAGGCGCAGGCGACATCCTGGTTGGTAAGGTCACTCCGAAAGGCGAGACCCAACTGACTCCGGAAGAAAAACTGCTGCGTGCGATCTTCGGTGAGAAAGCCAGCGACGTTAAAGACACTTCCCTGCGCGTACCTACCGGTACCAAGGGTACTGTCATCGACGTACAGGTCTTCACCCGCGACGGCGTTGAGCGTGATGCTCGTGCACTGTCGATCGAGAAGTCCCAGCTGGACGAGATCCGCAAGGACCTCAACGAAGAGTTCCGTATCGTTGAAGGTGCTACTTTCGAACGTCTGCGTTCCGCTCTGGTCGGCCACAAAGCCGAAGGCGGCGCCGGTCTGAAGAAAGGCCAGGACATCACCGACGAAGTACTCGACGGTCTTGAGCACGGCCAGTGGTTCAAACTGCGCATGGCTGAAGACGCTCTGAACGAGCAGCTCGAGAAGGCCCAGGCCTACATCGTTGATCGCCGCCGTCTGCTGGACGACAAGTTCGAAGACAAGAAGCGCAAACTGCAGCAGGGCGATGACCTGGCTCCAGGCGTGCTGAAAATCGTCAAGGTTTACCTGGCAATCCGTCGTCGCATCCAGCCGGGCGACAAGATGGCCGGTCGTCACGGTAACAAAGGTGTGGTCTCCGTGATCATGCCGGTTGAAGACATGCCGCACGATGCCAATGGCACCCCGGTCGACGTCGTCCTCAACCCGTTGGGCGTACCTTCGCGTATGAACGTTGGTCAGATCCTTGAAACCCACCTGGGCCTCGCGGCCAAGGGCCTGGGCGAGAAGATCAACCGCATGGTTGAAGAGCAGCGTAAAGTTGCCGAGCTGCGTAAATTCCTGCACGAGATCTATAACGAGATCGGCGGTCGTCAGGAAAGCCTCGATGACTTCTCCGACCAGGAAATCCTGGATCTGGCTCAAAACCTGCGTGGCGGCGTTCCAATGGCCACTCCAGTGTTCGACGGTGCCAAGGAAAGCGAAATCAAGGCCATGCTGAAACTGGCAGACCTGCCAGAAAGCGGCCAGATGCAGCTGACCGACGGCCGTACCGGCAACAAGTTCGAGCGCCCGGTTACCGTTGGCTACATGTACATGCTGAAGCTGAACCACTTGGTAGACGACAAGATGCACGCTCGTTCTACCGGTTCGTACAGCCTGGTTACCCAGCAGCCGCTGGGTGGTAAGGCGCAGTTCGGTGGTCAGCGTTTCGGGGAGATGGAGGTCTGGGCACTGGAAGCATACGGTGCCGCTTACACTCTGCAAGAAATGCTCACAGTGAAGTCGGACGATGTGAACGGCCGTACCAAGATGTACAAAAACATCGTGGATGGCGATCACCGTATGGAGCCGGGCATGCCCGAGTCCTTCAACGTGTTGATCAAGGAAATTCGTTCCCTCGGCATCGATATCGATCTGGAAACCGAATAACACGTGACGCGAATCGAGAGCGGGGCAGGATTGCCCGCTCTCTGCTCCGCCAGGAGGAAAGGCCTTGAAAGACCTACTGAATTTGCTGAAAAACCAGGGTCAAGTCGAAGAGTTCGACGCCATCCGTATTGGATTGGCATCGCCTGAGATGATCCGTTCGTGGTCGTTCGGTGAAGTTAAAAAGCCGGAAACCATCAACTACCGTACGTTCAAACCTGAGCGTGACGGCCTGTTCTGCGCCAAGATCTTTGGCCCGGTAAAGGATTACGAGTGCCTGTGCGGTAAGTACAAGCGCTTGAAGCACCGTGGTGTGATCTGCGAGAAGTGCGGCGTTGAAGTCGCGCTGGCAAAAGTTCGTCGTGAGCGCATGGCGCACATCGAACTGGCCTCGCCAGTTGCCCACATCTGGTTCCTGAAATCGCTGCCGTCGCGTATCGGCTTGCTGATGGACATGACCCTGCGTGATATCGAACGCGTTCTCTACTTCGAGAGCTATGTCGTTATCGATCCAGGCATGACCACCCTTGAAAAAGGTCAGCTGCTCAACGACGAGCAGTACTTCGAAGCGCTGGAAGAGTTCGGTGATGACTTCGACGCCCGCATGGGTGCTGAAGCTGTCCGTGAACTGCTGCACGCTATCGACCTGGAACACGAGATTGGCCGTCTGCGTGAAGAGATTCCGCAAACCAACTCCGAAACCAAGATCAAGAAGCTGTCCAAGCGTCTGAAGTTGATGGAAGCCTTCCAGGGTTCCGGCAACCTGCCAGAGTGGATGGTGCTGACCGTTCTGCCGGTTCTGCCGCCAGATCTGCGTCCACTGGTCCCGCTGGATGGCGGTCGCTTCGCGACTTCCGACCTCAACGATCTGTATCGTCGAGTGATCAACCGTAACAACCGTTTGAAGCGCCTGCTGGATCTGTCCGCTCCGGACATCATCGTGCGCAACGAAAAGCGTATGTTGCAGGAAGCCGTCGACGCACTGCTCGACAACGGTCGTCGTGGCCGCGCTATCACCGGTTCCAACAAGCGTCCTCTGAAATCCCTGGCTGACATGATCAAGGGTAAGCAAGGTCGTTTCCGTCAGAACTTGCTCGGTAAGCGTGTTGACTACTCCGGTCGTTCGGTAATTACCGTAGGTCCAACCCTGCGTCTGCACCAGTGCGGTCTGCCGAAGAAAATGGCTCTCGAGCTGTTCAAGCCGTTCATTTTCGGCAAGCTGGAAATGCGTGGTCTCGCGACCACCATCAAAGCTGCCAAGAAGATGGTCGAGCGCGAGCTGCCGGAAGTTTGGGACGTTCTCGCTGAAGTGATTCGCGAACACCCGGTTCTTCTCAACCGTGCACCGACCCTTCACCGTCTGGGTATCCAGGCGTTTGAACCGGTACTGATCGAAGGTAAGGCTATCCAGCTGCACCCTCTGGTCTGCGCCGCGTACAACGCCGACTTCGACGGCGACCAAATGGCCGTGCACGTACCGCTGACGCTGGAAGCCCAGCTCGAAGCGCGTGCGTTGATGATGTCGACCAACAACATTCTGTCGCCAGCCAACGGTGAGCCAATCATCGTTCCGTCGCAGGACGTTGTATTGGGTCTGTACTACATGACTCGTGAAGCGATCAACGCCAAGGGCGAAGGTCGTGTGTTCGCGGATCTGCAGGAAGTTGACCGTGTGTTCCGTGCCGGCGAAGCCGCACTGCACGCCAAGGTCAAAGTGCGGATCAACGAAACCGTCAACGACCGTGACGGTGGCAGCGTGAGCGGCACTCGTATCGTCGACACTACTGTCGGCCGTGCGTTGCTGTATCAGGTTGTGCCAAAAGGTCTGTCCTACGACGTCGTCAACCTGCCAATGAAGAAAAAGGCGATCTCCAAGCTGATCAACCAGTGCTACCGCGTGGTTGGTTTGAAAGAGACCGTGATCTTCGCTGACCAGTTGATGTACACCGGTTTCGCTTACTCGACCATTTCCGGCGTTTCCATCGGTGTTAACGACTTCGTTATCCCGGATGAAAAAGCCCGCATCATCGGTGCTGCCACCGACGAAGTGAAAGAGATCGAAAGTCAGTACGCCTCCGGCCTGGTAACCCAGGGCGAGAAGTACAACAAAGTGATCGACCTTTGGTCGAAAGCGAACGACGAAGTCTCCAAGGCGATGATGGCCAACCTCTCGAAAGAGAAAGTCATCGACCGTCATGGCGTCGAAGTCGACCAGGAATCCTTCAACTCGATGTACATGATGGCTGACTCTGGTGCGCGGGGTTCCGCAGCACAGATTCGTCAGCTGGCCGGTATGCGTGGCCTGATGGCCAAGCCGGACGGTTCCATCATTGAAACGCCGATTACTGCGAACTTCCGTGAAGGTTTGAGCGTACTTCAGTACTTCATCTCTACTCACGGTGCTCGTAAGGGTCTGGCGGATACCGCGTTGAAAACTGCGAACTCCGGTTACCTGACTCGTCGTCTGGTAGACGTGGCGCAAGATCTGGTTGTAACCGAGATCGATTGCGGCACCGAACACGGTCTGTTGATGACACCGCACATTGAAGGCGGTGACGTTGTAGAGCCGTTGGGTGAACGCGTATTGGGTCGTGTTATCGCCCGTGACGTATTCAAGCCAGGTACCGAGGACATCATCGTTCCTGCTGGCACCCTGGTAGACGAGAAGTGGGTCGAGTTCATCGAACTCAACAGCATCGACGAAGTGATTGTTCGCTCGCCGATCAGCTGCGAAACCCGCTACGGCATTTGCGCCAAGTGCTACGGCCGTGACTTGGCTCGCGGTCACCAGGTGAACATCGGTGAAGCTGTCGGCGTAATCGCTGCACAGTCGATCGGTGAGCCGGGTACCCAGCTGACGATGCGTACGTTCCACATCGGTGGTGCGGCAAGCCGGACCTCCGCAGCCGACAGCGTTCAGGTGAAGAATGGCGGCACCGTCCGTCTGCACAATTTGAAGCACGTTGAGCGAGTGGATGGTCACCTGGTTGCTGTGTCCCGTTCCGGTGAGCTGGCCATCGCTGATGACTTCGGTCGTGAGCGCGAGCGTTACAAGCTGCCGTACGGTGCCGTGATTTCGGTTAAAGAAGGTGACAAGGTCGACGCTGGCGCAATCGTGGCCAAGTGGGATCCGCACACTCACCCGATCGTTACCGAAATGAAAGGTACCGTGACCTACGTGGGCATGGAAGAAGGCATCACGATCAAGCGTCAGACTGACGAATTGACCGGTATGACCAACATTGAAGTACTCGACGCCAAAGATCGTCCAGCTGCTGGCAAGGACATCCGTCCTGCCGTGAAGATGGTCGACGACAACGGCAAGGATCTGTTGCTGCCAGGCACTGACGTTATCGCTCAGTACTTCCTGCCAGCCAACGCCCTGGTCGGTGTAGCGGACGGTGCGAAGATCGCGATCGGTGATGTTATCGCTCGTATCCCGCAAGAAACTTCGAAGACTCGTGACATCACCGGTGGTCTGCCGCGTGTTGCCGACTTGTTCGAAGCTCGTCGTCCGAAAGAAGCGTCGATTCTGGCTGAAGTCAGCGGCACCATCGCGTTCGGTAAAGAGACCAAAGGCAAGCGCCGTCTGGTTATCACCCCGAACGACGGTAGTGATCCGTACGAAGAGCTGATTCCGAAGTGGCGTCACCTGAACGTGTTCGAAGGCGAACAGGTAAACCGCGGCGAAGTTATCTCCGACGGTCCAAGCGATCCACACGACATCCTGCGTCTGCTGGGTGTGAGTGCGCTGGCCAAGTACATCGTCAACGAGATCCAGGACGTTTACCGTCTGCAAGGCGTGAAGATCAACGACAAGCACATCGAGACCATCCTGCGTCAGATGCTGCGTAAAGTTGAAATCGCTGAATCCGGCGATTCCAGTTTCATCAAGGGCGACCAGATGGAATTGACTCACGTTCTGGTAGAGAACGAGCGTTTGAGCGGCGAAGACAAGTTTGTCTCCAAGTTCACTCGCGTTCTGCTGGGTATCACCAAGGCGTCGTTGTCCACCGAATCGTTCATCTCGGCGGCTTCCTTCCAGGAAACCACTCGCGTACTGACCGAAGCGGCGGTAACCGGCAAGCGCGACTACCTGCGCGGCCTGAAAGAAAACGTGGTCGTGGGTCGTCTGATCCCGGCTGGTACCGGCCTGGCTTATCACAGCGAGCGTAAGCGTCGTCGTGATGCAGACAAGCCGTTGCGCGTAAGCGCCAGTGAAGTGGAAGCTGCACTGACCGAAGCGCTGAACTCGAGCGGTAACTGAGTTCTGCGGTAAATGAGCGTGGGGCCCCGGTCGCACCGTTCATCGAATCGAGACAATTTGTCGAGGTTGGATGAGCGGGGAGGTCGGGGCCTTGCCTTGACTGGGGACAAGATCCTCTTTAGACTCTTGTACCCCTAAATTTGGCGGGAATTCGTTCCTGCCATTTTGCTTTTCTTGCAAGACAATAGCGTCGCAAGACAACAGTGGAGCTAGTAGATGGCAACTATCAACCAGCTGGTACGTCAGCCGCGTAAGCGTATCGTCGAGAAATCCGACGTGCCTGCGCTGCAGAACTGCCCGCAACGCCGTGGCGTGTGCACCCGTGTGTACACCACCACGCCGAAAAAACCTAACTCGGCACTGCGTAAAGTATGCCGTGTGCGCCTGACCAACGGTTTCGAGGTTTCCTCGTACATCGGCGGTGAAGGCCACAACCTGCAAGAGCACAGCGTGGTACTGATCCGCGGCGGTCGTGTAAAAGACTTGCCAGGTGTTCGTTACCACACCGTACGCGGTTCTCTGGATACTTCCGGCGTTAAAGGTCGTAACCAGGGTCGTTCGAAGTACGGTACCAAGAAGCCTAAGTAGTAGCGGCTTTTTGTAAAAACTGATTTTCTATTTTTCTGAGTCGATAAGAGTAAGGTCGGAGGCGTCCCGCAAGGGCACCGATTCCGAGCGAACCTGAAGACCGTTTGAGGGCTTATCCATGCCAAGAAGACGCGTAGCAGCCAAGCGCGAAGTGCTTGACGATCCAAAATACGGAAGCCAAATCCTGGCCAAGTTCATGAACCACGTGATGGAAAGCGGCAAGAAAGCCGTTGCCGAGCGTATCGTTTATGGCGCGCTGGAAAAGGTTAAAGAACGCAAGAACAGCGACCCCCTGGAAATCTTCGAGAAAGCTCTCGACGCCATCGCTCCGCTGGTCGAAGTAAAGTCGCGCCGTGTAGGCGGTGCTACTTACCAGGTTCCGGTTGAAGTTCGTCCGTCCCGTCGTAACGCTCTGGCAATGCGCTGGTTGGTAGACTTCGCCCGCAAGCGCGGCGAGAAGTCTATGGCTCTGCGTTTGGCTGGCGAACTGCTGGACGCCGCCGAAGGTAAAGGTGCTGCAGTTAAGAAGCGTGAAGACGTGCACCGTATGGCTGAAGCCAACAAGGCTTTCTCGCACTACCGCTTCTAATTTTAGCGTCACTAATTTTGCGAGGGCTTTATGGCTCGTACTACACCGATTAACCGCTACCGTAACATTGGTATCGTTGCTCACGTGGATGCTGGTAAAACCACCACCACCGAGCGCGTCCTTTTTTACACTGGCAAAAGCCACAAGATGGGCGAAGTGCATGATGGCGCTGCGACCACTGACTGGATGGTGCAGGAGCAGGAGCGTGGTATTACCATTACTTCTGCTGCCATTACCGCCTTCTGGCAGGGTTCCGCCAAGCAGCACAAAGACCAATACCGCTTCAACGTCATCGATACCCCGGGCCACGTGGACTTCACCATTGAAGTTGAACGTTCCCTGCGTGTACTCGACGGCGCTGTCGTTGTGTTCTGTGGTACTTCCGGCGTTGAGCCGCAGTCCGAAACCGTATGGCGTCAAGCCAACAAGTACGGCGTTCCACGTATTGTTTACGTGAACAAGATGGACCGTGCCGGTGCTAACTTCCTGCGCGTGATCGCTCAGATCAAGCAGCGTCTGGGCCACACTCCAGTGCCAATCCAGTTGGCTATCGGTTCCGAAGACAACTTCCAGGGTCAGATCGATCTGATGACCATGGAAGCGGTTTACTGGAACGATGCTGACAAGGGCATGACTCCACGTCGCGAAGCTATCCCTGCTGAACTGCAGGAACTGGCTGAAGAGTGGCGCAGCAACATGGTTGAGGCTGCTGCCGAAGCCAGCGAAGAGCTGATGAACAAGTACCTGGAAGGTGAAGAACTCACCATCGAGGAAATCAAGGCCGCTCTGCGTCAGCGTACTATCGCTGGCGAAATCGTCCTGGCTGTTTGCGGTTCTTCCTTCAAGAACAAGGGCGTTCCCCTGGTTCTCGACGCCGTTATCGACTACCTGCCGGCTCCTGTCGACATTCCTGCTATCAAGGGTTCCAACCCTGATAACGAGGAAGAAGAGATGGAGCGTCACGCGGACGACAACGAGCCGTTCTCGGCTCTGGCGTTCAAGATCGCTACCGACCCATTCGTGGGTACCTTGACCTTCGTCCGCGTTTACTCGGGCGTATTGGCCTCCGGCGACGGCGTGATCAACTCGGTTAAAGGCAAGAAAGAGCGCGTGGGTCGTATGGTGCAAATGCACGCAAACGCCCGTGAAGAGATCAAGGAAGTACGCGCTGGCGACATCGCGGCCCTGATCGGCATGAAGGACGTCACCACTGGTGAAACCCTCTGCAACGCTGACAAGCCAATCATCCTGGTTCGCATGGACTTCCCGGAGCCGGTTATCTCGGTTGCCGTAGAGCCTAAGACCAAGGATGACCAGGAAAAAATGGGTATCGCTCTGGGCAAGCTTGCTCAGGAAGACCCGTCTTTCCGCGTCAAGACTGATGAAGAGACTGGTCAAACGATCATCTCTGGCATGGGCGAGCTGCACCTGGACATCCTGGTTGACCGGATGCGCCGTGAGTTCAACGTCGAAGCCAACATCGGTAAGCCTCAGGTTTCGTATCGTGAGCGCATCACGAAGAACTGCGAAATCGAAGGCAAGTTCGTTCGTCAGTCCGGCGGTCGTGGCCAGTTCGGCCATTGCTGGATCCGTTTTGCTCCTGCTGACGAAGGTCAGGAAGGTCTGCAATTCGTGAACGAAGTAGTGGGTGGTGTGGTTCCTAAGGAATACATCCCGGCTATCCAGAAGGGTATCGAAGAGCAGATGAAGAACGGCGTTGTTGCCGGCTATCCGCTGATCGGCCTGAAGGCTACCGTGTTTGATGGTTCCTACCACGACGTCGACTCGAACGAGATGGCGTTTAAGGTGGCTGCTTCCATGGCGACCAAGCAACTGGCCCAGAAGGGCGGTGGTGAGCTGCTTGAGCCGATCATGGCGGTAGAGGTTGTTACGCCTGAAGACTATATGGGTGACGTGATGGGCGACCTTAACCGTCGTCGCGGCATGATTCTGGGTATGGAAGATACGGTTTCCGGTAAGGTTATCCGTGCTGAAGTTCCGTTGGGCGAGATGTTCGGTTATGCGACCGACGTTCGTTCGATGTCCCAGGGTCGCGCAAGCTACTCTATGGAATTCAAAAAATACAATACAGCTCCGTCGCACATCGTCGAAACTGTTACCAAAAAACAAGGCTGATTCAGCCCCTTTAGGCTAGGAGTTAATTGTCGTGGCTAAAGAAAAATTTGATCGTTCCCTTCCGCACGTCAACGTTGGCACCATCGGTCACGTTGACCACGGTAAAACCACTCTGACCGCTGCTCTGACTCGCGTCTGCTCCGAAGTTTTCGGTTCGGCTCGTGTTGACTTCGACAAGATCGACAGCGCACCAGAAGAAAAAGCTCGCGGTATCACCATCAACACCGCGCACGTTGAGTACAACTCGAAGATCCGTCACTACGCTCACGTTGACTGCCCAGGTCACGCTGACTATGTGAAGAACATGATCACCGGTGCTGCTCAAATGGACGGCGCTATCCTGGTTTGCTCGGCCGCTGATGGTCCGATGCCACAAACCCGTGAGCACATCCTGCTGTCCCGTCAGGTAGGCGTTCCGTACATCGTGGTTTTCCTGAACAAGGCCGACCTGGTAGACGACGCTGAGCTGCTGGAACTGGTTGAGATGGAAGTTCGCGACCTGCTGTCCACCTACGACTTCCCGGGCGATGACACTCCAATCATCATCGGTTCGGCTCGTATGGCTCTGGAAGGCCTGGACGACAACGAGATGGGCACCACTGCCGTCAAGAAGCTGGTTGAAACTCTGGACAGCTACATCCCAGAGCCAGAGCGCGCTATCGACAAGCCGTTCCTGATGCCAATCGAAGACGTGTTCTCGATCTCCGGTCGCGGTACCGTTGTTACCGGTCGTATCGAGCGTGGCGTTGTAAACGTTCAAGACCCACTGGAAATCGTTGGTCTGCGTGACACCACCACCACCACCTGCACCGGTGTTGAAATGTTCCGCAAGCTGCTCGACCAAGGTCGTGCTGGCGAGAACTGCGGCGTTCTGCTGCGTGGTACCAAGCGTGACGACGTTGAGCGTGGCCAGGTTCTGGTTAAGCCAGGTTCGGTTAAGCCGCACACCAAGTTCACCGCAGAAGTTTACGTTCTGAGCAAGGAAGAAGGCGGTCGTCACACTCCGTTCTTCAAAGGCTACCGTCCACAGTTCTACTTCCGTACTACTGACGTGACTGGTAACTGCGAGCTGCCAGAAGGCGTTGAAATGGTAATGCCAGGTGACAACATTCAGATGACTGTTACCCTGATCAAAACCATCGCAATGGAAGACGGTCTGCGCTTCGCTATCCGTGAAGGCGGCCGTACCGTTGGTGCTGGCGTTGTAGCTAAAATCATCGAGTAATCTCTTCACCGAGATAGCTTTGATGTTTTGAAAAGGCCCCCGCTCAGCGGGGGCCTTTTTTATTGGGTTGACACCCATCTGGGGCGTCTATAGAATTGCGCCTCCTTTTAACGGGCGTATTGCGCCCGGTGGGAATAGCAGCCGGAGTCTGAAATCCAATGCAAAATCAGCAAATCCGTATCAGGTTGAAGGCTTTCGACCATCGCCTGATCGACCAATCAACCCAGGAAATCGTGGAAACCGCGAAACGTACTGGTGCTCAAGTGCGTGGTCCAATTCCACTGCCTACCCGTAAAGAGCGGTTCACCGTTCTGGTCTCCCCGCACGTCAACAAAGACGCGCGTGACCAGTACGAGATCCGTACTCATAAGCGCGTTCTGGACATCGTCCAGCCAACGGATAAAACCGTTGATGCTCTTATGAAGCTTGATCTTGCGGCCGGTGTGGAAGTGCAGATCAGCCTCGGCTAAGACTCGGTCTTAGTCGTGTAACGCTCTGAAATGGGCGGCCATAGCGGGTGAAAGCCCCGTACACTCATGAGGTTTACAACATGACTATTGGTGTAGTCGGTCGTAAATGCGGTATGACCCGTATTTTCACCGAAGAAGGTGTCTCCATTCCGGTCACGGTCATTGAGATCGAGCCGAATCGCGTCACCCAGTTCAAAACTGAAGAGACCGATGGCTATCGTGCAGTGCAAGTCACTGTCGGCGAGCGTCGTGCTTCGCGTGTAACAGCAGCTCAGGCTGGCCACTTCGCTAAAGCGAACGTTGCCGCTGGTCGTACCGTAATGGAATTCCGCCTTGAAGAAGGCGAGTACCAGGCCGGCGATCTGATCAACGCTGAAATCTTCGCCGCTGGTCAACTGGTTGATGTAACCGGTCAGTCCAAGGGTAAAGGCTTCCAGGGTACGATCAAGCGTTGGAATTTCCGCGGGCAAGATAACACCCACGGTAACTCCGTATCCCACCGCGTTCCAGGCTCTATCGGCCAGTGCCAGACTCCTGGTCGTGTATTCAAGGGCAAAAAAATGTCCGGTCATATGGGCGCTGAGCGCGTGACCGTGCAGTCCCTCGAAGTAGTGCGCGTGGACGCTGAACGCAATCTGTTGTTGGTCAAGGGCGCTGTTCCTGGCGCTACTGGCGGCAACTTGGTTGTACGTCCAGCAGCCAAGGCTCGCGGTTAAGGGGAAGCTGACATGCAATTAAATGTAAATGACGCTCAAGCGATCGAAGTTTCCGAACTGACATTTGGCGGCGAATTCAACGAGACGCTGGTTCACCAAGCAGTCGTAGCCTACATGGCTGGCGGTCGTCAGGGTTCCAAGCAGCAAAAGACCCGTTCCGACGTTCGTGGTGGCGGTAAGCGCCCATGGCGTCAGAAAGGTACTGGCCGTGCTCGTGCCGGTACTATCCGTAGCCCAATCTGGCGTGGCGGCGGTACCACTTTCGCAGCTCGTCCTCAGGATCACTCCCAGAAGCTGAACAAGAAGATGTATCGCGCAGCAATGCGTTCCATCCTTGCTGAGCTGGTGCGTACTGATCGTCTGGTTGTGGTTCAGGATTTCGCCGTTGAAACGCCGAAAACCAAAGACCTGCTGGGCAAGCTGAACAACATGAGCCTGACCGACGTTCTGATCGTGTCCGACGCTGTTGATCAGAACCTGTACCTGGCTGCTCGTAACCTGCCACACGTTGATGTACGTGACGTGCAAGGTTCCGATCCAGTTAGTCTGATCGCATACGACAAGGTGTTGATCACCGTGTCGGCCGTGAAGAAATTCGAGGAGCTGCTGGGATGAACCAGGAACGCGTATTTAAAGTTCTGCTTGGCCCGCACGTTTCCGAGAAGGCTACGGTTCTGGCAGACAAGAAAGGCCAGTTCGTTTTCAAGGTTGCAACTGACGCAACCAAGCTGGAAATCAAGAAGGCCGTCGAAAGCCTGTTCAGCGTGAAAGTTGAGCGTGTTACTACCCTGAACGTTCTGGGTAAGAGCAAGCGCACAGCTCGCGGTCTGGGCAAGCGTAATGACTGGAAGAAGGCAGTTATCTCCCTTCAGCCAGGCCAAGATCTCGATTTCAGCAGCAGTGCTGAGTAAGGAAGGGGTGCATCATGGCAATCGTTAAATGCAAACCGACTTCCCCTGGCCGCCGTTTTGTGGTCAAGGTGGTCAACAAGGAGCTGCATAAAGGCGCTCCTCACGCACCGCTGCTCGAGAAAAAATCGAAGTCTGGTGGTCGTAACAACAATGGCCGTATTACCACTCGTCACATCGGTGGTGGTCATAAGCAGCATTACCGTATGGTCGACTTCCGTCGCAACGACAAAGATGGCATCTCCGCCACTGTCGAGCGCATTGAATACGATCCAAACCGTACTGCTCACATCGCACTGCTGTGCTACGCAGACGGCGAGCGCCGCTACATCATCGCCCCTAAAGGCGTGAGTGCTGGCGACCAGCTGATCGCAGGTGCTCTGGCTCCAATCAAGCCAGGCAACTCCCTGCAACTGCGCAACATTCCAGTGGGTAGCACGATTCACGGTATCGAATTGAAGCCGGGTAAAGGCGCTCAGATCGCTCGTTCCGCTGGTGCTTCGGCTCAGCTGATCGCTCGTGAAGGCGTATACGTGACCCTGCGTCTGCGTTCCGGTGAAATGCGTAAAGTCCTGGCTGAATGCCGTGCGACCCTGGGCGAAGTCTCGAACTCCGAGCACAGCCTGCGTTCGCTGGGTAAAGCTGGTGCCAAACGCTGGCGTGGCGTTCGCCCAACCGTTCGTGGTGTTGCCATGAACCCGGTTGACCACCCACATGGTGGTGGTGAAGGTCGTACCTCTGGTGGTCGTCATCCGGTATCGCCATGGGGCTTCCCGACTAAGGGCGCGAAGACTCGTGGTAATAAGCGTACCGACAAAATGATCGTCCGTCGTCGCAAGTAAATAGAGGGATACGACAGTGCCACGTTCTCTGAAAAAAGGTCCTTTTATCGATCTTCACCTACTGAAGAAGATCGAAGTGGCGGCGGAAAAGAACGATCGCAAACCGGTGAAAACCTGGTCGCGTCGTTCGATGATCCTGCCACAAATGGTCGGTCTGACCATCGCAGTACACAACGGTCGTCAGCACGTCCCAGTTCTCGTGAACGAAGACATGGTCGGCCACAAACTGGGCGAGTTCGCCGGTACCCGCACTTATCGCGGGCACGTGGCAGACAAGAAAGCCAAGCGTTAAGGGGTTAGGAAATGGAAGTAGCCGCTAAGTTGTCGGGCGCTCGAATCTCCGCCCAGAAAGCCCGCTTGGTCGCCGACCAGATCCGCGGGAAGAAGGTGGGCGAAGCGCTCAACCTGTTGGCTTTCAGCAGTAAGAAAGCCGCCGAGATCATGAAGAAAGTGCTGGAGTCGGCCGTAGCCAACGCCGAGCATAACGAAGGCGCAGACGTTGATGACCTGAAGGTCAGCACTGTTTTCGTCAACGAAGGGCGTTCGCTGAAGCGCATCATGCCACGTGCCAAAGGCCGTGCTGATCGCATCGTCAAGCGGTCTTGCCATATCACTGTCAAGGTTGCTGACAAGTAACGGAGTCGAAGAGATGGGTCAGAAAGTACATCCCATTGGCATTCGCCTGGGAATCGTCAAGGAGCACACCTCCGTCTGGTACGCAGACGGTCGGACTTATGCGGACTATTTGCTCGCAGATCTGAATGTGCGTGAGTACCTCCAAGACAAACTAAAAAGCGCGTCCGTAAGCCGTATCGATATCCATCGTCCGGCCCAAACTGCACGCATCACCATCCACACCGCTCGTCCTGGTATCGTTATCGGGAAGAAAGGTGAAGATGTTGAGAAACTGCGTCAGGACCTGACCAAGCAAATGGGTGTGCCTGTGCACATCAATATCGAAGAGATCCGCAAGCCGGAGCTCGACGGTATGCTGGTTGCGCAGAGCGTAGCTCAGCAGCTGGAGCGTCGCGTAATGTTCCGTCGCGCTATGAAACGCGCTGTACAGAACGCCATGCGCATTGGTGCCAAAGGCATCAAAATCCAAGTGAGCGGTCGTCTCGGCGGTGCTGAAATCGCACGTACTGAATGGTATCGCGAAGGTCGTGTGCCACTGCACACCCTGCGTGCCGACATCGACTATGCCAACTACGAAGCTCACACCACTTACGGTGTGATCGGTGTAAAGGTTTGGATCTTCAAAGGCGAAGTAATTGGTGGTCGCCAAGAAGAACTGAAACCACAAGCACCAGCGCCTCGTAAAAAAGCTGCTAAGTAAGGGGTACGCCAAATGTTGCAACCAAAGCGTACGAAGTTCCGCAAGCAGATGACCGGCCACAACCGTGGTCTGGCACTGCGCGGTAGCAAAGTCAGCTTCGGCGAATATGCGCTGAAGTCTGTTGCTCGTGGTCGTCTCACCGCTCGTCAGATCGAGTCAGCGCGTCGTGCTCTGACCCGTCACGTTAAGCGTGGCGGCAAGATCTGGATCCGTGTATTCCCGGACAAGCCGATCTCCAAGAAGCCTCTCGAGGTTCGTATGGGTAAAGGTAAGGGTAACGTGGAATACTGGGTTGCCCAGATTCAGCCAGGCAAAGTCCTGTATGAAATCGAGGGTGTTTCTGAAGAGCTGGCGCGTGAGGCTTTCGCCCTGGCTGCTGCAAAGCTGCCGCTCGCCACCTCCTTTGTTAAACGGACGGTGATGTGATGAAAGCGAATGAACTTCGTGAAAAATCCGCACAGCAGCTGAACGAGCAACTGCTCGGCTTGCTGCGCGACCAGTTCAATCTGCGTATGCAGAAAGCAACTGGCCAGTTGGGGCAGTCTCATCTGCTCTCGCAAGTTAAGCGTGACATCGCTCGCGTGAAGACTGTGCTCAACCAGCAGGCAGGTAAGTAATCATGGCTGAAGCCGAAAAAACTGTCCGTACGCTGACTGGCCGTGTTGTCAGCGACAAGATGGACAAAACCATCACCGTTCTGATCGAGCGTCGCGTTAAGCACCCGATCTACGGTAAATACGTTAAGCGTTCGACTAAGCTGCACGCGCACGACGAAACCAATCAGTGCCACATCGGCGACAAAGTCACTATTCGTGAAACTCGTCCTTTGGCCAAGACCAAGTCTTGGGCGCTGGTTGATGTTCTCGAACGCGCTGTGGAAGTCTAAGGACTAGGGGTCGGAGAAATTATATGATTCAGACTCAATCCATGCTCGATGTGGCCGATAACAGCGGCGCTCGCCGCGTTATGTGCATCAAGGTGCTGGGTGGCTCCCATCGTCGTTACGCTGGTATCGGTGACATCATCAAGGTTACCGTCAAGGAAGCAATTCCTCGCGGTAAAGTGAAAAAAGGCCAAGTGATGACTGCTGTTGTAGTCCGCACTCGTCACGGCGTACGTCGTGCTGATGGCTCCATTATCCGCTTTGATGGCAACGCTGCTGTTCTTCTGAACAACAAGCAAGAGCCGATCGGCACCCGTATCTTTGGGCCAGTGACCCGTGAACTTCGTACTGAGAAGTTCATGAAGATCGTCTCGCTCGCCCCAGAAGTGCTGTAAGGAGATCCGACATGCAAAAGATTCGTCGTGACGACGAGATCATCGTGATCGCCGGCAAAGACAAAGGTAAGCGCGGTAAGGTGCTTAAGGTTCTCGCTAACAACCGTTTGGTTATTGGTGGTCTGAACCTGGTCAAGCGTCATACCAAGCCTAACCCGATGTCGGGCGTGCAGGGCGGTATCGTCGAAAAAGAAGCTCCACTGGATGCTTCTAACGTCGCCATTTTCAACGGCGAAACCAACAAGGCTGACCGCGTTGGTTTCAAAGTAGAAGACGGCAAGAAAATTCGTGTCTTCAAGTCGACCCAAAAAGCGGTTGATGCTTGAACACTGCTAGGTAGATGAGACCATGGCACGACTAAAAGAGATTTACCGGAAGGAAATTGCTCCGAAACTTAAGGAAGAACTTAAGCTTTCGAACGTGATGGAAGTTCCGCGCGTTACCAAAATCACCCTGAACATGGGTCTGGGCGAAGCGATCGGCGACAAAAAAGTCATCGAGCACGCTGTTGCTGACCTGGAAAAGATCACCGGCCAGAAAGTCGTTGTGACCTACGCTCGCAAATCCATCGCTGGCTTTAAAGTCCGTGAAGGTTGGCCGATCGGCGTCAAAGTGACCCTGCGCCGTGAGCGTATGTACGAGTTCCTGGATCGTCTGCTGTCGATCTCCCTGCCTCGGGTTCGCGACTTCCGCGGCCTGAATGCCAAGTCCTTCGATGGTCGTGGCAACTACAGCATGGGCGTGAAAGAGCAGATCATCTTCCCGGAAATCGACTACGACAAGATCGATGCTCTCCGCGGTCTGGACATCACCCTGACCACCACTGCCAAGAACGATGATGAAGGCCGCGCTCTGCTGCGTGCGTTCAAATTCCCGTTCCGCAACTGATTGGAGTAGGACCATGGCCAAGATGAGCATGAAAAACCGCGAGCTGAAGCGTCAGCTCACGGTTGCCAAGTACGCCAAGAAGCGTGCAGCACTGAAAGCTATCATCGTTGATCTGAACGCAAGTCCAGAAGCGCGTTGGGAAGCTACAGTAGCTCTGCAGAAGCAGCCACGTGACGCAAGCGCTTCGCGCATGCGTAACCGCTGCCGCCTGACCGGTCGTCCACACGGCGTTTACCGCAAGTTCGGCCTCGGCCGTAACAAACTGCGTGAAGCGGCAATGCGTGGTGACGTACCAGGTCTGGTTAAAGCCAGCTGGTAAGTACTTTCAGAGTCTCGGTGCGAAGGTTCGCAAGAACCTGACCACCGGTGGCCTTGAATCTGGATCAAGCCCCTTTTGGGGCTTGATTCATTTCCGGGGTGTGTCTAGAATACCCGGCTCGCCTGAGCCCGTGTTTTTCATGACCGGAGATTCTCGGCGACACGTAATAGCCGCAAGGCTAATTTTTTTGTATTAGGAGCGTCTAGCCCATGAGTATGCAGGACCCGTTAGCGGACATGCTAACTCGTATCCGTAATGCCCAGATGGCTGAAAAGTCCGTCGTAAGCATGCCATCTTCCACGTTGAAGGTAGCTGTTGCCAAAGTCCTGAAGGACGAAGGTTACATTGCGGGTTATCAGATCAGCAGCGAAACAAAACCACTGCTGTCCATCGAGCTGAAGTACTTCGAAGGCCGTCCGGTTATCGAAGAAGTGAAGCGCGTTAGCCGTCCAGGCCTGCGTCAGTACAAGTCCGTCGATGATCTGCCAAAAGTTCGTGGCGGTCTCGGTGTGTCTATCGTCTCCACCAACAAAGGTGTGATGACTGATCGTGCTGCGCGCGCTGCCGGTGTCGGCGGCGAAGTTCTTTGCACTGTGTTCTAAGGGGGGATAAGCATGTCTCGCGTCGCTAAGAACCCCGTTAAGCTGCCAGCCGGTGTCGAAGTAAAATTCGCAGGCCAACAGCTTTCGGTGAAGGGTGCCAAGGGCACTCTCGAACTGAACATCCATTCGTCCGTTGAGATCGTTGAAGAAGCCGGTGAGCTGCGTTTTGCTGCTCGCAATGGCGATCAACAGACTCGCGCAATGGCTGGTACCACTCGTGCGTTGGTTAACAACATGGTCCAAGGCGTAAGCCAAGGCTTCGAGCGCAAGCTCCAGCTGGTCGGTGTTGGTTACAAAGCGCAAGCAAAAGGCACAGTGCTGAACCTGGCTCTTGGCTTCTCGCACCCAGTGGATTACGAACTGCCGGAAGGCATCACCGCTGAGACTCCTAGCCAGACCGATATCCTGATCAAGGGCATCGACAAGCAGCTGGTAGGTCAAGTGGCCGCCGAGATCCGCGACTTCCGTCCACCAGAGCCGTACAAAGGCAAAGGTGTGCGCTACGCGGACGAAGTCGTCCGTCGTAAAGAAGCCAAGAAGAAGTAGGGCATAGCAAATGACCGACAAAAAAGTTACTCGACTGCGTCGCGCTCGCAAAGCACGCCTGAAAATGCACGAACTCGAAGTCGTGCGTCTCTGCGTGTTCCGCTCTTCGCAGCACATCTACGCCCAGGTCATTTCGGCCGACGGCAGCAAAGTCCTGGCAAGCGCCTCGACTTTGGATAAAGAACTGCGTGATGGTGCCACTGGCAACATCGACGCGGCCACTAAGGTTGGCCAGCTGGTCGCTACGCGTGCTAAGGCCGCTGGCGTCTCGCAGGTGGCTTTCGACCGCTCTGGCTTCAAGTACCACGGCCGCGTTAAAGCGCTGGCTGATGCTGCTCGTGAAGCTGGGCTGGAGTTCTAAGTTATGTCAAATAACGACCAAAAGCGCGACGAAGGCTACATCGAGAAGCTGGTTCAAGTTAACCGCGTAGCCAAAACCGTTAAAGGCGGCCGTATCTTCACTTTCACCGCGTTGACCGTGGTTGGTGATGGTAAGGGCCGTGTTGGCTTCGGCCGTGGCAAGTCGCGTGAAGTGCCTGCTGCGATCCAGAAGGCAATGGAAGCTGCTCGCCGCAACATGATCCAGGTTGATCTGAACGGCACCACTCTGCAGTACGCAATGAAGTCCGCTCACGGCGCTTCGAAGGTGTACATGCAGCCTGCTTCTGAAGGTACCGGTATCATCGCTGGCGGCGCTATGCGTGCCGTTCTCGAAGTTGCTGGCGTTCAGAACGTTCTGGCCAAGTGCTACGGCTCGACTAACCCGGTAAACGTGGTTCACGCCACTTTCAAGGGTTTGAAAGCAATGCAGTCTCCTGAATCCATTGCCGCCAAGCGTGGCAAAAGCGTCAAGGAGATCTTCTGATCATGGCTACCGTTAAAGTAACGCTGATCAAAAGCATGACCGGCCGCATCCCTAACCACAAACTGTGCGTTAAGGGTCTGGGTCTGCGTCGCATCGGTCACACTGTAGAAGTCCAGGATACTCCCGAGAATCGCGGGATGATCAACAAGGCTTACTACATGCTGCGTGTCGAGGGTTAATCGATGAAACTCAATGATCTGAGTCCAGCGCCGGGTTCCCGTCGCGAAAAGCATCGTCCGGGCCGTGGTATCGGTAGTGGTTTGGGTAAGACTGGTGGCCGTGGTCACAAAGGTCAGACCTCCCGCTCCGGTGGCACCATTGCTCCAGGCTTTGAAGGCGGTCAACAGCCGCTGCATCGTCGCCTGCCGAAGTTCGGTTTCGTTTCACTGAAAGCCATGGACCGCGCAGAAGTGCGTCTGTCCGAGCTGGCTAAAGTGGAAGGCGACATCGTCACCGTGCAGTCTCTGAAAGATGCCAACGTGATCAACGTCAACGTTCAGCGTGTGAAAATCATGCTGTCCGGCGAAGTGACTCGCGCTGTTACCATCGGAAAGGGAATCGGCGCCACCAAAGGTGCGCGTGCGGCTATCGAAGCAGCTGGCGGCAAGTTCGAGGAATAAATGGCTAAGCAAGGTGCTCTCTCTGCGCTCGGCAAAGGCGGTATGTCTGAACTCTGGGCTCGTCTGCGTTTTCTGTTCCTGGCGATTATCGTCTACCGAATAGGCGCACACATCCCGGTTCCAGGTATCAACCCGGACCGACTCGCGGACCTGTTTCGACAGAATGAGGGGACCATTCTTAGCTTGTTCAACATGTTTTCCGGCGGCGCGCTGGAGCGGATGAGCATCTTTGCACTGGGGATCATGCCGTACATTTCGGCATCGATCATCATGCAGCTGATGACCGCCGTCAGCCCGCAGCTGGAGCAGTTGAAGAAGGAAGGTGAAGCTGGCCGTCGCAAGATTAGCCAGTACACCCGCTACCTCACTGTCGCTCTTGCTCTTGTCCAGGCTATTGGCATGTCCATTGGTCTGGCGGGGCAGGGCGTTTCGTTCACTGGTGACTTTAGCTTCCATTTCGTCGCGGTAACCACTTTTGTGGCTGGTGCGATGTTCATGATGTGGCTGGGTGAGCAGATTACTGAGCGTGGTGTTGGCAACGGTATCTCGATGTTGATTTTTTCGGGTATCGTCGCCGGTCTTCCGAGAGCGATCGGGCAGTCTTTCGAGTCTGCTCGTCAGGGTGATATCAACATCTTCGCCCTGGTTGCCATCGGTTTGCTGGCAGTAGCGATCATCGGTTTCGTGGTGTTCATTGAGCGTGGTCAGCGTCGTATCGCTGTTCACTACGCCAAGCGTCAGCAGGGCCGCAAGGTCTTCGCTGCGCAGACTAGCCACTTGCCGCTGAAAGTGAACATGGCCGGTGTTATTCCGGCCATTTTCGCGAGCAGCATTTTGCTGTTCCCGGCTTCGCTGGGTGCCTGGTTCGGTCAGTCTGAAGGTATGGGCTGGTTGCAGGACATCTCGCAGTCGATCGCTCCTGGTCAGCCGTTGAATATTCTGCTGTTTAGTGCAGGGATTATTTTCTTCTGCTTCTTCTATACGGCGTTGATGTTCAATCCGAAAGACGTAGCGGAAAACCTGAAGAAGTCCGGTGCCTTTATTCCGGGCATCCGTCCAGGTGAGCAGTCGGCACGCTATATTGATGGCGTTCTGACCCGCTTGACCCTGTTCGGTGCTCTTTACATGACGGCCGTCTGCCTGTTGCCCCAGTTCCTGGTGGTTGCAGCCAACGTTCCGTTCTACCTTGGCGGGACCTCGTTGCTGATCGTCGTCGTGGTTGTGATGGACTTCATGTCCCAAGTACAATCGCACCTCGTTTCGCACCAGTACGAATCCCTGATGAAGAAAGCCAACCTGAAGGGTTACGGCAGCGGCATGCTGCGCTGACCCATAAGGTTCGAGGAGTTGGTGATGAAAGTTCGTGCATCGGTGAAAAAGCTGTGCCGTAACTGCAAGATTATTCGCCGCGAAGGTGTTGTTCGAGTAATTTGCAGCGCGGAACCGCGTCACAAACAGCGCCAAGGCTGAGTGTGATCTGCTTGAAGCCCGGTAGCTAGTGCGCTACCGGGTTGATTATTTGTTATTACAGCGATATTATCTCGCGCCCTATTTCTTGGCTTCCGGGGCGTAGGTAGCTGTCAATTGGAGTCCCACTGAATGGCCCGTATTGCAGGCGTTAACATTCCAGATAACAAGCACACTGTTATCTCGCTGACCTACATCTATGGTGTTGGTCGCACTACTGCGCAGAAAATTTGCGCAGAGACTGGGGTAAACCCAGCCGCAAAGATCAAAGATCTGAGCGACGAGCAGATTGAGCAGTTGCGTGGCGAAGTGGCGAAGTTCACCACTGAAGGTGACCTGCGTCGCGAAATCAACATGAAAATCAAGCGTTTGATGGACCTCGGTTGCTACCGTGGTCTGCGTCATCGTCGTGGTCTTCCAGTACGCGGTCAGCGTACCAAGACTAACGCGCGTACCCGTAAAGGTCCGCGTAAGCCGATCCGCAAGTAATCGCCCACGCGAATCGACAGGAAATTAATCATGGCAAAACCTGCTGCTCGTCCTCGTAAAAAAGTTAAAAAGACAGTGGTTGATGGCATCGCCCACATCCATGCTTCTTTTAACAACACCATCGTGACCATCACCGACCGTCAAGGTAACGCGCTTTCTTGGGCTACCTCCGGTGGTTCGGGTTTCCGCGGTTCCCGCAAGTCCACGCCGTTTGCTGCTCAAGTAGCTGCTGAACGTGCTGGTCAAGCTGCGCTGGAATATGGCCTGAAAAACCTCGACGTTAACGTCAAAGGTCCAGGTCCAGGTCGTGAGTCTGCTGTCCGTGCATTGAACGGCTGTGGCTATAAGATCGCCAGCATCACCGACGTGACGCCAATCCCGCACAACGGGTGCCGTCCGCCGAAGAAGCGCCGCGTGTAATCCAGGAGATTGTAAAGAATGGCTCGTTACATTGGTCCAAAATGCAAACTCGCTCGTCGCGAAGGCACCGATCTCTTCCTGAAGAGCGGCGTGCGCGCGATCGAATCGAAGTGCAACATTGAAGCAGCACCTGGTATCCACGGCCAACGCCGCGGTCGCCAGTCCGACTACGGCACCCAACTGCGTGAAAAGCAGAAGGTCCGTCGTATCTACGGCGTTCTCGAGCGTCAATTCAGCGGCTACTACAAAGAAGCAGCTGGCAAGAAAGGTGCAACCGGTGAAAACCTGCTGCAACTGCTCGAATGCCGTCTGGACAACGTGGTATACCGTATGGGCTTCGGTTCGACTCGTGCCGAATCCCGTCAGCTGGTATCGCACAAGTCGATCAGCGTAAACGGTCAGACCGTTAACGTTCCGTCCTACCAGGTTCGTGCTGGTGACGTGGTTGCTGTTCGCGAGAAAGCAAAAAATCAACTTCGCATTGTCCAAGCTCTCGATCTGTGTGCCCAACGTGGCCGCGTAGAATGGGTAGAAGTAGACACTGAGAAGAAGTCGGGCGTTTTCAAGAACGTTCCAGCTCGCAGTGATCTGTCCGCCGACATCAACGAAAGCCTGATTGTCGAGCTCTACTCCAAGTAAGGGCTAGAAAATAGGTGCATCCATGCAGATTTCGGTAAATGAGTTCCTGACACCCCGCCACATTGATGTGCAGGTTGTCAGTCCAACCCGCGCCAAGATCACTCTCGAGCCTCTCGAGCGTGGCTTTGGCCATACCCTGGGCAACGCGCTGCGCCGCATCCTGTTGTCCTCAATGCCCGGCTGTGCAGTAGTCGAGGCCGAGATTGACGGTGTGCTCCACGAGTACAGCGCCATCGAAGGTGTACAGGAAGACGTAATTGAAATCCTGTTGAACCTTAAAGGTCTGGCTATCAAGCTGCACGGTCGTGACGAAGTTACGCTGACCTTGTCGAAGAAGGGTTCGGGGGTGGTTACCGCTGCCGATATTCAGCTGGATCATGATGTCGAGATCGTTAACCCCGATCACGTAATCGCTAACCTGGCGTCTAACGGCGCCCTGAACATGAAGCTCGTAGTAGCTCGTGGTCGTGGTTATGAACCGGCCGACTCGCGTCAGAGCGATGAAGACGAAAGCCGCAGCATCGGTCGCTTGCAGCTTGACTCTTCGTTCAGCCCGGTTCGCCGTATCGCATACGTGGTGGAAAACGCCCGTGTCGAGCAGCGTACTAACCTGGACAAGCTGGTTATTGATCTGGAAACCAACGGTACTCTGGATCCTGAAGAGGCTATTCGCCGCGCTGCAACCATTCTGCAACAGCAGTTGGCTGCGTTCGTCGACCTCAAAGGTGACAGTGAGCCAGTGGTTGTCGAGCAGGAAGACGAGATCGATCCGATCCTGCTTCGCCCGGTTGACGATCTGGAACTGACTGTACGTTCGGCTAACTGCCTTAAGGCGGAAAACATCTACTACATCGGCGACCTGATTCAGCGTACCGAAGTAGAGCTGTTGAAGACTCCGAACCTGGGCAAGAAATCCTTGACTGAAATCAAGGACGTTCTGGCCTCCCGCGGTCTGTCCCTCGGCATGCGCCTCGACAACTGGCCGCCTGCAAGTCTTAAGAAGGACGACAAGGCGACTGCCTGATCGTCGTAATCACCGAACGTAGTGTTTGGTAAGGAATGAACCATGCGTCATCGTAAAAGTGGTCGTCACCTGAGCCGCACCAGCTCGCACCGCAAGGCCATGTTCCAAAACATGGCGGTGTCGCTGTTCGAGCACGAGCTGATCAAAACTACACTGCCGAAAGCTAAAGAACTGCGCCGCGTTGCCGAGCCGCTGATCACTTTGGCCAAGACAGACAGCCTGGCTAACCGCCGTCTGGCTTTCGACCGTACCCGTTCGAAAGCTATCGTTGGTAAGCTCTTCAACGACCTGGGCAAGCGTTACGCTACCCGTGAGGGTGGCTACCTGCGCATCCTCAAGTGCGGTTTCCGCGCTGGCGACAACGCGCCTATGGCGTACGTCGAGTTGGTTGATCGTGCTACTGCCGGCGAAGCTGTATCTGCCGAGTAAGACGTCAGTCTGAAACAAAGAACCGGGCCTAGTGCCCGGTTTTTTGTGTCTGTAAGAAACGCGCCATTTATACAAGCGTCTCCTTTGTCCGCAACGTCACTATGTGATGGGAGTGTTCATTAGTATTTTTCTATCGATTGCTGCAAGTTAATGAATTTGTAGCTGTCATATTGATGATCAATACTCCTTCTCAGCCGATAGCCGGCAGTTCAAGACCGACAGATGAAGGAAGATCGTATGAGCCAGAACAAAACGCTTACCACCGCCAGCGGCGCTCCTGTTGCCGACAACCAGAATTCCCGCTCCGCCGGCCCTCGTGGTCCGCTGCTGCTCGACGACTTTCACCTGATCGAGAAGCTTGCCCACTTCAACCGCGAAAACATTCCTGAGCGCCGGGTACACGCGAAGGGCTCGGGCGCCTACGGCACCTTCACCGTGACTCGCGACATCACTCAGTACACCAGCGCCAAGCTGTTTGAGTCTGTTGGCAAGCAAACCCCGACGTTCCTGCGATTCTCCACGGTGGGTGGCGAGCGTGGCTCGGCTGATACCGAGCGCGATCCACGGGGTTTTGCCTTGAAGTTCTACACCGAGGAAGGCAACTGGGACATCGTCGGCAACAACACACCGGTATTCTTCATTCGCGACCCGCTGAAGTTTCCCGACTTTATCCACACCCAGAAACGCCTGCCGCAGAGCAACTTGAAAAGTGCCCAGATGATGTGGGACTTCTGGTCCCATTCGCCTGAGGCGCTGCACCAGGTCACCATCCTGTTTTCCGACCGCGGCATCCCGGATGGCTACCGTCACATGCACGGCTTCGGCAGTCATACCTATAGCCTGATAAGCGCTCTCGGTGAGCGGTACTGGGTCAAGTGGCACTACAAAACCAAGCAGGGCATCAAGAACCTCGCACCGGCCGAAGCGGCTCGCCTGGCGGGTACCGATCCAGATTACGCCCAGCGCGACCTGTTCAATGCCATTGAGCGCGGCGATTTCCCGAAATGGAGCGTGTGCATTCAGGTCATGACCGAGGCTCAGGCTGCGGCGCACTACGAGAACCCGTTCGACGTGACCAAAACCTGGTCGCAGAAAGAGTTTCCGCTGATTGAAGTGGGGGAACTGGAGCTGAACCGCAACCCGCAGAATTATTTCGCCGAGGTGGAGCAAGCGGCGTTCGGTCCAAGCAACATGGTGCCTGGTGTTGGTCTTTCGCCGGATCGCATGCTGCAAGGGCGAGTATTCGCTTACGCCGATGCCCATCGCTATCGTGTAGGCACCAATCATCAGCAGTTGCCAGTAAACGCCCCACGCAGTCCGGTCAATACCTACCAGCGCGATGGCTCGATGGCCTTAGGCAACAATGGTGGTGCGGCGCCGAACTACGAGCCCAACAGTTATGTGGAGTCGCCGAAGCAGGCACCTCGCTACGCTGAACCGGCATTGTGCCTGAGCGGCGCGGCCGATCGTCACGATCATCGCGAAGACACTGACTACTACAGCCACGCAGGCGCGTTGTTCCGCCTGATGAACGAGCAGCAGAAAACCCTGCTGGTCAGTAACATTGCCGGTGCGATGGCGGGCGTCTCCAGTGACGTGGTTGATCGGCAACTGCAGCATTTCTACAAAGCTGATCCGGCGTATGGAGAAGCAATCGCAACGCTGCTCAACGTACAGCTTAACGAAGTCTAAATGAGAAGCAGAACCGCCCTTGTTTGGGCGGTTTTTGCGTTATTTAAGCTGCTTTTCTCAGAATATCTTCGCTTTTATTGCGTCTGTCGAGTGACGTTACGGTCAGCTTGGTTCAAACTATAACTTTCAAGCAGGGAGATGTAGGGCGATGCAAGGCCACCCAGACGTAATCGATTACCTCAACACGTTGCTGACCGGCGAACTGGCCGCGCGTGATCAATATTTCGTTCATTCGCGGATGTATGAGGACTGGGGTTTCACCAAGCTCTACGAACGTATCAACCACGAGATGGAAGAAGAGGCCGGGCACGCCGATGCACTGATGCGCCGGATTCTGATGCTCGAAGGCACCCCACGCATGCGCCCGGATGATCTCGATGTCGGCACCACGGTGACAGAGATGCTCGAAGCGGATTTGCGCCTGGAATACAAAGTACGGGCCGCGCTGTGCAAAGGCATCAAGCTTTGCGAGCAGCACAAGGACTATGTCAGCCGCGAGATGCTGCGGGTTCAGTTGCATGACACCGAAGAAGATCACACTTACTGGCTGGAGAAACAGCTGGGTCTGATCAAGCTGATCGGTCTCGAGAATTACCTGCAATCCCACGCATGATTGCGTAAGTGAAGCCCCGCACTTTTCTGTAGGAGCGAGCATGCTCGCGAGAAACCTGAGGGCGCCGCGGTGACTCAAGATGCCCGCGTTATCGTTAACGACCATCGCGAGCATGCTCGCTCCTACAGGAACAAAAAAAGCCCCTGTCACTGACGAAGTGACAGGGGCTTTTTCATGCCCGGCGATCAGGCGCGATCGCGTTCCAGCAGCGGCTTGAGGTAGTAGCCGGTGTGGGATTGCTTCATTTCGGCGACTTCCTCAGGCGTACCGACGGCAATGATCTGCCCGCCCTTGGAGCCACCCTCAGGACCCAGGTCCACCAGCCAGTCGGCCGTCTTGATCACGTCCAGGTTGTGTTCGATCACCACCACGGTGTTGCCGTGGTCGCGCAGGCGATGCAACACGTCGAGCAGTTGTTGTATGTCCGCGAAGTGCAGGCCGGTGGTCGGCTCATCGAGGATGTACAGGGTCTTGCCGGTATCACGCTTGGACAACTCGCGGGAAAGCTTCACCCGCTGGGCTTCACCACCGGACAAGGTGGTCGCCGATTGCCCCAGCTTGATGTACGACAGGCCGACGTCCATCAGCGTTTGCAGCTTACGCGCCAGGGCCGGCACCGCATCAAAGAACACCCGCGCTTCCTCGATGGTCATCTCGAGGGTCTCGTGGATGCTCTTGCCCTTGTACTTGATCTCGAGGGTTTCGCGGTTGTAGCGCTTGCTCTTGCACACATCGCAGGGGACGTAGATGTCCGGAAGGAAGTGCATTTCCACCTTGATCAGGCCGTCACCCTGGCAGGCCTCACAGCGTCCGCCCTTGACGTTGAAGGAGAAACGCCCTGGTCCGTAGCCCCGAGAGCGGGATTCCGGCACGCCGGCGAACAGCTCGCGGATCGGCGTGAACAGCCCGGTATAGGTCGCCGGGTTGGAACGCGGTGTACGGCCGATAGGGCTCTGGTCGATGTCGACGACCTTGTCCAGGTGCTCCAAGCCTTTGATGCTGTCGTGAGCCGCTGCCTCAAGTGTCGTGGCTCCGTTAAGGGCCGTGGCGCTCAAGGGGAAAAGCGTGTTGTTGATCAGGGTCGACTTGCCCGAACCGGACACACCGGTCACGCAGGTCAGCAGGCCGATCGGAATTTCCAGGTCGACGTTGCGCAAGTTGTTGCCGCGAGCGCCCCTGAGTGACAGCAACAGCTTTTTGTTACGCGGCGTGCGTTTGGCCGGTACTTCAATTTTCACCCGCCCCGACAGGTACTTGCCGGTCAGCGAATCCGGGTGGGCCATGACCTCGGCCGGCGTACCTTCGGCGACGATATGTCCGCCATGAACCCCGGCACCCGGGCCGATATCCACCACGTAGTCGGCCAGGCGAATCGCGTCTTCGTCGTGCTCGACCACGATCACCGTGTTGCCGATATCCCGCAGGTGCTTGAGGGTGCCGAGCAGGCGATCGTTATCGCGCTGGTGCAGGCCGATCGAGGGCTCATCGAGGATGTACAGGACCCCCACCAGGCCGGCGCCGATCTGGCTGGCCAGGCGAATACGCTGCGCCTCTCCGCCGGACAGGGTGTCGGCACTGCGGTCCAGCGACAGATAATCGAGGCCGACGTTGACCAGGAACTGCAGGCGCTCACGGATTTCCTTGAGGATCTTGTCGGCAATTTCGCCGCGCCGGCCGGTGAGCTTGAGCCCGCCGAAGTAGTCGCAGGCATCACCGATCGGCAGGTTTGTCACTGCCGGCAAGGTTTTTTCACCCACCCACACGTGCCGCGCTTCACGCCGCAAGCGGGTGCCACGGCAGTCCGGGCATGACTGGGTGCTGAGGAATTTGGCCAGCTCTTCGCGAACCGAGGCGGACTCGGTCTCGCGGTAGCGTCGTTCCAGGTTCGGCACGATGCCTTCGAACGGGTGTGAGCGCTTGACGATGTCGCCACGGTCGTTCAGGTATTTGAAGTCGACGTTCTGCGAACCGCTGCCATGCAGGATGAATTTCTGCTGATCGGCGGGCAGCTCGTTGAAAGGAACTTCCAGGCTGAATTTGTAGTGTGAGGCCAGCGAGCCGAGCATCTGGAAATAGTAAACGTTGCGCCGGTCCCAGCCACGAATCGCACCTTCGGCGAGAGTCAGTTCGCCGTTGACCAGACGCTTGATGTCGAAAAACTGTTTCACACCCAGGCCGTCGCAGGTCGGGCAGGCGCCGGCCGGGTTGTTGAAGGAAAACAGCTTGGGTTCCAGCTCGCTGATGGCGTGGCCGCAGATCGGGCAGGCGAAACGCGCCGAGAAGATCATCTCTTCACCCGGCTCGTCGTCCATCGGTGCCACCAGAGCGATGCCGTCCGCCAGCTTCAAGGCAGTTTCGAACGACTCGGCAAGGCGCTGCTGCATATCGGCGCGGACCTTGAAACGGTCGACCACGACATCGATTGTGTGCTTCTTCTGCTTGTCGAGTTTGGGCGCTTCGTCCAGCTCATAGAGCTTGCCGTTGATCCGGGCGCGTACGAAGCCCTGGGCACGCAGCTCTTCGAAGACCGATAGATGCTCGCCTTTCCGCTCGCGGATCACTGGCGCCAGCAGCATAAGCTTGCTGCCCTCGGGCTCGGCAAGGACCAGGTCGACCATCTGGCTGACGGTTTGCGCTTCCAGCGGGATATCGTGATCCGGGCAGCGCGGGATACCGACGCGGGCATACAACAGCCGCAGGTAGTCGTAGATTTCGGTGATGGTGCCGACCGTCGAGCGCGGGTTGTGCGAGGTCGATTTCTGTTCGATGGAAATCGCTGGCGACAGGCCTTCGATCGTGTCGACGTCGGGTTTTTCCATCATCGACAGGAACTGGCGGGCGTAGGCCGACAGCGATTCGACGTAGCGGCGCTGACCTTCGGCGTACAGGGTGTCGAACGCCAGGGACGACTTGCCGGAGCCGGACAGGCCGGTGATGACGATCAGCTTGTCCCGGGGCAGGGTCAGGTCGATGTTCTTCAGGTTGTGGGTTCGAGCCCCACGAATCAGGATCTTGTCCAAGGTGGCCTCGCTCGGCGGGCGTCGAAAACGTAAGAGTATACGGCCAAATACTGGATGGATGCACACTATCAAATCAGGGATATGCCGGCTTACATGAAGAGTCTGTCAGCAATGCGCGGCAAAGCGTCGCGATATATCCTGTCAATCGATGGGACTGGTAGAATCGCCGCCGGTTCACATGAGGTTTTTCCATGCACGATCCCCACAGCGAACGCATGAGTGGTAGCGAGAACCGCGCAGCAAGCGGTCTGGCCCTGGTGTTCGCCTTCCGTATGCTGGGCATGTTCATGGTGTTGCCGGTACTGGCGACCTATGGCATGGACCTGGCGGGAGCGACGCCTGCCCTGATCGGGCTGGCGATTGGCGCTTATGGCCTGACCCAGGCGCTTTTCCAGATCCCGTTCGGCTTCATTTCCGACCGTATCGGTCGACGCCCGGTGATCTACCTGGGGCTGATCATCTTTGCCCTCGGCAGCGTGCTGGCGGCCAACGCCGATTCGATCTGGGGCGTGATCGCCGGACGCATCCTGCAAGGCGCCGGGGCGATTTCCGCCGCGGTCATGGCCTTGCTCTCAGACTTGACCCGCGAGCAGCACCGGACCAAGGCCATGGCCATGATCGGCATGACGATTGGCCTTTCGTTCGCCGTTGCGATGGTGGTCGGCCCGCTGGTGACCCATGCCTTCGGCCTGTCCGGGCTGTTCCTCGCCACGGGCGGCATGGCGCTACTGGGCATCCTGATCGTGATGTTCATGGTGCCGCGCTCCACCGGGCCGTTACAGCATCGTGAGTCCGGTGTCGCCCGTCAGGCGCTGATCCCGACGCTCAAGCATCCGGATCTGCTGCGCCTGGACCTGGGCATTTTTGTGTTGCACGCCATGTTGATGTCGAGCTTCGTCGCCTTGCCGCTGGCCCTGGTCGAAAAAGCCGGCCTGCCCAAGGAGCAGCACTGGTGGGTCTACCTCACTGCGCTGCTGATTTCGTTCTTCGCCATGATCCCGTTCATTATCTACGGCGAGAAGCGACGCAAAATGAAACGAGTATTACTCGGCGCCGTCGTGACGTTGATGCTCACTGAGCTATTCTTCTGGCAGTTCGGCGATAGCTTGCGGGCTCTGGTAGTCGGGACGGTGGTATTTTTCACCGCGTTCAATCTGCTGGAAGCTTCATTGCCATCGCTGATCAGCAAGGTTTCACCGGCGGGCGGTAAGGGCACGGCGATGGGGGTTTATTCCACCAGCCAGTTCCTCGGTTCGGCACTGGGTGGCATTCTCGGCGGCTGGATGTACCAGCATGGCGGTCTGTCGGTTGTGTTCCTCGGATGCGCCGGTCTGGCTGCCATCTGGCTGGTCTTTGCTGTTACCATGCGCGAACCTCCCTACGTCACAAGCCTGCGCTTGCCGTTATCGCCTGAGGCGATCCGTGAAGCGGGTCTGGTCGAGCGCCTGAAGGCGGTCGTAGGGGTAACAGATGCAGTGATCGTCGCAGACGAAGCGGCCATTTACATCAAATTGGACACCGAACTATTGGATCGCACCACCCTTGAAAGCCTGGTGAACAACCCGGCCGGGGCAGCGTGCGTAGCCTAGGAGAACGTTATGGCCCGTGGGGTTAACAAAGTCATATTGGTCGGCACTTGCGGCCAGGATCCCGAAGTTCGCTACCTGCCTAACGGTAATGCCGTGACCAACCTGAGTCTGGCGACCAGCGAGCAGTGGACCGACAAGCAAACCGGCCAGAAAGTCGAAAAGACCGAATGGCACCGTGTGTCGATGTTCGGCAAGGTTGCAGAGATCGCCGGCGAATACCTGCGTAAAGGTTCGCAGGTGTACATCGAAGGCAAACTGCAGACCCGCGAGTGGGAAAAAGACGGTATCAAGCGTTACACCACCGAAATCGTGGTCGACATGCAGGGCACCATGCAACTGTTGGGCGGCCGTCCACAGGGCGACCAGCAAGGCCAGGGTGGCGGTAACAACTACCAGCAATCCGCTCCGCGCCAGCAGGCTCCACGTCCTGCGCCGCAACAGCAGCCACAGCGTCCAGCCCCTCAACAGGCTGCTCCGCAACCGGCTCCGGATTTCGACAGCTTTGATGACGATATTCCGTTCTAAAGCAGCCGTTAGCCTCCAGCTACAAGTGGCAAGCTGAAATACTAAACCCGCACTTCGGTCAGAAGTGCGGGTTTTTTGTTTGTGGCGAAACTGCGTGAGATGAAACTCAGGCCGCGAGGAATTCGTCGGTGGACACTACGATGGCGTAAGCAAAAGCCAGGGCTGCCATGAACGCCGCGTGCACGTGCGCTGCTGGAGCCGTCACGCCATTGAATTCCAGGTCACGGGTCGCACAGGCATCGTGAATCACCGTCACCGTGTAGCCAAAGTCCGCCGCGGCACGGGTGATGCCATCGACGCACATGTGGCTCATGCTGCCGACCACCACCAACTCCGTGATGCCTTGTTCGTCGAGGATCGATTTCAGCTCGGTTTCGCGGAACGAGTTGACGAAGTGCTTGAGCACCACCGGTTCGTCGGCGTGGTTGAGGACTTTGGGGTGCAGCTTCGCGCCTTCAGAGTTCGGAGTGAAAAACGGCGCCTCTTCGGAGGTGAATTCATGGCGGATATGCACCACCGCATCGCCAGCGTCGCGGAAGGCCTTGAGCAGTCGTACGGCGTTGTCTGCGGCGGCGTCGGCACCGACCAGCGGCCATTTGCCTTGGGGGAAGTAGTCGTTCTGGATATCGACTACGATGAGCGCTTGCTTGGCCATGACTGTTTCCTCGAAGTGTGTGTTTGGTGTGGAATGAAGTATTGGCTCCGGCAGGCCATTGCGGGATTGGCCGCACCGACAATAAGAGGGGGAAAACTGACAATGGACGCACAAAGGGCAATCGCCGAACTGGCTGTGCTGATCTACCCCGGTGCGCAGATGGCGGCGGTGCATGGCTTGACGGACTTGTTCGGCGTGGCCAACCGCATTGCTGCCGAGCATCAGGCCGCGCAGTTGCCGTTGTTGCGAGTCAGCCATTGGCAGGTCGAGGCTGAGCAGGCGCCGGTGCGAGTCTATGACAGCCTGCCCGGCCCGGACCGCAACCTGGTAGCGGTGCTGATTCCGCCCTCTATCGCCGGATTTTCCGAAGGCCAGGCGCCCCAGGGATTGATCCGCTGGTTACGCCAGCAACATGCCAGCGGTGCAACCCTGGGCGGGGTGTGCGTCGGCTCGATTCTGTTGGCCGAAAGCGGACTGCTCGATGGTCGCAGCGCCACCACCCACTGGACCTCGGCAAAAGCCTTCGCCGAGCGTTACCCGGCGATCAAGCTCAAGGCCGATACGCCGATTGTCGACGATGGCGACCTGATCACCACCGCCGGGCTGATGGCCTGGTCCGAATTGGGTTTACGGCTGGTCGATCGCCTGCTTGGGCCGAGTATTGCCACCGCTACCGCGCGTTTCCTGGTGGTGGAGCACAGCGACAGTGCCAGCGAGTGCGGCAGTAACTTTGCGCCGATTCTCAGCCATGGCGACGCCTCGATCCTCAAGGTGCAACACTGGCTGCAAAGCAATGGGGCGACCGATGTTTCGCTGACGGCGATGGCCGACCGGGCGGGGCTGGAGGAGCGCACTTTCCTGCGGCGGTTCCGTGCGGCCACCGGGCTCAAGCCCACCGAATACTGCCAGCACCTGCGCGTTGGCAAGGCGCGGGAAATGCTTGAATTCACCAACAGCACCATCGACCACATTGCCTGGACCGTTGGCTACCAGGACCCCGGGGCGTTTCGCTCGACATTCAAGAAGATTACCGGGCTGGCGCCGAGTGATTACCGGACGCGGTTCGGGGTGACGCCAAGTGCTGCAACGCGCTGATCATTACACCGCAAAACCTGTGAGCGAGCGAGGCCGGCACACCCAACATCAGCGGCGACTGACACGCCGCCATCGCCGGCAGGCCAGCTCCCACAGGGGGCTATGCCCTGTTTGGATCGTGCAAAATGCCAGAGCCTCAAGTCCTGTCGTGCAGAATAAGACAGGCAACATGCCATCACCAGTGACGCAACTGTCTGATTTGCCAACTGTTGTTTTACCCGGCGCCTTGGCCTGATCTCTGCACCCCTCCATCTACATCCATCAAGCGCCAATTGAAGGGGGATGCATGACCCCAGCGAACCGCAAAAAATTGGTAGTTGCCCATTCGGTGCTGCCCGATGCGCCGCTACACGAAGTCGAAACCAATCGCGCTTTGGCGCGCTGGCTGGCGCAGGTACTAGGGCTCAAGTACGGCGGTAGTTACGACATGGAGCAGCACAGCGGGCGGGATCTTTACCTGTTGCCGACCCAGACTCTGGTCGGTGCCGCTGCGGCACGGGAGCTGGGAGTCAAGGGGCCGCAGGATCTGTGGGGCGGCTATGTCGACCACGACTTCATCTGCACCAAAGCCATCAGCCACGGTTTACTCAATCGCCACGCGCATGCACCGCAGGGGTGGGAGCCACAGTTTTCCGCGCGGGTGCGCAGCGTAGTGCTCGATGGTCTCAGCGTGTTTGCCTTCGACGATGCACGGCCGGCGGCAGAGCATCTGCTGTACACCGGCCCCATTCGCCTCAAGCCGATACATGCCTGCGCCGGGCGAGGTCAGGAAGTGATCAGGAGCCTGGAGGAGTTCGATGCCGTTCTCGCCCGGCCCGAGGCCAAAGCCCTGTTCAGTGAAGGTGTGGTGCTGGAACAGGACCTTCAGGAGGTCATCACCCACAGCGTCGGCCAGAGTTTCGTCGGCGAAAAGGTGCTCAGTTACTGTGGTGAGCAATACTTGACCGAAGACGGTAATGGCGAGCCTGTGTATGGCGGTTCCGACCTGCTGGTGGTGCAGGGGGCTTACGACGATCTGCTCAAGCTTGAATTACCGGAAGACGTGCGTCTGGCGATCCGCCAGGCTCAGGTGTTCGACAGTGCAGCGGATGAAGCGTATCCGGGGTTCTACGCTTCGCGGCGCAACTACGATATCGCCCAGGGCCTGGACAGCAGCGGCAAGCAGCGCAGTGGCGTGCTCGAACAGTCCTGGCGGCTGGGCGGCGCGAGCGGTGCCGAACTGGCGGCCTTGCAGAGCTTCGTCAACGACCCGGGAATGCGCGCGATTCGTGTGTCCTCAGTCGAGACCTATATCGATCAACCGTTGCCGGCAAACGCTATCGAGGTGTATCGCGGTCCGGCAGAGAGCAGTGATTTTCTCCTCAAGTACGTAACGGTTAAATCCTATGACGGCTAGAAGCGAACCCATACAGATCGACATCGACAATGAACAAATGAGCGGGACGTTTCTCAGTCCCAAATCGAAAGTCCCCGGCGTGCTCTTTGTGCATGGCTGGGGCGGCAGTCAGGAGCGCGACCTGGAGCGGGCCAAAGGCATTGCCGGGCTGGGCTGCGTGTGCCTGACGTTCGACCTGCGTGGGCATACCGGCGGCAGCGGTATTCCGCTATCCAGGGTCACCCGTGAAGACAACCTGCGGGACTTGCTGGCAGCCTACGATCGCCTGTTGGCGCATCCGGCGCTGGACACCTCGGCGATTGCCGTGGTCGGCACCAGTTACGGTGGTTATCTGGCCGCGATCCTCACATCGCTCAGACCGGTGCGTTGGCTGGCGCTGCGGGTGCCGGCGTTGTACCGCGACGATAAATGGCATACGCCCAAGCGTGATCTGGACAAGCTGGATCTGCGCGACTACCGCAGCACCCTCGTGCGCGCTGACAGCAATCGTGCGTTGCATGCCTGCGCGGAATTTACCGGGGATGTGCTGTTGGTGGAGTCCGAGACTGACGACTATGTGCCCCATGCGACGATCATGAGTTATCGCGCGGCGTGCCAGCAGACCCACTCGCTGACCCATCGCATCATTGATGGCGCCGACCACTCGCTGAGCGACCCGGTTTCGCAACAGGCCTACACCTCGATACTGGTGGACTGGATTACCGAGATGGTGGTGGGGGAACGGTTGAGCATTATTCAGTCCCATTGAATGGGGGTAAACCTTCGGACGCCTTCGCGAGCAAGCACGCTCCCACAGTGATCCCGGTCGCCACAGTTTCATGTACACCCATTAACCCTGTGGGAGCGGGCTTGCCCGCGAAGGGGCCATCAAGAACACCCCAAGAACACCCCGAATCACCCAGGTTTCTTCTCGATCCGCAACGCCTTGGCCTTGGCTTCCACCACCAGATACATCACCAAAGTGATCAACAACGGCAAGATGAAATAAATCGCCCGGTACGCCAGTAACCCCGCCACCAGGCTGCCCCGGGAAGCCTGGTGCTGCAGCAGCGCAACGAACACCGCCTCCAGCACCCCGAGCCCGGCCGGTATATGAGTGATGACGCCGGCGATGGCGCTGATCAACAGCACCCCCAGTACCAGTGGATAATCCAGCTTGCTCGGCAGCAGGGTGAAAATCACCGCGGCCATCAGCGACCAGTTGAGGGCCCCCAGACCCAGTTGCAACACCGCCATGCGCAGGGACGGCAGGTCGATTTCGATCCCGCGGATTGCCCACTCCCGGCGCTTGGCAAAGCGGCAGGCCGCCAGATACCCGGCACTCACCAACAGCAGCAGCGCACCCACGCCCTGCAGCGCACCGGTGCTGAGTTTCCAGCCAGGAGGCATGTGTACCAGGCCGCTACTGAATACCACCCCGGCAATGGTCATGTAACCGAACCAGTTGGTCGCCAGGCTCAGACCGAGGATCTTGGCGATGTTGCTCTTGCTGACCCCCAGCCGTGAATACAGTCGATAGCGCATGGCAATGCCGCCGACCCAGGCACTCAAGTTCAGATTGAACGCATAGCTGATGACACCTACAGGCAGGATCTGCTTCCAGGTCAGGTCCTGACGGATGTAGGTGCGGCCGATCAGATCGAAGCAGGCGTACACAAGGAAACTCACCAGCGTCAGTCCCGACGCGATGATCAAGGTGCGCACCTTGAAATCGGCCAGTGTGTCGAACACTTCGTTCCATTCGATGCGCTGGGCGAGCATGGTGAACAGCACGATCAGCAACAGGAAAAACAACATCGTCAGCGGCCGCTTCCAGCGACTCCAGCGGGACTTGCCCGGTGTCTTGGTCTGGCTCGCCGAGTGGGTGTCGGCGCGGTTCATTGATGTGCGCTCCCATCGGGGCGTGGAACAGGTTTGAGGCGCGGTTTATGCGCCGGCAGCCAGCCGGCCCAGGCCGGAAAGTGGCGCAGGCAGTGGAACACCAGAAAGCCTACGGTCATGTGCCATACCCGCCCACGCGGTGCGATCTCGGGTGACATTATTTTGCAGTGGTGATCGCTGAGGTCTTCGAGTCGCTCGAATAACAGCCGATTGAAGCTGCGGTCCCGGATCAGCACGTTGGCTTCCAGGTTCATCGACAAACTCAACGGGTCCAGATTGCTTGAGCCAACGGTGCTCCAGTCTTCGTCTACCAACGCAACCTTGCCGTGTAGCGGACGGTCGCAGTACTCGTAGATTTTCACCCCGGACTTGAGCAAGTAGTCGTAGGTCATGCGCGCCGCGAGTTTGGCCACCAGCATGTCCGGCTGGCCCTGCAGGATCAGCCGCACATCGACGCCACGGCGTGCGGCGTTGCGGATCTCGCGCAACAGCCGGTAACCCGGAAAAAAATAGGCGTTGGCAATCACCACGCGCCGTTGCGCCAGCCGCAGTACCTGGCGGTAGACCTCTTCGATATCGGTGGGGTGTTCGCCGTTGTCGCGAAACACCAGCCGTACCTGTCCATCATGCTCAGTGAAGGCCAATTCCGAGCGCCGCTGCCTGCGCCGTTGCCACCAGTATTTGGCCCGCACCGGACGACCGCATTGCAGCAGGGCAAAGTGATGAATGTCGGCCACCGCCGGGCCTTGCACTTCAACGGAATAATCCTGCTTGGCCTCGGGACCGAAATCGGCCAGATGGTCGGCGGAAAAGTTGATTCCGCCGATGAACGCGATGGTGCCGTCCACCACTACGATCTTGCGGTGCAGGCGGCGGAACCAATTGGTGCGGATGCCCAGACGTTTCGGAGCCGGGTCGAACATCTGCAAATGCACGCCAGCCGCGCTCAAGGCTGAGAGAAAGCCACTACTGAGTTCGCCGCAGCCAAAGCCATCGAGGCTGACCGTGGTGCGTACGCCCCGTTGCGCGGCTTCGATCAGGATCTGCTGCAGTTCGTTGCCGACCTTGTCCTCGAACACAATGAAGGTTTCCAGAAGGATTTCACTCTGGGCCTGACGCAGCGCTTCGAACACCCGGGGAAAATACTCTTCGCCGTTTTCCAGCAGTTCAACCCGGTTACTGCCTTGCCAGCCGTACTCGACATCGACTGCTGTCGGCATTTGCAGCGGCGGAGCAGGGATGTGCTGCATCGTGGTTTTTTCCATTGGCTGGCTGCTCATAGCTCAATCTCCACCGAGAGCGGAACGTGATCGGAAAGATGTGACCATGGCCGGGTGGTCAGCACTTGCGGGCGGCTGGCCTTGAGGTTGCGTACGTAGATGCGATCCAGACGTAATGTCGGCATTCGTGCGGGAAAGCTGCGCGCCGGTTTGCCATGGTGTTCGGCAAAGACTTCGCGCAATCCGCAGGGTTTGAGCAGCGCATCGGCGCGCTGGCGCCAGTCATTGAAGTCACCGGCGACGATTACTGGCGTCTGGTCGTGCAAAGCATCCAGGCGTTGCGCCAGCAACTTGAGCTGGGCGTTACGATGGGTTTCGCGCAGCCCCAGATGCACGCAAATGGCATGCACTTCCCGGCCATCCCCGGGCAGGCGCAATACGCAATGCAGCAGTCCGCGGTTCTCGTGGCCACTGATGGAAACGTCGAGGTTGTCGTGGCGAATAATCTGGAATTTCGACAACAGCGCGTTGCCGTGATCGCCCGCCGGATAAACCGCGTTACGTCCATAGGCGAATTGCGGCCAGAGGGTGTCGGCGAGGAATTCATACTGCGGGATCGCCGGCCAATTGTCATAGCGCTTGGGGTGGTGTTCGTGGGTGCCGTGGACTTCCTGCAAAAACACCACGTCGGCCGCCACACCACGCACCGCTTCACGCAACTCCGGGAGGATGAAGCGGCGGTTGAGCGCGGTGAAGCCTTTGTGGGTATTGACCGTCAGTACCGTGAATCGGCGGACCTCGGAGTTGCTCGGAGGCTGAGTGTCAGTCATGCCGACAGGTTCGGGAATACTCATGACAACACGCCCTCAAAGTTTTCGTGGCAGATTTCCACGGCATCAAACATGGGCGTGCACGCTTGCAGTGAGGTGTGGTCGTTTACCTGGGCTTCGTGCTGGCGGGCGAGGGCGGCGGCCGGATCGGCACCCCGGGGGAGTGGCTCGAAACAACGATCAATTTGTTCAGTATTGAATATAAAATCGCGCGCAAACGGCCAAAGGCTGATGCCCGCCCGCGAGGCGAATAGCAATTCGCGCTTGTGGGTCAAACCCTTCGGGTAGTAGTCGCCCCGCCAAGGCATATAGTGCCAACCTGAAATACCCATATGAATTGCCGTCATGCCGCCTCCGGTGGGACTGGCCCTGTTTTTGAAGGACTGTCGGGTGGTGGCGAAAGTTTCGATGGTGCTACGGACGGTACTGCTCCAACGGTAGGAACAAGGTTTGTGGCGAGGGGGCTTGGCGAAACACAGCATCGTCCCGTTGGACTGCGCAGCCGTCCCCAATATCTGGATACTCTGTGGTCAGTTAGAACCCGATTTTTTGAATATTGGTGGGGGCGCTTCGCGCCCCAACGGGGGCAAGCCCCCTCGCCACAAGGCCCGCTGCTGCAGAGGCCATCGATGCCAGTGACGATCGCTTGCGGGCCATGCGTGGTAATGTCTGCCCCGAACGATAGGGCCGCTGCGGGCAATGTCCGAACTTGCCCGCCGTTTCCCGATCAGTTGCTTACAGTCACAGCCAAAGGAGCGGTTGCCTTGATTAAGCTCAAGACCGTGATACTACTGGGGGCGTTAGTGTTCCTGGGCAGCGAGGAGCTGGAAGCGGCAGCCATACCGGGGCTGCCGGGCGCTAGCACCGCGGCACCACAGGCACACCCTCAACCGCTGGTGCAAGGTGGGCTGCTCGGCGCCATCAGTTCAAGCATCGACGAGGTGCAGCAAAAGCTCGACCTCAACGAAAACCTGCTCGACGCCTGGCGCCTGCGCGCCGATCGCGCGGTCGACGAAGCGGATGAACTGGTCAATCAGCCCTCGGCCCGCTCGAGCTGGAGTGTCGTCAGGGACTTTATGCTGCTGACCTGCGTCTGGGTCGGCACTTTCGCCGTGCTCTGGCTACTCGGCCGGCAAGCCGCCCAACGCCTCTGCGAGCACCGCCTGCTGCTTAGCCGGGAGCGTGGCCAGGCCTTGCTCGGTTATGTATTGCCGTACACCCTTCCAGCATTGGCCAGTTTGCCGCTGACGATTTATACCAGTCAGTTTTTACCGGTTTCAGCCGGGCGGGCGCTGGCGCTGTGTCTTGCCTATGCGACCAGCGCCGGGATCTTTGCCGCATCGTTGGTGATGTCCCTGGTGGTGCTGTTCAACACCGGTCACAAGCGTCGGGCAGTGCAGATCATCCACCAGCACAGTCCCCGACCCTTGTTCGGCATCGGCTTTCTGGTGGCCCTGAGCGACGCCCTGACCAGCCCGCAGATTGCCCATCAACTGGGCAACAACCTGACCAGCAGTATCGCGGTGTTCACGGGCCTTGCGGCTTCGATTTCCTTCGGCCTGCTGGTCATCCGCATGCGTCGGCCTGTGGCCCACGTGATCCGCATTCTGCCGCTGGCCCAGCGCACCCGCCAACCGGCGCTGCGCGAAACCCTGCGGATCTTTTCCGGGCTCTGGTACTGGCCGATCCTGTTGATGGTGCTGGTCTCGATCATCAACCTGATCGGCATTGGCGATGACAACCAGCAAGTGTTGCGCAGCGCGTTGTTTACCACGGTGTTGCTGATTGCCACGGTGTTTCTCAGTACCACGCTGCATCACCTGTTCCGATCCCGTAATGAGTCAGATCCGCGTCGCAGCAGCGCCTATAAAGAACGATTTCTCAACCTTTCCCATGCCTTGCTGCGGATCGCCATGGCCATCGTGTTCATCGATATTCTGGGGCGGATCTGGGGCGTGTCGCTGTTCGAGTTTGCGGTGAGCAATGCAGTGGGTCGGGCAATCAGTGATTCGCTGAGCCACATCGGTTTGATATTCCTGGTGACCTGGATGGTCTGGGTTGTGCTCGACACGGCGATTCAGGAAGCCCTGAAGCCATCGGCCAACAAACGCTCGGCGCGCCAGCCGAGTACGCGGGTGAAAACCATCCTGCCGTTGTTGCGCAACGCGATCAAAATCATCCTGGTGGTGATCTGCGCCATCACCACCATGGCCAACCTGGGCATCAATGTCGCGCCGTTCCTCGCCGGTGCAGGGGTCATCGGCTTGGCGATCGGTTTCGGTTCCCAGCAACTGGTGCAGGATGTGATTACCGGCCTGTTCATCATCATTGAAGACACCCTGTCCATCGGCGACTGGGTGGTGCTCGACTCCGGCCACGCCGGCACCGTCGAAGGCCTGACCATCCGCACCTTGCGCCTGCGCGATGGCAAGGGCTTCGTGCATTCGGTTCCGTTCGGCCAGATCAAGGCTGTGACCAACCAATCGCGGCAGTTCGCCTACGCCTTCTTCTCGGTGCAATTCACCTACGACACCGATGTCGACAAGGCCATTGCCCTGATTCGCGAAGCCGGGCACTCCATCAGCGACGATCCCTTCCTCAAGTACAACCTGCAAGGGCCGCTGGATGTGTTCGGAGTCGACAAGATGGACCTCAACGGAGTGGTGCTGACGGCGCAGTTTCGCACGGTGTCTGGCGGCCAGTACGCGGTGAGCAGGGCGTTCAACCAGCGGTTGAAAAAGCTTGTGGATAACAGCCCCTGGGTGCATTTCGCGCAGACTTATCCACAGCAGGTGCTGGTGCCCAGGCATGCAGTGGAGTCGCCGGAGGAGCATGCGGTTGAGCCGGAGCATTCGGCGGTGTTGATGCCGGATCGGTCGCATTCCCAATAGGGTGGCGACTGCACTGGCCTCAATGCTGGATCAGCTTGCTGCGCACCTCGGCACTGGCCTGCTGATCCAGCTCCAGCCAGAAATGCTGCTGGCCGGCAATCTCGGCAGCCGCCGGCAGGCCATCGCGATACACCAGTCGATTACCGGCCAGCGCCGGCACTTTCGCACCGGGCAAAAGCGTGCCGGCAAGGTTCAGCGGATCAACCCCGCACACCGCGATCAGACTGCCGTCCTTCGGCCGGCGGCGCACTTCGCGCAATAATCCAATCGCCTCTGGCAGGGCGAACTGCTCACCTGCCAAGCCGCTGACAAACCGCCCGCCACGAATCTCGCCCCGGGCCTCCAGCCGGTGGAAAGTACGCAGCAGCTCACGCCAGCTTGGCAACCAGTGCGCCTCACGCTCCAGTAGACGCCAGAACACCACGCCATAGCGGCGCAACAGAGTCATGGCGATGTGCTCAAGCGTGTCGGAAGGCGTAGCCGCCGGACGCTGGTTATCCACAACCGACGCGGCAGTGGTGCGTCGTAACAGGGCCCAACGCCCGGCATCGTCCATGCCCCCGGAAAACGCGCCGCGCCCGCGACGAGTGCTGCGGTTCTGGCGTTTGCTGGCCGGGGTGATCAGCGCCCGCAGACCGGCGAAGCTGTCGGCGTTCACCAGGCCGGCGCCCACCAGTTCCTGCAGGGCGATTTCCAGTTCGGCACGCAGCAGGTGCGCTTCATGGATCAGCTCATCGAAAAACAGCGCGCCATGCTGGCTGAGGGCGGTGTGAACCTTCTGTGCCTTGGGTGACAGTTCGCTGGCTGGCGTCTGTTCGGTCAACCCGCTCCAAAGCCCGACCTGATTGCGAGGCAACAATACAATCGGCGTACTGCGCAGCGCCGTGCTGGCGCCCTTGTTGCTTGCGGTCAGGCGCACCCACACCAGCTTGCCGCTGCGGCACAGTTCATCCAGCCAGCTCGCCGAGTAATCCTTGATGCGCGCTGCCAGGACGTCGCTGTCCCAGGCCGAGGCAGCGGCGGGGTAGCCTTCGAATTGCGCGGCGATAGCCGGCAGCATCTTTGCGCCCTGGCCTTGGGTTGCGGTCGAGACATGCTGCCAGTCGAACAGAAAACGCATGAAGTCCTGCAATGCCACGGGCTCGATTTCCCGACGCAGACGCTTGACCGTATAACGATGAATCCGTGCCAGCAAATGCCGCTCGCACCATTGCTCCTCACTGGCGCCCGGGGTGAAGCGGCCACGCAAAACGTACCCCTCGCGTTCCAGTTGCGCCAGGGCCTGAGTGACTTGCGATGGTGCCATTGCAAGTGGCTCGGCGATGCTGTTCAGCGGTAGCGGGCCGAATGCACTGAGCCGTGCCCGAATTACTTCGAGTACAGCCTCATCCGTGCCCCAGCTTTCGTGGAACCCCGGCGGTGCCTGCAGCGGCGGCGATAAAACCGCCTGTGGATAAATCGCCTGCAGGCAAGTCAGGCGTTCCACGGCCAGCCACACGCAATGGCTGGCGTTGATTTGCAGGCGACAGGCGCGTCCACCTCCGGCCAGGGCGTTGAGCCAATCGAGCCACTGTGCATTGGCCTGGGCCTCGGCATCGGTGATGCACGCCAGGCTCATCAATGCCTCGTGCATTTCATCGACGCCAGTGGGTGCAGGCCAGGCTTCTTCGCGCACGGCGGTGATGGCGTCGGCATCCAGCTTGCCAAGGTCATCGGTCGATTGCGGGTCGCTCCAGCGCCGGTTGAGCACGGCCTGTGTGCGGCGTTCCTCCAGCGGTGCATCGTCAAGAAAGGTGTAGGGGCGTGCGCTGAGAATTTCCGCTGCCAGCGGTGAAGGTGCCGGCAAGTCGCGGCTGATCAGGCGGATATCGCCGCCCTCGATACGACGTAACAACGCGAGCCAGCCTTCAGTGTCCATGGCCTCGTGCAGGCAATCGTCGAGGGTTTGTTCCACCAGCGGATGGTCAGGAATCTCCCGTTCACCCGCGAGGTTTTCCACGCAGGCGATCTGGTCGGGAAACACGCTGGCGATCAGGTCTTCGCTTTTCATCCGCTGGATCTGCGGCGGCACTTTGCGTCCGCCACTGTAACGCGGCAGGGCCAGGGCCACGCCGGCATTCCAGCGCCAGCGCACACCGAACAGCGGCGCATCGAGCACGGCCTGGATCAGGGTGTGTTCGGCGCTGTTGCTGTGCAGGTAGCGCCAGACATCATCGAGTTCAAAACTGTGACTGGTGGACAGTGACAGCACGATGGCGTCTTCGCTGGCGGCGGCCTGCAATTCGAAGTTGAAGGTGCGACAGAAACGCTTGCGCAGGGCCAGGCCCCAGGCGCGGTTGATACGGCTGCCGAACGGCGTGTGGATGATCAGTTGCGTGCCGCCCGACTCGTCGAAAAACCGCTCCATCAGCAGTGTGTCCTGGGAAGGCAGGGCCCCCATGGTCTGCCGCGCCGGGGCCAGGTATTCCACCAGTTGTTCGGCACTGGCGAAGTTCAGGCCGAGGGTGTCGGTCAGCCAGTCGAGGGCCGGTTGCAGGTTGCCCGGCGTGGCACCGAGCAGGTCGTCGAGGTGCGCTTGCAGGCGCGCTACCGCCATCGACAGTTCGGCACTGCGCCCCGGGGCTTCACCGAGCCAGAACGGAATGGTCGGCGGCTGCCCTTGGGCATCTTCGACCCGGACCTTGCCGGTCTCCACGCGCAGGATTCGATAGGAGCTATTGCCCAGCTGGAAGACATCCCCGGCGATGCTTTCCACGGCGAAGTCTTCGTTGACGCTGCCGATGTTCAGCCCTTGGGGCTCCAGCAGCACGCTGTAGTCGGCGTTGTCCGGGATGGTGCCGCCACTGGTCACCGCCGTCAGCTTAGCGCCCCGGCGACCGCGCAGGGTGCGGCTCACGGTGTCGCGATGCAGATAAGCGCTGCGGATGCCCTGGCGACCGTTGTAGCCCTCGGCGAGCATCTGCAGCAGCGCCTGATAATGTTGGTCGTCGAGCCCGGCGTAGGGCGAGGCACGGCGCAGCATTTGCAGCAGAGCCTGTTCCTGCCATTCCTGGCAACTGACCTCGGCGATGATTTGTTGCGCCAGCACGTCCAGCGGTGCCACAGGGATCAACAAGGTGTCGAGTTCGCCCCGGCGCACGCAGTCCAGCAGTGCCGCGCATTCGATAAGGTCGTCGCGGGTCGTGGCGAACAAGCGGCCCTTGGGCGTTCCGCCGACCTGGTGGCCGGAGCGGCCGACCCGTTGCAGGAATCCGGCGATAGAGCGCGGCGAGGATATCTGGCAAACCAGGTCGACGTCGCCAATGTCGATCCCCAACTCCAGCGAAGCGGTGGCAATCAGCACTTGCAGATCGCCGCGCTTGAGCCGCTGTTCTGCGTCCAGGCGAAACTCCTTGGCCAGGCTGCCGTGGTGGGCGGCCACGGCGTCCTTGCCGAGGCGTTCGCTCAGGTGCCGACTCAGGCGTTCGGCCAGGCGCCGGGTGTTGACGAAAATCAGCGTGGTCCGGTGTTGCCGGGCGAGAGCGGCGAGGCGGTCGTAGACCAGATCCCAGACATCGTTGGACATCACCGCCGACAACGGCACGGGCGGTACTTCGATATCCAGATCCCGCGGGCGGGCGTGGCCGATGTCGACGATCTCACAGGGGCGGTCCTGCCCCACAAGAAACCGCGAGACGGCCTCGAGGGGTTTTTGCGTGGCCGACAGGCCGATGCGCAGCAGCGGTTCGGCACACAGGGCTTGCAGGCGCTCCAGGCTCAGGGCCAGGTGACTGCCGCGTTTGCTGGCGGCCATGGCGTGGATTTCGTCGACAATCACCGTGCGCGTGGAACTCAGCATCTGCCGGCCCGAGTCGGACCCGAGCAGCACGTAAAGGGATTCGGGGGTGGTCACCAGGATATGCGGCGCATTCTTGCGCATCGCCGAGCGTTCTTTTTGCGGCGTATCGCCGGTGCGCACGGCGGTGTTGATCTGCAGGGGCGGCAAGCCCATCGCGTGCAGTTGTCCGGTAATCCCGGCCAGCGGGTCTTGCAGGTTGATCTGGATGTCGTTGGACAGCGCCTTGAGCGGCGAGACGTAGACCACCAGGGTTTCGTCGGGCAGGCCGTCGGGGCTTTCCAGGCCTCGGTGCACCAGGTCGTCGATCACCGCGAGGAAGGCGGTGAGGGTCTTGCCGGAACCGGTGGGCGCGGCAATCAGCGTCGAACGGCGCTGGCGAATCAACGGCCACGCGCGGGCCTGGGCTGCGGTGACCGTCGCGAAGGTGTGACTGAACCAGGCGCTGACGGCGGGGTGGAAGCCGTTCAGGGCACTGTCTGCAGGGATGGGCAGGTTCATGGAGCCAGTTATGCGGGTGGGGGGCGCAAGATGCAAGTACCGCTTGGGATCTCCAGTGGCCGGCACGGGCACCGCAAAAGCAGGATAACTACACTTTACGGATGACGGTTGCGCACTAAACCCGCAAAATGCAACGATTCCGGCAATTGACAACGACATCGCCTGTACGCGGTGTCGATATAGCCATCGTTCCAATCAGACTGGGCCTGCTGACTCTATGCGAATGCGCCTTATGTTACTGGGCGGCGGAAATGCCCTTGGGCAGGCGCTGATTCGCCTCGGTGCAGAGGAAGATATCGGTTTCCTCGCCCCCCGCCCGCCGCAAGACGGCTGGGATGCCGCGAGCCTGACGCAACTGCTCGACGACACCCGACCGGATGCGTTGATCAACCTCGCCTACTACTTCGACTGGTTCCAGGCCGAAGCGGTCAGCGAGCAGCGTCTGGCCGGGCAGGAGCGGGCGATCGAGCGTCTGGCCGAGTTGTGCAAGCATCACAATATCGTGTTGCTCCAGCCTTCGAGCTATCGGGTGTTCGACGGCTCCCGCGCCACTGCCTACAGCGAAAAAGACGAACCGGTGCCCCTGGGCCTGCGCGGTCAGGCCCTGTGGCGGATCGAGCAAAGCGTGCGCGCGACCTGCCCACAGCATGTGTTGCTGCGTTTCGGCTGGCTGCTCGACGACAGCCCCGACGGCGCCCTGGGCCGATTCCTCGCCCGCGCCGAAACGCCTGCGGAGCTGTTGCTGGCCGACGATCGTCGCGGCAACCCGACGCCCGTGGATGACGCCGCCCGGGTGATCATTTCCGTGCTCAAGCAACTCGATTGCGCCGCGCCGCTGTGGGGTACCTATCATTACGCCGGGCACGAGGCGACCACGCCGCTGGCGCTGGGGCAGGCAATCCTGACCGAAGCCCGCAACCTGCATACGCTGGCCATTGAGGCACCCACCGCCCAGGCCCACGCCGCGCGTCCGGATGCCGCCGAAGAGCCGCAGCACGCGGTACTGGCCTGCAAGAAGATTCTGCACACGTTCGGCATCAAGCCACGCGCATGGCGCGCGGCGCTTCCCGGTCTACTGGACAGGTTTTATCGGCATGGCTGACGGTCCCGTTTTAATCACCGGTGGTGCCGGTTTCATTGGTTCGCACTTGACTGACGCGTTGCTCGCCAAGGGCCATGCAGTGCGGATTCTCGACGACCTGTCCACGGGCAAGCGCAGCAATCTGCCGCTGGACAATCCCAAGGTCGAATTGATCGTCGGCGATGTGGCCGATGCCGCCCTGGTTGCCCGGGCGATGACCGGTTGCAGCGCCGTGGCGCATCTGGCGGCGGTGGCCTCGGTGCAGGCTTCGGTGGACGATCCGGTGAAGACCCACCAAAGCAACTTCATCGGCTCGCTGAACGTCTGTGAGGCCATGCGTCAGGCTGGAGTCAAACGCGTGCTGTTCGCCTCCAGTGCAGCGGTATACGGCAACAACGGCGAAGGCCAGTCGATCGACGAAGATACGCCTAAAGCGCCGTTGACGCCCTACGCCGTGGACAAGCTGGCCAGTGAGCAGTATTTCGATTTCTACCGGCGCCAGCATGCTCTGGAACCGGTGATTTTCCGTTTCTTCAACATCTTCGGCCCGCGCCAGGATCCCTCCTCGCCGTACTCCGGGGTGATCAGTATTTTCAGCGAGCGCGCGCTGAAAGGCTTGCCGATCACCGTGTTCGGTGACGGTGAGCAGACCCGCGACTTTGTCTATGTCGAGGATCTGGTCGACTTGCTGGTGCAAGCCATCGAGAAACCCCAGGTCGAAGTGGGCGCGGTCAACGTCGGCTGGAACCAGGCGACGACTCTCAAGCAGATGCTCCAGGCCCTTGAAGAAGTAGTCGGCGAGCTACCGCCGGTGAGCTACGGCCCGGCACGCTCCGGTGACATTCGTCATTCCCGGGCCGACAACAGGCGCTTGCTGGAGCGCTTCGCTGCCAGCGAGCAAACCCCCATGAGCGTCGGGCTGGCACGGTTGCTGGGACTGTAGGAGCGAGCATGCTCGCGATGGACTCAAGAACGCGGCGGGGAACCAGACTCCCGCGTTATCGTTAACGACCATCGCGAGCATGCTCGCTCCTACAGGGGAATGCGGTTGACTGTAGGAGCGAGCATGCTCGCGATGGACTCAAGTGCACCACGGGGAACCAGACTTCCCGCGTCATCGTTAACGACCATCGCGAGCATGCTCGCTCCTTCAGGTAGCTATGAATGAAAAAGGCGCCTATCGAAGGCGCCTTTTTCACGGCCGGAATTTGCCACTACAAACTGTGCAATTCCAGTGGCGAGGGAGCTTGCTCCAGGTCGACCCTGTAACGGTCGCCATCAGTATTGAGTCTGCTCGCCACGGCCTCATTCACCACCACGTGAACGTTACTTAGAACTTGTAGCCCAGACCGATCATGTAGACAAACGGATCCACATCCACGTCAACCTTGGCCCGGGTGCCCGGTGCAATGGCGTTGTTTTCCACTGTGGCGGTGGTATCGATGTCGATGTAGCGCACCTGGGCGTTGATCATCACGTTGTCGGTCAACATGTAGTCGGCGCCGACCTGCCAGGCCAGGCCCCAGGAGCTATCCGCCTTGAAGTTGCTGAAGCCGGCGGACTCGGCTCGGCTGCCAACGTGTTCGTCGTAGATGTAGGTGTAGTTGATGCCGCCGCCGACGTACGGTTGGAACTTCGACTTCGGATCCAGCGGGTAATACACCAGGCTCAGGGTGGGCGGCAGCTGTTTGATACTACCGAGTTTGCCGTTGGCTGGGCCCAGCGCGGTGTTCTTGATTTTTACGTCATGTTCGAACGGGGTCGCGGCGAGCAGCTCGATGCCGAGGTGAGGGGTAAGCATGTAGGCAAAGTTCAAGCCCAGCTGCGTGTCGCTGCTCAGGGTTGCCTTGCCACCCAGGTCTGCACCTGCCAGCGGGCCTTGATCGACCTTGACGCTGGAGCTGTCAGCTTCCGGGTCAACGGTGATGGCGCCGGCACGAAGGATGATGTCACCGGCTTCGAAAGCGTTGGCGAGCGGGGCTGCGAGCGCGAGGGCAACCAGCGAAGCGCTGAGCAAGGACTTGTTCATGGGGGGCTCCAGAGGACATTAAAATTTTCTATGCCCAATGGTAGCTCGCTATTTAGTAGTTACCTTGATTTAGCTCAACAAAGTGAACGGGGTTTGTATTTTATTGTGGTTTTGATGAAGCCTTCGTCGGAGCGCCGTCGCACCTGGGCTTAAAGTGGGAGCGGGCTCGCTCGCGAAAACTATTTTCTGAACGACGGCGGACCAATGGGGGCTCACTCCGGCAGCTCATACAGGTAAATCTTGTCCGCCTCCATCTGGTATCCGGCGTCCGCCAACTCGCTTGTAGACGCCTTTACCTGCAACGCACCCTCGATCCAGTACGGCTGATACAGCTCATCGAGTTTCACCCCCACTTCACTTCTGACATGCACGATCTGGTTCGACGGCGGTGGCGGTACGTGAATGCAGGCGCCGAAATACGGCACCAGCAGAAACTCCGTGGTGCGACCTTCCTCACTCACTTCCAGCGGCACGATGTAGCCCGGCAGGCGGATGTCCTGGCCGTCGAGGGCCTTGACCACTGGCGCGTTGGGCATGTCTTGCCTGGCTGCCGGCGCTGACTCGGCCGACAGCGCGCTGCTCATCTGCGAGAGGTCGTGCAGGGGCGTCATGTTCGGCACTTCCTTGGGCGCGTCCGGTGGAATCATTTCCGACCAGGTCAGGTCTTTTGGCTGCGCCGCCCACAGGGGCAGGGCAACCAGCATCAACAGCGCGAGTACAGCGCGGGGCATTTTCAACATCCTCATAAACGGATCGACAAGCCATCGGCCAGGGATTGGCGGTAGGCCCGCCAGGCCGGCACGCTGCCCATCAGCAGCGCGGCGCTCAGGATGCCAGCAAGCAGTGTCCATTCATATTGGCTGGGCCAGGCCAGCGGCAGATACAGACCGTAGTTGGCCTGCACATAACCCTGGGCCGCCGCGATGCACAGGTACAGCAGGGCCACGCCAGCAATCACGCCCGACAGCGCCAGGGCAAAGGCTTCCATCACCAGCAACGTCGCGATGTGCCAGGGGCGAGCGCCCACCGAACGCAGGATCGCCATCTCCCGGCGACGCTCGTTGAGGCTGGTGAGAATCGCCGTGAGCATACCGATCAACCCGGTCAGCACTACAAACAGCGAGACCACGAACAAGGCTTTTTCTGCCGTGCCCATCAAGCTCCACAGCTCCTGCAACGCCACACCCGGCAGGATCGCCAGCATCGGTTCGCCACGGAATTCGTTGATTTCGCGCTGCAGGGCAAACGTCGAAATCTTGTTGTTGAGGCCGAGCATGAACGCGGTAATCGCTTGCGGCGTCAGGTCCATGTTGCGCGCCTGATCAGCGCTGATGCGCCCATCGCCCCGTGCCGGAACGCCGTTGTGCCAGTCGATGTGAATCGCTTCCATGCCGCCGAGGCTGATGTGCAGCGTGCGATCCACCGGGGTGCCGGTGCGCTTGAGGATGCCGACCACGTTGAACGGCTTGTCATCATGTTTGACCAGGCTGATCGCCGCCACACCATGGGCCAGCACCAGTTTGTCGCCGAGCTTGTAGTGCAGTGCCTGGGCGACTTCAGCGCCGAGCACCACTTCGAACGGGTCGCTGGCGAAGGGGCGGCCATCGGCAAGTTCCAGATGTTGCTGGCGCCCGTACTGGTAGTGCTCGAAGTACGCCTCGGTGGTGCCCATGACCCGATAGCCGCGATGGGAATCGCCGAGGGACATCGGGATCGCCCACTTCACCTTCGGGTTATTGGCGAAGTGCTCGAAGCTGTCCCAGCGGATGTTGTTAGTGGCGTTGCCGATGCGGAACACCGAGTACAGCAGCAGGTTCACCGAGCCGGAGCGGGCGCCGACGATCAGGTCGGTGCCGCTGATGGTGCTGGCGAAACTGGCCTTGGCTTCTGTGCGTACACGCTCGACGGCCAGCAGCAGGCACACCGACAGGGCGATGGCGAACGCGGTGAGGATCGCGGTGAAACGGCGGTTAGCCAGGCTGGCCATGGCTAGACGGAACAGATACATCTCAAACCTCTGCGGGCGTGGCGGCGCGATTGAGATCGGCCAGCGACAGGTTGTGATCGAACAGCGGCGCCAGGCTCTGGTCATGGCTGACGAACAACAGGCTCGAGCCGGCTTCGCGGCATTCGGCGAACAGCAGGCGAATGAAGTTCTCCCGGGCGTCGTAATCGAGGGCCGAAGTCGGCTCGTCAGCGATCACCAGTTCCGGCTGACCGATCAATGCCCGCGCGGCCGCGACTCGTTGTTGCTGGCCGATGGACAGCGAATCGGCGCGGCGGCCGAGGATGTTTTCATCCTGCAAACCCAGGTGCGCGAGCAGAGTGGCTGCGGCCTTGTCGACGCTGCCGTGACGCTGCCTGGCCCGTGCGGCACGTAGTTTCGAGAAGTGGCAGGGCAGTTCGACGTTCTCGCGCACTGACAGAAACGGCAGCAGGTTGAACTGCTGGAAAATGTAGCCTGTGTGATCGACGCGAAAGTGATCGCGGGCACCAGCGGACATTTCGCTCAGTTCGTGGCCGAGCAGGCGAATACTGCCGCGATCCGGCTTTTGCACGCCGCCGAGCAGGCCCAGCAGGGTGGTCTTGCCGCTGCCGCTGGGACCTTTGAGAAACAGGGTTTCCCCTCGCTCCAGACGGAACGCCGGGATATCCAGCAAGAGCGGGTGACCGGGCCAACTGAAGCCCAGGTCGGACAGTTCGATGAGTGCTTGGGTCATTTAGCCGATTTCATGAATGTTGATGACCTGTGGGTGTATTCAGAATTTGAGCGCAGCAGCCTTGGCCGTCACTTCAACACCTTGCTGGCCGCCCGGGCCGATTAGTTGTACCTGAATTTTTTGGGTCGCCGGGAACGTGTTGAACACATTCGCCAGGTCCAGTGTTTTCAGAGCATCCGGAACGGCGCAGGTGAACTGGTAGAGCGCGTGGATTTCACTGTGCCCCTGATGGTGCTCGTGGCCAGCTTCGTCCTTGGCGTTTTCATCGTGATCATCGTCGGCATCCTGTTTGGCGCCAAACAACGGGCTTTCCAGTCCCTGGTTGGTCACCACGCAACCTGCGGCTTTTGGCAGATTAAACAGAGCCAACGGTTTATCAAGCTGGGCGCGGGCGGAGGCGACTTTAGCCTTGTCGTCATCGCTGGCGGCAGCATGTTCGAACCCCACCAGATTCATCGCCGGGCTTTCCAGCTCCAGTTCCAGAGTCTGCCCGCTCAACGCCACATTCAGGCGGGCGACGCCGTGTTCATGGGCGCCAAGGCTGCCGTGCTCATGATCATGTTCGTCGGCGGCCTGGGCGACAGCCAGTGGCAACAAGGCAAACGGAAGAGCGAGAAGCAGACGACGCATGGCGATTCTCCGAAAGGTAAAGTGAAGATAATGTTATGTAATCTTATTACATAAGTGCGGAGAGTTTGACCGTCTGCTTGGCGTTGCACAAGTCCCGTGGGAGCATGCACGCAAGAAATGTGCGGGAGCAGACCTATGTTGCGAATTCGCGGAAGCATCGGCGACTGGCCAGTGGATTTGACGCTGGAGATGGATGACAGCGACTGGGCACGCTTGGGCGCGCAGCTGCAGGTGGAGAAAACCGCAGCCAGCGCGCCAACGGCAAAACCGCTGAATCAGGATGACGCCCTGTGGCAGATCGCCAAGGATTTGTTGCGCAAGGCCGGGCAACTCAGCGGGCCGGACTTGCTCGACCAGCTGGAAGGGTTGACCGGCAGTGCGGGGGCGGGCAAGCGCCTTTTGGTGCGGTTGCGCCATAGTCCCGACGTGAAGGTCGAGAGCGGCGGGGATACGCCGCTCTACCGCTGGCTCGACTAATCCGCAAAAAAGCTCGCGGCCTGCGCCAGCTCCTGCAGTATCCGTGTGGGGCTGGCGCAGGCTGCGATCTGTTGATCTTAATAAAGCGCGGCAAACAACTTGCGACGGTAGGTGCCGACCAGCGGGTGGTCGTTGCCCAGCAGCTCGAACACCTGCAGCAAGGTCTTGTGCGGCAAACCTTCGCTGTAGCTGCGGTTGCGCATGAACAACTTGAGCAATGCATCCAGGGCGGCTTCGTACTGTTGACGGGCCAGTTGCTGGATCGCCAGTTGATACACCGCTTCGTCGTCCAGTGGGTCTTTCGCCAGGCGGGCTTTGAGGTCGGCGGCGTCCGGCAAGTCCCTGGCCAGGCCAAGAAACTTGATCTGTGCTTTGGCACCGGCCAGGGCGGCCTTGTGCTCGTCGCTCTTGACCGCATCGAGTACGGTTTGCGCTTCAGTCAGTTCACCGCGTTCGGTCAGGCAGCGGGCGTAGAGGATCAGCGCCTTGGCGTTAGTGTTGTCCTCGCCCAGCAGCACTTTGAGCTGGGCTTCGGCATCGGCGAAGCGGCTGTCGTCGAACAGCGCCTGGGCCTGTTCGAACGGGTCGGCGGCGGCCGGTGGCGGCATTTGCACGTGGGGTTCGAGCAGGGCGCGAACGGCTGACTCCGGTTGCGCACCGGCGAAACCGTCGACAGGCTGGCCATCCTTGAATAGCACCACGGTCGGCAGGCTGCGGATGCCGAAGCGAGCGACGATGTCCTGTTCGAGGTCGCAGTTGACCTTGGCCATCAGCAGTTCGCCCTGATAGCTCTCGGCGATGGCCTGCAGCATCGGCATCAGCTGTTTGCAAGGCGCACACCATTCGGCCCAGAAATCCACCAGCACCGGCTTGTGAAAGGAGTTCTCGATTACTGACTGGTCGAAATCGGCAGTCGTGGCGTCGAAGATGTACGGCGTTGGCTGACTCATGGGGGATCTCGTAAAAGCGTGAATGGGGCAACTATACGGCTTGACGGGGGGCGGCCGGAAGACAGGACACCGATCGTTCCCACGCGTGGGAACTATCAATCAAGGCCGAGAGGCGTGGTACAGGCTTACATGCCGAAATTCGTGTGGCTCGGCCAGATCCGGCAGGGTCATGGCTTCCAGCATCTCGATGCGCCGGTACGGCGGATTACGAAAATCGCGCACCCGTGAATCGGCTACCAACGCTTCCCGGCCGCGACTGAGAAATTCATCCAGCAACGGCAAGTTCGCCCGGTCGTAGAGCACATCGGCTACCAGGATCAAATCAAAGCGATCGGCCTCGGCAAAAAAGTCCGTCGAATAGCTGAGCTCGACATCATTGAGTTCAGCATTCGCCCGACAGGCGGCAATCGCCAATGGGTCAAGGTCACAAGCCACCACTTCCAGCGCCCCGGCCTTCACTGCGGCAATCCCGGCCACGCCGGAGCCGGCACCGAAATCCAGCACGCGCTTGCCCTTGACCCACTCAGGGAAGTCGGCGAGATGACGTGCCACCGCCAGGCCACTGGCCCAGCAAAAACACCAGTAAGGCGGCTCATGCAGGATCCGCCGGGTTTCTTCCGGGCTGAAGGCCCGGTCCATGTTGTCGCCATCGATCAACCACAACTTCAGATCGGTCCCCGGTAATTGACAGGCGACCAGCTGCGCATCACCCAGCAATTCACCCAAAGCCTGTTGCAGGTCGTGCGGTGCACTCATGGCGCTTTGACGAATTGCAATTGGCCCAGCGCCTGGGTGGTCGGCTGGCTAATCAGCTGTGACGGCAGGTGCAGGATCAACTGGCCGGACTGACTGGCGCGGCCACGCAGCTCAACACGGGCACCAACCGGAAACGATTCGGGGTTGAAGCGCAGGTGAAACGGCAGCGCCTGGTTGTTGCCGATCAGGTTGGAACTGGCGAGCAATTGCTGCGGCCGATCTTTTTCGTCGATCACCAGCAGCGCCAGCTCCACTTCAGCCCCTGCCGGCACACCTTGCAGCGTACCGCTCAATTCGCGCTGATACGCCGGCAGTGGGCCGAGATTCGCCGATTCCCGGGCTTTCTTCTGCGCCTGTTCTGGTGCAGGGCCTGGCGTTGGCGGCTGGGGCTTGGGGGCATCGCTGCTGCAAGCGACCAGCAGGCTGAAAAAACTGAGCAAAACGAGTGGTCTCAGGGACATTTGCGGCTCCGGCAAGACGTAATCCATATATAACCAATCTGTATACCGCAAACCCTATGGCTTGTCTTGCCACGGGGATGCGCTACCATGGCCCTCCCTTTTTTTGTTGCCTGCCACCATGCACTGTCCCTTCTGCGGTGCCAACGACACCAAGGTCATCGACTCGCGTCTGGTCGCCGAGGGCGAACAGGTACGCCGCCGGCGTGAATGCCTGGCCTGCGGCGAACGTTTCACGACGTTCGAGACGGCTGAACTGGTGTTGCCGCGCCTGATCAAAACCGACGGCAGTCGCCAGCCGTTCGACGAAGAAAAGCTCCGCGCCGGCATGCAGCGCGCGCTGGAAAAGCGCCCGGTGAGTGTCGAGCGCCTCGAGTCGTCGCTGGTGCACATCAAACACAAACTGCGCGCCACCGGCGAACGCGAGGTCAAATCCCTCGTGGTCGGCGAACTGGTGATGGCCGAGTTGCAAAAGCTCGACGAAGTCGCCTATATCCGTTTCGCTTCGGTGTATCGCCGCTTCCAGGACCTCAACGAGTTCCGCGAAGAGATCGATCGCCTGGCCCGTGAGCCGGTGAAAGAATGACCTCGCCCGCAGAGCTTGCCATCCTCGACGCTCATTTCATGGCCCGTGCCCTGGAACTGGCGCGCAAAGGTCATTACACGACCCACCCCAACCCTCGGGTTGGCTGCGTGATCGTGCGTGACGGGCAGATCGTCGGCGAAGGCTGGCACGAGCGCGCCGGTGAGCCCCATGCCGAAGTCCACGCCTTGCGCGCCGCCGGTGCACAGGCCCGGGGTGCCACGGCCTACGTGACCCTCGAGCCCTGCAGCCACCATGGCCGCACGCCGCCCTGCGCCGATGCGCTGGTCAATGCCGGTGTCGCGCGGGTAGTGGCGGCAATGCAGGATCCGAACCCGGAAGTGGCCGGTCGCGGCCTGCAACGTCTGGCCCAGGCGGGCATCGCCACCGATAGCGGCGTGCTGGAAAGCGAGGCGCGCAAACTCAATCAAGGCTTCCTCAAACGCATGGAGCACGGCTTGCCGTTCGTGCGGGTCAAGTTGGCCATGAGCCTGGACGGTCGTACGGCGATGGAGAGCGGCGAGAGCCAATGGATCACCGGTCCGGCGGCGCGTTCTGCGGTACAACGTCTGCGCGCCCAGGCCAGTGTGGTGCTGACCGGCGCCGACACGGTGCTGGCGGACAACGCCCGTTTGACCGTGCGTGCCGATGAACTCGGTCTGGATGCCGCGCAAACTGCCCTGGCCATGAGCCGGCCGCCGCTGCGCGTATTGGTCGACGGTCGTTTGCGGGTGCCGCTGGATGCGCCGTTTTTCAAGGCCGGCCCGGCGCTGGTCGCCACTTGCGTGGCGGTTGAAGAGCAATACGCCAACGGCCCGGAATGCCTGATCGTGCCCGGCTACGATGGTCAGGTCGACCTGCGTCAGCTGCTGGTCGAACTTGCCGCTCGCGGAGTCAATGACGTGTTGGTCGAGGCCGGCCCGCGTCTGGCCGGAGCTTTTGCTCAGCTCCGATTGGTGGACGAGTTCCAGATTTTCATTGCCGGCAAGTTTTTGGGCTCTTCGGCGCGGCCGCTGCTGGACTGGCCGCTCGTGCAAATGAAGGATGCGCCCGAGCTCAAAATTACCGAAATTCGCGCGGTTGGCGATGACTGGCGGGTCACTGCCATTCCTTCGCCAGCAGCGAGCGTATAATTCCCGGCCATCGCTATAGCGCTGGCCTTGTTCTCGAGGAGAACCCCATGTTCACCGGCATCATCGAATCCATCGGCAGTATTCGTGCATTGACCCCTAAAGGTGGAGATGTGCGGGTCCACGTAGCCACCGGCAAGCTCGACCTGAGCGACGTCAAGCTGGGCGACAGCATCGCGGTCAACGGCGTGTGCCTGACAGCGGTTGAACTGCCGGGCAACGGCTTCGCTGCCGACGTCAGTCGCGAAACCCTCGACTGCACCGCCATGAATGACCTGAAAAGCGGCAGCCCGGTCAACCTGGAAAAAGCCCTGACCCCGACCACTCGCCTCGGCGGGCACCTGGTCAGCGGCCATGTCGACGGCGTGGGCGAAGTGGTTGCCCGTACCGAAAACGCGCGTGCCGTGGAATTTCGCATCCGTGCGCCAAAAGATCTGGCCAAGTACATTGCCCATAAAGGCTCGATCACCGTCGACGGCACCAGCCTGACCGTGAACGCGGTCGATGGCGCCGAGTTCATGCTGACTATCATTCCGCACACCCTGAGCGAAACCATCATGGCGTCGTACCAGCCAGGCCGCCGGGTGAATCTGGAAGTGGACTTGCTGGCCCGTTACCTGGAGCGCCTGTTGCTCGGCGACAAGGCCGCAGAGCCAGCATCGGGCAGCAACATTACTGAAAGCTTTCTGGCCCAAAACGGCTACCTCAAATCCTGAAGCTCTAATTTCGAAAGAAGGGGGGTGCCTTGTGGCGCTCAATAGCATCGAAGAACTGGTTGAAGACATCCGCCAAGGCAAGATGGTCATCCTCATGGATGACGAAGACCGCGAGAACGAAGGCGACCTGATCATGGCCGCCGAGTGCTGCCAGTCCGAGCACATCAACTTCATGGCCAAGCACGCCCGTGGCCTGATCTGCATGCCGATGACCCGCGAGCGCTGCGAAACGCTCAAGCTGCCATTGATGGCACCGCGCAACGGTTCCGGTTTCGGCACCAAGTTCACCGTTTCCATTGAAGCGGCCACCGGCGTGACCACCGGCATCTCCGCCGCCGACCGTGCGCGCACTGTCCAGGCTGCCGCTGCCCGTGATGCCCGGGCTGAAGACATCGTCAGCCCCGGCCACATCTTCCCGCTGATGGCCCAGGCCGGCGGCACCCTGGCTCGTGCTGGCCACACCGAGGCCGCCTGTGATCTTGCGCGCATGGCCGGTTTCGAGCCCAGTGGCGTGATCTGCGAAGTGATGAACGACGACGGCACCATGTCCCGTCGCGCCGAACTGGAAGCCTTCGCTGCCGAACACGACATCAAGATCGGCACAATCGCCGACCTGATTCACTACCGGATGATCCACGAACGTACCGTTCAGCGGATTGCCGAGCAGCCGCTGGACAGCGAACTGGGCCAATTCAACCTGGTGACCTATCGTGATTCCGTGGAGGGCGATGTGCACATGGCCCTGACCCTGGGCACTGTCTGCGCTGAAGAACCGACCCTGGTCCGTGTGCACAATATGGACCCGCTGCGCGACCTGTTGATGGTCAAGCAACCGGGCCGCTGGAGCCTGCGCGCCGCCATGTCCGCGGTTGCCGAGGCCGGTAGCGGCGTGGTGCTGCTGCTCGGTCACCCACTCGATGGCGACGTGTTGCTGGCGCATATCCGCGAAACCGCCGATCACACAGCGGTGAAAAAACCGACCACCTACAGCACTGTGGGTGCCGGTTCGCAGATCCTGCGTGACCTCGGCGTACGCAAAATGCGCCTGATGTCGGCACCAATGAAATTTAATGCGATATCCGGTTTCGATCTGGAAGTTGTAGAATACGTGCCCTCCGAATAATGACCGGTTGTTCCCGGCCTTGAATTCGCGGTTCAAATATCACCGAGGGACGCGTACGAGACGCGTCCCGGCTCTTTAAGAGATCTATCGAATGACCCTGAAGACCATCGAAGGTACCTTCATCGCCCCTAAAGGCCGCTACGCTCTGGTAGTGGGCCGTTTCAACAGCTTCGTCGTTGAAAGCCTGGTCAGCGGTGCAGTTGATGCCCTGGTTCGCCACGGCGTGAGCGAAAGCGACATCACCATCATCCGCGCACCTGGCGCCTTCGAAATCCCGCTGGTTGCGCAGAAAGTCGCTCAGAAGGGCGAGTTCGCGGCAATCATCGCACTGGGCGCGGTCATTCGTGGCGGTACTCCGCACTTCGAATACGTGGCTGGCGAGTGCACCAAGGGCCTGGCCCAGGTGTCCATGGAGTTCGGCGTTCCGGTCGCTTTCGGCGTGCTGACCGTTGATTCCATCGAGCAAGCCATTGAACGTTCCGGCACCAAGGCCGGTAACAAAGGTGCCGAAGCTGCCCTGTCCGCTCTGGAAATGGTCAGCCTGCTGGCGCAGTTGGAGGCCAAGTGATTAGCGACGAAAGCGATCGTTTCAACCCGCGCGATCCAAAGCCTGCGGACGCCGGCAAGCCATCGAAAAGCGTCAAGCGTCGCGAAGCCCGTCAGCTCGCGACTCAGGCGCTGTACCAATGGCACATGGCCAAGCAGTCGCTGAACGAGATCGAAGCGCAATTCCGGGTCGATAACGATTTCACCGATGTCGATGGTGCCTACTTCCGCGAAATCCTCCACGGGGTTCCGCAGTTCAAGACCGAAATCGACACTGCACTCACGCCTTGCCTGGACTTGACCATCGAAGAGCTGGACCCGGTTGAACTGGCGGTTCTGCGCCTGTCCACCTGGGAACTGCTCAAGCGCGTCGACGTGCCGTACCGCGTTGTGATCAACGAAGGTATCGAACTGGCCAAGGTCTTCGGTTCCACCGACGGTCACAAGTTCGTCAACGGTGTGCTCGACAAGCTGGCCCCGCGTCTGCGTGAAGCTGAAGTGAAGGCGTTCAAGCGCTAACCTGCGCTTGAATCCAGTGTCCTGATGGGCGAGTTTGAGCTGATCCGCAATTTCTTCGCCGCCGCGCCTTGTGCGCAGGGCGGCGAAGGCGTTGCCCTCGGGATCGGCGATGACTGCGCCTTGCTGGCTGTTCCTCCCGGGGAGCAGTTGGCGATTTCCACCGACACCCTCGTGGCCGGTGTGCATTTCGCCGACCCCTGCGATCCGTTTCTGCTCGGTCAGCGCTCGCTGGCCGTGGCCGTCAGCGACCTGGCCGCCATGGGCGCCACCCCCGTTGCCTTTACCCTTGCCCTGACCTTGCCGGCGGTGACTGCCGATTGGCTGCAAGCCTATGCCCGTGGTTTGAACCTCATGGCGCAAAGCTGCGGCGTGGCACTGGTGGGCGGCGATACCACCCGCGGGCCGTTGAGCCTGACCATGACGGTGTTCGGCCGTGTGCCGGCTGGATTGGCCCTGACCCGCAGCGGCGCGCAACCGGGCGACCTGTTGTGTGTCGGCGGTGAGCTGGGCAATGCCGCTGGCGCCTTGCCGCTGGTGCTCGGCCAGCGCAGCGCTGAAGCGGCCACTGCCGATCCTCTGCTGGCGCATTACTGGTCGCCGCAACCGCAGCTTCGCCTGGGGCAAGCCCTGCGTGGCAAGGCCACTTCAGCGCTGGACATCTCCGATGGCCTGCTCGCTGACTGTGGACATATCGCGCTGGCATCGAAGGTTGGCATTGAGGTCGAGCGCGATCGTTTGCCGTTGTCCAGGGCGCTGGTTGCATTCCTTGGCCAAGCGGCTGCCCAAGACGCTGCGCTCAGCGGTGGTGACGATTACGTGCTGGCTTTTACCTTGCCGTCCGTCGAGTTGCCGCTGTTGCTGGCGGATGGCTGGCCGATCCATGTGATCGGGCGAGTGGTGGACGGGCAGGGCGTAACGCTGCTGGATGCCGATGGACAAGACATCACCCCGCAAACCCGGGGTTATCAACATTTTCGGGAGTCACCGTGACAGATCACCCCAAGCAGGTCCCGGCGGAATTCGTACCGCCGTCGGTCTGGCGTAACCCGTGGCATTTTCTGGCGTTCGGCTTCGGCTCGGGCACCTTGCCAAAGGCTCCGGGAACCTGGGGTTCGTTAGTTGCGCTACCCTTTATCCCGTTATGGCAGATGATGCCCGACTGGGCTTACTGGCTGATGCTCGGCATCACCATGCTGTTCGGCTTCTGGCTGTGCGGCAAAGTGGCCGACGATTTGCGCGTGCACGACCACGAAGGCATCGTCTGGGACGAGATGGTCGGGATGTGGATCACCCTGTGGCTGGTGCCGGAAGGTTGGCAATGGCTGCTAGCGGGTTTCCTGATGTTCCGCTTCTTCGATATTCTCAAGCCGTGGCCGATCCGCTGGATCGACCGGCATGTGCATGGTGGCGTTGGGATCATGCTCGATGACGTCCTGGCCGGGGTGTTTGCCTGGTTGGCGATGCAGGGGCTGGTGTGGTTTTTCAACTGACCAGACGGATGGCCAGGGGTTAATCAGGAGAACTGTCAGTCGGGAGAACTAAGGATGGCTCTGCGCGGGATATTGGTACTACTGTTTGCGGTGTTTTGCTCTTTCGCCCGGGCGGGAGACGTCGACACTCCGCCATCGGTGATTCAACTGGCGAGCGAAGAGTGGGAAGACTACACCGCCGCTGATGGTCATGGATTGGCGTGGGACGTGCTGCGACACGTCTTCGAACCGGCAGGCGTGAAGGTGAATATCCGCACCGAGCCCTACTTGCGCTCCGTGGGCCTGGCCGAGCGCGGCGAGGTCGACGCCTGTGTCGGTTCCTACCGTGACGAGTCCAGCGAAGTGCTGTATCCGCGCTGGAATTTCGATACCGATCATATCTACGCCCTGGGGCTCGCCAGCACTCCGGTGCCGACCTTACAAACCCTGGGCAACTACCGGCTGGCCTGGGTCCGCGGCTACGGCTACCAGCATTACCTTCCCAACGTGCGTCGCTATGACGAAGTGATGCGGCGAACCGGCATCGTGTCGATGCTGACCCGCAATCGCGCCGACTTCTACATTGATGCACTGACAGAAGTCGATTACGTCATGAGTCGCGCCAAGGACCCATCGCAGTTACGCCGCAGCCATATTGCGGAATTGCCGCTGTATCTGTGTTTCGCCAAGACCCCCAAGGCTCGCGCCCTGATGGCATTGTTCGACCAGCGCATGGAGCAACTGGTGAAAAACGGCGAGCTCAAGCCCGTCTTCGAGCGCTGGAAACAGCCTTATCCGTTTGACGAGAATTAACACGGATTCTGCCGCTGTGAATTACCCCTGTGGGAGCGGGCTTGCTCGCCAAAGCGGTAGGTTATGGAGCATTGATGTCGATTGATCTGACGCTTTCGCGAGCAAGCCCGCTGCCACAGGGGGTGTGTTGTCAGGGCGAATATCAAACATTTAGATCGTTATGGCCGATAATTCAGCCTAAGCGTCGGCTGGAACCTGCTGTTACAATGCCGGCTTTGCGAACTACAGACTTTAGATCAGGAGCACAACGGTGCCTGTCGTTTTTGTCGCCGCTTCCAAGCTGCCAACGCCTTTTGCGCAATTCACCATGCATGGCTTTCTCGATGAAGCCTCCGGCCGCGAGCACGTCGTGCTGAGCCTGGGTGAGTTCGCCGACGGTGCCCCGGTACTCGGCCGGCTGCACTCCGAATGTCTGACCGGCGACGCCTTGTTCAGCCAGCGTTGCGACTGCGGCTCGCAACTTGAAGCCGCGTTGCAGGCCATCGCCCGCGAAGGTCGTGGCGTGTTGCTTTACTTGCGTCAGGAAGGCCGTGGCATCGGTCTGCTGAACAAGATCCGCGCGTATGAATTGCAGGACGGCGGCGCCGATACCGTTGAAGCCAACGAGCGCCTGGGCTTTGCCGCCGATCAGCGCGACTACGCCATGTGCCTGCCGATGCTGGAGCACCTGGGCGTCAAATCCCTGCGCCTGATGACCAACAACCCGCGCAAGGTCAAAGCCTTGACCGACATGGGCATCGTGGTTGCTGAGCGTGTGCCGCTGCATACCGGTCACAACCCGCACAACAAGCTGTATCTGGCGACCAAGGCGAGCAAACTCGACCACATGATGGGCAATGAACATCAGGGTGAGGTAGACCGGGCGTGACCCGCGGTCAGGTCCGGCGGCGACTGTCCGTCAACTGGTGGCAATACCTGGCGCTGGCGTTGTTGCCGCTGTTGGTGATCAACGCGGTGTTTGGTCAGGGTGAGGCGATTCTGCCGGTGCTGGCGATGCCGTTGTTCATCGCCGGCGTAGCCTCGATGTTTGTCAGCCTGAAGTTCTTCGGCGGCTACAAGCACGCGCTAATCGCTACCCAGAAAGCCCTGGACACTCCTGAAGAGCCCGCTGCCTGGGTCAGCCTCGCCGCCAAACGTCGTACGGCCTTCCTTGCCGCCGGGCTGCCCGCCTGGATTGGCGCCCTGGCGGTTTTCGTCGGCCTCGAAGCCGTGCCGCTGATGCTGTTGGCGCTGTCGACCACGGTGCTGTTCTACCTTTACCGTATTCCGCGTCAACTCGGTTGATGCGCGCTGTCTGGCTGACGGTTTTGCTGCTGGCGGCCAGCGGCCCGGCAGTGGCGGTCGAACGGGTTGTCAGCCTCGCGCCATCGCTCTCGGAGATCGTCGTTGAACTGGGTTCCGCCGACCTCCTGGTCGGTGTGCTGGACGCCGGTGAACGACCTGCCGAACTCAAGAACCTGCCCTCCGTTGGCCGCTACGGCCAGTTGGACATGGAGCGCCTGGTCAGTCTGAAACCCGATCTGTTGCTGCTATGGCCCGGTAGCGTCGGCCCGGCCCAGCGTGACCAGCTCAAACGCTTGAACATCCCGACCTACGTTGCCGAGCCCCATAATCTGCAACAACTCACCGCGCAGATCGAGGCCATCGCTGCCCAGCTCGGTCGGGCTGAGCGTGGAACTTCGTTGGCCGGCGATTTGCGCCGGCGCCTGGATGAATTGCGTCAGCGCTATCGACGGGACACGCCGTTGCGGGTGTTCTATCAGGTCTGGGATCGTCCGTTGTACACCATTGGCGGCGGACAGATCATCAGCGATGCGCTCGAGGTTTGCGGCGCGCGGAACGTGTTCGGCGACCAGACATTGCCGGCACCGCAGGTCAGCGTGGAAGCCGTGTTACAGCGTAATCCCGAGGTGATCCTGGCCAGCGATCAGGTCCAGCTTGATGCGTGGCAGGCCTGGCCGCAGGTGGCGGCGGTAGCGCAGGGGCAGTTGCGACTGGTGACCGATAAAGGGCTGGAGCGGCCGAGTGGGCAGATGATCGAAGCGACAGCAAAACTCTGCCACTTGATCGCGCCCGAGCGCTGAGACCGAGGCGCCTGCAATCGCGGGCAAGCCCGCTCCCACAGGATCGCGCTAAACCTGTGGGAGCGGGCTTGCCCGCGAAGAGGTCTATGCAAGCGATACAAATTTCAGATCAGATCTCCGGTGTCCAGCTCACCCCGAACATCCACGCCCGACCTTCCTCACGATACCCATACTGATTGCCGTCATGGCTGTACATCGCCCGGCTGTAACCCTTGTCCAGCAGGTTGTCGACCTTGAGCTCCAGCTGGATTTCACGATTGAGCTCCCAACTGCTTCGTAGCCCCAACAACGCATACCCAGCTAACGACTGCTGGTTGTTCACGTCGTCATAGCTGCTGCTGACCGCCTGCCAACTGGCACCGAGACCGAGGCGATCGAACTGCCGATCCAGATCCAGGCTCAAGGTGCGCCGGGCGCGTCGGGCCAGGGTGTGGCCGGTGTCGCGGTCGCGCGGATCGATGATCGCCACGCCGAGGTTGCTCTGCCAGCCGAACAGTTCCTGCTTCAACGCCGCTTCGAAGCCGTTGATCCGCGCCGAAGCGACGTTCTCCGGGCGCGAGTTACTGCCGAAGATGATCGCGTCTTGCAGGTCTGTGCGGTATAGCGAGGCCTCCAGGCGACTGTTTTCGCTCAACTGGCTGCGCCACTGTAACTCGTAGCTTTTCGAGGTTTCAGGCTTCAGGTCGGGGTTGCTGAAGTCGGGGTAGTACAGGTCATTGAAGGTCGGCGCGCGGAAGCCTTCGCTGTAGGTCAGCAGTACTTCGTTATCCGGGTTCAGCGGCAGGGTAAAGGTGCCGCTCCAGGTATTTTGGCTGCCAAATTGCTGGTTATCATCGTGACGCAGGCCAAGTTCAGTGGAGAAACGGTCGGCCTGATAGCGATGCTGGATAAACGCCGCGCGGTTCCAGCGGCTGTCTTCATCGTACGCCGTACTGCTGTTGACCCGGTCCTCATACCAGTCGCCACCAACCATCAGGCTGTTGCGCTCGGTGAGTGTCAGGTCGTTCTGCCAGTTCAGCGAGTCGCGGTAAGTATTGAATACGGTGCGTTCGTCACTGAGCTTGTCGCGGGTCTTTTCGCGGTTTTCGCTGTGACCGAGTTCGACACGGGTTTTCCAGCGTTCATTGATCCGCGCATCGGCGTAGCTGCTGACGCTACTCACGTCAAAATCGCTGTAGGGCTGCTGCTGGACCGACTCGAAAGTGGTCATGTCGAAGCGCCCGAACGGGTTGTCGAATTCGCTCTTGCCGCTGTTGTTCAGCACATTGGCACCGACTTCGAAGTCATCGCTGAGGGCATGACTCAGGCTCAGGCTCAGCGATTTGTTGCGGTACTCGTCGTGGTCGCCATCGCTGGGGTAAGACTCGTGGGTGCGATTGATCCCGGCGGTTTCATCGAGGCTGGCACCGAGATTGAAACGGGTTTTTTCATCGCCGCCGGACAACCCGAGGCTGCTCTCCCAGGTCTGGTTGCTGCCAACGCCCATGTGCAACCGTGGCTGCAGGCCTTGCTCGCCACCGCGTCGGGTGAAGATCTGCACCACCCCGCCAATCGCATCGCTGCCGTAGATCACCGAGCGGGAGCCACGCAGCACTTCCACGCGCTCGACCTGTTCGATGTTGAGGTGTTGCAGGTTGCTGTCGCCAGAGGTCGAGCTGCCGATGCGCTGACCGTCCACCAGCACCAGGCTCTGGGCCGATTGCGTGCCGCGGATGTAAACCCCCGGCAGACTGCCGCGCCCTCCGGTTTGCGAGACTTGCACGCCCGGTACGCGACGCAACAGGTCGGTGACGCTGTCGGGCTGCAGGCGATCGATGTCTTCGCGGGTGAACACGGTATTGGCAGCGCTGCTGTCGTTGCGCGCTTCGACCTGGCGGTTGGCGCTGATCAACACGTCGGGCAGTTTCAGGGCCTGACCGCGTTCGAAGGAGTCGGCCAGCAGTGGGCCGGCTGGCAGCAAGGTCAGCGTCAGGGCGAGAGGGGAGAGTTTCATGGCAGTCCGTTGGTACTTGGAGCGAACACATTCTTGAAGGGTTGTACAAAACCAATGTGGGAGCGGGCTTGCTCGCGATGACGGTGTGTCAGTCAATGAAGAGGTGACTGTCAATCCGCTATCGCGGGCAAGCCCGCTCCCACAGGGTTTCGCAAATGTCTGATGTTTAAATGTTCAGCAGTCGCAGGCGCTCGCGAATCGACGCTTCAATGCCTGCTTCATCCAGCCCGCACTCGGCCAGCATCTGCGCAGGCTTGGCGTGTTCGACGTAGATGTCCGGCAAGCCCAGGTGCAACATCGACTTGAGGATGTTCTCGCGGGCGAGGAACTCGCTGACCGCGCCACCGGCGCCGCCCATGATCGCGTTCTCTTCGACGGTCACCAACAACTCGTGGCTGCCGGCGATTTCCCGTACCAGGGCTTCATCCAGCGGCTTGACGAAGCGCATGTCGACCACGGTCGCATCGAGCTTCTCGGCGACGTTCAGTGCTTCGGCCAATTGCACGCCGAACACCAGCAGGGCCACTTTGCTGCCTTGGCGGCGCACCACACCCTTGCCGATCTCGATCGGTTCGAGGTCTTTCTCGATGGTGGCGTTCGGGCCGCTGCCGCGCGGGTAACGCACCGCCGCCGGACCGTTATGCAAGTGACCGGTGGTGAGCATTTTTCGCAGTTCGTTTTCGTCGCTCGGGGTCATGATGACCATGCCGGGGATGCAGCGCAGGTACGATAAATCGAAACTGCCGGCATGGGTCGGGCCGTCTTCGCCTACCAGACCGGCACGGTCGATGGCGAACAGTACGTCGAGGTTCTGCACCGCTACGTCATGCACCAGTTGGTCGTAGCCACGCTGCAGGAAGGTCGAATAGATCGCCACCACGGGCTTTGCGCCTTCACAGGCCATGCCGGCCGCGAGGGTCACGGCGTGTTGCTCGGCGATCGCCACGTCGAAGTAGCGCTGCGGGTAACGCTCGCTGAAAGCCACCAGGTCCGAGCCTTCCTTCATCGCCGGGGTAATCCCGACCAGGCGCGGGTCGGCCGCCGCCATGTCGCACAGCCATTCGCCGAACACACCGGAATACTTCGGCCCGCTGGCTTTTTTCGGCGCAGCGGCCGGAGCGTCCAGTGGTTCGAGCTTGGTGATGGCGTGGTAACCAATCGGGTCGACTTCCGCCGGGGCGAAGCCTTTGCCCTTCTTGGTGACGATGTGCAGGAACTGCGGGCCTTTCAGATCGCGCATGTTGCGCAGGGTGGCGATCAGGGTCGGCAGGTCGTGGCCATCGATCGGGCCGATGTAGTTCCAGCCCAGCTCTTCGAACAGGGTGCCGGGGACCAGCATGCCTTTGGCGTATTCTTCGGTACGACGGGCGATTTCCCAGGCGCCGGGCAGGCGCGACAGGACCTTCTTGCTGCCCTCGCGCATGCTCGCATAGGTGCGGCTGGAAAGAATTTTCGCCAGGTAGTTCGACAGCCCGCCGACGTTGCGCGAGATCGACATGTCGTTGTCGTTGAGGATCACCAGCATGTTGGCGTTCACTTCCGGCGCATGGTTCAGCGCCTCGAAGGCCATGCCGGCGGTCAACGCGCCATCGCCGATAACGGCAATGGCCTTGCGCTCACTGTTCTGCAGGCGGGCGGCAATGGCCATGCCCAGCGCTGCGCTGATCGAGGTGCTGGAGTGGCCGACGCCGAAGGTGTCGTACTCACTCTCGGAGCGGCGCGGGAAAGCGGCAATGCCGTCCTTCTGGCGCAGGGTGCCCATGCGCTCGCGACGATCGGTGAGGATCTTGTGTGGATAAGCCTGGTGACCCACGTCCCACACCAGCCGGTCATCCGGGGTGTCGAACACGTAATGCAGCGCGATAGTCAGCTCGATAACGCCCAGGCCGGCGCCGAAATGCCCACCGGTCTGGCCGACCGTGTAGAGCAATTCCAGGCGCAGCTCATCAGCCAGGGTTTCCAGCTCGGCTTCGCCTAACCGGCGCAACCCGTCCGGCGTGTTGGCACGGTCGAGCAGTGGCGTGGTCGGGCGCTTGCGGGGAATCTCATGAAACGTCGTGGGCATCAGGCGAATCGTTATAGGTATAAAAGATGCGGCAGTTTACCTGATGGATCGCACCCTGCCCACGCATAGGTCTTTTTTGGCGGAAACGCCGTCAGCTGCGCCGGTCGACGATATACCGGGCCAGTTCACGCAATGGCTCGGCCGCCGCGTCAAACGGTCGCAGTGCGTGCAGGGCCTGATCGCGCAACTCCAGAGCGTAAGCCTTGGCGGCGTCGAGACCGAGCAGCGACGGATAAGTCGGCTTATCCCGGGCAATGTCGGCACCCTGGCGTTTGCCGAGGGTTTCGGTATCGCTTTCGACGTCGAGAATGTCGTCCTGGACCTGAAACGCCAGGCCGATGGCCTGTGCATAAGTCTGCAGCGACGTCAGTTCGTCCTCCTCGGCCAGGCCGCTGGCCAAAGCGCCGAGCTTGACGCTGACCTCGATCAACGCGCCGGTCTTGTGCCGGTGCATGTATTCGAGGGCTTTCTGGTCGAGTTTCAAACCCACCGAACCGAGGTCGATGGCCTGACCGCCGACCATCCCCGCAGGGCCTGCCGCTTGTGCCAGTGCACTGACCATTTGCAGGCGAATCTCGGCGTCTACCGTGCTCAGGCGCGGATCGAGCAGGGCGGTGAACGCCAGGCTCTGCAAGCCATCGCCGGCCAGGATCGCGCAGGCTTCATCGAATTTCTTGTGGGTAGTCGGTTGGCCGCGACGCAGATCGTCGTCGTCCATCGCCGGCAAATCGTCGTGTACCAGCGAATAGGCGTGGATCAACTCCACCGCACAGGCCGCGCCGTTGGCTTGCTCGGCCTTGCCGCCCAGCGCTTCGCACGCGGCGTAGGCCAGCAGCGGACGTACCCGCTTGCCGCCATTCATCACGCTATAGCGCATGGCCTCGTACAACCGCGCCAGCTCAGGGCTTGGCGCACTGAACAAAGTCTCCAGGGCAGCATTGACGCGGGCCTGGCTGGTCGCCGAATACGTTGCAATCATTCTGGCTGATCCGCGTCGAAGGGTTCCTCGGCCAACTCGCCATCACGCTCGAGCAGCACCTGAACCTTTTGCTCGGCCTGGGCCAGCGCCGCCTGGCAATCACGGGTCAGACCGATGCCTTGCTCGAAAGCGGCCAGCGAATCCTCCAGCGACAATTCGCCATTCTCCAGACGCTCCACCAGCGTTTGCAGGTCGGCGAGGGACTGTTCGAAATCCAGTGCAGCTTTTTTGCGGGCCATGGCGGCGATTTCCGGTTGACGTTAAACCGGCGCGACACTAGCAGATAGGGGGGTTATGGGCAAATGAGCGGGGGTGATACGGCCTGGGTGATGTGAGCGGTGGACCCGGGGGCGGGAGCTATTCGGCTCATTTTTTGAGCCGAATAAGATCCCTAATCGGCTCACGGCCGCGGAGTGTGTACGGTTGGCCGGTGGAGTTTCAGGCTTGTGGGTGCTGGTGTTTTACACCGAGTGGGTGTCGGCGAATGAGGGTGGTGCGCCCGAGCAAGCAGGGTGGAGAGGGTCAATTGGGTGCGTTGTTGGAAGGAGGCAGTTATCTGTGAGAGAGATCACCCAATGGACGATACTTCAGGCATTAAAAAGCCGGCTTGTGGCCGGCTTCTCGGGGACTGGCTTGGTTTATTTTTGGTAAACCGCGCCAGCCTTCAAAACGTACACCCGGATCTTGCGTCCGGCTGTGGGACCTGGCGAGAAAGTCATCTGCCGGTCGATGCGATCTGAGCCGCGTTGGGGCGGGTCGATGCGCAAATGTGGGGCGCAGCATACTGATTTTTTTGGGGAATTCCCAGTCTGGTGTGTCGGGTGGGGCGATTTTGCTGGTGTGCGGCCGCAGGTTTCGTCTGCGGCGGCGGGTTGTGCATTTACAGGAAGGGCACTTGTGGCCGCCGTTTATGCAAGGTCGACCACCAGAACACCCAGCCCAATATCCTGATGTTCTGTTCTTCAATCTGTGCCGCCCTAAAGATCTCATCCGGGTACTCGGCGCGGTTATGGCTGCGCAATCGCAGCGCGTTTCCGGGTATTCGATGCAGGTACTTGATGCGCAGCATGCCGTCATGTTCGATGGCGTAAATCTCGCCATCGATAATCTGGGTCAGCCCACGGTCGATTGCCAGGGTGGAGCCGTCTTCGATTTTCTCGGCCATGCTGTTGCCGATCATCTGCGCGCAGATGGCGTCGATGTGTTTGACTTCCAGGGAGTCGAGGTGGCTGCGGGGCAGGCGGATGGAGTGATCACGATCTTCGATGACGTGGGTTTTGTTGGAACCGGGGGCGGTGACGGCTTCTTTGTAGAAAGGCAATTCGACGTCGGTGGGTTCGACGACCGTGTAGACGCCGCGAATGGTCTGGGCATCGAAGGTATTGCCGCTATCGTCGAGCAGGCGCAGGTGCCGGGCGTCCTTGGGGCCTTCGCCGGTTTTCAGCCAAGCACTGTTGACGGACAGTTTTCTGGCGACTTCTTCCATGCAGTGGGCGGGCACGCCGCGGGTGTACCAGTTATGTACATTTTGCGGTGCCGTGTCCAGGAAGTCGGCAAATCCTGTGGTCGTGATGTTCGCTGCTTCAAGTAGCTCTTTAAAGCGAGGGCCGCTGGTGTTCTTTTTCATAAACACGAGTCTACTGGCGCGGGATAAGGCTTTGAATAAACGCTATGTTCAAAATCAGCGGGAAATTCGAGACCGGATGTAAGACGCTGTTGGGGAAAATTAAACAGGAAATATCGAGATAAGATCGAATTAAACGTGCTGTGTGGTTGGTGCTTTTTCGCGGCCAAAAAAAACCCCGGCTTAACCGGGGTTCTTCTTGTCGCTAGCAGCTAAAAGCTACTGGCTGCACTTAGCCTTTATAGGCCGCAACCGACTTGGTGATCGCTTCGCGGGCGGCGTCTGCGCCGGCCCAGCCTTCGATCTTCACCCATTTGCCTTTTTCGAGATCTTTGTAGTTCGCGAAGAAGTGCTCGATCTGCTGGATCAGCAGTGGCGGCAGGTCGGTGTATTCCTTCACGTCGACGTATAGCTGGGACAGCTTGTCGTGTGGAACTGCGATGACTTTGGCATCGCCGCCGCCGTCGTCGGTCATGTTCAGGATGCCGACCGGGCGAGCGCGGATTACCGAGCCTGGCGCAACCGGGTAAGGGGTCACGACCAGCACGTCGAGGGGGTCACCGTCGTCAGCCAGGGTGTTCGGGATGTAACCGTAGTTGGCCGGGTAGAACATTGGGGTGGCCATGAAACGGTCAACGAACAGGCAATCGCTGTCTTTGTCGATTTCGTATTTGATCGGCGCGTGGTTGGCCGGAATCTCGATCGCGACGTAGATGTCGTTCGGCAGGTCTTTGCCAGCCGGAATCTTGCTGTAGCTCATTGGGCGTTGCCCCCGTTAGTTGACCAGAAACACTTGGCCGGATTGACCAAAAAGTGGCGGCGATTATAGGCATATTCCTACGGCGACGCCATGTACCAGAGGTCGTGTAGACATCAGTGAGCCCGGTAGACCGGATCTTGCGCCAGAAGTTGCCGAAGCCGGCCCAGCGGGTCCTGTCGATAGAACAGTTGCAGCTGTTCATAGACCTGTGGATACGCTTCGTGGAGCAGATCCGGGGCGCTGAAGAAGTATTCGCTGGTGACGGCAAAGAACTCGGCAGGGTTTTCCGCGGCGTAGGGGTCGATGGCGGTTTCTGCGTCGGGGTTGCGCTCCAGTTGCCGGTCGAGGTCGTCGTAGGCCTCTTGCATGACCCTGGCCCAGTCGCTGACCCGCATGTCGGCGTGCAACGGCGGCAGGCCGTTGGCGTCGCCGTTGAGCATGTCGAGTTTGTGCGCCAGTTCGTGAATCACCAGGTTGTAGCCTTCCCAGCCGCCGCTGGCCATCACGCCGGGCCAGGCGAGGATGATCGGACCTTGCTGCCAGGCTTCGCCGCTGTGTTCGCCGTCCCACTCGTGCTCCACACCACTGGCGTCGCGATGACGCTGGGGGCTGAGAAAGTCGTCGGGGTAGAGAATGATCTCGTGGAAACCCTGATACCAGTTGAGGTCGCCCAGATGCAGCAGCGGCAGTTGCGCCTGGGCGGCGAGCAGCAGGCGTTGTTCCTGGTGCAGTTCGACACCGGGCAGGGCGGTCAGGTGTTTGTCTTCGAGAAACAGTACGCAGGCTTCGCGCAGCCAGCGGTCTTCGGCGGCGCTGATGCCATCGAGAAAGCTCAGGTGATGGCGCACCCGTTGCCACATGTCATCGGCAATCGGGTGCCTGGCCAGGATGCGCCGGCGACGCCAGGCGCTGAGGGACCACATGCTGTCAGCGTGATTCGGCTTTGGGATTGGAGCCGCCGAGACGGCTGCGCACGACGCTGATGATCATTGGCAACAGCGACAGCAGGATGATCCCGACCACCAGCAGCGACAGATTCTGCTTGATGAATGGCACGTTGCCGAAGAAGAAGCCGAGGGTCACCAGGCCGCCAACCCACAAGATGGTGCCGAGTACGCTGAAGGCGAAGAATCGTGGGTACGGCATCTTGCCGACGCCGGCGACGAACGGGGCGAAGGTGCGGATGATGGGCAGGAAACGCGCCAGGGTCACGGTTTTGCCGCCGTGCTTGTCATAGAAATCGTGGGTTTGTTGCAGGTAATCGCGGCGGAATATTTTCGAGTCCGGGTTGCTGAACAGCTTTTCCCCGGCTGTTCGTCCGACCAGGTAGTTGGTGCTGTCACCGAGAATCGCCGCCAGCATCAGCAGGCCGCCGAGCAATACCGGGTCCATGCCGCCACCCGCCGCAACGGCGCCGGCAATGAACAGCAGGGAGTCGCCCGGCAGGAAGGGCATGACCACAAGGCCGGTTTCACAGAAGATCACCATGAAAAGAATCGCGTAGATCCAGGTCCCGTAGTTGGTCACGAGCATGTCGAGGTAGACGTCGAGATGCAGGATGAGATCGATCGGGTTGAAATCCATGGAAAGCACCTATGGTGATGGCCCGGCTCAGCAGGCCTGTGCGGATGACTTCGCGTAAGACTACATGCATGCGTAGTTTATTCTTACAAGCCGGAAAAGGTCGGCATTATACGGGCCGTGAGATGAAAAGCGCGTCGAGATTGTAGCGGGGGATGTTTTCGGGGGACGGGCAGGGTGGTGCAAAGATCGTCCGAAGGCTCGGGCCGGTTCGGACGATCTCTTGCGAGGCTATTTACAGTTCGTCGCTGATCGGCAGCACGTAGTTCTTGAACTGGGTATCCACCTTGAATCCGATGGATTCATAGGTTTTCTGCGCGACTTCGTTGTTGCTGCTGGTGGAAACGCGCATGCGCACGGCATTGGTTTCCTTGGCCATTTTTTTTGCGGTGCGGATCAGATTGTCGGCGACCAACTGGCGGCGGGCGTCTTCGGCGACAAAGATGTCGTTGAGAATCCACACGCGTTTGAGCGAAAGCGAAGAAAAGCTGGGGTACAACTGACAGAAGCCCATCAGTTTGTTGTTGTCATCATCGGCCAGGGCCAGGTAGATCACCGATTCCTTGCGGCGCAGGCGTTTTTCGAGGAACGCCCGCGACGAGTCCGGGTACGGCAGGGAACCATAAAACTCGCGATATCTGACGAACAAGGGCACTAGCAGGTCCAGGTGTTCGAGGGTCGCTTGAATAATCCGCATCGTAGGTCTCGTCTTCAAGTGGCTGTCTAACGTCATTTGACGGCAACGGGAAACCTTGGCGGCCGCGGAACGATCGTGCCTGAAACCGCAATACAAACGCAATGTGGAACGGTTCAGGTTTGCGATGAGTCGAGTAGAAAGTTGCCTTTGAGCTCTGTGCCCGGGGCTGATTCCAGCGTTTGCAGTTGCGCTTCGTCCTTCAGATTGACCCCTGAAAGCTGTCGCCGACAGGCTTCGCGCATCAAATAAAGCAAACGATGTGCCGCCACGCCATAGCTCAGCCCTTCAAGCCGGACATTGGAGATGCAGTTGCGCCAGGCATCGGTCAGGCCGACTTTGGGATTGTAAGTGAAATATAATCCCAGGCTGTCTGGCGAGCTGAGGCCGGGGCGCTCGCCGATCAGGATCACGGTCATTTTTGCTCCCAGCAACTCGCCGATTTCGTCGGCGATTGCCACGCGCCCCTGTTCCACCAGCATGACCGGTGCCATGGTCCAGCCATCTGCGGCACTCTGTTCTTCAAGGCGCGCCAGAAACGGCAGGGTGTGGCGATGAACCGCCAATGCCGACAGGCCATCGGCGACCACGATCACCAGATCCACGCCGCCAGGATGGGCGCTAGCGTACTCGCGCAAGCGCTGCGCCGACGCATCGCTGAGTTTTCGCCCCAGATCGGGGCGTTGCAGGTAACTGTTGCGATCGATTGCCGCACTGTGCAACAGCAGGCTTTCGCGGCCCTGTTCGGCCAGCTGCGAGCTGAGGGTCGCATGGTCGAATGGCAGGTGCACGGCATCTCGCGCCTGGGCATGGGCGAACTGGAAGTCCAGCTGGGCGCGGGTTGGCAGGCTGGTACCGGTGCGGCCCAAGGCAATTCTTGCCGGGGTCAGGCGGCGCAATTCCAGCCAAGGGTTGTGCGGATCGTAGGGTGGTTTATCCATATCGGCAGTCATCCCAGTTGTGCCAGGGCCTGACGGAAGGCGGCTGGCAAGTTGCTGCCAAACCTGACCTTGCCGTCCGCCTGGGTGAAGATGCCCGTTTTCGCCAGCCATTGCTCGAACTCCGGCGCCGGCTTGAGGCCAAGGGTCTGGCGGGCGTACAGCGCGTCATGAAACGAGGTGGTCTGGTAGTTGAGCATGATGTCGTCAGAGCCGGGAATGCCCATGATGAAGTTGATCCCGGCCACGCCCAGCAGGGTCAACAGGGTGTCCATGTCATCCTGGTCGGCCTCGGCATGGTTGGTGTAGCAGATGTCACAACCCATGGGCACGCCGAGCAACTTGCCGCAGAAATGGTCTTCGAGGCCGGCGCGGATGATCTGTTTGCCGTTGTAGAGGTATTCCGGGCCGATGAAGCCGACTACGGTGTTGACCAGAAACGGTTTGAAATGCCGTGCCACGGCGTAGGCGCGGGTTTCGCAGGTCTGCTGATCGACACCATGATGGGCATTGGCCGACAGGGCGCTGCCCTGGCCGGTTTCGAAATACATCAGGTTTTGCCCCAGGGTGCCGCGATTGAGGCTCAGGCCGGCGTCATAACCTTCCTGCAACAGGTTCAGGTTGATACCGAAACTGGCGTTGGCCGCTTCAGTGCCGGCGATCGACTGGAACACCAGGTCCAGCGGTACACCGCGATTGACGGCTTCGATCGAGGTGGTGACGTGAGTCAGTACGCAGGCCTGGGTGGGAATTTCGTAGCGCTGGATAATCGCGTCGAGCATTTCCAGCATCGTGCAAATCGACGCGATGCTGTCGGTGGCGGGGTTGATGCCGATCATGGCATCGCCATTGCCGTGCAGCAGGCCATCGAGAATGCTGGCAGCGATCCCGGCCGGTTCGTCGGTGGGATGGTTGGGTTGCAGGCGCGTGGACAATCGGCCACGCAGGCCCAAGGTGCCGCGAAACTTTGTGACCACGCGGATTTTCTGGGCCACCAGCACCAGATCCTGTACGCGCATGATCTTCGACACAGCGGCGGCCATTTCCGGGGTCAGGCCGGGGGCCAGCGCGCGCAGGCTCTGTTCGTCGGCGGCGTCGCTGAGCAACCAGTCGCGGAAATCGCCGACGGTGAGGTGGCTGACGATGGCAAAGGCCTGCTTGTCATGGGTGTCGATGATCAACCGGGTAACTTCATCGTCCTCATAGGGAACCAGCGCTTCATGCAGGAAGTGACTCAGCGGGATGTCGGCCAGGGTCATTTGCGCGGCCACACGCTCGCCATCGTTGAGCGCGGCGACACCGGCCAGAAAGTCCCCGGAGCGTGCCGGGCTGGCTTTGGCCATGACGTCCTTGAGGTCGTCGAAGCGGTAGGTCTGGGCGCCCACGCTATGGGAAAAACTTGCCATTTCAGTCTCCGTTTCAAATGGGACAGTGCGCTGCCCGGGGCCGGCCGTGGCTGAGCATGCCACGCCCGGTGTGGGCAGCGCACTTCAATGCAGCGGACTCAGGCCGTTGCCTTGGTGCCGTCGGGGTGCAGGGTTTCCGGCAGTGGCAGGCCCAGGTACTCGCCCTTGGCAATGATCCCGGCGGCGCGGTCCTCGGCCTCCAGTTGCAAGGCCTTGGGTACCGACAGCCAATACGCCAGGCCCACGGCAATGAAACCTGCACTTATCTTGCCAATCAGCACCGGCACAATGATGGTGGGCTGGAAGTTGGCGGTGAAGGACAGGTGGTCGCCCAGCAGGAAGGCCGCGCACACGCCAAAGGCAATGTTGATCACTTTGTCTTTGGGCGGCATGAAGCGCACCAGGCGGAACATGGCCAGGATATTGGCGATGGTGGCCAGCATGCCGGCACTGCCAACGGCGCTCAGGCCGATCTTGCTGCCCAGGCTTTCCAGCGGTTTGCCAAGGTATTTGCGCAACAGGTAGACCATCGGGAAGGCGCCGGCCAGCATGATGCCGATATAGCCGGCGGTTTCCAGGGCGCGGGTCTGGTCCTCGGCGTCGGCGATGATCGGGTGGAACCCCCAGTTGCCGAACACCAGGGTGAACACGCCGGTGAAGTACTCGACGATGGAGAACACCAGCACCAGCTTGATCGCCGCGTCCAGGGTGCGGCCGAAAATGATGAAGCCTTTGATCATCAGGTCGGGCAAAAAGCGCAGGCCCAGGGCCAGGGCTACGACGAAGATCAGGATCGGCAACAGGTTGGCGAAGATGCTGCCCAGGCCCAGGGCCAATTGATAGGTGGCTTCGCCGTTGGTCGACACCAGTTCCCGGACCAGCGGGTTGCTGAACGCGAGGATGACACTGGCAATCAGCACGCCCAGGGGGATGGTCAGGATGCCCGACATGATGCCCAGGGCCATGTATTTATGGTCACGCTTGTCGAGCATTGCCAGGCCCATCGGGATCGAGAACACAATGGTTGCGCCGCCCATGAACCCGGTGATCAGCGCCATGACCAGGGCTTCTTTGCTGGCCGCCAGGGCCGAGGCCAGGTGATAGCCGCCCATGTCCGAGGCGATGATCATGGTCGCTGCCAGCGCCGGGTCTGCGCCCAGGGAGCTGAAGAACGGGCCGAAGGCTTTTTCGATGACCACGGTCAGGTAGGGGATGGACGCCATGATCCCCGCCGCCGGCACGAAGATGTGCCCTGTGGCGTGGATGCCTTCCATGAATTCTTTACCAAGTCCTTCGTCGCTGTTGTAGATCGCCGCGAAGGCGCCGAGTACGGCGCAGAACATGATGAGATAGAGCACGTAGTTGCCGATCTGATCCAATGCGGACTCCTTTCTTATTGTTGTTTGCAAGCGCGGACGCTGTGTTCACCAAGGGCGCGCGGGCCTTTGCGTTTTTTTGCGTGCAGCCGTGCATCCGGCCGCCGACGGGGGCCGAATGCATTGGACAAAAAATGGGTCTTGCCGGAACAAGCCCCTCCCGGCGACCGAAGTCGCCGGGAGGCTCGATCAGAAGAAGCCCAGCGGATTGATGTCGTAGCTCACCAGCAGGTTTTTGGTCTGCTGATAGTGATCGAGCATCATCTTGTGGGTTTCACGACCGACGCCGGACTTCTTGTAACCGCCGAACGCAGCGTGGGCCGGGTACAGGTGGTAGCAGTTGGTCCACACACGACCGGCCTTGATGGCGCGGCCCATGCGGTAGGCGCGGTTGATGTCGCGGGTCCAGAGACCGGCACCCAGGCCGAACTCGGTGTCGTTGGCGATGGCCAGGGCTTCGGCTTCGTCCTTGAAGGTGGTGATGCTCACTACCGGGCCAAAGATTTCTTCCTGGAACACACGCATTTTGTTGGTGCCCTTGAGCAGGGTCGGCTGGATGTAATACCCGGTCGCCAGGCTGCCCTCGAGTTTTTCCACTTTGCCGCCGGTCAGCAGCTCGGCGCCTTCGCCCTTGGCGATTTCCAGGTACGAAAGGATTTTGTCGAATTGCTGTTCGGACGCCTGGGCGCCGACCATGGTGTCGGTGTCCAGCGGGTCGCCACGTTTGATCGACAGGACTTTTTTCATCACCTCTTTCATGAAGTCGTCGTAGATCGACTCTTGCACCAGGGCGCGAGACGGACAGGTGCAAACTTCGCCCTGGTTGAAGAACGCCAGCACCAGGCCTTCAGCGGCTTTTTCGATGAAGGACGGTTCGGCCTTCATGATGTCTTCGAAGAAGATGTTCGGCGATTTGCCACCCAGCTCCACGGTGGACGGAATGATGTTTTCGGCGGCGCATTTCATGATGTGCGAGCCGACCGGGGTCGAACCGGTGAAGGCGATCTTGGCGATGCGCTTGCTGGTGGCCAGGGCTTCGCCGGCTTCTTTGCCGAAGCCTTGGACGATGTTCAGAACGCCGGGTGGCAGCAGGTCGCCGATCAGTTCGACCAGCACGGTAATGCCCAGCGGGGTCTGCTCGGCAGGCTTGAGTACCACGCAGTTGCCGGCAGCCAGCGCCGGGGCGAGTTTCCAGGCGGCCATCAGGATCGGGAAGTTCCACGGAATGATCTGCCCAACCACGCCCAGTGGCTCATGGATGTGATAGGCCACGGTGTTGCCGTCGATCTCGGCAGCGCTGCCTTCCTGGGCGCGGATGCAGCCGGCGAAGTAGCGGAAGTGGTCGGCAGCCAGCGGAATGTCGGCGTTGAGGGTTTCACGCACAGCCTTGCCGTTGTCCCAGGATTCGGTGATTGCCAGCAGTTCCAGGTTCTGTTCGATGCGGTCGGCGATTTTCAGCAGCACCAGCGAGCGCGCCTGGGCGGACGTGGCGCCCCAGGCATCGGCAGCGGCGTGGGCAGCGTCCAGGGCCTTGTCGATGTCTTCGGCCGTGGAGCGTGGGAATTCGGCAATGGGTTGGCCATTCACTGGCGAGGTATTGGTGAAGTACTGACCTTTGACAGGCGCGACGAACTCGCCGCCGATGTAGTTACCGTATTTGCTCTTGAACGAAACGATAGCGCCTTCAGTACCGGGGTGAGCGTAACGCATGATGACTCTCTCCTTGCTTTTGTGCTTATAGGGAGGTGCGCATGTGCGCTTGTTATAAGCGTAGAGCAAAGGCCGGGCCAGCGCCCTGCAGCTCAGGCAAATCAAGGCTTTGCGCGGTTTTTGTCGGACGGGCGGAGGACCGCTGTGACGCTTTCGGTACAAGCTGGGTGACACTTTGTACCGTTGCTGGTACAGCGAGTGACTGACCAGTCTCGCCAGCATTGCAAAGCCCGCCCGGCTGGAGGATGCTCGGACGTGCGCGTCGCCGAGGACCGGGGAGAACAATAAGAAATGCACGACAACCACTTGAGTCGCCATGCCCAGCAAGTACTGACCGTGACCCAGGGCAAAGCCCACCTGCAAGGTCCTGGCAGCGATCCATCCATCGCCCGGTCCTGGCTGCGTTGCCTTGAGGACTATCACCTCGACCCGGCCCAGACCATGGCGCCGACAGTGCTGGAGCACGGCCGCGTCCTCGAAAGTCGCGAGCGCTTGCAGCAAGTGCTGCACATCGCCGGCAACGAGATGACCAGCCTGCACCAGCAACTCTCGGGCGCTGGCCACGCAGTGTTGCTGACCGACGCACGCGGCGTGATCCTCAACTGCGTCACCGCCCCCGCCGAGCGCAGGATTTTCGAGCGCGCCGGGCTATGGCTCGGCGCCGACTGGAGCGAAGCCTGCGAAGGTACCAACGGCATCGGCACCTGCCTGGTGGAGCGGCAATCGCTGACCATCCATCAGGACGAACATTTTCGCGGTCGGCACACCGGGCTGACCTGCTCGGCCAGCCCGGTGTTCGATCCCCATGGCGAACTGCTGGCGGTACTCGACGTGTCTTCGGCGCGACGCGATGTCTCCCGGCAGAGTCAGTTTCACACCATGGCCTTGGTCAATCTGTCGGCGAAGATGATCGAGAGCTGCTATTTCCTGCGCTGCTTCGATAACCAATGGCTGCTGCGTTTTCATTTACAGGCCGAGTCTGTCGGGCTGTTCAGCGAAGGCTTGCTGGCGTTTGACGGGGAAGGGCGGATCTGCGCGGTCAACCAGAGTGCGCTGAACCTGTTGGGGCATATTCGTGGCGGTTTATTGGGCAAGCCGGTTGAGGCGTTCTTCGATTGTTCACTGGACGAACTGCTCGGCCGAGCGTGCGTGAACGCCAGCGCCAGTTGGCCGTTGCGCACCCGTGACGGGCGCTGCCTGTTCGCAGTGTTGCGCGGGCAAGCCCGCCGCGCGCCCATGCCGCTGGTGCCCGCGCCAGTGGTTGAAGAGCGTGCGCAAATTCCTGGCATCTGCCTGGGTGATGCGACGTTGCAGGCAGATTTTCGCAAGGCTCTGCGCGTGTACGAGCGAGACGTGCCGTTACTGGTCAACGGTGAAACCGGATCGGGCAAAGAAGCGTTCGCCAAAGCGATTCATCACGCCAGTCAACGCGCCGACAAAGCCTTCGTCGCCCTCAATTGTGCGGCGATTCCCGAGAGCCTGATTGAAAGCGAGTTGTTCGGTTATCGCGGTGGCAGCTTCACCGGTGCGCGCAAGGAAGGTATGCGCGGCAAGTTGCAACAGGCCGATGGTGGCACCTTGTTCCTCGATGAAATCGGCGATATGCCGCTGGCCCTGCAGACACGGTTGTTGCGAGTGCTGGAAGACCGGCAGGTCGTGCCGATCGGCGGCGAGCCGGAGTCGGTGAATGTGCGGATCATCAGCGCCACCCACCGTGACCTGCTGGGACGGGTGCAGGACGGTAGTTTTCGCGAAGACTTGTATTACCGCCTCAATGGGCTGGAAGTGGCATTGCCGGCATTGCGTGATCGCACGGACAAATCGCAACTGCTCGACTTCCTGCTGGCCGAAGAGGCCGCTGGGGACAGCGTGCTGATCGACGCGCCGGCGCGGGAAGCCTTGTTGAGTTTTGCCTGGCCTGGCAACGTGCGGCAGTTACGCAATGTGCTGCGAACGTTGGCGGCGTTGTGTGACAACGGGCGTATCGGGCTTGAGGATTTACCGGCGATGATTCGTCAGGCGCGGCCGGCGGCATTGCCGGTTGAGGGGGCGTCCGGGCATCCGCTGGAGGATGCTGAGCGGCTGGCGTTGTTGAGTGCGCTGGAGCATACGCGTTGGCATATGACGCATACGGCGCAGCAGTTGGGGGTGAGCCGTAATACGTTGTATCGCAAGTTGCGTAAGCATGGGATTGCGCGGTAGGCCTCAAAAGCGCCCTGACCCTAACCCTCTCCTGGAGGGGACTGACCGAGTTGTCTGTCAATGATTTCGCGGCCTGATATTTCCAGGTGGACCGAGAATATGAAACCAACCGAGATCAGCTCCCTTCCCCCTCTCCCCATTGGGGTGAGGGGATGGATCTCGAGCAAAACGCAAGACGCCAAAGCCACCATCCCTCGGTCCCCTCACCTAAAGAGTGCGATTTTCCCCTCCCTAAGCTAACCTGCGGCCATGTTTTACGAGGTCGACTATGCACATTCATATTCTGGGTATCTGCGGCACCTTCATGGGTTCGATGGCGGTTCTGGCCAAAGAGCTGGGCCATCACGTGACGGGCTCCGATGCCAACGTCTATCCGCCGATGAGCACTCAGCTGGAGGCCCAGGGCATTGAGCTGACCCAAGGCTACGACCCTGCGCAACTCGATCCGGCGCCGGACCTGGTGGTGATCGGCAACGCCATGTCGCGGGGCAATCCCGCTGTGGAATACGTACTGAACAAAGGCCTGCCTTACGTCTCGGGGCCGCAGTGGCTGGCCGATCACGTGCTGCAAGGGCGCTGGGTACTGGCGGTTGCCGGTACCCACGGCAAGACCACCACCAGCAGCATGCTCGCCTGGGTGCTGGAGTACGCCGGCATGAGCCCGGGCTTTTTGATCGGTGGCGTACCGCAGAATTTCTCGGTGTCGGCCCGATTGGGCGGCACGCCGTTTTTCGTGATTGAAGCCGATGAGTACGACAGTGCGTTCTTCGACAAGCGCTCCAAGTTCGTACACTACCGTCCGCGCACGGCGATCCTGAACAACCTGGAATTCGACCACGCCGATATCTTCCCGGACCTGCCGGCCATCGAGCGCCAGTTCCATCATTTGGTGCGGACCATCCCGAGCGAAGGCCTGGTGATTCATCCGACCACTGAGCCGGCTTTGCAGCGCGTCATCGAGATGGGCTGCTGGACCCCGGTGCAAACCACCGGCGCTGGCGGCCAGTGGCAGGTCAAGCTGCTCAGCGAAGACGGTTCGAAGTTCGAAGTGATGTTCGAAGGCGTCGCCCAAGGTGTGGTCGAGTGGGACATGACCGGTCAGCACAACGTCGCCAACGCACTGGCCACGTTGGCGGCCGCGCGCCATGTCGGTGTGGTGCCGTCCATGGGTATCGCCGCATTGAGCGCGTTCAAGAGCGTGAAGCGGCGGATGGAAAAAGTCGCGGACGTGCGTGGCATTACCATCTATGACGACTTCGCTCACCACCCGACAGCCATCGCCACCACGCTGGACGGTCTGCGCAAACGCATCGGCGATGCTCCGTTGATTGCGATCATCGAACCACGTTCCAACTCCATGAAGCTCGGTGCTCACCGCGATGGCTTGCCGGAAAGCGTGGTCGATGCCGATCAGGTGATCTGGTACGCGCCGGCCAACCTCGGCTGGGATCTGGCGGGCACCGCTGCGTTGTGCACCGTACCGTCGATTGTCAGTGATTCCCTGGAAGGCATCATCGAGCGTGTGAAGAGCCAGGCTCAACCCGGCACTCACGTGGTGATCATGAGCAACGGCGGCTTTGGCGGCCTGCACGGCAAACTCGCCGAGGCGCTCAAATGAACAACGGTCCGGACCGCATCACTCTGGCGATGACCGGCGCTTCGGGCGCCCAGTATGGTCTGCGCCTGCTCGACTGTCTGGTGCGGGAAGATCGAGAAGTGCACTTCCTGATCTCCAAGGCCGCGCAATTGGTGATGGCCACGGAAACCGACGTTACGCTGCCGGCCAAGCCGCAGATGATGCAAGCCTTCCTCACCGAATACACCGGTGCTGCCGCAGGGCAGATTCGCGTCTACGGCAAGGAAGACTGGATGTCGCCGGTGGCCTCGGGTTCCGGCTCGCCGTCGGCGATGGTGGTGGTGCCGTGCTCCACGGGCACCCTGTCTGCCATCGCCACGGGCGCTTGCAACAACCTGATCGAACGCGCCGCCGATGTGACGCTCAAGGAACGACGCCAGCTGATTCTGGTGCCTCGTGAGGCGCCGTATTCGAGCATTCATCTGGAGAACATGCTCAAGTTGTCGAACATGGGCGTGACGATCCTGCCTGCGTCGCCGGGCTTTTATCATCAACCGCAAACCATTGATGATCTGATCGATTTCGTCGTGGCGCGGATTCTCAACCTGTTGAACATTCCTCAGGACATGCTGCCGCGTTGGGGCGAGCATCATCTGACCAGTGATGAATAAGCTGCTGGCGATTGTGCTGGCGCTGCAACTGGCTGGTTGCGCCACGGCACGCACCCTCGATGCGGCCAAGCCGGGGGCGCCGGTGGTGTACTCGGGAACTCGTCTGGATTGGTATGCGATCCAAGGGGGTTGTTGCGCCATGGACCGATTCGGTGCCGAAGCACCGAGTTATCCCGGCGTCGACCTGCCGGCCAGTGCGTTGCTCGACACGCTGCTGTTGCCGTTGTCATTGCTGACCGTGCTTGGAGTAGGTTTTCAGGCGACCGGGGGATTGTAGGAGGAAGCGCTTTTGTGGCGAGGGGGCTTGCCCCCGTAGGGCTGCGAAGCAGCCCCCAACAAGGTCATCTCCGTTTTACAGATACACCACACGCACAGGATTTGCGCGCAGCCGTACGAGGGCAAGCCCCTTCGCCACAGGTCCGCTATTTACCTAATTTGCGTAGTTCATCGGATTCAATAACCCGCACGCCATCCTGTTCTTCCAGGGCCAGGCGCCACATCGCGCGGGCCAGTTGGCAGGCTTCGATGCCATGGTATTTACCGGGGATCAGCCGTGACAGCGGGCCGGCGAGTTTTTCGCCCAGGCGCGGTTCGGTGCGTTCGCCCAGCAGCAGCGAAGGGCGGCAGATGGTCAGCTGCGGCCAGTCCTGCGCGCGCAATGCCAGTTCCATCTCACCTTTGACCCGATTGTAGAAAATCGACGATTTCGGATCAGCCCCCAAGGCGCTGATCACGATCAGGTGTCGTGCGCCCATTTCCCGGGCGCGTTTGGCAAACGCCACCACCATGTCCAGATCCACCGCGCGAAATGCCTGTTCGGAGCCCGCCTGCTTGATGGTGGTACCCAGGCAGCAATAGGCGATATCGACGCGCCCGTTCAGCTGCGGAAGAAACACCATGGGGTCGCCGATAGGGTTTTCCAGGTGCGGGTGCGTGGCCAATGGCCGGCGAGAAGGCGCCAGCACGCGGGTGATCGTTGGTTCGTTCAGCAAGCGATCCAGCAAGTGTTCACCGGTCAAGCCGGTGGCTCCGGCAAGCAGCACGTGTTGAGGCGTCAAGTACATAGTGTTTCTCCCTTGATACTGTTCAGCTTAGTTGCTGTTTGTATCCTTGCTGTCGTTAGAGACACTTTGTAATGCCTTTCGTGCCTGTTGCTTGCGTAACAACTGCCAGTGCGAGAGGACGGTTTTCGGTGCCCAGAGCTGCGGCTCGGAGGCCTCGAAACCGTCCGCCAGTTCACGCTCGGCCACGGTAGCCTTGGCCAGCTTGAAGGCTTGCTCCAGATCATCGGTCTGGTTCAGGGCCTGGGCAAACAGGGCGTCGCCAAAGTAGGTGAAGTTGGCTTCTTCCGAGCAACCGAAGGACACCCGATCAGCCCGGGACGCCGTGATGATCAGCGTGCGTTCATCCTTGAGGGCGGGGATGAAACCGCCGGAGTAGCAGGCGGAAATCACGATGACCTTGTCACGGTTTTTCAGCGGGGCCAGGACGGCAGCCATTTCGTCGGCCGGCAGATCCGCCAGCTCCATGCGTGGTTGTTCGAGTACCAGTTCGTGTTCAGCGGTGCCGTGGCTGGTCAGGTAGATGAAAACCAGATCCTCCGGGCCACTGCGTTCGGCCAGCGTCACAGCGGCGCGGCGCAGGTTTTCCCGGGTGGCCATCGGGCGGTCGCCGAGGTGGTCGCGATGGTTCACCAGGCGGATCTGGCCATAGGCGCCGAAGCGCGAGGTGAGCATGTTGGCGACGTAATCAGACTCGCGCAGGAACACGCTCTGCTTGCCGTCACCGCCCAGGGTCAGCGAATAGAGTTCCACTGCCGGGGTCGAGGCCGGCACGCTGGCCAGTGCTTCTTCGAGCAGGCGTCCCTGGGCCAGCAGGCCGAGTTCCAGTGTGTCAGGCAGCAATTTGCCGTCGGCGTCCCGCACGCGCTGGCCGTTGATCCAGGTGCCGCTCATGACGGTGCCGTCGGTCAGTACCAGGGTGCCGCGACCCTGATAGCTGTCGTTGTCGAACTGCCCGGTGTAGAAGCTGCCGTCGGCCAGGTTCAAGCGACCCTGGCCGGTAAATCGCCAGTCGTTGAAATGGCCGATGTAATGGCTGCCGTCGGCACCGATCAGCTCACCCTTGCCATTGAGCGAACCTTCCTTGAACTGACCCAGCCAGACGTCGCCGTCGGCGTTCTCGTAGCGTCCCTTGCCGTGCAGTTGATTGTTCTTGAAGCCGCCGACATAGATGTCGCCATCGGCGCTGTTGAATGTACCGTTACCTTCCAGCTGACCGTCGACGAAATGCCCGGTGAATTGATTGCCGCTGCCGTCGCCACGCTGGCCTTCGCCGTTGGGTTTGCCGCGGGTGAACTGGCCCTCATAACTACTGCCGTCTTCGAGTTCGAGGCGACCGAGACCGGAGTACTGATCGGCCTTGAATTCGCCGCGGTAGGTCATGCCGTTTTCTTTGAGGGTGCCTTCACCGTCGCGCCGCCCGGACTTGAATCCGCCGCTGTAACTGCTGGCGCTGGTGGTCAGGCTGCCTTGGCCGTCAAACAGGCCCTGATTGAATTGCCCGCGATAAACCTCGCCGTTACTGCCGTGCCATTCGCCCCGGCCATGCCACTGGCCCTTGTCGAATTCGCCGGCGTACCAGCTACCGTTCGGATAGTCGATGCGGCCCTGGCCTTGCAGCATTCCATTGACCAGTTCGCCGCGATAGCGTCCGCCGTCCGGCAGGCGGGCATCGGGAGGCAATGGCGATTCGCCGTCCCCGCAAGCGGTGAGCATCAGGGTCAAGGCAAGGAGTGCAAGTGGGCGCATAGCGGGTTCCGGGCAATTAGGCGACCGAGTATGCCGCAGCCATGTGCCCATATATAGGGCCGGGAGCAGGGAGAGGGCGCGAAACAGCGTGAGCTGTTTCGCATCCGGGAGGTTTTACACGAAGCAAAGCGACAGAGGTTCGGCGACGTATGCCGGTTTGTCCGAGCCTTCGATTTCCAGGGTGGCGGTAGCCTTGAGTAGCCACTGGCCGGGTTTTTTCTCGATGACTTCGGTCAGCTCGACCTTGAGCCGCACCTTCGAATTGACCTTGACCGGTTGAATGAAGCGCACGCTGTCCAGGCCGTAATTGATCACCATCTTCAAGCCTTCAGGCATGACGAGGATGTCTTCCATCAGTTTCGGAATCAGCGACAGCGACAGGAAGCCGTGGGCAATGGTGCAGCCAAACGGCGTTTGAGCAGCTTTGACCGGGTCGACGTGGATGAACTGAAAATCCCCTGTGGCTTCGGCGAACAGGTTGATGCGCTCCTGATCGATGGTGAGCCATTCGGAACTTCCAAGTTCCTTGCCGATATAGTCATTTAGCTCCGCAACTGGAACATAGGGCATTGAGACACTCCTTGGATTCTTCACTTTTATAATTGTTGAGGGGGGGATTTCGACCTCCCGGCTTACTGCCTTAGATCAACATGGCAAAAGGCCCCGGTCAACTGCCGATGCGTTTGGCGAATGCCGATCCATAGCGCAGGCGTGCTTATAATGCGTGTGCCAATGCGGGTGATGGATTTTTGCGGGAGATCAACGATGTTGTTACGGGGCCTGACATGGCTGGTGCTGTTCCAATTGCTCGGCACGGCGATCAATCATTTGTTTTTGCCGGTGCTACCGGGTCCGATTGTCGGTCTGCTGTTGCTGCTGGTGTACCTCATCAGTCGAGGCCAGGTCGGTGAGCCGTTGAACCTGGCAGCCGGCAGCCTGCTGCGCTATCTGCCATTGCTGCTGGTACCGCCGGCGGTGGGTGTGATGGTTTACGCCAAGGACATTGCCGCCGACTTCTGGGCCATCGTCGGTGCGCTGGTTCTGTCGCTGCTGCTGTCCATGGCCTTTGCCGGTGTGCTGATGCAACGCATGGTCAAACGTCATACGCACCCTGAGGACGGCCAATGATCCTGGACTGGCACGGCGCCTGGACGTCGGTAATTCATCATCCACTGTTCGGCATCGGCATTACCCTTGGCGCCTATCAACTGGTGTTGGCAGCCTACGAAAAAACCCGCTGGATCTTTTTGCAGCCTGTGCTGGTCTCCATGTTGTTGGTGATCGGCGTGCTGGTGAGTTGTGGCCTGACATACGCCGAGTACCGCAAGAGCACCGAAATTCTCAGTATCCTGCTCGGCCCGGCCACTGTCGCGCTGGCGGTACCGCTGTACCTCAACCTGCGACGGATTCGGCAGTTGTTCTGGCCGATATTTACTACGCTGGTGATAGGCGGCGTGGTGGCCACCGCAATGGGCGTACTGCTCGGCTGGTGGTTCGGGGCCGAACACATGATCCTGATGACCATGGCACCGAAGTCCGTGACCTCGCCAATCGCCATGCTGGTGGCTGAGCAGATCGGTGGCGTCGCGGCGCTGGCGGCTGTGTTTGTGCTGATAACCGGTGTGATCGGCGCGATCTTCGGCCCGAGCCTGTTGACCCGGCTCGGCGTGCACAGTCCCGAAGCCCGGGGCATGGCCCTGGGTATGACCGCCCACGCCGTGGGCACCTCGGTGGCGTTGCAGGAAAGTGAAGAGTGCGGTGCCTTCGCCGCGCTGGCGATGAGTCTGATGGGCGTGGCCACGGCGGTGTTGCTGCCGCTGGCGGTATCGATGGTGGTGTAAAGGAAATGTCTATGAGTCTGCCGCTTTTTCCACTGAACACGGTGCTGTTTCCGGGCTGCATCCTCGACTTGCAGATTTTCGAGGCGCGCTACCTGGACATGATCGGCCGCTGCATGAAGCAGGGCGGCGGCTTTGGCGTGGTATGCATCCTTGATGGCGAGGAAGTTGGCCTTGCTCCCGAGGGGTATGCGCTGGTGGGCTGTGAAGCGCTGATCACCGATTTCAAGCAGCAGGATAATGGCCTGTTGGGTATCCGCGTGCAGGGCGCGCGGCGTTTCAATGTGCTGCGCAGCGAAGTCCAGCGCGATCAATTGACCGTCGCCGAGGTCGAGTGGCTGGAAGACGAGCCGGAGCAACCGTTGCAGGACGAGGATGCCGACCTGGTCGCCTTGCTCAAGGCCCTGGCGGAGCATCCGATGGTCGAGGCCCTGAACATGGGTACTGAAGCGACCGGTCAGCAATCGCTGGCCAATCAGCTGGCCTACCTGTTGCCGTTTGCCGAAGTGGACAAGATTGATCTGCTGCAACTCGATGATCCGCAGCAGCGACTGGATGCCATTCAGGCGCTGCTGGATGAATTACAGGGTGAGTTGTTTGCCTGACAGGCCTGGTTACTGATAGGCATACCGCAACAGCGTATGGGGCAAATGCCGCAATACGAAGAACCCGAACAACGCTACCAGTGCCGGCAGTACCAGCCACCAGACCCTGGTTGGCATAGCGGTAAGCGGCGCCTGGCGCTGGGTCAACCAGAGGCTGGCCGCGCAGATGCAAGCGGCCAGCATCGCACCTGCCAATACATCCGTCGGCCAGTGAACGCCGAGGTAGACCCGGGAAAGGGCAATCGCCAGCGCCGGCAAGCAAGCCACCAGCAACCAGGTCAGGCGCATCCGTGGTGGTTGTCCGCGACCCGCCAGTACGGCCAGGGTCAGGAATAGTGCGAACGCTCCCGATGCATGGCCACTGGGCATGCTGTAACTGGTCAGCGGATCGCTGAGCACTTCCGGGCGCACGCGGGCGAAGAAAAACTTGGTCCCGGTATTGGCCAGCGATGTGCAGAGCAGGGTGGCGCAGGCGAAAATCGCATGCCGCCACTGCCGGGTAATAAGCAGCAGCGCTACCAGCAACCCACTGAACATCAGCATGTAGTGGAACTCGCCGATCAAGGTGAAAACCACGGCCACTTCATCCAGCGCCGGGCTGCGGTGTTCCTGCACCAGGGTCATCACCCCCTGATCAAGGGCGCTGAGGTGCGGATAGCCGATAAACAGACCGGCAAGGATCAGCAAACTCATGCCGGCAATGAACAGCGTGGCTCGGCGGTGTTGGCGCAGGCTGCTGGTTGCACTGATCCCGACCATGGCCGCAATGCTGGCGGCAACGACCCCGGCCTGCAGCCAGAAACCCTCGGGCAATGGCAGGCGAATCGCCGCGCCGGTAGCCCAGCCAGGCATCAGATAAGCCACTGACCAACCCGCGCCGGCCAGCAGGCTGACGGCGAAGAATCGTGGAAAGGGCATATCGCACATGCCGGCGACCATCGGCAGCATTGGCCGCAGGGGCCCGATGAAGCGCCCGACCAACAGGCTGGCTATGCCGTAGCGCTGGAAATAGGCTTCGGCACCCGCGATCCATTCCGGGTGGTGGCGCAAGCCAGGCAGGCGCCGGATGTTCTGATGGAAGTGGCGCCCGAGGAAATACGAAACCACATCGCCCAGCACGCCGGCGAGAAAGCCCAGCAGCAAGGTTTCACTCAGTGACAGCGCACCGCTGCCGGCCAGCACCGCCACGGCGAACAGCAAAACCGTGCCGGGCACGATCAGCCCGGCAATCGCCAGGCATTCGACAAAGGCCACGATGAACACTGCCGCCGCCAGCCATTGCGGGTTGACCGCCAACCATCCGGTCACGCTATCGAGCCATGGGCCCATATTCAAAACTCCAGTTTATAAGTGCCTCCCCCTGTAGGAGCGAGCTTGCTCGCGATGATCGTTAACGATGACGCGCACTGCCTGCAACAAAGCGTCGCCTTCAGATTCATCGCGAGCAAGCTCGCTCCTACAGGGGGATGTTCATAGCAGTATGTAATCGTGACCTTCGATTTGCCCGCGACGCAGCGGGTTGCGCGTACAGTAGGGCGCATACGCTGCGTCGACGAAGCGGTACATCAAATGTTCGTCACGCCCGTGGGGAATGCCCAGGCGCGTGGTCTGAATAATGTGCGTCGGTACCGGTCCCACATCTTCCACCAGCAGAACTTCATGGTCAAAACGCTTGGCATCCCACACCGGTACTTTCAGTCCCAGGGCCTTGCACAGCAATGTCTGCCCGGAGCAGAGCTTTTGCGAAGGGCGAGGACGGCCCTGGGTATCGGGGTTGTTCAGCATCATTTGCGCCAGGCTGGCCGGCCCGCTGATCTCATCGACCCACGGATAAGCCGATTTGATCAGCACCGCGTTGCCGGGCCCCTGGGCGCTGAAGTTCAGCGAATCGCCGCCACGGGCGTAGTACATATAGATGTGGCCGCCATCCAGAAATAAAGCCTTACGCTTTTCCGTGTAGCCAAGTGAGGCGTGACTGCCTTTCTCGCTGCAGTAATAAGCTTCGGTTTCGATTATTCGAGCGCTGAGCCACAGGTCGCCGATTCGGTGGCGGATGACCTTGCCCAATAATTCCCGGGCCAGGACCTGGGCGTCCCGATCGAAAAAGGCGTCTCCAAGTGCCTTGGGCTGGGTCATTGCGTTCGCGCGAACAGTCAGATCGGACATGATAAGCGGCGTAATAAGGGCTGAATGAGTCGTGATGATAACAATTTGCAGCTTAATCGAGCCTGAATGCAGGCAAATCACCCTCCATTTCGACCATCCGCCCGTCACCGCTGTTAGTCAGGAGACGCGGCAGCTATAATCTGCCGCTTTACTCTTTGCCACGACCTTGGAAAAGGCCACGCCAGACCATGACTGAGTCCGTTCTTGACTACATGACCCGCCTGGGTCGCGCTGCCCGTGAAGCTTCCCGCGTGATCGGCCGTGCCAGCACCGCGCAAAAGAACCGCGCCCTGCAGGCTGCCGCCAATGCGCTGGACGCCGCTCGCGCCGAGCTGACCGCTGCCAATGAACAGGATCTGGCGGCTGGCCGTGCCAATGGGCTGGAGCCAGCGCTGCTGGAACGCCTGGCACTGACTCCGGCACGGATCGACGGCATGATCGTCGGGCTGCGTCAGGTTGCTGCCTTGCCGGACCCGGTGGGCGCTATCCGTGACATGAGCTACCGGCCGTCGGGTATCCAGGTGGGCAAGATGCGCGTGCCTTTGGGCGTGATCGGTATCATCTACGAGTCGCGGCCGAACGTGACCATCGATGCCGCCAGCCTGTGCCTGAAGTCTGGCAACGCGACTATCCTGCGTGGCGGGTCCGAGGCGATTCATTCCAATCGTGCCATCGCCGCCTGCATCCAGCGCGGCCTGGCCGAGGCCGATCTGCCGGCCGCGGTGGTGCAAGTGGTCGAAACCACGGATCGCGCTGCCGTCGGCGCGTTGATCACCATGCCCGAATACGTGGATGTCATCGTGCCCCGTGGCGGTCGTGGCCTTATCGAGCGCGTCAGTCGCGACGCCAGGGTGCCGGTGATCAAGCATTTGGACGGTATTTGCCACGTTTACGTCAGTGAGCACGCCGACCTGGCCAAGGCCCAACGCATCGCGTTCAACGCCAAGACTTACCGCTATGGCATCTGCGGCGCCATGGAAACACTGCTGGTCGATCAAACCGTTGCGAAAGATTTCCTGCCAGCTATGGCCGCCCAGTTCCGCGAAAAAGGCGTCGAGCTGCGCGGTTGTGAGCGCACCCGGGCGATCATCGAAGCGCTGCCGGCCACCGAAGAAGACTGGAGCACCGAATACCTGGCGGCGATCCTGTCGATCCGTGTGGTGGACGGACTGGACCAGGCCATCGAGCACATCAATCATTACGGTTCCCATCACACCGATTCGATCGTCAGCGAACACCAGGGCGACACCCGGCGTTTTGTGGCTGAAGTCGACTCCGCGTCGGTGATGATCAATACCCCGACATGCTTCGCCGATGGCTTCGAATACGGTTTGGGTGCCGAGATCGGCATTTCTACTGATAAGCTGCACGCCCGAGGCCCGGTGGGTCTTGAGGGGCTGACCTGCGAGAAGTACATCGTGGTCGGTGATGGCCAGTTGCGCGGACAGGAGCCGGTCTGACTTGGGCGACTTCGACCCGTCAGCCCCGGTCACTGCCCCAGAACCTGTGCCTCGCCGCATTGGCGTACTGGGCGGAACCTTTGACCCGGTGCACATCGGCCATTTGCGCGGTGCGCTGGAAGTCGCCGAGACACTGGCGCTCGATGAGCTGCGCCTGACACCCAGTGCCAGGCCACCCCATCGGGATACGCCACAGGTGTCGGCGAAAGACCGTCTGGCGATGGTCGAGTGCGCGGTGGCCGGTGTGGCACCGTTGGTGGTGGACGCCCGTGAATTGCAGCGGGACAAACCGTCCTACACCATTGATACCCTGGAACTGATGCGGGCCGAGTTGGCCGCGCACGACCAGGTTTTTCTGCTTCTGGGCTGGGACGCTTTTTGCGGCCTGCCCACTTGGCACCGCTGGGAAGAGTTGCTCCAGCATTGCCACATCCTGGTGTTGCAACGCCCGGATGCCGACAGCGAGCCGCCGGATGCCTTGCGCAACCTGCTGGCAGCGCGCTCGGTGAGCGACCCGCTGGCCCTCAAAGGGCCGAGCGGACAGATTGCATTCGTCTGGCAGACGCCGCTCGCGGTATCCGCCACCCAGATCCGTCAACTGCTGGCCAGCGGTAAGTCGGTACGTTTCCTGGTGCCCGACGCGGTCCTGGCCTACATCGATGCGCACGGACTTTACCGTGCGTCGAACTGAATAGGAGTGCTTCAAGGCACGTGGCAACAACGTGTATCGAAGCGCCCGAACATACGAGCAAAACGAGTTTTATATGACAGACAAAGACCAAACCAAAGTTAAGCGCAAAGGCACGTTCAAGAGCGCCCCGCTGCCAGTAGAGGCTCACACTGGCGTGATTCTGGCCGGCGCAGAGCTGGTCAAGGTTGCCGTAGCTGCCCTGGAAGACGTCAAGGCCCAGGACATCCAGGTGATCGACGTTCGCGACAAGCAGAGCATCACTGACTACATGATCATCGCTACCGGTACCTCCAACCGCCAGATCGGCGCGATGCTGGACAAGGTCCGCGAGGCGGTCAAGGCTCAAGGCGTCAAGCCGCTGGGTGAAGAAGGCAAGGGCGACAGCGACTGGGTCCTGCTGGACATGGACGATGTCATCGTACACATGATGACCGCGTCGGCTCGCCAGTTCTACGACCTGGAGCGCCTGTGGGCCGGTGCCGAGCAGAGCCGTTCGGCCAGCGCTGCTCACCACAGCCCGGAAAACACCCATGAGCACTTCACCAAGCTCAACAAAGACCAGCAATAAGGGACCGCTGTGCGACTGCGACTGATCGCCGTCGGTTCACGCATGCCCAAATGGGTGGAAGAAGGCTGGCACGAATATGCCAAGCGTCTTCCGTCCGAGCTGGCGCTGGAACTGGTGGAAATACCGCTCAATACCCGGGGCAAGAACGCCGACGTGGCCCGCTTCATCCGCCAGGAAGGCGAAGCCATGCTGGCCAAGGTCGGGCCGAACGAGCGGATCGTTACCCTCGAAGTCCACGGCAAGCCCTGGAGCACCGAGCAACTGGCGGTCGAACTCGATCGCTGGCGGCTGGACTCGCGTACGGTCAATTTCATGGTCGGCGGCCCCGAGGGGCTGGCGCCGGAAGTTTGTGCCCGGGCTGATCAACGCTGGTCGTTGTCGCCGCTGACCTTGCCGCACCCGCTGGTGCGGATCTTGATCGGCGAACAGTTGTACCGTGCCTGGACCGTGCTGTCCGGTCACCCTTACCACAAGTAGTTCTGCCCTCATGTCCCAGCCGATCCGCATCAAGGACCACGAAAAAGACGCCCGTCTGGTGCGTGGCCGCGTCGTGTTCGGGGCCATCGCAGTGGTGCTGCTGATTGGCGTGCTGATTGCCCGGTTGTATTTCCTCCAGGTGATCCAGTACGACTATCACTCGACCTTGTCGGAAAACAACCGCGTCCATGTGCAGCCGATTCCGCCGACCCGCGGGTTGATTTTCGACCGCAATGGCGTAGTGATCGCCGACAATCGGCCCAGTTTCAGCCTGAGCATGACCCGCGAGCGTTCTGGCGAGTGGCAGAAGGTGCTCGATGTGATCGTCGAAGTGCTGGAGCTGACGCCCGAGGATCGGGCGATTTTCGAGAAGCGCATGCGCCAGGGGCGACGGCCGTTCGAGCCGGTGCCGATCCTGTTTGAATTGACCGAAGAGCAGATCGCCCGTATTGCCGTGAACCAGTTCCGCCTGCCCGGTGTGGAAGTGGTCGCGCAACTGGTCCGTCATTATCCGCAGGGCGCGCACTTTGCCCACTCGGTGGGTTACATGGGGCGGATCAACGAGAAAGAGCTCAAGACCCTGGACCCGGTGAGTTACAGCGGCACCCATCAAATTGGCAAAACCGGCATCGAGCGCTTCTACGAGGCGGAGTTGCACGGTCAGGTGGGTTACGAGGAAGTCGAGACCAACGCTCGGGGCCGTGTATTGCGGGTACTCAAGCGTACCGAGCCGATCTCCGGCAAGGACATCGTCCTGAGCCTGGATATCAAATTGCAGGAAGCCGCTGAAGCTGCGCTCGGTGGTCGTCGAGGTGCGGTGGTGGCCCTGGACCCGAAAACCGGCGAGGTCCTGGCGATGGTCAGTCAGCCGAGCTTCGATCCGAACCTGTTCGTGACGGGAATCAGCTCAAAGGCCTATTCCGAACTGCGCGACTCCATTGACCGGCCTCTGTTCAACCGCGTGCTGCGTGGTCTGTACCCGCCGGGTTCGACCATCAAGCCGGCGGTAGCGATCGCGGGGCTGGATGCGGGCGTGGTGACCGCGTCTTCCCGGGTGTTCGATCCGGGTTATTACATGCTGCCCAACTACGATCACAAATACCGTAACTGGAACCGTACCGGCGACGGCTTTGTCGACCTGGATACGGCAATCATGCGCTCCAACGATACCTACTTCTATGACCTGGCCCACAAGCTGGGGATCGATCGTTTGTCGGCGTATATGAGCAAATTCGGCATTGGCCAGAAGGTATCCCTGGACATGTTCGAAGAATCGCCGGGGCTTATGCCGACCCGGGAATGGAAGCGCGCGACCCGTCGGCAAGCCTGGTTCCCGGGTGAAACATTGATTCTGGGGATCGGTCAGGGCTACATGCAGTCGACGCCATTGCAATTGGCCCAGGCCACGGCACTGGTGGCCAACAAAGGCGTATGGAACCGTCCGCACCTGGCCAGGACCATCGAAGGCCAGAAGCCGGTGGATGAGCACCCGATGCCGGACATCATCCTGCGTGACCCGTCCGACTGGACCAAGGTCAACCATGGCATGCAGCAAGTGATGCACGGTGCCCGTGGCACTGCGCGCAAAGCCGCGATCGGTGCGCAATACCGGATCGCCGGCAAGAGCGGTACGGCCCAGGTGGTCGCGATCAAGCAGGGAGAAAAGTACGACCGTTCCAAGGTCCAGGAACGCCATCGCGACCACGCCTTGTTCGTTGGCTTCGCGCCGGCCGACGACCCGAAAATCGTAGTGTCGGTGATGGTCGAGAACGGTGAGTCCGGCTCCGGCGTCGCCGCGCCGGTCGTTCGTCAAATCATGGACGCCTGGCTGCTGGGCCCGGACGGCCGGTTGAAGCCCGAATACGCCGACCCTATCAGTGCAGAGGCTACCGCCCGTGATGAATAATTTTGATCGCATGCTCTCCAGCGAGGATGTGATGCGTCGTCGAGCGACGTTATTGCAACGCCTGCACATCGATGGCCCGTTGTTGATCCTGCTGCTGACACTGGCCGCCGGTAGCCTGTTCGTGCTGTATTCGGCCAGCGGCAAGAGCTGGGATCTGCTCGCCAAACAAGCCACTTCATTCGGCATCGGCCTGGTGTCGATGATCGTCATCGCCCAGTTCGAGCCGCGCTTCATGGCCCGCTGGGTGCCGGTCGGCTATGTGGTCGGTGTGCTGTTGCTGGTGGTGGTGGACGTAATGGGTCACAACGCCATGGGTGCTACGCGCTGGATCAACATTCCCGGCGTCATTCGCTTCCAGCCTTCGGAGTTCATGAAGATCCTGATGCCGGCGACTATCGCCTGGTACCTGTCCAAGCGCACCTTGCCGCCGCAGCTCAAGCACGTGGGCATCAGTCTCATGCTGATTGGTATCCCGTTCATTCTGATCGTGCGGCAACCGGACTTGGGCACTTCGCTGCTGATTCTGGCCGGTGGGGCGTTCGTGCTGTTCATGGGTGGCCTGCGCTGGCGCTGGATCCTCAGCGTGCTCGCCGCTGCCGTGCCTGTGGCGATAGCCATGTGGTTCTTCATCATGCACGACTATCAGAAGCAGCGAATCCTGACGTTCCTCGACCCCGAGAGCGATCCGCTCGGCACCGGCTGGAACATCATTCAGTCCAAGGCGGCCATCGGTTCTGGCGGTGTGTTCGGCAAAGGCTGGCTGCTGGGTACCCAGTCGCATCTGGATTTCCTGCCGGAAAGCCACACCGACTTCATCATCGCGGTGATGGGTGAAGAATTCGGCCTGGTGGGTATCTGCGCGCTGCTGCTGATTTACCTGTTGCTGATTGGGCGCGGCCTGGTGATTACGGCCCAGGCCCAGACATTGTTCGGCAAGTTGCTCGCGGGCAGCCTGACGATGACGTTTTTTGTTTATGTTTTCGTCAACATCGGTATGGTCAGTGGCCTGTTGCCGGTGGTGGGGGTGCCGTTGCCGTTCATTAGCTACGGAGGAACTTCGCTGGTGACGCTGCTGTCAGCGTTTGGGGTTTTGATGTCGATCCATACCCATCGTAAGTGGATCGCGCAGGTTTGAATAAGGTGAAGATTTCAATGCAAGCAATGCGTGGCTGGGTGACTCGATACGCGCCATGGGTCAGCCTGGTAAGCATCCTTGGCACAACGCAGTCAGCAATGGCCGGCGAATATGAAGGTTCACCCCAGGTGGCCGAATTCGTAGGTGAAATGACCCGCGACTACGGCTTCGCCGGTGAGCAACTGATGGGAGTGTTCCGCGAAGCCGAGCGCAAGCAGTCGATTCTGGATGCGATCTCCCGGCCTGCGGAGCGGGTCAAGCAGTGGAACGAGTATCGCCCGATGTTCATCACCGACGCGCGGATCGCCCGTGGTGTGGACTTCTGGCGTCAGCATGAGGCGGTACTGGCCCGTGCCGAGCAGGAATACGGCGTGCCGGCGCAGGTTATTGTGTCGATCATCGGCGTTGAGACCTTTTTCGGCCGCAATACCGGGAATTTCCGGGTGATCGATGCCCTGTCGACCCTGGGTTTCGACTATCCTCCCCGTGCCGAATTTTTCCGCAAGGAATTGCGTGAATTCCTGTTGCTGGCCCGGGAAGAACAGGTTGATCCATTGACGCTAAAAGGTTCTTACGCCGGTGCGATGGGGCTGCCGCAATTCATGCCGAGTAGCTTTCGCGCTTATGCCGTGGACTTCGACGGCGATGGCCACATCAATATCTGGACCAATCCGGACGATGCCATCGGCAGCGTTGCCAGTTATTTCAAGCGTCACGGTTGGGTTGCCGGCGAACCGGTGGTCAGTCGCGCCGATGTACGCGGCGAGCAGGTGGACGAAGGTTTGACCACCGGTATCGAACCGACGAAAACCGTCGGGGAGTTGCGGGCTCTGGGGTGGTCAAGTCATGATGCGCTGCGCGATGATATGCCGGTTACCGCTTTCCGCCTGGAAGGCGACAATGGCCCCGAGTACTGGATGGGCCTGAAGAACTTCTACGCGATCACGCGTTATAACCGCAGCGTGATGTACGCCATGGCCGTACATCAACTGTCTGAACAGCTGGTCCAAGCACGGGGCGTCAAGTAATGCGGGCATTGCCTATGGATAAACCCCTGAAGCTGATGGCTTTCGCCGCATTGGCGGTGCTGGTAGCCAGTTGCTCGACCAGTCGTGCACCGGCTCCTCAGAAACCCGCCCCCACCGCCGCCGTGCGCACCACGCCGGGGCTGGACATCAACCGTGCCCACAAGGATGGCGCACCCTGGTGGGATGTCGATGTTTCGCGCATCCCTGATGCGACGCCAACTCTGCACACCGGGCCCTATAAGGCCAACCCGTATACCGTGCTGGGCAAGACATATTTCCCGCAGCAGGAGTCCAAGACCTACGTTGCTTCAGGCACGGCCTCCTGGTACGGCACCAAGTTTCACGGTCAGAACACCGCCAACGGCGAAGTGTATGACCTGTACGGCATGAGCGCCGCGCACAAGACATTGCCACTGCCGAGTTACGTTCGGGTAACCAACCTGGACAACAACAAAAGCGTGATCCTGCGGGTCAACGACCGAGGTCCGTTCTATTCGGACCGGATCATCGACTTGTCCTACGCCGCCGCCAAAAAGCTCGGCTATGCCGAAACCGGTACCGCGCGAGTCAAGGTCGAAGGCATCGACCCGCAGGCCTGGTGGGCTGCCAAGGGCCGGCCGGCGCCGCTGATGCTCAACGAGCCAAAAGTCGCGCAAAATAGCGCCCCGGTGATTACGCCTTCGACCGGCACCGTTGAGCAATGGACGCCGCCGCCACAGCAACACGCTGCCGCCGTGGTGCCGGTGCAGCTTGATACCAAAAAAACCGCTTCTGCAGCGTCTGGCCAGTATCTGCAGGTGGGCGCGTTCGCCAACCCGGATGCTGCAGAACTCCTGAGATCGAAGCTCAGCGGGATGGTGAGCGCTCCGGTGTTCATCAGCTCGATCGTGCGCAATCAGCAAACCCTGCATCGGGTACGCTTGGGGCCGATCGGATCGCCGGGTGAAATCCAGCAAGTGCAAAACAGTGTGCGCCTGGCCAACCTCGGTTCGCCGAGCGTAGTGACAGAGTAAAATACGTAGGACTTGATTGACGGTTCACTCGCAGTTGGGGGTGAACCAGGTTGTTGGCTCGTCGAGAACAAAAGCCCGGCAAGGGTGACTGGAGTGAGCAACTAAACACGCGATGACTCGTTAGAAAGTCATTTGATTAGTTTTGCCTGCGGGCAAGTTTCCATTAGCGATTTCGAGAGACGGATGAACATCACCACCTTTGCCAAACGCCTGTTCCTGCTAGTCCCGCTGCTCCTCTCACCTGCCGCGTTCGCGGCCGAGATGATGCCGTCGCCACCGCAACTGGCCGCCAAGGCCTACGTGCTCATGGATGCCAGCAGCGGCAATGTGCTGGTCGAGAACAACGGTGACCAGCGACTGCCGCCGGCCAGCCTGACCAAACTGATGACCGCCTACATCGCGACCCTGGAAATTCGTCGTGGCCAGATGGGCGAAAATGATCCGGTGACCGTCAGCGAAAACGCTTGGCGTACCGGTGGTTCGCGGATGTTCATCAAGGTCGGCTCGCAGGTGACTGTCAGCGACCTGCTGCACGGCATCATCATTCAGTCGGGCAACGATGCCAGCGTGGCGCTGTCCGAGCACATCGCCGGCAGTGAAGATGCCTTCGCCGACCTGATGAATAAAACCGGCGCCGAACTGGGCCTGACCAACACTCACTTCATGAACCCGACTGGTCTGCCGAACCCTGAGCACTACTCGTCGGCTCATGACATGGCTGTGCTGGCTCGCGCGATCATCCACGAAGACCCGGCTCACTACGCGATCTACTCGCAGAAGGAGTTCTTCTGGAACGGTATCAAGCAGCCGAACCGCAACTTGCTGCTGTGGCGCGACAAGACCGTCGACGGTCTGAAAACCGGTCACACCGACGAAGCCGGCTACTGCATGGTGTCCTCGGCTGTTCGTGATGGCATGCGCCTGATCGCCGTGGTGTTCGGCACCAACAGCGACGTGGCTCGCGCCGCCGAGACCCAGAAGCTGCTGACTTACGGTTTCCGTTTCTTCGAAACCCAGACCTTCTATCAGAAGGGCACCGAGTTGGCTCAGGCTCCTGTCTGGAAAGGCTCCACCAACCAGGTCAAGGCTGGCCTGGCTCAAGACCTGACCATGACCCTGCCAAAAGGCCAGCTGAAAAAGCTCGCTGCCAGCATGACCATGAACCCGCAACTGATCGCGCCAATCGCCAAGGGCGACGTGATCGGTAAAGTCGAAGTGAAACTGGACGACAAGGTGGTGCATAGCGCCGATCTGATCGCTCTGGACGCTGTCGAGGAAGGTGGTATCTTCCGCCGCATGTGGGATAGCATCCGTCTATTCTTCTACGGCTTGTTCAACTGAATTTAGTGTGCACCCGCATGGCCCCGCGCTGATCCGGCGCGGGGGCATGCCCGTCGCCACGGCTTACGCTTACGAGGCCGTTACGCCATGACCGATACCGAAGTAAAGGCGCCAAAGATCGAATTCCCTGCCACTGATTACCCGGTTAAGGTGATCAGCGATACTGGCGTGGGCAACAAGGACAGGATCATCGACATCGTCAGGAAACACGCCACCATCAACGATGAGCGTGTTGACGAGCGCCAGAGCAGCAACGGCAAATACACCACCATTCAGTTGCACATTGTCGCGACCGACCAGGACCAGCTGTACAACATCAACAGCGAACTGCGGGCCACCGGTTTCGTGCACATGGTGCTGTGATGTCCGGCACGCTGGGCTTTCGCGAGCTCGGCCAGATGGCTTACGAGCCGGTCTGGCATGCCATGCAACGCTTCACCAACGAGCGCGGCAACGACGCCCCTGACGAAATCTGGCTGGTCGAGCACCCTGCGGTGTTCACCCAGGGCCAGGCGGGCAAGGCCGAACATCTGTTGCTTCCCGGTGATATTCCGGTGGTGCAGGTCGACCGTGGTGGTCAGGTGACTTACCACGGGCCGGGTCAGTTGGTGGCTTACCTGCTGCTCGATGTGCGCAAATTGGGTTTTGGCGTGCGCGATCTGGTCAGCCGGATGGAGCAATGCCTGATCGAGCTGCTGGCCAGTTACGGCGTGACCGCCGCGGCCAAGCCCGATGCGCCAGGCGTCTACGTCGACGGGGCGAAAATCGCTTCACTGGGTCTGCGGATCCGCCACGGCTGTTCCTTTCATGGCCTGGCCCTGAACGTGGACATGAACCTGGAACCGTTTCGACGGATTAATCCCTGCGGCTACGCCGGGCTGGCGATGACCCAGCTGAGCGATCACGCAGGATCGATTGAATTTGCCGAGGTAAGTGCCCGGCTGCGTGCGCAGCTCGTCAAACACCTCGACTATGCTGAGCAGACGACCCTAACGGGCGGAATCGACTGATATGACTACTGATGCAGTGCAAACCATGATCCCGACGCAGGATGTCACCGAGCGTCCGGCCCCGCGTGCCAAGGTTGAAGCCGGCGTAAAGCTGCGCGGCGCCGAAAAGGTTGCACGCATCCCGGTGAAGATCATTCCGACCACCGAACTGCCGAAGAAACCCGACTGGATTCGCGTGCGCATCCCGGTGTCTCCGGAAGTCGACCGCATCAAGGCCCTGTTGCGTAAACACAAGCTGCACAGCGTTTGCGAAGAGGCCTCTTGCCCGAACCTGGGCGAGTGCTTCTCCGGTGGCACCGCAACCTTCATGATCATGGGTGACATCTGCACCCGTCGTTGCCCGTTCTGCGACGTCGGCCACGGCCGGCCGAAGCCACTGGACGTCAACGAGCCGGAAAGCCTGGCCATCGCCATCGCCGACCTGAAACTCAAGTACGTGGTGATCACCTCGGTGGACCGCGACGACCTGCGTGACGGCGGCGCCCAGCACTTTGCCGACTGCATCCGTGAAATCCGCAAGCTGTCGCCGAACGTGCAGCTCGAGACCCTGGTTCCGGACTACCGTGGCCGCATGGACATCGCGCTGCAAATCACCGCCGCCGAGCCGCCGGATGTGTTCAACCACAACCTGGAAACCGTGCCGCGCCTGTACAAGGCTGCGCGCCCGGGTTCGGACTACCAGTGGTCGCTGACCCTGCTGCAACGCTTCAAGCAGATGATGCCGCACATTCCGACCAAGTCCGGCCTGATGCTGGGTCTGGGCGAAACCGACGAAGAAGTCATCGAAGTCATGAAGCGCATGCGCGAGCACGACATCGACATGTTGACCCTGGGCCAGTATCTGCAACCGTCCCGCAGTCACTTGCCGGTTCAGCGCTTCGTGCACCCGGACACCTTCGCCTGGTTCGCCGAGGAAGGTTACAAAATGGGCTTCAAGAACGTCGCCTCCGGTCCGCTGGTGCGTTCCTCGTACCACGCCGACGAACAGGCGAAGCTGGTCAAGGCCGAGCTGCTCGGCGCCTGATTGGGTGATTCACCGGAAAATGCCCGCATGGCTCCACAGCTCTGCGGGCATTTTTTTGCCTGTCTTACAGCGATGGCCGCTTTTTCCTGCAACCTGCGGGACGATTGACCCTCTTCTGTTTGTTCCCGTTCCTGACTACTGTGTGCTGAAGTTTTCACGCAGGGAGATTCACGGATGACCGCTCGACCGAACCACACCCTTTGGCCCCATGTTCCTGTCCCCGCCTTGCCGTCAGAAGGGCTGATTGGCGTTATTGCGCCTGCAGGACCCGCAGCGCTGGACACCGACAAAGCCGTGCAATGGATGCGTGCTCGTGGCTATTCACTGAAAGTGTTTCCCGGCGTATACGAGAAGGATGGCTACCTGGCCGGCAGCGACGAGGTGCGGCTCAATGATCTGCACGCCGCCTTCGCCGACTGTGAGGTGGATGCGATCATCTGCCTGCGTGGCGGATACGGGACGCCTCGTTTGCTTGATCGCATTGATTTTCAGCTGCTGCGCGATAATGCCAAGCCATTCGTCGGCTACAGCGATATCACCGCACTGCATCTGGCGATCAGCCGCTATGCCGGTTTTGTAACCTTCCATGGTCCGCTGCTCAATGCGGACTTGTTGGGAGATAAGCAAAAGCCCACCGAGTCCTCGTTTTTCAACATGCTGCGCGGTCAAATGAAGGCGGGCAGCGTACTGGCGCACCCGGTGGCCTACCCATTGACCATGATCGAGCCAGGCATCGCTCACGGGCGCTTGCTCGGCGGCAATCTGGCCATGATCGCCGCGACCATGGGCACACCTTACGAGATGGACGCCGAGGGTGTCATTCTGTTGATCGAGGACATCAACGAGCCGCTGTATCGCATCGACCGGTTACTCACTCAACTGCGGCTGGCTGGCACGTTGCACAAGTTGCGCGGTGTGCTGGTCGGGGATGTAGCGGGAGTGGAGATGGCAGCGCTGGACAGGTTGCTCAAGCAGACCTTCGAGCCATTTAAGATTCCGGTGCTGTCCGGGTGGCGCAGTGGGCACTGCGATCCGAACCTGACGTTGCCAATGGGGGCGTTGGTCAGGCTGGATGCCGGGAGCAAGGAACTGGTACTGGAGCAGGATGTGGTGGTCAGGCGCTAGACTTTCATCGCCTGTCAGTCAGTCTTCGCGAGCAAGCCCGCTCCCACATTCCACTCTGTTCGTATGCAAGAACGCGGTTCAATGTGGGAGCGGGCTTGCTCGCGAAGGCAGTTCCGGCCATTCGGCTAGTTAACGGTTACGCAACCCTTCCAGCAACTTGTGCGTCGGATACCCATCCGCTGGCCAGCCAAACGACTGCTGGGCGCTGCGGATGGCCTTGCGGGTGTTGGCGCCGATGATGCCGTCGGCAGTGCCGGCGTCGTAGTTTTGCGCGCTCAGCAGGTTTTGCAGTTCGATCCGCTCGGTACGGCTCAGCGGCAGGTCATCTTTGGGCCAGCTGCCCTGGATCTGGCCTGCGCCGTTGAAGCGCTCGGACAGCAGGCTTACGCCCAAAGCGTAGGATGACGAGTTGTTGTACTTGAGAATCGCCCGGAAGTTGTCGAGCACCAGGAACGCCGGGCCACGATAACCGGCTGGCAGCAGCAGCGCTGCGGACAGCTGTTCCGAGCCTGCCGGTGGCTGGGCTCCATTGGGCAGGGTCACGCCCAGCTGACGCCATTCGGCGACGCTCTTGCGAATCGTGCCATCGGCCAGCATGTAGTTGAAGCCCCCCGGCAATTGCACTTCGAAGCCCCATGGCTGGCCTCGCTGCCAGCCCGAGCTTTGCAGGTAATGCGCGGTCGAAGCCAGTGCGTCGGCGGAACTGCCCCAGATGTCGCGGCGACCGTCGCCATCGAAGTCCACGGCGTGGGTGTTGTAGGTGGTCGGGATAAACTGGGTCTGGCCCATGGCGCCCGCCCACGAACCGAGCATTTTCTCCGGTTGGATATCACCTTGCTGCAGGATTTGCAGGGCAGCGATCAATTGCGCGTGAGCGAAGTCGGGACGGCGGCCCTCGTAGGCCAGGGTCGCCAAGGAGTTGATCACCGACTGGCTGCCCTGGAACTGACCAAAGTTACTTTCCATTCCCCACACCGCGACCAAGGCCTGCCGATCGACGCCGTAGCGCTGCTCGATGCTTTGCAGGACATCGGCATACTGATTGACCAACGCCTGGCCTTTGCGAACCCGCAGTGGCGACAGGGCGCCGTCGAGGTATTCCCATACCGGTTTTGCGAATTCCGGTTGGCTGCGATCGGCACGGATCACACTGGGGTCGAAGCTGACATTGGCGAAAGCGCGATCAAACAGATCGGCGCGGATACCCGCGGCCAAGGCATCTTTGCGAAAACCCGCCTGCCATTCGGCAAAGGTCTGGGTTGGCTGTATGTCGAGGTTCTCACCTGTTGGAACCACAGGTGGAACAACCGCCGGTGCGGTAGCGACGGGAAGTGTCTGAAGCGGCTGAGCGTCGGCTGCGGTCGGTTTTTCCGCGCAGGCGACAAGCAAAATGAGGCTGGAGGCTGCAATCAATTGGCGCAGGTGCCAACGACGGGGAAGACAAAAGGGCATGCACGGGTCCAGGGAAAACGGATCAGGTACAGACCTTAACATGTAGAAGGGGTGCTGCGCTTCAAGCAGCCAGAAAGTAAGAAGCCTCCCAGCTATCAGACTGGAAGGCTTCGCGGCGGTAGCTGCCTTTGCCCTTGGCGGTTCGTTCCTGACGGCTGCGGAACAGGGGCTGGGCGATGATGGATTTGGCCTTGTTGGGGCCGTGTCTGGACGGCTTTTTGCTCATGATCGGATCTCTCGATTGAGTGATTTTTGCGCGGGGAAATAATCTGCTGAAGTTGGGGTTCTGTCTAGTCCCCACATTGTGTAGGACCTTTCCGTCTTCTGGGGCTTTTGTGGCGAGGGGGCTTGTCGGACCGCCGCACCGCCCCGTTCGGCTGCGAAGCAGTCGTAAAACCGGCGCCCGCGGGATTTCTGGACAAACGCTGTTGCAGATTTCAGGGCCGCTTCGCGCCCCAACGGGGTGATGCGGCATTCCGACAAGCCCCCTCGCCACAAAAAACTCACTCGGCGGGCAGCGACAGTCTCTGGCCGGCCATCAACAACGACAACCGACTGAGGCTCATCCACGGCGACCCGGCAGCCTGGCCCTTGATTTGCGCGTCGATGCGCTGAGCTTCCAGCAGCAACTGCGCCCAGCGTTGTGCCGAGTAGCGTTGCAGGGCCTTGCTCATCAACGGTTTGCGCTTGTCCCAGACAGGCGGTTTGGCCTGGCTGAATGCCTTGTCCAACGGCGTGCCCTGGCTGTATTGCAGGGAAATATTGGCCAGCAGACGCAGTTCACGGGCCAGGGCCCAGAGAATCACCGGCGGTTCAACGCCTTCACCGCGTAATCCTTCGAGCATGCGCAAGGCATGGGCCGCTTCGCCGTTGAGCACCGCATCGGTCAGGCCAAAGACATCGAAGCGTGCACTGTCGGCCACCGCAGCCTGCACGGTTTCAACAGTGATCTGTCCGCCTTCGGCCATCAGCTTGAGCTTTTCGATTTCCTGGGCGGCTGCCAGCAGGTTGCCCTCGACTCGAGCCGCGATCAGTTCAACGGCGTCCTGGCTGGCGCTAAGCCCTGCCTGGGACAGGCGTTGACGAATCCAGCTCGGCAGCTGGCTGACATCCACCGGCCAGATTTGCACAAACTGGGTCTGCTGACCCTCGACCAGCGCTTTGCCCCACTTGGTCTTCTGCGCACTGCCATCGAGTTTCGGCAGGCTGATCAACAGCAGCGTGTCTTCGGCCGGGCGCGAGCAGTACTCGATGAGCGCGGCAGCACCTTTGTCACCGGGTTTGCCGGAAGGCAGACGCAGTTCCAACAGGCGCTTTTCGGCAAACAGCGACATGCTGGCGCCGGCTTGCAGCAGCGTACCCCAGTCGAAACTGGCGTCGGCGGCAAATACCTGGCGCTCATCGAAACCCTGTTGGCGCGCGGCTGTGCGAACAGCATCGGCGGCCTCCTGGCACAACAACGGGTCATCGCCGCTGATGATGTAGACAGGCGCAAGGGTACCTTGCAGGTGTTTGGCGAGTTGGGCGGGAGCGAGCTTCATAAGAGAGGGCGAACGGGGCGCCTGAGCGCCCCGTAAGTCTTACTGCTGCGGCAGTTCGACAGGCGACTGACGCGGGGTGTTCGCTTCAGCCTTCTGTGCCGCTTCCAGTGCCGCGGCGTCAGCCTTGGCCTTGGCGTCGGCGGTCTGCTGCAACTGATCGAGCTGGGCCGGGGTCAGTTGTTGCAGACGCAGCATCATGCGCTGAACCAGCTCGCGACGGGTTTCTACTCGCGCTGTATCTGCTTCCTGGTCGGAGCCCACGAGGTTGTTGCCGTCGTGCATGAAGATTTTCTGCACTTCAAGCTTGTCGCTCAGCAGTGGCTGGTTGCCCTGGCCACGGATGTCGTAGCTCAGCACCGTAGTCACTTGATACTCACCAGCGCGGCCGGCACCGGCGTAGCTGAGGATGCGCTGGCTTTCCTGTTCATTGGTCAGCACCAACTTGTAAGGTGCGCCGGTGTAAACCTTGACCCCGCTGCTTTGCAGAACCTGACGCAGTTGGGTAACGGTTTGGCCGTAGGCGTCACGGGCGCTCACGTCGAGTTCCTTGATCGCCAGCTCGTTGGTGCCGGTGCCGCGCAGCTGAAAACCACAGGCGCTCAACAGGACCGCAAGGCCCATCACCAGCAGATTGCGTTTGATCATCTTGTTGCTCCCCTTGAAACCATGTGGGCCGACCAGGCGGCCCGAAAGGTTTTACTCGGCGCCAGGCGTACCTGGCGCCTGTTCCAATTAGCTGGCGACGATATTGACCAGTTTCCCGGGCACTACGATCACTTTACGAATGGTCAGACCGTCAACGAAACGCAGCACGTTCTCATTGGCGCGGGCGGCCGCTTCGACTTCTTCGCGGCTGGCGCTGGCCGGCATTTCGATGTGGCCGCGCAGCTTGCCGTTGACCTGGATGACCAACTGCAGGCTGTCCTGCACCAGAGCGCTTTCGTCCAGCACCGGCCAACCAGCATCGATCACCGGGTCGGCATGACCCAGTTGATTCCACAACTCGTGGCTGATGTGCGGGGTGATCGGGGCCAGCAGCAGCGTCACTGTTTGCAGACCTTCATGAACCAGTGCGCGATCCTGTTCGGTGCCTTGCGGGGCTTTTTCCAGCACGTTCATCAGCGTCATCACCTGGGCGATGGCGGTGTTGAATTTGTGGTTCTGGCCGACGTCATGGCTGGCTTGCTTGATGGCCTGGTGGATCGAACGGCGAATGACTTTCTGCTCGTCGTTCAGGCTGGCGATGTCCAGTTTGCCCGGCAGGCCCTGAATGACGTGGGCTTGAGCCAGACGCCAGACGCGCTTGAGGAAGCGGTGCGAACCCTCTACGCCGGAGTCGGACCATTCCGCGCTCATATCTGGCGGCGAGGCGAACATCATGAACAGGCGGCAGGTGTCTGCGCCGAACTGGTCGATCATCGACTGTGGGTCGACGCCGTTGTTCTTCGACTTGGCCATCTTCTCGGTGCCACCGATTTCCACCGGCAGGCCGTCTGCGATCAGCTTGGCGCTGATGACCTTGGCCTTGCTGTCGCGTTCGAGTTCAACGTCCGCCGGGTTGAACCAGGTGTAGGCACCGTTGGCTTCGCGACGATAGTAAGTCTCGGCGATCACCATGCCCTGGGTCAGCAGGTTCTTGAACGGCTCGTTGGAGCTCACCAGGCCTTCGTCACGCATCAGCTTGTGGAAGAAGCGCGCGTAGAGCAGGTGGAGAATCGCGTGTTCAATACCGCCGATGTACTGATCCACCGGCAGCCAGTGGTCGGCAGCGGATTTTTCTACCAGACCGCCTTCAAAGTGCGGTGAGGCGTAACGGGCGTAGTACCACGAGGACTCGACGAAAGTGTCCATGGTGTCGGTTTCGCGCTTGGCAGGCTGGCCGCATTTCGGGCAGCTGCACTCGTAGAACTCGGGCATGCGTGCCAGCGGTGAACCGGCGCCATCGGGTACGACGTCTTCCGGCAGTACGACCGGCAGTTGATCTTCCGGTACCGGCACGTCACCGCACGCAGTGCAGTGGATGATCGGGATCGGGCAGCCCCAGTAGCGCTGACGGCTGATGCCCCAGTCGCGCAGGCGGAATTGGGTGCGCGAGGCACCAAGGTTTTTCTTGATCAGCGCCACTTCGATGGCATCGAAGGCGCCAGCGAAGTCGAGCCCGTCGAATTCACCGGAGTTGATCAGGGTGCCGTGCTCACCGTAGGCGTCCTGCCAAGGTGCCGGGTTGGTGTCGCCAGAGCTTGTGCGCACCACGGACTTGATCGGCAGGTTGTACTTGGTGGCGAATTCGAAGTCACGCTCGTCGTGTGCCGGAACAGCCATGACCGCGCCGTCGCCGTAATGCATCAACACGTAGTTGGCGACCCACACCGGCAGTTTTTCACCGGTCAGCGGGTGCTCGACGAACAACGAAGTCGGCAAGCCTTTTTTCTCTTGAGTGGCGACGTCGGCTTCGGCGACGCTGCCGCCCTTGCATTCAGCGATGAACGCTTGCAGCTCAGGGTTGTTCTGTGCGGCCAGAGTGGCCAATGGGTGCTCGGCGGCCACGGCGACATAAGTCGCTCCCATGAGGGTGTCCGGACGGGTGGTGAAGACTTTCAGTGCACCGGCTTCGCCGATGGAGTCGACGTTGTACGGGAACTGCACTTCCATGCCGCGGGATTTGCCGATCCAGTTGCGCTGCATGGTCTTGACCTGTTCAGGCCAGCCAGTCAGTTCGTCGAGGCTATCGAGCAGCTCATCCGCATAGGCGGTGATCTTGAAGTAGTACATCGGGATTTCGCGCTTTTCGATCAGCGCGCCGGAACGCCAGCCGCGACCGTCGATCACCTGTTCGTTGGCCAGAACGGTCTGATCGACCGGGTCCCAGTTCACGGTGCCGCTTTTCTTGTAAATCACGCCTTTTTCGAACAGGCGAGTGAACAGCCATTGTTCCCAGCGGTAGTAATCGGGCTTGCAGGTGGTCACCTCACGGGACCAGTCCACCGCCAGGCCCAGGCTGCGCAGCTGGGATTTCATGTAGGCGATGTTTTCGTAGGTCCACTTGGCGGGCGCTACGTTGTTCTTCATCGCGGCGTTTTCCGCCGGCATGCCGAAGGCGTCCCAACCCATGGGTTGCAGTACGTTCTTGCCCTGCATGCGCTGATAGCGGGAGATCACGTCGCCGATGGTGTAGTTGCGCACGTGCCCCATGTGTAGCTTGCCGCTGGGGTAAGGGAACATGGACAGGCAGTAGTAGGTCTCCTTGCCTGGCTGTTCACTGACTTCAAAGGACTTTTGCTCGTCCCAGAACGACTGGGCGGCGGCTTCGATTTCACGGGGCTGATATTGTTCGTGCATGGCTACTTTTGAACTGAATAGGGGTGGCCTAATCCTCTTCAATGCAACGCTGGACGTTGAAGGCGCCGGATTGGCGTTTTCGATGTCCAGCCGAGCTGGAAGTGGAGTTACAGGAAGCGCCGTAGCATACATGACCGCGCTCTACCGAGGGAAACCCTGATTGTTGCCGCGCATCCGGCAAAAATGACTGCAAGGTCCGTTTGTCGCGGCGTTCAGCCGGTTTGTTCATGGAAGCTAAGCTCTAACTGGGGAGTAGGTCTTATCTTCCAATGAGGTGAGGGATGGTTGAGTCACAACGAAAAGCTACTAAGCCGGAGCTGTACGAAAGACTGATTGATCGTCTGGGCATGGCCCTGGAAGCGGCGAAAACTGCTGGACGGCTGCGTGACGTACGCCCTCTGGAACTGGAACTGCGTGGCCTGAGCCCCGCAGAGTTTGCACTGGTCAAGGCGTATCTGGATCGCAGTGAACGTGAGACACACGGATACCTGTCAGAAGCGATAAAGCAACTCGATACACCACGTTCGGCCAAGATCATCTGGCTCAAGGACAAAGTCCCCGGCAGAGACGCGGTAAAGGTCCGGTCTTTGCAGTTCAAATAGGCAAAGAGCCATGCACCATGATTTTTTCCAAGCATAGTCTTTGCGTATCGATTGTTGTATTGCGTCAACCCACTTAGGCTTCGGGCATCTCAGGGAGATGCTCGATGCCGTTTCGTTATTTCGTTAAACAACTTCTTCTGCCACCCGGCATTCTCTTGCTGCTGCTTTTGCTCGCCTGGTGGCTGCGCCGCTCAAGGCCGCGGCTTGCGGGTGCGTGCTTTGCCCTCGGCCTGGGCGGGCTCTGGCTGATGAGCCTGCCGGTCGTAGTGCAATGGAGTGCCAGCCAGCTTGAACGTGAGCCCCCTCTGGCTCGCGACGAATGGGCAACCCTGGGACAGCGCGCCGACGCCATCGTGGTGCTCGGTTCCGGGCGCGAGCGGGGCGATGTGGCCTGGGGCGCCGACCAGCCCACGGGAATCGGCCTGGAGCGTCAGCGCTACGCGGCGCGGCTGGCCAAGGCGTCTGGTTTACCGGTGCTGACCAGTGGCGGGTTGCATTTCGGCACGCCGCCCAGCGAGGCGCAGTTGATGGCCGATTCCTTGCGCGATGATTTCGGTGTGATGGTGCGTTGGCAGGAAGGGGGCAGCCGGACCACCTGGGAGAATGCGCAACTCACGGCGCAGGTATTGTTACCCGAAGGCATCAAGCGTGTGGTGGTGGTCACTCATGCGGCGCACATGCCTCGCGCGGTCTGGAGTTTCCACAAGGCAGGATTTGAGGTGGTGCCCGCCCCGGTCGGTTTCCTTGGCGGCGACAACGCCCTGCCGTTGGGCGGCTGGATGCCGGAGTACAAGTCGATCTGGCAGAGCGGGCAGTTGATGAATGAGGCGGTGGGGCAAGTCGGGTATTCGATTTTTTATCGCTGAACCCTGTGGCGAGGGGGCAAGCCCTCTCGCCACAAAAGGCCGCCAGTCTCAGACGGTTTTCGCCATCCGGTTCGCCACCAGCGCCCAGCCAAACAACAGCACACAAAGGGTGATCAACGGCCATGAACGCCACTGCAGATAAGGCGTCAGGTTGTGCATCGGCACCACTTCACCGTACAGGATGCCTCGCTCGAACTGCGGGATCTGGGCGGTGATCTGGCCGAATGGATTGATCAGCCCGGTTACACCGTTGTTGGTCGCGCGGATCATCCATCGACCGGCTTCCAGCGCGCGCATCTGCGCCATTTGCAAGTGTTGCAGCGGGCCTATGGAGGTGCCGAACCAGGTGTCGTTGCTGATGGTCAGCAGCAGATCGCTACGGGCGGCCAGGCTGGCGGCAAACTCCGGATAGACCACTTCGTAGCAAATGTACGGCGCGATCTGATAACCCTTGGCTTGCAGCAAAGGCTGGTCGGCCGGGCCTCGGGCGAAGTCCGACATCGGCAAATCGAAGAATGCGATCAGGCCTCGCAGCACATCCTGCAGTGGCACGTATTCGCCAAACGGCACCAGTTTCTGCTTGAGGTAAGTACCATCGCCTTCACCCGTCACGGTAATGCCGTTGTAAAAACGCTTTTCCTGGTGGACCATTTGGCGGATCGGCACGCCGGTAATCAGCGCCGAATTACGCTCGGCTGCAAAATTGCCCATCATGTTCAGGTAGCCCTCGGCGGACTCCTTGAGCACCGGCACCGCCGTTTCCGGCCAGATCAGCAGGTCGACGGGTTTGGAGCTGAAACTCATGTCGCGATAAAGCGCCAACTGCGCGTTGAGCTGCGCCGGGTCCCACTTCAGGCTCTGTTCGACATTGCCCTGGATCGCCGCGACACTCAGTGGTGCCCCGGCCGGGCTGGTCCAGGCATGATGCTTTAGGGCGAAACCCGCCACCCAGGGGCCGACCAACAGCAAAGCGCCCGCTGCAATGAAGCCTTTGCGGCCAGTGCGAACCAGGCGCAGGGCGTTGTAGAGCAATGCTGCGGTCAGGGCCAGGGTGAAGGAAATCAGCCACATCCCGCCCACCGGCGCGAGGCCGGTCAGCGGGCCGTCGAGCTGACTGTAACCCGAGTAGAGCCACGGAAAGCCGGTGAGAAACCAGCCGCGAAAGGCTTCCTGTCCAACCCACAATGCAGCAAACGCCAGGGCATCGGCCAGTGGAGCCTCGTTGCGACGCAACCAGCGCGCCCACAACCAGGCGGGCAGGGCGAAGAACCAGGCAATCGCCGCCGTGAAGAGCAGCATGAGGAAGCCGGCCAGCAGCATTGACGCGCCACCGAAGTGGTGGATGCTGTAGTAGATCCAGCTGGTACCGGCACCAAAAAGTCCGAAGCCGAAGCACCAGCCTCGACCAAGGGCCTGGCGTGGACTGAGCTCACGCAGGCCGGCGTAGAACAATCCGACCGCCAGTAATGCCAGCGGCCAGATATCGAACGGCGCAAGCGCCAGGGTGGTGATTGCACCGGCCGCCACGGCCAGCAGGTTACCGGGCCAGCCGGGGCGGGTTGTCCAGCGCATTTCAATCCTTAGCGAGCAATGGGTGTCAGACGCAGCAGGTGAATCCTTCGGCTGTCGGCATTCAGGATGCGGAAGCGGTACTGGCCGATTTCGGTGATTTCGTTGCGTTTTGGCAGGTGCCCGAACGCACTCATCACCAGGCCGCCGACGGTGTCGAACTCGTCGTCGGAAAATTCGCTGTCGAAAAACTCGTTGAAGTTCTCGATCGGCGTCAGTGCCTTGATCAGGAAGTCTCCGCTTGGCAGCGGCTTGATGTAGCTGTCTTCCTCGACGTCGTGTTCGTCTTCAATATCACCGACGATCTGTTCCAGGACGTCTTCAATCGTCACCAGACCCGCCACACCGCCGTATTCGTCGATGACGATGGCCATGTGATTGTGGTTGGCGCGGAACTCGCGCAGCAGCACGTTCAGGCGCTTGGACTCCGGCACGAACGTGGCCGGACGCAGCAGGTCCTTGATGTTGAAGCTGTCGCCATTTTCCTTGAGGATCAATGGCAGCAAGTCCTTGGCCAGCAGCACGCCCATCACGTCATCGTGGCTTTCGCCGATCACCGGGTAGCGGGAGTGGGCCGAGTCGACCACGGCTGGGAGGAATTCGCGGGGTGTCTGGGTCGCCTTGATGCTGACCATTTGCGAACGCGGCACCATGATGTCGCGTACCTGCAGGTCGGCTACCTGGATGGCGCCTTCGACGATGGCCAGCGCTTCGCTGTCCAGCAGTTTGTTCTGGTGTGCGTCGCGCAGCAGCTCCAGCAGCTCCTGGCGGTTCTTCGGCTCGTGGGCAAAAGCCTGGGTGAGCTTACCCAGCCATGACTTCTGCCCGTTGCTCGATCGATCTTCGCTCATAGCGATTACTCTGAATCCTTTGTTGTTTCGGTAGGGGAAATATCAGTTTCGTCGTCCGCGTACGGATCGGGATAGCCCAGCTCTGCAAGCAACGTTCGTTCCAGTGCTTCCATTTCTTCGGCTTCTTCGTCGTCTATATGGTCGTAACCAAGCAGATGCAAGCAGCCGTGAATCACCAGGTGTGCCCAATGGGCCTTGAGTTCCTTGCCTTGCTCGGCGGCTTCGCGCTCGACCACCGCCACGCAGATCACCAGATCGCCCAGCAACGGGATGTCGAGAAACTCGTCGGGAACATCCGCCGGGAACGACAAGACGTTGGTGGCGTAATCTTTCTGCCGCCAAGTGTGGTTCAGCTCGCGGCCTTCGGCTTCGTCGACCAAACGAATGGTCATTTCCGAGTCGGCGCTACGCTGGCGCAGGGCCAGTTCACACCATTGGCGGAACTCGGCTTCGCTGGGCGCGCGCGCTTCGGTGGCGATTTGCAGGTCTAGCTCAAGCATCGCGGCGGCTATCCTTGGCGGCTGCATCATCGGCCGCTTTGGTTTCGAAGCGCTCGTAGGCTTCGACGATGCGCTGCACCAATGGGTGGCGCACGACGTCCTTGGGCTGGAAATGGGTGAAGCTGATGCCCGGGACATCCTTGAGCACTTCTATCACGTGATGCAGGCCGGACTTGGTGCCGCGAGGCAGGTCGACCTGGGTGATGTCGCCGGTAATGACTGCCGTGGAGCCGAAGCCGATCCGGGTCAGGAACATTTTCATCTGTTCGACCGTGGTGTTCTGGCTTTCGTCGAGGATGATGAAGCTGTTGTTCAGGGTGCGCCCGCGCATGTAGGCCAGCGGCGCGACTTCGATCACCTGGCGCTCGATCAGCTTGGCGACGTATTCGAAGCCGAGCATTTCGTAGAGTGCGTCGTAGAGCGGACGCAGGTACGGGTCGATCTTCTGCGACAGGTCGCCGGGCAGGAAGCCGAGTTTTTCACCGGCTTCGACCGCAGGACGAACCAGCAGGATGCGGCGGATCTGCTCGCGTTCCAGCGCATCGACCGCACAGGCGACAGCCAGGTAGGTCTTGCCGGTACCGGCCGGACCAATGCCGAAGTTGATGTCGTTACCGAGGATTTCCTTGACGTAGCGCAGTTGATTCAAGCCGCGGGGGCGAATCATGCCTTTCTTGGTGCGCAGGGCTACGGAGGGTTCGGCGGGGGAGTGGTTGTCCAGCTCCTCGATGGCCGATTCCTGCAGGAACAGGTGGACCATGTCCGGCGACAGCTCGGTACCCTTGGTTTCCCGGTACAGGCGGCGCAGGAGGTTTTCCGCGGAGGAGGTGTGTTTGGGCTCGCCGATCAGTTCGAACTGGTTTCCGCGATTGCGGATCTCGATGCTCAGGCGCTGTTCGATCAAGCGCAGGTGCTCGTCGAATTGCCCGCACAGATTGGCAAAGCGGCGAGCCTCAAAGGGCTCGAGGATGAAACGATGTGGTTCTATGGGTGCGTTCAAGGTCGTATTTAGCCGCCCTGGGGCAATTGAGATGAAATCAAGGATAACGCCAGTGGCGTGGGTGCGAAAGCTCTTAAATAAGATGCACGAATTCGCTACTTGACTGTGGCGGGGGGGCTTGCCCCCGTTCGGCTGCGATGCAGTCGCAAAGTATAGGGAGCGCTGCGCAATCCAGCGGGGGCAAGCCCCCTCGCCACAAAAGCCCGGCTCCCACAGTGTTACTGGATCAGCGAACCCCGCAGCGAGTGCGGTTGCGCGGCATCGATGTGCACATCGGCGAACTGGCCGATCAGGGTCGGATTGTCGCAGCGGAAGTTGACGATCCGGTTATTCTCGGTGCGACCCTGCAACTCGCCGGGGTCTTTTTTCGAGTAATCGGTCACCAGGATGCGCTGGACCGAGCCGACCATTTGTCGGCTGATCTCGAAACCTTGCTGGTTCAGGCGATGTTGCAGGGCGTTCAGCCGTTCTTTTTTCAGTTCTTCCGGCGTGTCATCGGCCAGATCGGCTGCCGGAGTACCCGGGCGCTGGCTGTAGACGAACGAGTAGGAGAAGTCGAAACCGACGTCCTCGATCAGCTTCATGGTCTGTTCGAAGTCTTTCTCGGTCTCGCCCGGGAAACCGACGATGAAGTCCGAGCTGATGCAGATGCCCGGCACGGCGGCCCGTAACTTGCGCAGCTTGGATTTGTACTCCAGCGCTGTGTGGTTGCGCTTCATCGCTGCCAGGATGCGGTCCGAGCCCGATTGCACCGGCAGGTGCAGGTGTTTGACCAACTCCGGTACCTCGGCGTGGGCCTGGATCAGGCTGTCGGAGAACTCCAGCGGGTGCGAAGTGGTGTAGCGGATGCGATCGATGCCGTCGACAGCGGCCACCACGCGGATCAGTTCGGCCAGATCAGCCAGGCGCCCGTCATGGGTAAGGCCGCGATAGCCGTTGACGTTCTGCCCCAGCAAGGTCACTTCGCGCACACCGTTCTCGGCGAGGTGAATGATCTCGGCGATCACGTCGTCGAACGGCCGGCTGACTTCTTCGCCGCGGGTGTAGGGCACCACGCAGAACGTGCAGTACTTGCTGCAGCCTTCCATCACCGACACATACGCGCTTGGGCCGTCGATACGCGGCTCGGGCAAATGGTCGAATTTTTCGATTTCCGGGAACGAGACGTCGACCTGCGGCAGCCGGGTGCTGCGCGCAGCGTCGATCATTTCCGGCAGGCGGTGCAAGGTCTGCGGGCCGAACACCACGTCGACGTACGGGGCGCGGTCGCGGATGGCGGCGCCTTCCTGACTGGCCACGCACCCGCCGACGGCGATCACCATTTCAGGGTTGGCCAATTTCAGCTCGCGCCAGCGGCCGAGCTGGGAGTACACCCGGTCCTGGGCGCGTTCGCGGATCGAGCAGGTGTTGAGCAGGATCACGTCGGCGTCTTCAGCGCGAGCGGTGACTTCCAGGGCCTGATGTTCGCCCAGCAGATCGACCATGCGCGAGCTGTCGTACTCGTTCATCTGGCAACCGTGGGTTTCGATGTAAAGCTTCTTGGCCATGGAATAGAGTCATCACGTGATTCAAAGAACCGCGCATTATAGGGAACATGTTCCAAGGTTCCTACCGCTGTGCGTCCGGCGGCTATGCTATAGTTCGCGCCCTCATTTTTATCCCCCGATGTGTTGCTCGCCCACCATGACCAAACGTGAAGCTCCAATCTACAAGGTGATTTTTCTTAACCAGGGCCAGGTGTACGAAATGTATGCCAAGCAGATCTATCAAAGTGATCTGTGGGGCTTCCTGGAAGTGGAAGAATTCGTCTTTGGCGAGCGCACGCAAGTGGTCGTCGATCCGAGCGAAGAAAAGCTCAAGGCTCAGTTCGAGGGCGTTGTGCGCAGTTTCGTGCCGATGCATTCGATCGTGCGCATCGACGAAGTCGAGCGCCTGGGTACGCCTAAGATCAGTGAAGCCCGCGGCGCGGTCGGCAATGTGATGCCGTTTCCGATGCCGATGCCTGAGAAGTAGGGCATTTGTGGTAAGGGGGCTTTTGTGGTGAGTGGGGTGCGGCGGTCCGACAAGCCCCCTCGCCACAGTGCAGCCCCTCACCACAAAATCATTTGTGACAATTAAGGCAGCGGCGCAAACGGCGTGCGCCCATCGGCACTCTGCAATTCCATCAAATATTTACGGAATATTTGCCCCAGCACCTGGGTAGCGATTTCCAGTTCTTCGCGCGGCATCTTTTCCGTGACTTCGTCGGCGGTGTCCAGCGCATCTTCAGCGCCATTGACCGCCGCCATTTTCAGCAAGATATAGGCTTGAACGTTGTTGGCCGGTACGCCTTCGCCGTGGAAGAACATGGTGCCAAGTTTGAATTGCGCCTGGGCGTGGCCCTGCAGCGAGGCCTTTTCGAAATAGCTCAGGGCTTGATTGAGGTCGCGCGGCGCGTTTTTGCCGTCGTAGTAGAACTCGCCCAACTCGTATTGCGCCTGGGCATCCCCTTCATCCGACGCTTTCTGGCAGGCGGCGAGTGCCTGGGCCAGGTCCTGCGGCTGGGTATTGAGGGTGCAGCGACCCATCGCTGGGATTAACAACGAGTTGCCGCCTGCTTGTGCGTGCGCGAGCAGGGGCTGAAGGAGCAACAGGCAGCCCAGTGAAAGGGCGCGGCCGGTGCGGTTCATGGGAATCGACTTACCTCTGAAGGGCGCGCGGACCCATCGAGGGGATCCAATAAGCGCGCATTATGAAATAAGCAGGGGCAACCTTACAAAGTCTTTACTCGTTTTTCTGCTGCGTGGGAAATATATCGCCCACTTTGCGGGGAATTATGGGCGGGGGGAGTCAGATAAAGCGCAGGAATGCAGGTGAAAAGCTGACGCTGGCAGTGACCAGCGTCAGCGCAGCACCCTTACTTCAATGCAGCGAAGGCGCGCTCGGCGGCATCCAGGGTCAGTTTCAACTCGGCTTCGCCATGGGCGATCGAGGTGAAGCCGGCTTCGAACGCGCTCGGTGCCAGGTAAACGCCACCTTCCAGCATCAGGTGGAAGAAACGGCCGAACAGGGCGGCGTCGCTGGCCATGACGTCATCGAACGTCACGATGTCGTCGGCACCGCTGAAATACAGACCGAACATGCCACCGGCCTGGGTGGTCACGAACGGAATGCCGGCTGCATCGGCGCGTTGTTGCAGGCCGTCCAGCAGGCGAGTGGTGTAGTCGGTCAGCTCGGCGTGGAAGCCCGGACGGCTGATCAGGCGCAGGGTGGTCAGGCCGGCGGCCATTGCCAGCGGGTTACCCGACAGTGTACCGGCCTGGTAGACCGGGCCCAGCGGTGCGATGCGCGACATGATTTCGCGCTTGCCGCCGAAGCAGCCGACCGGCATGCCGCCGCCGATGATCTTGCCGAAGGTGGTCAGGTCCGGCTTCACGCCGTAGTGCGCCTGGGCGCCGCCGAGGGCGACACGGAAACCGGTCATGACTTCGTCGAAAATCAGCACCACGCCGTGTTTGTCGCACAGCGTCCGCAGGCCTTCGAGGAAGCCCGGAGCCGGTGGTACGCAGTTCATGTTGCCGGCCACGGGTTCAACGATGATGCAGGCCACGTCCTGGCCAACTTCGGCGAGCATGGCTTCAACTGCGTCGATGTCGTTGAACGGCAGGGTCAGGGTGTGTTTGGCGAACGCTGCCGGCACACCGGCCGAGCTCGGCACGCCTTGGGTCAGGGCGCCGGAACCGGCCTTGACCAGCAGGCTGTCGGAGTGACCGTGGTAGCAGCCTTCGAACTTGATGATGCTGTCGCGACCGGTGAAGCCGCGGGCCAGGCGGATGGCGCTCATGGTTGCTTCGGTACCGGAGCTGACCATGCGCACCATTTCCATCGACGGCACGAGCGAGCAGACCAGATCGGCCATCTGGGTTTCCATCTCGGTCGGTGCGCCGTATGACAGCCCGTGCTCCAGTTGCTTGCGCACCGCGTCCAGCACGTCCGGATGGCTGTGACCGAGGATCATCGGCCCCCAGGAACCAACGTAGTCCACATAGCGTTTGTTGTCTTCGTCGGTGACGTAGGCGCCTTCAGCGTGCTTGAAGAACAACGGCGTGCCGCCAACGCTCTTGAACGCGCGCACCGGCGAGTTCACGCCACCGGGGATGTGTTTCTGGGCATTGGCAAACAGGGTTTCGGAACGAGACATGATCGGGCTCTCAAATCGGATTTTAAGCTACTTAAATAGAAAGCAGTTCGTTGAAGGCGCGGGCGCGGCGGGTCACTTCAGCCGTGCTCTGTGCACCAAACAGGCCATGCACCACCGCCAGCAGATCAACGCCATGGGCCACCAGCGGCGCGGCGTTATCAAGGGTGATACCGCCGATCGCGCAGATCGGCAGGTGCAATTGCTTGCGGGCCTGGTCGAGTAGTTCGAGGCTGCAAGTGGGTGCGCCGGGCTTGGTGCTGGAATTGAAGAAGCGGCCAAAGGCGACGTAACTGGCGCCTTCTTTTATGGCTTGCTCAGCCAGTTCGATTTGCGCATGACAGGTCGAGCCGATGATCGCTTTGGAACCGAGCAGTGCGCGGGTCGGCGACAGTGGGCCGTCGGTCTGGCCAAGATGCACGCCGACGTTCAGGCGCGCGGCCAACTCCGCGTCGTCATTGATGATCAACTGGGTCTTGTATCGATCGCACAGATCGCGCAAGGCTTCGGCCTCGCGCAGGCGGCGGGCCTCATCGCTGCTCTTGTCGCGGTACTGCAGCAAGGTGACGCCACCTTCCAGTGCCGCCTCCACGTACGAAAGAAGTTTACCGGCCAGCAACTGGCTGTCGGTAATGGCGTACAGGCCACGTAGTTTCATCGGACTAGCCTCATGGCATTACGAACAGAAGTCCAGTGGCAGGCGGCGTGGCACGAATTGGCCTTTGCCCAGCTGCTCGGCATCGCGCAGGGTGCGCCACGTGTAGTTAAGTGCAGTCTGTACGGCGCTGGCGAGGTTTTCACCCTGGGCCAGACGACCGGCCAGGGCGCTGGCCAGGGTGCAACCGGAGCCATGATAGCTGCCGGGCAGGCGCTGGCAGGTAAAGGTTTCGCGCAGGCCATCACGGCTGTACAGGCGATTGTGGATTTCGGTTTCGTCGCCGTGACCGCCGGTGATCAGCAGGTGTTTGACGTATGGCAGGAGTTTTTCTGCGCACTCGTCCGCAGTGCCCTCAGGCAGTTCGGCGAGGATGCGGGCTTCAGGGAGGTTGGGGGTGGCAATGATCGACAGGGGCAGCAGACGTTCACGCATGGCGTAGCCCACTTCGTCCTTGCCCAGTCGCCCGCCGCCGCCGGCGCGCAGTACCGGGTCACAGACCACTGGCAAATGCGGGTGAGCCGAAAGCAGTTCGACAACGGTGTCGACCATTTCCAGGGAACCGAGCATGCCCAGTTTGACCGCAGCGACTTCGGAGTCGTTGAGCACGGCATTGGCCTGGGCCAGCACCCACTCACGGTCGAGGACGCGGAAGTCAGTGACATTGACGGTGTCTTGCACGGTCAGGGCGGTCACGGCCGGAGCCGCATGGCATCCCTGAGCGAGCAGGGCTTCGATATCTGCCTGCAAGCCGGCGCCACCACTTGGGTCGTGGCCGGAGAGACAGAGGACAACGGGGCGAGAGCTGTAGATATTCATGGTGCGCGAGCTTACCACCAAACATGTTTTTCGGGTGTGTGCACGCATTGGCATAGCGATCTTTTGATCATTGCCATCAAGGCAGTGGTTTTGGATCGCTGATTAGTGCTGAAGTGCCCGTTCTAGAGCCTTTTCAATATAATTTTCGATGGTGCTTAAAGGCCATCAACGGCTATGCTAAAGTGGATCCAAACCAATAACAGGTGATACCGGTTTTACGTCTACTCAAAGGGAATGGGGGGCTTCCTGAAAAGACCGGACAGTCCACGCTGGGGCTTAAATGCGCTATCTGCTGATGTTGCTGTTGTGTTTGCCCCTTTTGGCGAACGCCGTCGAGTTCGATGAGTTTACTCGCAGCCTTCCCTTGGGCCGAACCCTGCAAGTGCTGGAGGACGCGGGTGGTCAGGCGACCATCGCGGATGTACTTGCGCAAGCGGCAGCCGGCAACTTCAAGCCTCACCACAAAGACACGCTCAACGCCGGGTATTCACGTTCTGTGTTCTGGCTGAAAATTGACCTGCACTACCGTCCGGGCAACCCGGCAGCGCAACGGACCTGGCTGCTGGAACTGGCCTATCCGCCTCTGGACCGCCTCGATCTTTATTTACCCGATTCGGCCGGCGACTATCATCTGGTCCGGCAGACCGGCGATGCCTTGCCATTTGCCAGTCGTGAGATTCGTCAGAACAATTACCTGTTCGACCTGGCGTTCAAGCCAGATCAGCGCGAAACCCTCTATCTGCGTCTGCAAAGTGAAGGCTCGATCCAGGCGCCCGTGACGTTGTGGTCGAGCACCGCCTACCTCGAAGAACAACCCGTGCGCCTCTATGTACTTGGGTTGATATACGGCGTGTTGCTGGGAATGCTGGTCTACAACCTGTTCATCTACCTCAGTGTGCGCGACACCAGTTACCTCTACTACATCTTCTACATCGCCTCGTTCGGTCTGTATCAGCTGTCGGTGAACGGGGCGGCGGTGCAGTATTTCTGGCCCGACAACCCTTGGTGGGCTAATGCCGCGACGCCATTTTTCATTGGCTGCGCGGGTCTGTTCGGCAGTCAGTTCGCCCGCAGTTTTTTGCAGATGGCTACCCACAGCCGCTGGGTCGATCGCTTATTGCTGGCGCTGGTCGTTTTCAGTGCGCTGGTGGTCGGCCTGTCATTGATGGCCAGTTATGCCCTGGCGTTACGGCTGGCCACGGCGCTGGCGCTGACGTTCACCGTAGTGATTTTTGCCGCCGGCATCTTTGCCTGGCTGCGCGGCTTGCGCGTAGCGCGGTACTTCATCATCGCCTGGTCGGCGTTTCTGCTCGGTGGCGTCGTCAATACGCTGATGGTGCTGGGTTACCTGCCCAACGTGTTCCTGACCATGTATTCCAGCCAGATCGGTTCGGCGATCGAGGTGGCTTTGCTGTCCCTGGCCCTGGCCGATCGCATCAACGCAATGCGCGAGCAGCAAGCACAGACCCTGCTCGATGCCAGCCAGAAACTTGAAGTGCTCAACCAGCAACTGGAGCGCAGCAACCAGCTCAAGGACGAATTTCTCGCCACCCTGACCCATGAACTGCGTACGCCGATGAACGGCGTAATCGGTTCTCTGGAGCTGATGCAGACCGTAGAAATGGACCCGGAGCTGGAGCAATACCAGCAGACGGCCTCGGGGTCGGCGCGGGACATGATGCGCATGGTCAATGGCATTCTCACCCTCACCGAATTGCAGGCCGGCAAGCTCAAGGCCTCGGCGGATGCCTTCAGTTTGCGTGGTATGGTCGAGTCGTTGCGAGGGCAGTTCGAAGGTAATGCGACAGCCAAATCCCTGGATTTCAAGGTCGATATCGCCTCGGGTGTGCCGGACCGCCTGCATGGTGACAAGGCGAAGATCTCGCAATGCCTGGAGTGCCTGCTGGATAACGCAATCAAATTCACCCGCATTGGAGGCCTGGCCTTGCGGGTGACCGCGAAGGCGAACCAGCCTGACCGATTGGCATTGACCTTTGCGGTGATCGACACCGGCATCGGTTTTACCGATCTTGGGGAGGCCACCATGTATCAGCGCTTCTTCCAGCTCGACGGTTCGATGACTCGCGAATATGGCGGACTTGGGGTCGGGCTGGCGATCTGCCGGCAGTTGGTTGAATTGCTTGGTGGGCGTCTGACTCACCGTTCCGAGCCCGGGCGCGGCAGCCGCTTCCAGCTCGACGTCGAAGTTGAACTGGAAGCAGCCGGGCGTTCTGTGGCACCCCTGATGCCCCGGGATTTTCCACTCCTGCGCTTGCCACAGGAATGCGCCGTACTGCTGGTGGATGACAACAGCATCAGCCAACTGGTGATGCGCGGCATGCTGCTCAAGCTCGGCTTTCGCGTGCGCACCGCCGACAGCGATACCGTCGCCCTCGAACTGCTGCAGCAAGAAGCCTTTGATGCCGTGCTGGTGGACTGCCAGTTGCCGAAAACGCAAGGAATGTCGGTCTGTTGTCAGATCCGCGCCTTGCCGGGTTGCGCACAATTGCCGTTGTTCCTGGTCGCCCTCGGTGTCGATCGGGAACGCTGTCCGACCGGTGCATTGATCGATCACTTGAGTAAACCGGTGAAATTCGAAGACTTGCAGGCGGCGCTTTATCGTCGGGTGCTCTGCCCACAGCATGGCGAAAGCGCCGGCAGTTAGGCAGATATGACACTTTGTTCGACCATGGGGCAGTGCTTAACTGAAGTCCCTTGGCTGACCAAAGGAGCCCTGTCATGAACCTGCATCAGTTCGCCGAAACCCACGAAGTCACCAACCAGCCACCGTCGCTGGATGGCGCCAACCTGTACCGCATCGACCTGCCGTTGCAGGAGTGGTCGCGGCGGTTCGGTGCCGGTTGGGCCGAGTCGCGAATCGACGCCTATGGTGCATTGGCCGGCGGGCCGTTGATGGAGGCCGGGTTCCTGGCCAACCAGAATAAGCCGGAGTTCAGCAGCCATGACCGTTACGGTCATCGTATTGACCTGGTGGAGTTTCATCCCGCCTATCACCAACTGATGCGCACGGCAGTCGAGCATCGCCTGACTTCGTTGCCCTGGGCGCACCCACAGGATGGCGCCCATGTCGCGCGCGCGTCCATGACTTACTTGCACAGTCAGGCCGAAGCCGGCAGTGGCTGCCCGTTGACCATGACATTTGCCAGCGTACCGGCGCTGCGCCTGCAAGCGGATCTGGCGCAGCAGTGGTTGCCGAAAATCCTCGCTACCGAATATGACCCGCGCAACGTCGGCATGGCCCACAAGGCCGGGGTCACCATTGGCATGGCCATGACCGAGAAGCAGGGCGGCACCGATGTGCGGGCCAACACCACCAAGGCTTACCCGGTGGGGGGCCGTGGTCCTGGTCAGGCTTATGAACTGGTGGGGCACAAGTGGTTTTGTTCGGCCCCCATGTGCGATGCCTTCCTGACCCTGGCGCAGACGGACAAGGGCCTGACCTGCTTCCTGTTGCCGCGCCATCGCCCGGACGATACGCGCAATCAGTTTTACATCCAGCGTCTGAAGAACAAGCTGGGCAACTGCTCGAATGCTTCCAGTGAAGTGGAGTTCCGTGGGGCACTGGCCTGGATGGTCGGCGAGGAGGGCCGCGGGGTTCCGACAATCATAGAAATGGTCGCCATGACCCGTTTCGATTGCATGGTCGGTTCCAGTTCGTTGATGCGCCAGGCGCTGACCCAGGCCAGCCATCACTGCGCCCATCGCTCGGTCGGCGGCAAATTGCTCAGCGAACAACCCTTGATGCAGAACGTGCTGGCGGATCTGGCCCTGGAAAGCGAAGCGGCCCTGGCCTTGAGCCTGCGCATGGGCCGGGCGCTGGATCATCTGGATGACTCGCAGGAAGCGAAATTCGCCCGCCTGGTGACGGCGGTGGGCAAGTACTGGATATGCAAGCGTGCGCCGGGGATGATCAACGAAGCCGCCGAATGCATGGGTGGTGCGGGCTATGTCGAGGACAGCATTCTGCCGCGCCTGTATCGCGAGGCACCGGTGAACTCGACATGGGAAGGTTCCGGCAACGTGCAATGCCTTGATGTGTTGCGGGCGCTGTCGAAAGAGCCGGGTGTGCTCGATGCATTGTTCAGCGAGCTGGGTGACGGTCATGGCGACAAGCGTCTGGCCGCACACATCCGCCAGTTACAGGAGGCCTTCAAGGATACCAGCGACATTCAGTACCGTGCCCGGCAGCTGACTGAAGATATTGCCCTGGGGTTGCAGGCCAAGCTGTTGCTGGAAGCCGGGAATGCGGCGGTCAGTGATGCGTTTATTGCCAGTCGTCTGGATGGCGGTGGCCGAGTGTACGGCGCATTGCCACGCGGGCTGGACGTAGAAGCCATTGTCGCCCGCTCGACACCTAATGTGTGATCGACCCTGATCCTCTGTGGGAGCGGGCTCGCTCGCGAAGGCAGTATTTCAGCCGGCATCCCATTGGCTGGCACGACGCCTTCGCGAGCAAGCCCGCTCCCACAGTGAACTTTGGTGTTTGCAGTATTTTTGTAGCAGCACGCAACTGTTCCCGTGAAGCGACGATGCAGGCAAGATGAAGCTCTGCAAGTCAGAACACAGGATGCTGATCGTGACCGAAGCTTTTATTGTCGTTCAAACCGCCGAGCAAGCCGTGGACCGGCTCGCACTCTTGCACAGTCGTGCGACTACTGCGCTGAATCAGGCGCTCAAGCGTTACCTCAAGGATCGTGTCGAGCCTGATGCCGAACAGCGTGCGATGTTCCGGTATCCCGAGTTGCGCCTGACTTACCATTGCCAGGGCGAAGTCCCGCAGACCACCCGGGCCTACGCCAAGGTGCAATTGCCGGGCACCTACAGCGTCACCGTCACCCATCCGGCGGCTTTCCGTAAATACCTGCTGGAGCAACTGGTTCCGTTGATGCATGACTTCACCGTGACGGTCGAGGTGGGTGTCAGTCAGCAGAATATTCCTTACCCATACGTCGTCGAGCAGGGCGATGAGCTGGCCGGTTCCGGCGTCACCGCTGCGGTGCTGGCGCGGGTGTTCCCCAGTACCGACCTGTCGGCGGCAACCGATGGCATTGCCGACGGACTCTACGATTGGGAAAACACCGACCCACTGCCCCTGGCACTGTTCGATGCCGCACGGGTGGATTTCTCCCTGCGTCGACTGGTGCATTACACCGGCAGTGACTGGCGGCATGTGCAGCCGTGGATTCTGCTGACCAACTATCACCGTTACGTCGACCAGTTCATCGTCCATGGCCTGGAGCAGCTGCGCAACGACCCGCGTTTCGTGCGCATGGTGCTGCCGGGCAACGTGATCATCGAAAAGACCATGGATCACGGGGAAGCCTCGGCAATTGCCGCCGGCGTGGTCTGGCACCGCTACCAGATGCCGGCGTATCACCTGATCGCCAGCGATGGCCATGGCGTGACCCTGGTGAACATCGGCGTCGGCCCGTCCAACGCCAAGAACATCACCGACCATCTGGCGGTGCTGCGTCCGCATTGCTGGCTGATGATTGGCCACTGCGGTGGCTTGCGGCAGTCGCAAACCATTGGCGACTACGTGCTGGCGCACGCCTACATGCGCCGCGACGGGATCCTCGACCGGGTCGTGCCGCCGAACATTCCCATTCCGGCCCTGGCCGAAGTGCAGCTCGCCCTTCAGCAGGCGGCGGCCAATATCACCGGGGAGAAAGGCGATGAACTGAAAAAACGCCTGCGCACCGGTACCGTGCTGACCTACGACGATCGTAACTGGGAACTGCGCTGGGCCCAGGAGCGTCCGTTGATCAACCTGTCCCGCGCCGTAGCCGTGGACATGGAAAGCGGCACCATCGCGGCGCAAGGTTATCGATTGCGGGTGCCTTACGGCACGTTGCTGTGTGTATCGGACAAGCCGCTGCACAGCGAAATCAAGTTGCCGGGGTCGGCCAACGCCTTCTATGAACGCGCGGTCAGCCAGCACCTGAAGATCGGCATCGAAGCGGTGGACCTGTTACGCACCGAGCTCAACTCGTTGCACTCGCGCAAGCTGCGCAGCTTCGACGAACCGCCGTTCCGCTGACGGTTGTCATGGTCATTTGGCGGTCTGGGCACTAGCATTGTCAGCCCAGACCGTTAGATGTTCTTACTTCCCATGCCTCGTCCGCCACGTCCTGCCTCTCGCCGTCCCGGCGCAAATCCTGCGAAACCCGCCCCGCGTCGCGTCGCCAAGGCGCCCCCGACCGAGCCGAAGCTGATCCTGTTCAACAAGCCGTTCGATGTGCTGACGCAATTCAGCGACGGCGAAGGGCGCGCGACCCTAAAGGACTTCATCGAGATTCCGGGCATTTACCCGGCAGGACGTCTGGACCGAGATAGCGAAGGCTTGCTGCTGCTGACCAATGACGGCCAGCTTCAGGCGCGGATTGCCGACCCGAAACACAAACTGGCCAAGACCTATTGGGTGCAGGTGGAGGGCGAGCCGAGCGCCGAGCAGTTGCAGCGCTTGCGCAACGGTGTCGAGTTGAATGACGGCATGACCTTGCCCGCCGAGGCGCGGCAACTGCAAGAGCCGCAACTGTGGCCGCGCAATCCACCAGTGCGCTTTCGCAAAAGTGTGCCGACCAGTTGGCTGGAATTGGTGATTCGCGAAGGGCGCAACCGGCAGGTCCGGCGCATGACGGCAGCGGTGGGGTTGCCGACGTTGCGGCTGGTGCGGGTCAGGATCGGCGACTGGACGATCGAAGGGCTCGATCAGGGCCAGTGGAAAGAGGTGCCGGCGCGCTTATAGGGTGCCGCTCTCGATCAGGCCGATCACCACGCTCTTGATGATGAAGGCGGCTACGCCAAGACCCAGCACAAAGAACAGAATGAACGAGCCGAACCGCCCGGCCTTGGACTTCTTCGCCAGATCCCAGACGATGAAACCCATGAAAATGATCAGGATGCTGACCAGTCCGGTCATCATCCACTCTTCGAAAACTGCAGGATCCATCGGACATCTCCAGCGCGGGGGCGGCTAAAAGGGCGCGGGGAGTATACGGCACGCTGGGTTGGTGCAGCATGGGCCTGCGGCGGTGTGTCGCAGTCATTCGTCGCCTGTGCCGGCCCCATCGCTGGCAAGCCAGCTCCCGCAAGGTTTAACGCCGATCACAACATTGCGAACGACACAAAACCTGTAGCTGGCTTGCCAGCGATGAGGGACTCAGCTACGCAGATGAGTCAAAGGCAGTTCGGTACTGTTCAAAACCTGATTCAGCACAAAACTTGAACGCACGCTGGTAACGCCTTCAATCCGGGTCAAATGCCCGAGCAGCAGTTTCTGGTAGTGGTCCATATCCGGTACCACGACCTTGAGCTGATAGTCAGCGTCCATCCCGGTCACCAGGCTGCACTCCAGCACTTGCGGCAGGGTGCGAATCGCCGCTTCGAAGTTCTCGAAGCGCTCCGGAGTATGGCGGTCCATGCCGATCAGCACATAGGCAGTGAGGCTCAGGCCAAGCATTTTGCGGTCGAGCAGGGCGACCTGGCGGGAAATGTAGCCGTCATCTTCCAGTTGCTTGACCCGGCGCGAACATGGTGAAGGAGACAGGCCGATGCGCTCGGCCAGTTCCTGGTTGGAGATGCGCGCGTCGCGCTGCAATTCCGCCAAAATACTCAGGTCGTAACGGTCGAGTTTGCTCATCAATCAGTCCTTTGTCGTAACTATTGCGACAGATTATGTATCCGGGGTTAAAAATTGCGCAAGTGATGTTTATTTGAGCAATCTTCGCAATCCTCTGTCGCCACCAAAAGCCTATTCTTATCACCAGAATCACTGCTCGGACAAACAGTCCAGTGCGGCCCGCCCAATCAGGCCCGCCGCGGCCGCCACCCCCACAGGGGATGTGCCGGCCCCCGAGCTACACACTGTCCAGAAGACGGCGTGAGGTGAGCCGACGTCAAAAGCGTCGAGCCAGGACGAAGTTCTCAAGGGGAGGCCGACGGGTCTCCCCTTTTTCTTGTGTGCGGCCCTCAATAAATAAACTGCGCGGCGGATAACCTGTCGCAGAACCGGCCCTGGCTTTGCCAGTCTTATCTACAGGCCCTAACCCGCAGTGAGGAAGAGCATGAAGTCGCGCATCTGGCGTTTGGCCGGTGTTGGTTTGCTGTGTGTCAGTGTCACTGCGCAATCGCTGGCCGATCAACCGCAGAAACGGGGTCCCGATGGCGGCCAGCACGGATCTGACGGTCATCAGGGCAACAACCAGGGCGGTGGTGGCAACTATCAAGGGCAACCGCAAAACGGTCAGCCTCACTATCAGCCACCTGCGCAGGGCAACGACGTCATTCGTGGCGACAATAGCCGTCAGTTCGAGCACAACGGCCAGAATCAGCATAACGGCAAGAACCCGAACAATGGCCAGTGGCAGAACCGCCCCCAGCCGGACTTGAACAGCCCGGTTCGATCACCGCCGCCCTCACCGCAACTTCCCGCCAACGACCTGCCGATTTCGGGCCGGCCAGACACCGTGCGCCAGACCCAGCAACCGCAGCGTGGGTACTATCAGGATGTGCCGCGACGCAATGACTACAACCAGCGGTGGAATGGCTATATCGGCGCACCTTCCAGCGACAATCATTGGCAGGGGCGACCGGACGGGCACGGCAACGGTTGGGGCCCGGGGCCGAAGTATCGCCCCGGCCAAGTCATCGATCGCTTCCCGGACCGAGATTACCGCGTACCTTACCGTGGCATGGATTACTTCTACTCCGGCGGTTACTGGTATCGCCCATTGGGTCCGCAATATGTGGTGGTGGAGCCGCCGCGTGGTATTCGGGTCAGCTATTTGCCCGACTATGCCCAGCAGGTCTGGGTGGGTGGGGCGCTGCTGTTTCTCGCGGCCGGCTCGTATTACGCCTATCAGGCCAATACCCAGGATTACGTCGTGGTGGAGCCGCCGGTTGGCAGCGCGCAATCGCAGCCACAATCGGCCGGCAATGGTTATGACGTAGTGGCGTACCCGGCCAACGGCCAGTCACCTGAGCAGGTCAGCCGGGATGGCTACGAGTGCTATCAGTACGCAGTGCAACAGAGTGGTTTCGACCCGCGAACCGCCACCTATCAACCGGCCCCGTCGGTGGTACAAAGCTACCGTCAGGCCCAGGGCAACTGCCTGGGAAGTCGCGGATATCAGGTGACTGAATGAGCCCTGGCAGCGTTCACCACTTCCTGCGGATCGGCGTGCACCAGCACTTCGGCCCGGGGGTAGGCGTCGTGAATTGCCGCGGCTGCCTGATCGCTGATGCCGTGGGCGACTGACAGCGTCAGTTCCCCCGGCAGCTCCAGATGCAACTGCACGAACCATTGGTTGCCGGAGATCCGTGTGCGCAGATCATGTGCACCCAACACCCCGGGCACGCTGCAGGCCAGCTCCAGCATGTGCTGGCTGATATCCGGCGGCAGCTCTTCATCCATCAACACGGTAAAGCTCTCACGGGCGATCTGCACCGCGCTCCAGAAAATGTACGCGGCAATACCCAGGCCGAACCAGGGGTCGATCTGGTGCCAGCCGAACCCGGCGAGCACCAGCGCCACCAGAATGCTGCCGTTGAGTAGCAAGTCCGAACGGTAATGCAGGGAGTCGGCGCGCACGGCATTGGAGCCGGTGGCCTTGACCACCCGATGTTGCAGCATCAGCAAGGCCAGGGTCAGCACCAGCGAGAACACAATCACCCCGATGCTGATCCACGGCGCGCCGACCGGCTCAGGATGCTTCAGCCGCTCGAATGCCTGTAGGGCAATCAGCACCGCACTGCCGCCAATGAACAATGCCTGGGCCATGCCCGCCAGCGACTCTGCCTTGCCGTGCCCATAGCGATGATCGTCGTCGGCCGGGCGCAAGGCGTAATGCACCGCCAGCAAGTTGAGCAACGAGGTGACACCGTCGAGGGCCGAGTCAGTAAGCCCGGCGAGCATGCTCACCGAGCCGCTCAACCACCAGGCGATGGCTTTGGCGACGATCAGCGTGCACGCCACGGCTACCGAGGCACGGGTCGCCAGCCGCAGCAGGCGGGCGTGTTCGGAGCTGGAAATCATAAGTGCGGCTTTTCCTCTGATGCGGCGATTACGCCGCAGGTTGCAGGCCGAACATCGCCAGTTGCTGAGTACTGCCCTTGTGCTGGATCAGGCGTGGATCATCCAGCGGCAAGCTGCGGCCCAACTCACGCTGCAGAATAGACTGCAACTTGAGGTTATCGACCTTGCCGTCGGCGCCAATGGCTTCCTGGAGTTTTTCCGGGGCCACCTGGGCGGTCTTGCCTGGCTCGAAGTAGATGGCGCCGGTGGCGAAGTCGACGGCAAAGGCAATCAGCCCGGGGATGATGTAGAACAGCAGGCCCACAGCGTCGAGCACGACCACGGCCGGGTCGATCTTGCCGTCGATCTGGCCACGGCGATCGGGGTAGAAGATCGAACCGCAGGCGGTGACCTGGGTCAGCAGGGTGGCAACCAATACACCGCCAATCAGGCGAAAGGGAACACGCATGGCAAATCTCCTGAGTAGAACGTTTAGAGCGTCACTGGTTTGAGCCCAGAGTACGCCAAACAGTTCGCCGTTATACTCGTGCCGGCAGGGCGTGCCCACAGTAAATTGCGGCCGCGTCTCACCCCTACAGAGATAGTTGAGGATGAACGTTGTTTTTTTCAGTTCAACAACGCGTAACGGCTGGCAGTTGTAATCGGGGTTTGGCCCTCCGGGCTGAAGCTGTGGACGCGCCATGCTGCGTTGCGCAGCTTGGTAAGGAAACGACCCTTGCCTGCGTCCCGCGCCTTGCCTGGCACGCCCACAGCTTCAACGCGACTCGCAATTTACTGTGGGCACGCCTTGGGGAGCCAGCATGATTTCTTTGCCAATTGATGAAGTTTTACCCGCCCTGCGTGAAGCCCTGGCGTCACGCCACGAAGCCGTGCTCGAAGCACCACCCGGCGCCGGTAAAACCACCCGCGTGCCATTGGCCTTGCTCAACGAGCCATGGCTGGCCGGGCAGACCATCCTGATGCTCGAACCGCGCCGCTTGGCGGCGCGGGCGGCGGCGGAGCGCCTGGCCAGTGAGCTGGGCGAAAAGGTCGGCGAAACCGTGGGCTATCGGATTCGCCTCGACAGCAAGGTCGGGCCCAGGACCCGCATCGAAGTGGTCACCGAAGGCATTCTCACCCGGCGTTTGCAGGATGATCCGGCGCTGGAAGGCGTGGGTCTGTTGATCTTCGACGAGTTTCACGATTTGCTGATTTGCTCTACTTCTGCACTTACTTGTCATGCTTTTCAATCAACGCCCACAAGGCTTTGATGCTCCTACTCCTACTCCTACTCCTACTCCTACTCCTACTCCTGCTTTTGCCCTTGCTTCCGCTCTCGCTCCTCCTGTTTTTCGATGGTGCGCTTAGGTAGCTCACTGCTCCTGACTGGTAACCTCAAGTCAAAATCATAACTCCACGCCCAGCGTATACTGCTTCCCTGATTTGGGAGCCTCGATGATTTCTCTACCTATTGACCTCGTATTGCCAGACCTACGAGAGGCCCTGGCCAACCGCAACGAAGTGATCCTTGAAGCGCCACCTGGTGCGGGCAAGACCACTCGGGTACCTCTGACGCTGCTGAATGAGCCTTGGCTTGGTGACCAGAAGATCCTGATGCTCGAGCCTCGCCGATTGGCTGCTCGGGCGGCTGCTGAACGGTTAGCGAGTGAACTGGGTGAGAAGGTTGGTGAGACTGTCGGTTACCGTATCCGCTTGGAAAGCAAAGTGGGGCCACGCACTCGTATCGAGGTGGTCACCGAAGGCATTCTTGCTCGCAGGCTGCAAGAGGATCCGTCACTTGAAGGCGTGGGCCTGGTCATCTTCGACGAATTCCATCTTCGCAATCTTGATGCAGATCTGGCCTTGGCGCTGACACTTAATGGCCGCGAGATGCTACGAGACGAGGTTTCTCTCAAAGTGTTGCTGATGTCCGCAACGCTGGAGGGAGAGCGACTCTCTCGATTGCTCGACGATGCCCCCATCGTCACCAGTGAAGGCCGTATGTACCCGGTCACGACAATCTGGGGCGCACCGTATCAATCAGGCGATTATCTTGATCAGCGTGTGGTTTCGACATGCATGGATGCTCTGGAAGACCAAGGTGGAAGTCTCTTGGTGTTTTTACCTGGGCAGGCCGAAATACGACGAGTACATCAGTCTCTGAAAGATCGCTTGGGAGATCGAGAAGACGTTCTGTTGTGCCCTTTGCATGGAGAGCTCGAGCTAACTGCACAACGAGCTGCGATTGATCCACCTCCTGCAGGAAAGCGAAAGGTTGTCTTGGCTACCAACATCGCTGAGACCAGCGTGACTATCGAAGGTGTTCGAGTAGTAATCGACTCGGGACTCGAGCGTGTGCCTAGGTTCGACCCGCGTAGCGGGATGACCAGATTGGACACGCAGCGAATATCTAAAGCGAGCGCGACTCAGCGAGCGGGCCGTGCGGGACGCCTGGAGCCTGGTGTTTGTTATCGCCTGTGGTCAGAGACCCAGCATGATCAACTGCCAGGTTACGGTACTCCTGAGGTACAGCAGGCCGACCTTGCTGGATTAGCTCTGCAGCTGTCCAGATGGGGGGTGCAGCCCACTGATCTCAAATGGTTGGATGTTCCGCCTGCAGCTGCCTACTCCCAAGCTTGTGACCTTCTAGTTCGCTTGGGGGCTATGGGCGAAGATTTGAAGCTCACGAAGCATGGACAAGAAATGGCGGAATTGCCTGCGCATCCCCGCATAGCCCATCTGCTTCTGCGAGGTCATGCTTTCGGCCTTGGACATCTTGCATGTGATATCGCCGCTTTACTGGGGGAACGTGATATCCAGCGTGGCGCCGGTGCGGATATCCACAGTCGCCTTGCAATCGTCTCTGGAGAGCAGCGTGCCGAGCGTTCCGAGCAAGGCGGTGCGCAACGTGCTAGGCAGCTTGCCAAGCAATACCGTTCTTATCTGCGCGGCCCCATTGTCGACCCGGTGACTGATCCTGAGCACCCACGGTGGGTGGGAGCTTTATTGGCCTTGGCATACCCCGACCGTGTCGCCCAACAACGTCGCCCTGGTGGTGCTGAGTACCGTCTCGCAAATGGCCGTGCAGCCATGTTTACCGAAAGCGATGTGCTGATGAAGCATTCATGGTTGGTGATCGCTGATCTAGGTAGTCGCCAAGGCCAACGTGAAGAGCGTATTTACTTGGCGGCAGACTTCGATGAGGGGCTGTTCAAATCCCTTCTAAAGGAGCAAGTCCGTCAGGTGGATGAGCTGGACTGGGATGAGCGAGAAGGCGTGCTTAGAGCGGAGCGGCAGTTGAAGGTTGGGGAGTTGGTACTTTCCTCGGCACCTCTGGCAAACCTTGATGAAGAAGCTCGCATCCAGGCGTTGATCAATTACATCCGGCGCAAGGGAATTGAGCTCTTACCTTGGACTCCAGAGTTGCGCCAGTGGCAAGCGCGTGTAGCGCTTTTGCGGGATCTGGATTTAGAGAAGGGGAACACAAGTGATTGGCCAGATCTTCGTGACCAAGTGCTCCTGGCGTCTCTAGGGGAGTGGCTTGCCCCCTACATCACGAAGGTAACCAGGCTCAGCCACTTTGGGCAAATCGATCTACCATCAATTCTGCGCAGCCTTTTGCCGTGGCCGTTGCCGCAGCAACTCGATGCACAGGCACCTCAGACGATTGGTGTGCCTTCTGGATCGAACATTCGAATCGACTACAGCGAGCGTCCTCCCATATTGGCTGTGAGACTCCAGGAGTTGTTTGGCCTTGCAGATACACCGCGTATCGCCAATGGACGTCAGGTGCTCAAGCTCCATTTGTTATCGCCAGCGCGACGTCCTGTGCAAGTCACCCAGGACTTAGCAAACTTCTGGAAGTCGACATACGACGAAGTGAAGAAAGACCTTAAGGGAAGATATCCCAAACATTTTTGGCCTGACGACCCCTTGATCGCGGAAGCCACTGCTAAAGCTAAGCCGCGAGGTACTTAGACTCATTGACTGGCGGCAGATCCACAATCTGAGTGCCAAATTTTATGAACGGTTGACGCAGCCATCCCTAGTTTCAAAGATGTCTGCTTCTGCGTCATTCCTTCAGCTTTGCAGGCAAGCACGGCCTGAATTCTCTCTACCGGTATCGGTCGCTTGCCGGCTTTGCCTGTTACTAAATCACCGCCTTCAAAATGGCTCGGTAAACCAGCGAGAACCCCTAACGCTTCAAGCTTTTTCATCTCTGCCAGCAGACGGGCATTGAACGAAGTGAGAGATTCTTGGCGCTCGTAAATGGATGCCATCGCCAATAAAGCAATGGGGTCGACATCCAGTCGCGCGCTGATGCGCTCGAGCATGTCGAGTGTGATGTTGGTCTTCGCGTGCTCGACATTGTGCAAATGCCGCGCTTCCACTGCGCCACCTAGCTGCTCTTGGGACAGACCTCGAGCAATTCTGATCGAGCGTAGGATCGCTGCCAGCGTTGATCGCGAAGGCATGGGTGCTTCCCGTAAAGGGAAGGATAAGGCCACATTGATCAATTCCTATCCATGCAATATAGTGCGTTATTGTGAATTGCAGGTGAGTGACTACGACCGCACTGCACTCCAGCCGATGGTTGGGCTCCGTCGTCAGCAGCGGTTTAGTCCAGATTTGTCAATTTATAGGAATTATCGCTGAGGTACGTCGCTTGCGAACTTGCGCGCCGCATCTCGAACTACCGCGCCCCACAACGAGGAAACCGCGTCGTGTTTATCTCAGATGAATCTTGTTTGGTTGATTTCCTGGAAATCCATGGGCCAGGCCGAACAGCTTGGCGAATGGTCGAGCGAGACTCGGGGGAACCTTGGTATTACATTCGCTTACGCGTTCGTGAAGGAGGTAGGGCGTGGTCTAAAAGGTGTATGCCAGCAGACACATCTATGCTGGCCCACCTACTTTCGCAGCAGAGTCCATACCACTCGTTTGAGGAGGTACAGGTTGTGACCGCACCCTATATGAATGGGAGCTCATCCGACCGCATGGAGAAGCTAGTCAGCTTGGTCATCGGATACGACCAAACCGGCGAGTGCGTCTTACTTCACAAGGTCGCGAGCGGAGCTGTTTATAGCAGTGCTCCGGCTAGTCTCGACGCCGGCTCACTTACTGGCATTCGGACGATCTACGAAGATACAAAAACTGCGCCTTCAGCAGTTCCGGAATTTGCTGGCCACTGACCTAAACGGCGGCTCCAATGAAGCTTCAAATCTATTCAGATTTACACATGGGATTTGCTCGGTTCGATCCCGCCCCAAGCGAAGCGGACGTTGTCATTCTCGCAGGTGACATTGATATCAAATCTCGCGGCGTGGTTTGGGCGAACAACACATTCCAGTGCCCGGTGATCTACGTTTGCGGAAATCATGAGTACTACGGCGGCCACATGGATCACACGCTGCGAAAGATGAAAGAGGCGGCAGCTCCTCACGTGCACGTGCTCGAGAACGAAACGCTGATTCTTAATCAGACCCGGTTTTTGGTCACGACAGCGTGGACAGATTACTCGTCGACAGGTGATGTCGTTGCCGCGAAACGTATTGCTTGGGACTGGATGAACGATTTCACCGTAATCAGAACCGATGAAAATTTCCGGCGTTTGCGTCCTGATGACTTGATCGCTAAATCAAAGGCGGCGTACGCCTGGCTTACTCGAGAACTGGACAAGCCCTTCGCTGGTAAAACCGTTGTCGTCACGCACCATGCCCCTACGTCGGAATACGTGAGTGGGGATTTTCCAAAACACCTCATTGCTGCGTACGCAAACAATTGGCCCGAGCTTCTAGAGATGGCCGATCTGTGGATTTATGGACATACCCACATCGCAGCGGATTTCGTTAAAGGAGGGTGTCGAGTTGTGTCAAATCCTCGCGGATATCCGACTGAAGACACCGGGTTTGATCAGGATTTTTTGCTCGAGATTTGATGAGCTGCGATTCAGCGTTAAACCTCAGCGATCTGAGTTTTCCCTTCGTTCTAGCGCTGGGATCAATTCCATTTTTGCGATCTAAACCCCAATCGATCGAGAAATTCACATGGTTACGTTAGAAGAGATTTCCCAGCTCCTTTACGGGGCAGGGAAGGAAGCACTTGGCTGGCAGGGCACCCAAGATGAGCTGATTGCATTGGCAGCAAAAACATTCCCAGGCAAAGCATTCTGCGTGGTGAAGCAGTGGATCCTGATCGACCTTACGGTTAACCCTGATGAGAAAGAAAAGCTAAGCGGGCTTGGTCTACTTCCCGCGACGCTTTTTGCTCATGAGATAGTCCTGGACAGCAAAGGACGCTTCCAGCCTCGAATGTGGGTTCGTAGCAATTTCGGTGTCTCTTTCACTGAAGGCTGTATGTTTGAAACCAAAAATACTGTCTATCTCCTGCTTGGGCCAGGACTGAGAAAAGAGGCTAGCATTGGTGCCGCTTTTTCAATGAAAGCAGGGTGAGCGATGCTTGCCGACGGTTTATTCATGGTCGTTTTGGAGCTTGAGTTGGATGCCTGAAGTAATTGAGCTGGAATTTCATAGTAAAGATGTCAGCGAATTTCAGCTGCGCCGTTTGGTGCGAGCAAGCCTTCGCAAATACACGGTGCCTGTCACGGCATTCATCAGCGACGCTTTTATTGCAGATGACACATGCGTCGGGGTGTCATTCGATCACTCTGAGAAGGATGATGCCTACCACAGAGCTGATGGTTCAATTCTTCACACGGGTAAAATTCAGTCGGCGAGGAAAGAAGGGCGGTTTTGGTTGCTCGAGACTCAGGATGGTAATTACGTCATCGCTAGCTTCAGGCGAGACCTCGGAAGAGCTAGCTTTTCAAAGCTTCTCCAGTCCGCCGATAGATTCTGATCGGTAGTATGAAAGCCATCATTTGATAACCTGGTAGGGCCGTGTCATATGCCAGATGAACGATGGTCAGTCGTTAGGGCAATAGCCCATTTTGACGAGTTGCTCGACCAAGTGATCACGACCCGCAAACCAGTTTTCGTTGATGGAGCTCGCAGGACTGCGGTGCTCATTTCCATGGAGGAATGGGAGTCGATTCGAGACAGGCTCATCGCTCGCGCCCCGTCAGACCTTTGAAATCGCCTGCTATCCCTTTTAAAGTTTTAATCAGCGGCGCTCCGAGTTACCTCTGCGGAGCGCTCCAAACTGACTCTATCGTACGAAGTTCTTTTTACGTCGGACGGATTCACATCTCGCCTTGGCTCAGTAACCGTACTCGTTCAGTAGCTTTTGCAAAAACTCACGCCGCCGTTGGACGATACTCAAAACGAGATAGTCGCGATCAGTGTCTCTCGTCGACAAATGCCCAGCATCCACAAGACCGTGGATATAGCCTTCGGCTTTGCCCCTGGCTTCAAGCAACGCCTCTTTGGATGTGCTTTTGAAGATGTCATCAGCGATGAGCTGCCAGCGCTTCATTTGACGCCGACCAACTGGGTCGTCCGAAAATTTTGGTGCATTGATCAATGTGTTGAAATCGTTAGGTACGGTGGCAGTGCTCAAGGTGGATACTCAGAACAGTGATGTCTGAGTCGAGGTTATCATGCGCACACTTAACCGCTTGCTGCTGGCTGGCTCATAGGTAGTCCTGCTTTATGTTGTTGGATGGTCCTTGTAGGCGCTGGCGCGAAGGGACGACTTCAATGATGGTGCACGCTGTCGGTGGCACCTTCGAACATTGCGGAGCGTACAGGCAGTGCTATTCCGCGAGTACATTCTTAGCCCGGAGCTGGTATGGGATATCTCAGCCTAGAGGACATCTACCCGGATGACGTACACAAATATGGCCATATGCGGGTAGGAATGACCGATCTCTACGTTAAAGGCAATCACGCCGCTTATGGTGTGGTGACGCGTGGCGAATGCCGCGAGCTGACCAGTAAGTTACTGCGTGATGAAACAGTGCAAATGATCATTAGCGCTGAGCTCGCCGCATTGCCAGAGGACTACGATCCGTGGATTAGGCGGATCGAACGCAATCGTGCGTTACACGCGAGGTATGGGGATAAATTCGATCCCTGGGGGGACGACTGAAAGTCCCCACGTCCAATCACAAATGCAGCGTCTCATCTTACTCAGCCAACTTGCCTCGCAAATCCGTCAGTGGGACGAGCATGGGCGCCAATGACAGGCCACGCTAGCACTCGTTGAAAGGACAGGGCGTTGAAAATATTCCTAGATTGCGAATTCACGCAGCTCAATCAGTACTCGAAGTTGATATCTCTAGCGCTGGTATCGCAGTCTGGCGAAGAGTTTTACGTTGAGTTGACGAATACCTATTCGCTCGACGACTGCAGTGACTTTGTCATCCAGAACGTTTTACCGCAGCTCGATCCTCTGCGATGTGGTCAGTCGCTTAGCGACGCCCAAGTCTCTCTTCGAAGATTTCTAGGGAGCTTCGCCGAGGAGCTTGAGGTGTGTTCAGATGCGCCCAATCGGGATTGGAAGTTTTTCTATGATCTCGTTTGTGCAGATCATCAACCATGGCCAGTCCAGGTTTTGAATCAACCGACCAACCTCGCGATCCTTTTTAATGAGGTCGATGCTGAAGCTCTTGAACAGGTAGAGCTGTCTGATCCGCCCCACCATGCATTGCTAGACGCGCGGATGCTTGCAGAGCTTTTCAAGGCACTGGGTTCTCGCTTTGCTCTGTCACCATAGAGGTACATCGCGACGTGGGTCGCTGAGCTTTGAACGGTGTCCTGCTGGTGATTTGAGTTCCACCATCGGTGGCGAAGCTACAAAACTGGATTATTTCAAATTATGGCTCAGCCATAATTATTGCTGAGCCATAATTTTCACATCCAAACGCTCCCTTTAATCGGAGCACCACTTCGGCATCAGAACAGGCGGAACCTGCCACAGTTGCTGCAACGTCGAACCGCATAAGGTTGAGTCATGAATGACCCTCGTATCCTCAACATCAAGTCCGCGCAACACGTTCAGGAGACCTCGCCAGCGGATGAACCGATGGAAGCCCATCTATCCGTATCCCGAACTCTCGGGCTTCTGGCGGCGGATATGGACGCGCATCCGGAGCTAATTCAGCCCGTAGATTCGCGTTTGGTCGATCGCATCAATGCGCTAGTCGGTCAGGCTGATGTTGACCTGAATACGCCGCTCTTGGCGGAGGACGAATAAATCAGGGCAGCGAACCTCGACTCGCATACCCAGAGCTCCATGGCCCTAAATTCAAATTAGTATTTGGTGTATTGTTAGATGACTTCTACCTAGAGAACGATCATGTCCAAACTCGCCGAATTCCGCCAACTCGAAAAACACCTCGCCGAACAGCTCCAAGCTCTCGAGGCGCTGAAAGGCGACGCTGGCCTCAAGAAAGAAATCGAATTTGAAACCAAGCTGCGGGCTCTGCTGGCCGAGTACGGTTACAGCCTGGCGAACGTGATCAACCTGCTTGATCCGAAGTCTGGTCGTCGTGCACCAGTCGCTGAGACCCAAGCCAGTACTCGGAAGCCACGCCAGCTGAAGGTCTATAAAAACCCGCATACCGGTGAAGTCGTAGAAACCAAGGGCGGCAACCACAAGACTCTGAAGGAATGGAAAGCTGAGCATGGCTCCGCGACGGTCGAGTCCTGGCTGAGTAAGTGATTTTGGTTTGAGTACAAAAGGGCCCTTCGAGGGCCCGTTTTTTGGGGGCGGCAGGCATGCGCGTTTCGCGAAGCGCAACCAGCGTGGCTATGTTTCCTCGCTGGTGACCTGGAGGTCACACCCGGCAATACGTGCATTTCTGGCCAAAAGAGGGTCGCAGGAACCTCAATGCTGATCAACGTCTCCAGGTAAAGACCCACTCTGACCGGCCCTGCGCAGTATCAATACCGTCACCTCATAAACAAGCACGGTTTTTCCCGCCGTCGTAGCAACGTCGACTTTGAACACAACCCACCCTCGTTCATGGTTTCCTGCATGGATGAGTGATCGAACAACTTGAGCTGACAGTTTGAGAATATCTCCAGGTACTACTGGAGCAACCATCCGAAAACCATCGATCTTCCCACCCGCAACGACATTTGTTTGGAGCAGTAAGGCATCACACATCAAACGTTGCGAGAAACCGAAGGTTTGTACCCCACTGGCGCAGTGCACCCCAAGCGGACTCGAATGGGCAAGGTCGGGATCAATATGTATATCGAGAGGATCGTACTCGGCAGCAAAGGCGATAATTTGTTCCGTTGTGATAGGAGCAGATTGCTTGGCTGTCCAAGTTCTACCTAGGGGGAAGTCTTCCCAAAACAGCTCTTTCTCTGCCACGGTATCTCCTCGATTTTGTAGCGTTAAACTCGCGACACCGCCGCTAAAAACTTAGCTGTGCGCTTCTCCACAAATGCTTGAATCGCTTCTTTCTGGTCTGGCGTTGTGTTGATCGCATTCAGCTTCTGGGCGGTGAAGCGTGTTCAAGCCATCCCGTCCACTTGCTCAACTATTAGGATCTGGTAGTTCGCAAGCAGACTCTTCGTGCAAAAAAATATGCGAGGCTCGGCAGGAGCCTTATTACCTCGGACAACGCTACTCTATGAGAGGAGCTCGATAGCAATCGCGGTCGCCTCGCCGCCTCCAATGCACACAGAAGCGATGCCACGCTTAAGCCTGTTCTGCCTCAAGGCATTTACTAACGTAACAACCACGCGCGCACCTGACGCGCCAATCGGGTGCCCCAAAGCGCATGCCCCGCCGTGGACGTTTAATTGCTCATGTCCGACGTTCAAGTCTCGGATAACAACCATGGGAACTACGGCAAATGCCTCATTGATCTCAAAGAGATCAACATCTTTTATTGACCAGTTGGTTCGCTCGAGCAAGCGTTTAATCGCACCGACCGGAGCGGTGGCAAAGAGGCCGGGGGCGTGCGCGTAGGATGAGTGACCTGCTATCCGGGCCAACGGTGTAAGGCCTCTACGCTCGGCTTCAGACAAGCGCATCAGTACGAGGGCAGCCGAGCCATCCGAAATAGAACTGGAGTTCGCCGCAGTCACCGTCCCGCCTTCGCGAAACGCAGGTTTCAACGTAGGAATTTTGTCGATCCGGGCCTTACCTGGCTGTTCATCGCTTTCAATCGAAACCGTCTCACGGCCAGACGAAGCCAGCACAGGGACAATCTCGTCTTGGAAACGCCCTTCGGTGATTGCCTTCTGAGCTCGCGTCAACGAGCTGATCGCAAACTCATCCTGCTGGCTTCGAGTGAATCCATAACTCTGAGCACAGTCTTCGGCGTATGTGCCCATGAGTCGGCCTTTCTCGTAGGCATCTTCCAACCCATCGAGAAACATATGATCAATGATCTTGCTGTGGCCCATGCGATAGCCAGAGCGCGCTCGCTCCAACAGATAGGGAGCCTTTGACATGCTTTCCATTCCTCCGGCAACCACCACCTCCGCGCTCCCGGCATGGATAAGGTCGTGGCCGAACATCAGCGCTTTCATGCCAGAGCCGCACATCTTGTTGACTGTTGAACACGCCACTTGCTCCGGTAGATTCGCCAACAGGGCAGCTTGACGAGCCGGAGCCTGGCCTTGCCCAGCTTGTAGCACGCATCCCATGATGACCTCGCCAATGTCACTGGGCTGCAGGCTGGCTCGTTCCACGGCGGCACGAATTGCAACTGCACCCAGCTGCGCAGCGGTGACTTCCTTGAAATTCCCAAGAAAGCCTCCTAACGGAGTTCGGACAGCACTGACAATGACGATAGGGTCGGTATGGCTCATAACTGAATCCTCTGTTTCATGTTGGGGGGCTTGTGCCCGTTCACAGACTTTTAGCTCGATCTATTTCGCGGCCATTCTCAAAGCACCATCCAAACGAATCACCTCACCATTGAGCATGGAGTTTTCGATGATGTGCGCTGCCAACGCTGCGTACTCGGAAGGCCGTCCCAGTCGTGGAGGGAATGGCACATTGGCTGCCAATGATGCCTGCACGTCCTGAGGCATACCCGCCATCATCGGGGTCTCAAATATTCCGGGTGCAATGCACATAACACGGATGCCTGAACGAGCCAGGTCGCGTGCCAATGGCAATGTCATGGCAGCAACTCCACCTTTGGACGCGGCGTAAGCAGCCTGGCCCGTCTGACCGTCAAAAGCTGCGACAGAGGCCGTATTTATGACTACGCCACGCTCACCTTCTTCATTTGGCTCTCCTCCCGCCATAGCCTCAGCAGCAAGGCGAATCACGTTGAAGCTACCGATCAAATTGATCTCGATAGTTCGGCGAAAACTCTCAAGCCCATGTGCGCCATTACGGCCTAAAATCCGTTCGGCTGGTGCAACACCCGCGCAGTTGATCACCCCATGCAACGCGCCAAAGACACTGACTGCAGAGGCAATTGCTGCGCGGCAATCAATTTCACTGGTGATGTCCGCTCGCACGAAATTCGCACGTTTTCCTAGCTCGTCAGCAAGGGCTGCACCAGCGGCTTCGTTCACATCGACCAGCACCACGTTTGCACCTCGGCCCACCAACTCACGCGCCGAGGCCAGCCCGAGTCCAGAACCTGCTCCAGTAATTAGGAAGACTGAGTTTTCAATGCGCATGATGTTTCCTCATGAAATTGGTTTTGCCGAATAAGCGGACAATTGGCATACAAAAGGCCCGCAGACCAAATTGTTGGCGGCCGCCGGTTTTAACTTAAGTTGTAATCAACGCTGTAAATTCTAAAAAAGTACATCCGCGAGGCTACACACGCTGTCCGGTACAGGGCGCGCCGGGGCCGAGCTATGGCTTGGCTATGTTCACTTTCGACATTGGAATGCCTATTTATTCTCTAGCTGGATCTCACGTAAAAAATGCCAGGCCTCTCTTTCGATCAGCTCTGGCAAAAGTGGAGCAAGCATTAGTGGATGTAAGTTTTAGAAGTTAAATGTATAACGCACGATAAACCGGTTTTCATTAGCACTGTCGGCGTAGGTGGAGCGGTTTGTTGAATTGCGCCACTGTACCGAGAGACCTTTGATCGGGCCGCTCTGAAGAACATAGGTGAGGTCGGTCATGCGTTCCCATTCCTTTCCGTCTTCGCCCTCTAAGCGCAGACCTGCTGCTTGGCGAGTTGTAAGCAAGGTAGGATCGACATCCTCACCTTTCGCATATTTTACTCCCAGTGTTAGCCCTGGAATGCCTAAAGCGACGAAGTTGTAGTCGTAGCGTGCAAACCAAACTTGTTCTTGCGGAGCGGTAAACGTACTGACCAATGACTCAGCGAAGAGGTAGCTATCTGCACCATTGACCATGGCAAAGGAAGTGCCTCCCCATGCTTTTTGATAACCCCCGCCGATCGTATGACCACCCAGGTTATAAGCAAAGTAGCTGCTGAGAGTGCGGTTATCGACTTCACCTATTCCCTTGTCACCGGTTTCTTTTGCATCGAAATAGCGAATATCGGTAATAAGCGCGCCCGTCGATAATGGCTGATTAAGTTTCAAGCCGAAGTAGTTTGTGCGATAAAGGTCTTCCAAATCCGCAATATGATAGCTCACTGCGAGGGTTGGTAGCACCTTGTAGTCAAGTGCGAGGTAGTTGAAGTGATCGGCTTCAACCGCCCGGTAACCGAACGCGGTAAGAGATTGAAAATCAGTGGAGTTGCGTTGCTTCACCGCATTGATGCTATAGGCCGAAATCGTCAAGGGATCAAGGTCGCTGGATACCAGTGATCCCCCCCTGAACACCTGTGGCAGGAGGCGACTGTTATTGCTCCACAGCAATGGCATGAGGGGGCTGATGCCGCCTACCCGCAGTTCGCTTTTTCCCATACGAGCCTTGGCTGTAAGCATGATCTTGCTGTATTCATCTTCTACATTGCGTTCGGAGTCGTACGCGAGAATTCCGGAGCCGGTGCGATCTGGGCTGGAATCCAGCTTGATACCCAGCAGGCCTTGCGCGTCAACACCGAAGCCAACTGTCCCTTCAGTGAAGCCAGACTGTAAGTTGAGAATGAAACCTTGTCCCCATTCATCTCGCTTCGATTGGGTGGCGCCATCGTTACGAAAGTCACGATTATAATAAAAGTTACGTAGCTCCAAACTTCCTTTTGCATCCTTCAAAAAATCGGCCGAGGCGAATGGAGTTGGGAGTGAAACAGCTAAAGCTATTGTTAGTTTTGTTGCTTTTTTCAGCATGACAAACACCATTTGTTTTTGTTATATGCGCAGTAACTTGCCGCTTGTGGAGGGCGGAGACCATATCGCCTTCGCCCAAGCCCGGCTCGCCAGGGCCGAGGCGAGGCGGAAGCAACAATCGCTCTTCAAGTAAAATCGAGTGGAGTCAGCCAAGCTTCACTCAGCTGAGAACGCCAAAGATTTCTTTGCTCGAGTGGAATCAGCACAAGACTGGTTGATCAATGTCACCGCCACTGCACCGATCAATCCGGCCAAGCCAATGGCCATGAAGTTGTGCTCAAGTGGCAGGTTCATTGACACCAGCCAGCCGATCAGCACGGGCGCAACGATCGCCCCGATGCGTCCGACACCTGACGCAAATCCGACACCCGCCGAGCGTATCGTGGAGGGGTAGAAGTCACCTGCATAGGCGTAGGCCAGCAACTGCGTACCCAGTGTGGATGCCCCAACAACGAAGACGACTGCGTACAACAGAGAGACATCACGTGTATAGCCCATGAGGGTCAGAGCAATGGCTCCGACAATGTAGAAGCTGACCAGAACGTATTTGATGTTGAGCTTATCGGCCAGCCAGCCACCACCTAGTCCTCCAGCGATCGCACCGAGGTTGAATACGATAACGAAATTGAGTGCTGAGCCCAGGCTGAAGCCAGCCATCGCCATGAGTTTGGTTAACCAGGAGTTGAGCGCGTAAACCATGAACAGACCGGTCATGAACGCTGTCCAAATCATCACAGTGCTGAAGCCACGGCCATCCTTGAATAGATTGCGTACTGGAGCGTCCAGCTCAGCCAGAATCGCTAGGTTGCCGGTCATCTCAGTTTGGCTGGTGATATTCAATGTTGGCTCAATACGCAGCGCAACCTTGCGCAGCTCATCTTGACGGCCTTCCTTCAGCATGTAACCGATGGAGTCAGGCATGGTTTTCAGGATGAAGGGGATCAGCAGCACCGGTAGTGCGGCAACGTAGAACACCCACTGCCAACCATGGCTTTCAATTAACTGCTTGGACGTAATGGCAACCAAAATGCCGCCTACCGAGTAGCCAGCAAACACCAGAGTGACCAGGCGAGTACGGAGTTTCAAAGGGGCGAACTCACTCATTTGAGCAGTACACACAGGCAATACGCCGCCAATACCCAAGCCGGCGATGAAGCGCATGATGCTGAAACTGACAGGGTCGTTGGTGAAGCCCGCACCGGCTGTGAAAAGGCTGAACAGTGCGACGCACATAGCAACCATTTTCGGACGGCCGATACGGTCGGCAAGTGTTCCAAGGAAGATCGCTCCAAGCATCGTGCCGAATAGGGCGGAACCCGCCATAATTCCTGCGCTAGTGGGGGCAATCTGCATATCTTGCATAATAGCGGGAAGGGCCGCACCGACGATGGCAAGGTCGTAACCATCGATCACAAGAATTAGCATGCACCAAAAAAGTATGAGTCGGTGAAAGCGGTTGAACTTTGAATCGCTGGCGAGCGCGTACACGTTAACTTTCTGCATATTATGTATCCTTCAGTGTTGTTGTATTTATGAAGTGCACATCGATTTTGGCGTGTGATATAGGCCACTTCGTGAGAAGAGCCTCCGAGCTGGCAGTCTGCTGTAAGAAAATTTTGCATTCTTTTCACAGTGCAGCTTGGAATTAGTAAGCTGCTGTCTGTATGCGTAGTGTATTAAGATGCCCTGTTCCATAAGCATCTAAATAGTGTTTCAAGGTCGTCAAGTACATAAATGATGAATCATCAAGTCTGTCGAGTAGTGAGCTTAGAACTTTCGCGCATTTCTGACTCTTAATCATCAAGCTTGCTGCTTAGCAATCTCCTGGTTACGCAGGATGAAACGTTGTAGCTTGCCGCTAGGTGTTTTCGGCAATTCGTTGACGAACTCGATTTCCCGGGGGTAGGCATGAGCCGCGAGGCGCTGGCGGACATGTAGCCGCAATGTTTCGGCTAGTTCCGGGCTTGGTAGATATTGCTTGTTTAGCACCACGAAGGCCTTAATCAACTCTGTACGCTGCGGGTCGGGTTTTCCGATTACGGCTGACTCAATTACGGCAGGATGCTCCACCAGCGCGCTTTCAACATCAAACGGCCCTACCCGATAGCCGGAAGTAGTGATCACGTCATCATTACGGCCTACGAAGCTAATGCTGCCATCGTCGTTGAGTTCTGCTGTATCGCCGCTCAAGTAGTAACGCCCCACGAAGGCCTTGGTTGGCATGCCGAAGTAACCACTGAACCAATACTGCGGCGAGCGCTCGCGATCGACTGCCAACGTACCAGGCTGGCCGGGCGGTAACTCCTGATGCTGGTCATCAAGCACTACAATTCGGTGGCCAGGAATGGCGTAGCCAGCAGAGCCTTCACGCACAGTGTGGCTTAGGCCGTGATGGTTGCTAAGCACCATGCCTAGCTCGGTCTGCCCATAGTGGTCGTGGATGACTACACCTAAGTTCTCGGCAAACCAGCGGATAACTTGGGGATTGAGTGGCTCACCGGCGCTGCTAACCACGCGCAATCGATCTCGGATGCTATCTGCGAATTGCATACCCGAGGAGATAAGTAACCTGAAGGCCGTCGGCGAGCCGGCGAGGTTAGTGATTGCATATTTGTTGATTACCGAGCAGGTGCTTTCGACTGAAAACGGGCCATCGTAAAACAGTGTCGAGTGACCCAAAGCCAGTGGCGCGGTGACCGCATAATAAAGGCCATATGCCCAGCCTGGATCGGCGAGGTTCCAAAAGCGATCGTCCTCTCGCAGCTCTACTGCATCGCGTATGTAACCTTTGAAAGCCAAAATGGCCCGCAATGGTACTTCCAGTGGCTTGGCTGGCCCGGTGGTACCGGAAGTGCACATGAGTAGGAACGGGGCTTCGCCGTCCTGAAGCAACGGCTCGCAGTCGTTGCTCTGGCGCTGCAGGGTACTCCAAAAATCATAATCGCCGATGCATTGTGGATCAGCGCCAACAGTGATCACGGTCGGGCAGCCGATGACGTCGTCTAGTTTGGATCGGTTGCGGGTGTCTGTGACAACCCATCGTGCGCTAGAACACTCCAGTCGTTGCTCGATCGCCTTCGGCCCGAACGCGGTGAACAGCGGTTGGTAGACTGCCCCAACCCTCCAAGTTCCAAGGATAGTGATCAAGAGCTCGACAGTTCGCGGCAAAAGCCCTGCGACTCGGTCTCCAGGTCGCACACCCTGCTCATGGAGGAAATTGCCGAATCGAGCGGCCTGATCCTGTAGCTCGCGGAAGGTGTACTGCGAGGCGGTACCATCCTGAGCTTCGCAGTATAAGGCTACATCTTGGCCGGCAGTATGTCGGTCACAGCACTCCACGCAGGCGTTAAGGCCGTCCAGACTACCGTGCAGTTCTTGCGCGGCGGTTTGCAGGTAATTGAACTGCCTTGCGGCGGTGTGGTAGTCGTACATCCCGAAATCCTGTAATTATTATTAGTGTTGTTGAGCTCTGATTATAGCTCCGGTTGCTGCGGGCAACTATGTCCTGAACACTCAATCTTTCTGACTGGTTTGGCCAAAAGGTTAAATGCGGAAATGCCTGACACAGCCGTGTAGCTTAATTATACTTATGCTCATTCGCTTCACTCGGATGGTGTTGCACACCATCGCCGTAACTCTGGCATTGAGATATGCTTGAAGATTGTTAGGTGGCTAGCTAAGCAGTCGTTTGCACTGCCTGATGCTGAAGATATTTTTGGCGAGAATAACAGCCACCAGTACTGTGACACCGACCAGGGGTGCGGTTCAGACAGTTATAATTATATTGTCTTTCATAGAGGGATTTGCATGTGCTGAGTGTATCAAGCCCATATCAAAAAACTGACTATCTTAATCATGATGGTGTAGGCGGTTAGCTGTGTTTTTAGTTTCCGGTGAAACTCGCACTCCTACGCTCCAAGAATGAGTTAACTCCCTCTTTGAAATCATCGCTCCCCAAGATCGGCAGTAGATCCGGTATCAACCGATCTATCGCTATTTGCTCACCATGACTGATGGACAACCGTGCACTTCCGAGAGTCGCCGCGACGCCCAGCGGAGCCTGCTGAGCGATGCGTTCTGCAATTTTCATCGCCTCTTCGAATTGCTGGCCAGCAGGGCATACAGCCTGCACCAAACCCATACGATAGGCTTCATTTGCATCAAATTCGTCGCCGGTCAATAGGTAGCGCATCGTGTTACCCCAGCCGATGTTCTGAACGAATCGAACCGTCGCACCTCCCACGGCATAAAGACCTCTCTGCACTTCGATCTGGCCGAAACGACAATTGTCAGCTGCGACCCTAATATCAGCAGCTAGCATTAACTCCAACGCAAGTGTGTAGCAGATTCCATGCGCCGCCACGACAATGGGCTTGCTTACCCGGTGTGCCTGATTTAGGCCAAAAGGATCGCAGGCCCCTGCTGGAAGCTCAGGAAAGCACCCCTTATCGAACTGACCGACCCACTGCTCCAGTTCCAAACCAGCGGTGAAGTTTTTCCCTTCGCCATATAGCACGCCGCAGCGTAGTGTTGGGTCTGCATCCAAGACACCGTATGCCACGGCCAGCTCGATATAAAGCTCGATGTCCATCGCGTTCGATTTTTCAGGGCGATTTAACCCGATGCACAGCACCCGCCCCCGCCTTTCAATTTTGATTTTATCGACCATCAAAAACCCAACCCGTTGTCAGAATTTCGTTAATTTGAAACTGAAGCTTTGCAAGGAGAACCATTTTTGCCGCTTGCCCAAATGATCGCTTGCTCCACCAACTGTGAGTAATTCACATCTCGATATGTTTCAGCGTAATGCCCCAACGCAGAATAAAATGCTCGCCCGTTTCCGAGGCAGTGCTTCCATATCATCGGATGATCGATACCCATACTGATATCTTTGCCAGCCATCTTTGGCGAATAGCTTGTTTCGTCGATGCTTAGCAGCACTTCAACGCCTGGACGAGGGCTTTTATCGAATGAATACCACTCATCATCCATAATCCATCTGGAGGGCAGGTGGGCAACTATCGGATCGTCGGGAGATTCGATAACTAAAGTGCCTGGTTGTTTCTGCGGAAACAGCGGATGCCCTTTAAACTGAGCCTTAACGAGATCATTCACATACCAACCCCAAGCGTACTGGGGGTCTCCACCTGAGGCATGCAATGCCACAAACCCTCCACCATTGCTCAGGTAGGTTTTTAAGGCTTGGCGTTGCGGCTCAGTCAGCACATCTCCAGATACGTTATTCCAGATCACTGTCTGAAATTTTCTTAGGTCGTCTGGGTTGTGCACAGCCGCATTATCAGTGTGGTAGAGAGACCAGCCATTTTTCTTCGCCAACAGGCTGAGCATATCATTGGCTGCAGGTATCGCGTCTTTGTGAATGAAACCATTAGTCTTGTCGAACACTAATATTGCTGGTGTATTGATATTCACATCGGTAGGACGATCTTGATCATATTGCGGCTCGCGAAACATTCCTTGCGAACGCAGGAAGAAATACACAAAGGCGCCAACGCAGATCACGATCAGAAACAGAAGGAGCGATAAGCGACGTACAATTTTCATGCATACACCGAGGTTCATAGTTAGATCCGACCTGCCTGATATTCGACCACGGCGTGATCCACGGCTCTGACGGTGAGCGCCATCAAAGTGAGCGAAGGATTCACGCATGAGGCAGAGGTCATGCAGGAGCCGTCCGTTACGAACAGGTTTGGCACCTCGTGACTCTGGTTCCATCGATTGAGGAACGAGTCCTCGCGGTTGTGCCCCATACGTGCCGTCCCCATCTCATGGACACTCGCGCCAGGAGGTGTACCGGAAAATTCTTGAATCATCACCGCTCCGGCAGTTGCCAGCATCTGGTGCGCCTCGGAAACAATATCCTTGATCATGGCCTTCTCGTTGTCCCTATAGACGTAGTCAAAGCACGCCAATGGAATGCCATACGAGTCTTTTTGTGTTGGATGCAGGAACATGTGGTTTTCACGGTTTGGAAGAACTTCACCAAACCCTGCCACATACATGAGCCACGGGCCAGGGCCTTTCATGGCCTCCTTGAACTTCGCTCCGACTCCAGGAATCATCGAGAACTTAGAGTTCCAGCCCAAACGTTGAGCTGCCGCCTGGTAGCCATAGCCACGTAGAAAGGGTTGATCGCTGTTCTGTAAATTCTTGAAACGCGGGATGTATATCTGGTTTGGCCTATAGCCGTAGGGATACTTATCTAGATAACCTGGCATCACTCCTAAAGCGCCATTGCCATAGGTATGATCCATCAGATAGCGTCCCAATACACCACTGGTGTTACCGAGGCCGTTGGGGAACGACTCACTTTTGGAATTGAGCAGGATTTGCGTACTGCCGACGGTTGAGCCGCAGAGAAATATCATCTTAGATGTAAAACTTAGCTTCTGACGGGTATTTGCGTCTATTACTCGTACAGCCGAAGCACGATTGGTTAGAGGGTCGTAATCAATACTCTCTACAACACTATCGCAGCGTATTGTCAGATTGCCTGTAGCCTTGGCGGCAGGCAATGTCGAGACAATACTATTGAAGTATGCTTTGAAGGTGCAGCCACGCTCGCATTTATAGCAGTATGTGCAGGAGCCCCTGTTGTTTTGCGGTTCGGTCTGGATAGCCATACGCCCCATCGTCACACACCGCGAATTCCCATACGTCTCCCTAATTCTAGTGGCGAACACTTTCTCAACATGGTTCATTTCCATCGGCGGTTGGAACTCCCCATCCGGGAGCTGCGGCAAACCTTCTTTCTGTCCGCTCACGCCGATGAATTTTTCTACATGGCTGTACCAGTCCTTAATATCGCTATAGCGAATGGGCCAATCGCAGCCATGGCCATCCGTTTTATTCGCTTCAAAATCCAAATCGCTATATCGATAGACGTGTCTTCCCCATACCAACGATTTTCCACCTAGCACACCGCCACGAGTCCAGACAAAGGGTTTTTCTGGATTGAACGCGTAGGGGTTGGCTTTGTCGTTATTGAAGAAGTGGCGAGTAGTCTCGTCGAAAGCATAAATTTTACTTTGGACGGGGTACTCAGAGTCGTAAAGATCACGCAGGGGCTTGCCGCCAAAAGGTACCTTCCATGGCGGTTGAAACATTCCCTTGTAATCGACGTCATGCTTGATCTCTCTGCCGCGCTCCAGCACAAGAACTTTCAGACCTTTTTCACAGAGCTCCTTTGCAGCCCAGCCGCCAGTGATCCCTGAACCAATGACAATTGCATCAAAATTAGTCTGCATAAATCACCATTAAAAAGCTGCCGAGCACAGCGCCTCACGCACCGTGGCTGGGAGTTACCAGATGTACTGGCGTCCGCCATTCGCTTGCAAAGTTGCCTCACCGTCGTATCTGCCAGGCACAGGCAGATATTGCATTTCCGTGTTGGAGGCTGCTTCGGAGGTGTAGTAGCCAACCACTACTAACTCCTTAAGCTTGGTGAAGAAAGGAGCCTCTTGGTCAATGGCTCCCTTGCCCATCAAAGTGGCGGGGGTAACAGGTTGTGGATGCGCCTTCGTATATGCTTGTGCCACAGTTTCGGCGTCTTGCAGGCAGGCAAGCTGTTGTGCTGAACTCGAATTCAGGAAGCTTGTTCCAAATTTGTTCAAACAATACTCATCGAGCTCAGTGAGCCCATCAAGGAAGATCGTTCTTTCTCGATGGGTATACCAGTCGGAAACCACACTCTCGATGAAGTTAGGAACATTGGCATCTACTGCCCCAGGTGTATCGGTACGGGGAATAACGATGTCCGATAGCACCGAGCAAAGCTGGGCTTGGTGCGAGTTGAGTGGAAAAGTAAGCGATTGCTTATCGCTCCCCGCCAATGCATTCACCAATCCGCTGGCGGTTATCCCACCCAACAGAGCACATGTGTTTGCCAGAAAATGTCGACGAAGCATTGTTTCATCCCCTTGGAACTGTTTGAAATTGAGTAGCAACGGATTGCGTTAACGCACTCCGGCCTGCCTCAGTCGTGCGGGGGTAAAATCCTGCAGATCGGGCTTCGCGTCGAAGTTGACTGGCGTTTCTTCCTGAGCAAGGGCGTTGATCGTATAGCGTCCAGAGATGAGGTCGTATTGGGCTTCGCCTGCAGTCCACACGATTTGATGGTCGTAGTAGTTGATGATGTAGGTCTCGGCGAGACGCCACAATTCACCTCGGCTATCACGGCTTTCAGCCACCAGTATCTGGTAGGAGTCTTCATCGAAGTAGAAGTCGCGCTGGGAGTAAACGTGGCGCATTCCTGGCTTCAACTTGGCTCGCACATGCCACACTCGGTGCAGCTCATAACGAGTGAGATCCGGATTAACGTGGGCGGTCTGAATGATGTCTTTGTATGTATTGGTGCGAGATGCAAAACGGTAGTTGTTGTACGGGACATACATCTCTTTCTTGTCCAGAATCTCCCAAGTGAAGCGATCCGGGGCACCATTGAACATGTCTACGTCGTCCACCGTCATCAAGCCGCCTGCGGTAGGAGTGTCATAGCCGACAGTGGGGGATCGCCGAACGCGACGTTGACCCGGTGTGTACACCCAGGACTGACGCGGAGCGACCGTCTGGTTGACGGTGTCTTGGATCAGTCGTACTACACCGGCATCGCGCGGTGGGGCCAACGTCTCCTGAAGGTAGTAGAAGAGCATATTCCCTTCAGTTGAGCCGTCGTTACGAAAGTCGCGGTTGTAGAGGTAGATATCCCGGTTTTTGTTTAGGGTATAGCTACCCCCAGCCTGGATATTGGCCCCTGCATTGGTTCGCTGTACTGCATTTCCACGGTAGCGCAGCAGATGGTTCCATAGCACTTCTAAGCCAGACTTCGGTACCGGAAACGGCGTGGCCACCTTCACTTCCGATACACCATTGCCATCCTCTGTCAGCTTAGTGTGCTCGGCATTCACCTTAACCGCGTCGTATACGAATTGCGGGAAGGACGCAGATCTGTGAGTTGGATAGACGTTCATCTTCCAGGTATCGGGGTGTCGGCGCAGCATCGCCAACTGTCCCTCACTGATTTTGTCTTTGTAGCTCTCCGCGTTGGCAGCGGTGATAGTCAGCAGCGGCTTCTCTGCTTCAAATGGGTTCTTGTAGCCCTTTACCGAATCAAAGGCATCCTTGGTCATTGTTAGGCCGCCAGTCCAGGCGGGAATCGTACCATTGGCATTGCCGGCTTTTAGTGCACCAACAGGAGTGAGATCCTTGCCCAGGCGTTCTACATCAGAGGCCGCGAGCACATGGCTACAGGACACCAACACGAGTGCAGCAACAATTTGAGTCTTATAGAATGCATTCATCACTAAACCTCAGAAACTGTACTTGAGATTGAAACTCAGAAAATCGCGGTCACGGTTGTAGCGCCCTCCGCCGTTGAACGCCGTGTAGCTGATGCCGGCACCAATTACTTCTTTATAAGTGGTATCCACTTTTGCGGTGTAAGCGCGTTCGCCTTTGTTGTTAGCGCCGTTACGCCCGTTGATGGCGCTGTAAACGCTTACGCCAGGAGAAACGGTGAATTGCCCGAAGATGTCGTTGTAGGTTAGAGAGCCAGTGGTTGTAGCGCCCCATGAGCTGTTGGTCATGCCGCCGGGCAGGTCTGGGTTGTCAAACGTCTGTTGGGGCAGACTTCCATAGATTCGGTTAGCACTTACTTCGGCAACGATGCTTCCAGAGTCCGCACTCAACACGCCGCTGGGTAACAGATAGATACCGGAAAGAGTTGCTTGTGCCCGATCCCTTTTCACATAGCCAGGGATGTATGTCCCTTCGGGTAAGCCCCCAACCACAGCCGGAGAGATCACAGCTCGAGAGGTGTACTTGCTGACAATCGAATCGGGGCGATAACTAAGCTCACCAGCGACAGCCAACCCATCCAGCGGGCCGCCGTTGACTGTTGTATTGAAGCTGAAGCCGTAGAGATCACGCTTGCCTAAGTACTCAGCAAAGTAGGTCGCGCGATTGGCAAACGGAATTTGGCCAACACCAGGCACTGCCACGATGGATCCCGCTTTCGCGCTCACTACTGGTGTCTGTGTGCTATAGCGAAGGTAATAAAGACCGAAGTCCGATTGGTTCAACTCTGGAGCCGTCCAACGCAGGCTAATGCCATATTGAGCATCACCATCCGGCTCGACATCATGCGAGCGAGGCACAAAAGTACTCATCAGCAGGGACTCAGCGAGAGACCTCGTGCCGGCAGGCACACCATTGAGATAGGCACGCACTTCGTCCGGGCTGTCGAATGCAGTGGATCTACCAAGCAGGCCCGTAACAGACTCTTGGATGGCGGAGACGGGCAGATAATCGCAATCATCGTCTCCGATCACATCAGTGGTCGAGAAGAAGGTTCCGCAGGCGTCCAGCTTCGCTGCTTCCCAAGATGAACCCGGCTGCCAGTAGCCCTCAAGGGTCATGTTCTCGGTCAATTCAAAAGAGAACGAACCCATCAGGGTCGGAAGAAAGGCTTCCTTGATTTCTGATCCAGGTGCACGGAGGGCGCCTACATCATAGGGGTTGGTCGCTGAAATGCCGCCTTGAGCGAATATCGACTCGCCCCAGTTGATGACTTGTCGGCCCAAGCGAGCCGAGAACTGATGATCCCCTAGCTCCCAAGAACCATAAACGAATGCATCAAGCAGATCAGCGCTCGAGCCAGCAAGATCCTCACCATCGTCACTGAGTTCACGTTGACGACGGGAGTCATCCTTTAGCTCGAAATCATAGAACGCGCGACCACGTACAAACACACCGTAATTTTCCTGGAAGCGCAGATCCAGATCTGATACGACTTTGGCCACCTCGGATACCAATTCTCCCTTGCGGAAGTTCAGATCACCGTCGTCATAAACGATGGGGCCATTATCCACACTGCCTCCATTGGAGCGTGCAATCAGCTTCTTTGAGGCAGCCTGCGTACGATAAGTGGTGCCGTAGGAGACCGTAGTGTCGAGCGAGCCAGACACTGTTTCGCCTTCAAACTGGAAAGCGAAAGCTGATCCGCAAGGCGCCAGGCATAGAGCCAATGCCCCAAGAGCCAGACTGGGGCGGGAGTTGCCATGGACTGCCACACGTACTGCTCGGCTTAATTTAGGTGGGTTATGCATCCTATGTCTCACTTGTTTTTATTATTGAGCGCAATCCATGTCTGTATTCGGTCGGCAGGATTGCAGGCGCGTTTCAGCAGCATGAGCCCTCTGTGCTGGCCGGACTCATGAGAGAGCTGAACACTACGTCTCAGGTATGCTTGATCGCATTAACTCCAAAGCACCAAATTACTAGTCTGTATATAAACCATTGATATATATGGTTTATTTGTGCTTTTTAGGGTGTATAAGCGTAACCGTAGTTCTTTTGATTTTTCTGTTAGTGCTTTAGGGTGATTGGCGTACAAGGGGGACTGGCCGCATACTATGAGCTGAGAGATTGGCCGAGCTCGAAACCCTAAAAAATGATGATGGCCTGAAGCGCGAAATCGAGTTCGAGCAGAAGCTTCGCAACCTGTTGGGTGAGTACGGCTACAGCTTGCGTAACATCATCGCCATCCTTGACCCACAAGCTTCGACTCGCAGTGCTCCTGCCGCTGCAGAGTCCAAGGTAGGAACTCGCAAGCCTCGTGACGTTAAGATCTACAAGAACCCGAACTCGGGTGAGCTGATAGAGACCAAGGGCGGCAACCATCGCCAATTGAAAGAATGGAAAAACGAGTTCGGCGCGGACGTTGTTGAGTCGTGGCGCACTCAGTAAGACTGTTTGACTACAAACAATCAGGGCCCTGCGGGGCCCTTTTTTTATGAGATACGGATATGTTCGAATTTCTTAAGGGGCGGATTGAGATAAAGCTACTTGTCTCGGCGTCTCTCTCCTTTGTCTGCCTCTCTGCGATCAAGGTGAAGTTCCCAGTCATTCAGGTTCGACCATAACAATCTTTGAAGATAGCGAAACTACTGCCCTGCGCGCTGTCGAGTCTCATTAGATTGCGCTTTTTTTGCGGCTCATATAATGCGTTATCTCACGCCAAAATTGCTTGGTTCATACGTGGTTGAACGGATGGCAGTGCGTAAGAAAATAGCATAACTTAATGTTTTCTTTAAGCCTATTATGGATAATGCAGGTGGCTATTATCAAAAACTTCCTTCTCGCTGGTTTTCATCAATGCTTGCCTCCCGGATCAAAGCTCATATCGCGCTGCAATATAGTTCTTGGGTTTCTCTAGGGTTTTGCCAATCCACCCGGTAATTCATTAGCCTATCTGCCGCCACCCGAGAAACTTACAGGAGGGCTGAGTTAAGGCGCTATTTAAGACGATATGTGGTGGGTAGGGATATCCTAGGCGAATACTTGTAACGGAGAAATTGGGTCTGCCTCATGTTGAGGCGTTAGGATATATATGTATTATTGGAACATATTGCAACGGAGCAAAGGGTGGACTTCATGAAGCATTGGCTCCACATTATGGTCTTTAGTGCAGTCCCGTTCGTTTACACGGCTCAAGCACAGGACGGTTTCGCCTACACTCCTAAAGGGCCGATCGAAGCCAAGTACCAGGCTGCAGGCCGTTGGGCTGTCACCAAGACAACCACGACCGAACCCTTTGATCGAGAGGGGCACTTGTGTGACATCTTCCGTCCCTTGAGCCTCGGTGGCTCCGCCGGTGACGTTCGCCACCCGGTGGTTGCTTGGGCCAATGGAACAGGCCAACCCGCAAGAAAATATCGATATTTCCTGCGGCACCTTGCATCTTGGGGCTTCATCGTCGTTTCATCACGCGACACTGATACGGCGGATGGTGCCTCGACGACAGATGCTGCGAATTACATTATTCAGCAGGGGCGCATAGCAGGGAGCCCTTTCTGTGGGAAGGTAGATGAAAAAAAATCGGAGCCGCAGGGCATTCCCAAGGCGCTGGATCCGTAATCCGCCTGTTCCAGGATATGCAGGCTCCGTTTTCTGCCTTCGTTGCGATTCATCCTCCGCCGAAATGGTTTACTCGACTGATCAGCGGTGTGACCTTGGTCAGTCTTGGTAATACGAATAAAGGGGCCATACTGCTTATCAAGAGTGAGGGGGATGGCGGGGAGGGGGATGTGAAGCCCTACTACGACGCCATAACCCAAGGTGCCGTAACCAAGGCTTACGGTATTCTGTCACAGGCCCGGCACGACGACATCATGGGTGAGCCCTCTTGCAGCAAAGTCTCAAGCGGGAGGTGTATCACAGGTGTATACGGCTACCTCGGAAATCCCACCACTTGGTTCATGTGGCAACTACAGGGAACTAAAGATGGTGTACGAGCTTTTGGTGACAAGACCGGAGAGTTCGTCCAGCCGGGCTCCGACTGGTCTTCGAACCGGAGCAATGTAGGTGTAGTTGCAACAAGCAAGGAATCTCTCGCACCGTGAGAGAGTTTCTTCCAGGTGGCTATCACACTTTGTTAGTCGGTACGGACAATGACGCCGTACCGACGCGCTGCAAAAGGAAACAGAGTACTGGAGCCGACGTTGCTCGGAATCCAACCCGGTTCTGAGCCGTGTCGCACTACGGACTGCCGAAACAGCCGAACCCGCATCCACAAGCCAATGCTGCTTTATCTACTGCAACGTAACGCATGCGAGCAAGTCAGATTTAAAGTGTGTTTGAAGAGCGACTTTAACTTGAGCGGCTAGAGTTACGCAGCCATCGCGAGTGCATCAAAAGACATGATATCTATTTCAAAACAATAATTTTTGAAACAAGTTCAGCGCTATTTTTTGCCTTCAGCTTTTTCATAAGCCGCCCACGGTGTACCTCTACAGTCCGATGTGAAATATCGAATTTACGCCCTATTTCTTTGCATGTGAGCCCATTGACGATATGAACGGCAATCTCCCGCTCTCGGGGCGTGAGGTTGACGGTCGGACGAACAGCTTGGTCAATCCGCTCAAAATGCCAAACCATGAGATGAAAAGGATCTTCTGGCGTCAACGTGTACCCCTTAGCCCTCGCCCAAAAAACCTCACCGCTCTGATGCTGCATGAAGCGTTCGTCCGAGTACGCACCATTCTGGGCATGCCGTAACCAATTCAGGCTGCGATCACCGATGATCTTAAAGTCCGCCTTAGACGGGTAAAGCTTCAGTAGAAGCTCGCCGAGCAACTCCTCTCGCTTGAATCCAAATAGGGTCAGGAACGCATCATTGAGCTCTAGTATGCACCTATCTCCCGTAATCACCTGCGGTGCAGGAGAGACCTGGAAGGCCAGACGCTCGAGGTCTTGTAGCTGTCGGCGCGTTGGGTCAGTCATCGTTCTCAACCCTGAAATAAGTGGTGGTAGGAGAATCAACTACCTCTAGGTTACCAATCCCTGTACGTAGTTGCACGAATAGCGAAAGCTCTCGGCATTGCGGCAATCTAGGTACTCGTTACCGAACGACGCTAGGGAAATGTCATAGGGGAACATGAGATCCCGGCACATGCAGTCCAAGATCACGTATCACAGATAAACCGGGGGGGGGTCGTCATCGTCAGGCAAGTCGCTTTGGCCAGCCGTTGTCGAAAATACTTCGATGGATTGATAGTTGAGCATCTGACACGTCCTGTAAGAGGCTGCCAGTTACTGATTAAAAGCGAGCCGAAAAAGATCGAGACCACAACAATGAGTGAACTCCTTCCCGCGCTTATTCGCTCTGCTGGTATTGCGGTAGCTTATAAACTTTCGGTGGCCTTGTTTGGCGATAGTGCTCCATTTGTCTCTACTTGGTTAATTAAAATAACTGGAGATATGTTGTCGCCCTGGTATTTCTATGTGGGTACCGGATTGATTTCTATTGTGGCCTTGTTAATTTTGCGCAAGGATGATTTTGTGGTGTGCTCGAGCTTTTCGCAGATTGTCACTTTTGATAATAGTCAGAATAATAATATTGATCGTCAGATACAGCGATAGTTTAGCCGGTAGTCGGATGTATGAATTTACCATGATTGCTGCGTTAAAATAATTAAAAAACATAGCCTGAGGTGTGCAGTATGACTTTTGAAAACAAAACTGCTTTTGTAACTGGTGGTGGTTCGGGTATTGGCGAGGCTGCTGCGGTTGCGTTGGGGGCCAAAGGTGCTCACGTAGTAGTGGCTGATTTGAACCTAGAGAACGCATCTAAAGTCGCAAATTTTATTTTGAATCAAGGTGGTAACGCCATTGCTGTATCGATTGATGTGTCGGACGCAAATTCCGTGGATTCCGCGTTCAAAACTGCTGAGGAATGGTATGGAGGCACCACCCACCTGCTAGTCAACAGCGCTGGCATTCTGGGAATTCACGCGTTTATCGACTATCCGCTTGAGCTGTTCAACAAGGTGATGGCTGTGAACGTCACGGGTACTTTTCTGTGCTCACAGCGTGCCGGCAAAAGCATGATAAAGGCGGGGTACGGTCGTATAGTCAACGTTGCGTCGGTGAGCGCCGTACGTGCTGGGATTGGGCGTACCGCTTATGGCACTTCTAAAGCAGCCATGGTCGGGCTTACTAAACAGCTTTCAATGGAGCTAGGCCCTCATGGTATTACAGCAAACGCTATCGCCCCAGGCCCAGTTCTCACTCCATTAACTGAGGCGAGTTATACGCCCGAAACAATTGAAGCGTACACCTCAATGATCCCAGCACGTCGCCTAGGGGTACTTGATGACATGACCGCGACAATCATTTTTCTGCTATCTGATGGTGCGGCATATATCAATGGCGCATATTTGCCGGTTGATGGTGGGTATCTCGCTAGCGGTGTAAGCAAGACGGGAAAGTTGAATTAACTAGCTATACTCCTTGAGCTCTTAATGGGCCCAAGATCGCCTAAATCAACAAATTTTTTAAATAATAATAAATCTAATTAGGTGTGAGATATACCATGTCTGTGCTTATTGCTTTAGCAGCGTTAGGTTTCCTCATGTTCATGGCCTACCGGGGGCACAGTGTCATACTGGTAGCTCCATTGGCGGCCCTCGGTGCTGTTTTTTTTGTCGATCCATCATCCGTCGCACCCATCTTCTCAGGTGTATTTCTTGAAAAGATGGCGACATTTCTAAAGCTGTATCTGCCGGTGTTTTTGCTAGGCGCTGTATTTGGGAAGGTCGTTGAAATATCTGGATTTTCTGAAGCTATTGTAGCTGCAGCAATCCGCTATTTTGGTCGCTCTAAGGTTAACTTTATCGTAGTGGCCGCGTGTGCGCTGATGACTTACGGTGGCGTTTCCGTATTCGTTGTTGTCTTTGCTGTATATCCGTTTGCGGCGGAGCTTTATCGTCAAAACAATATTCCCAAGCGTCTGATGCCTGGTGCACTAGCCTTGGGTTCGTTTTCTTTTACTATGGATGCCCTTCCCGGTACACCACAAATCCAGAATATAATCCCAACTACTTTTTTTAATACGACTTCTTGGGCTGCTCCGATACTAGGTGTTTCGGGTTCCATATTTGTATTAATTGTAGGTTTGATCTATTTGGAGTATCGACGCAAATCTGCTATGTCCGCGGGTGAAGGTTATGGCGAGGCTCATACTAATGAACCTGAACGTGTCCAGTCCGCTAATCTACCTAATCCCATTCTTGCGTTGGCTTCTTTGCTAGTAGTGGGGGTTGTTAACTACTGTCTCACCGTATACATTCCGACTTGGTACAGTGCTCTATACTCAATTAGTCCCGAATTTTTTCCAGGGCTGCCGGCGCTTATTACTGGAAAAACCTCTAGCACAGCCGCTATTTGGGCAGTACAGGGCGCGCTACTTTGTGGCATCTTATTTGTGGTAGCTGTTGCATTTAGGCAGATCCGCGAGCGCTTTGTAGCGGGTGCCAAACAAGCTGTTTCCGGCGCTTCTATGGCAGCGCTCAATACAGCGTCTGAATATGGCTTCGGTAGCGTCATAGCAATCCTGCCAGGGTTCCTCGTGGTTAGTAGTGCTCTCCAATACCTCCCCGATCCCTTAATAAAGGCTGCTGTTTCGGTAAGTACGCTAGCAGGGATCACAGGATCTGCGTCAGGAGGGCTGAGCATTGCCCTCGCCGCAATGGGCGATCAACTTATTGCAGCGGCTAACGCTGCAAATATTCCGCTTGAAGTTATGCATCGCGTCGTATCGATGGCAAGCGGTGGCATGGATACGCTACCTCACAATGGTGCGGTGATCACATTGCTTGCCGTCACTGGACTCACCCATAGACAGTCATACAAGGAGATATTTGGGATAACCATCATCAAGACCATTGCAGTGTTCTTTGTGATTGCGATGTTCTATACCACCGGGCTTATTTGAACAGTGTGCTAGTGCCAGTAGTGCCATTTTTTGGTCATATCTCAGTAGTAGATTTTTAAAAGGCATGTTGGCTCAAGTTTTTGCAGCGTATTTCGTAGTCGATCGAACCATAAATATGGTTCACATGATTATCGCCTAGTAAAGTAAGGAGAGAATAGATGCAAGCTGAATCGAAAGTCTCACTGAAACTCCCCGAATCTGTTGCCGAGTTGGCAAAAAAATTAACATATGTCACTCCGCAAAACGCCCCTTTTGTTCCTGGTCGTCGTGCTTTTTTCAAATATCGCGATCTTGGCTTAACTGATGCAACCGCCGGTGTAGCTAGGGCGCAGGTCACCTGCGCAACTGATGTAATGGAGCAGACTGGATGGCATTATCATATCTGCGATGTTCATTTTATATACGCACTTCGGGGGTGGATTGAACTTCAGTTTGAAGACGGGCGCACTATCCGTGTTGAAACTGGCGAATCGCTATTTATCCCGCCAGGACTTAAACACAATGAAACGGCTATCTCATCGGATCTTGAGCTGTTTGAAATGTCAGTGCCTGCAAAAATGGGAACAGTCGCCTGCGAGCGGCCAAGTCACTTGCCAGCAGGTTTTTAGTCAGCCACCAAGCACTTTAGATATGTGTGAGGCGGAACCTCAATTGTTCCACCTCATCTGAATGTTCAGATTAACTTTTTATAAAAGTGGTGAAAATGAGTAAGAAGGGCTACCTTTTTGCGGAGCTTACAGTTACCGATCCAAATGCCTTTTACGAGGAATATATGAGCAGGGTGAAGCCGGTAATAAAGAAATTCGAAGCAAAATTTTTAGTTGCAACCGATTCGCCTGAAGTGATTGAGGGTGAGCGAGTCGTGCCGCGTGATTTTTCTTGAGTTTTCGTCCGTCGAGAAAGCTCGCGAATTTTATTACTCCCCAAAGTATGAAGATATTATCGATTTCAGATTCAGATCCTCATCAGCTCATCTGTATATCCTTGATGGGGTCGCCGGGTAGTGTCCTCTACTTGCTCATGCGATTTTGGATTCCAGACTGCGTTCAGATTGCTATGGATTTATTTAGAACTGTTGCTTTGGGGTTGGTCAGAAGTCGTCGGTGATTAACCGACTGGAAGGAATGTTTATACCCCGCTCTATTTGGTGAAGTGAAAAGCACTGCAATGTCAATAAATGAACCGCAGTTGTGTGGCTCATCCCTAGCACAAAATAAAAACAAGGTGCCAGTGATGTTTAATTTTTCTCAAAGACTCGCGTGTGTCTGCTCGTCTCTGTTAGTTGCCCCCTTCGCTTCCGCAAATTTTGTCGATGATTTCAAGGGCAGCCTTGAACTCAGGAATTTTTATTACAATCGAGATTTTAGAAATGAAGGCGCAGCTCAGTCCAAGCGTGATGAATGGGCGCAGGGTTTTATCTTAAATCTTCAGTCGGGTTTTACCGATGGGACGGTGGGCTTCGGTGTTGATGCCCTCGGGTTAGTCGGCGTGAAGCTGGATTCGAGTTCGGATAGAACGGGATCTGGCTTGCTTGCTTTTGATTCCGATCGCAATGTTGAGGATGAGTACGGTAAGTTTGTTGCCACGGCAAAAGCGCGTTTAGGGAAATCGGAAATGAGGATAGGTTGTGTCAATCCTCTTATGCCCTTGCTCTGGAGCAACAATAGCAGGCTCTTGCCACAAGTTTTTCGTGGCGGCCTACTAACTGTCAATGACATCGGCAGACTCACGGTGACAGCGATACGCATCACTGCTGTCAAACAAAGAAATTCAACTGATTTTGAATCTCTCACGGCTACTGGGTATGCTCCTGTTGAAGCGGACAATTATAATTACTTGGCCTTCGACTTTAAACCAACAAGTAATGTAGCGCTAAGTTTGCACGCGGCTGAGCTTGAAGATCTTTACCGTACTTATTTTGCTGGTATAAAAACTACACAGCCACTCCTTAAAGGGAATGTAATAGCCGATGTGCGTTTTTTTGATTCGGGGGAGAGCGGGTCAAATAAGCTTGGCCGCGTTGATAATCAAACGTTAAGTAGTTATTTTGCTTACAACCTACAAGGGCATACCTTCGGTGGCGGTTATCAGAAGGCGTGGGGCGATACGCCATTCGCTTTCGTTAATGGCGCTGATTCTTACCTCTTCGGCGAGTCGTTGGTAAGTACGTTTACTGCACCAAATGAGAAAGTTTGGTTTGCTCGTTATGACTATGACTTCGCGGCGTTGGGTTTGCCTGGCCTATTACTCACAACCAAATATGTCAAAGGGGATGACTTAAATCCAGAGCCTCTCACGACCCGGCAAGCTGCTGCTTTGCGCCTAGTCGGAGATCAGGGAAAAGAATGGGAGAGGGTGACCGATATTTCATACGCCATCCAAAGTGGGCCTGCGAAAGGCCTGGCTTTACAATGGCGTAACTCGACGAATCGCTCAAATTATGCAGATAGCGCCAACGAAAATCGCTTGATCATGCGCTATACCTTCAATTTTTGAGTAATCGCACGCCGAGCGTTAGCAGATGATCATGCTGGTCGCTGCACTCCGGCGATCTCCGGGGGGGGGGCACTTCCAGCTCTGCTCGACTTGTAAGGTCATGCCTTCGTGGCTATTCATTTTAGCTGGGTACCTCGCTCTACGCGTTGCCACACGACTCACGGATTTCTTTGATGCAACATGTGCGTTAATGCTCTGCAGTCAATCCATCTTGTTCATATGAGATGGTGCTAAAAAACTGTCTATTCATTTGTTCTAATAGCTTTTAAACAGGAAGTAATAATGGTGTCTGCAATCCGGGTTAACCAATTTGGCAATCCTGAACTACTGATACTGGAGGTACAGCACCAACAATCTCCAAGTAAAGACGAGGTTTGGCTTGAACAAGAGGCTATTGGTGTCAATTTTCTTGATGTGCTTCAACGTAAGGGCGCGGTGGCCATTGCGTTGCCATCGGGAATTGGGCTAGAAGGAGCTGGACGCGTCGCTGCAGTGGGTGTTGGGGTAACTAATGTGAAAGTCGGTGATCGCGTCGCTTATGCCACCGGGCCAATTGGTTCGTATGCTTCGCATAGGCTTTACCCGGCAGCGCGGCTAGTCAAAATCCCGGATGGGCTGTCGTTCGACGACGCCGCAGCCGTTATGTTCAAAGGTATTACTGCGCAGTACTTATTGAAAACGACATTTCCCGTTGGGGAGGGCACAACCCTTCTCCTCTACGGCGTAGCGGGAGGGCTGGGGGAAATCATGGTGCCGTGGGCAAAACACTTGGGTGCGACCGTGATCGGGGTGGTTTCGAAGCAGGCCAGTGTCGAAAAAGCCAAGGCGTCAGGGTGCGATGAAGTCTTGGTGTTCGATGCCGATAGCCTGGCGTCGGACGTCGTGCGTATCACCGATGGCAAAAAGGTCGATGTAGTCTATGACCCCTTAGGGCGCATTTCCTTCCAAGCGTCTCTCGACTGCCTGCGATCACGCGGTTTGATGGTGTCGTTCGGCGCGTCGTCGGGTGCCCCTTCACCCGTGGAGCTATCGATGCTCAACGCCAAGGGTTCCCTGTTCCTGACGCGTCCTTCGTTAGCAGCTCATACGGCGACTGACGCTGAGTATCAGGAGCGTGCCCAGGATGTCCTGGCTGCTGTAGATGCGGGTATCATCAAGCCTCGGATCTGGGCGAGCTACTCGCTAGCAGACACAGCATTGGCACATGCCGACCTGGAGTCGGGGCGTTCATCGGGAGCAATCATTCTAAAACCATGAATCCTCAAATTCTGAGTATTCAGCATAGTGACCTGTCGGCGCTGATTGAAAACTGACCCACCAGCCTTTACTGGATCAGTTTTCGGTCAGCGGCAACACAGACTGCCACACGTACTGCTCGGCTTAATTTAGGTGGGTTATGCATCCTATGTCTCACTTGTTTTTATTATTGAGCGCAATCCATGTCTGTATTCGGTCGGCAGGATAGCAGGCGCGCTTCAACAGCATGAGCCCTCTGTGCTGGCCGGACTCATGAGAGAGCTGAACACTACGTCTCAGGTATGCTTGATCGCATTAACCCCAAAGCACCAAATTAATAGACTGTCGATAAGCCGTTGATATATATGGTTTTTCTATGCTTTTTAGGGTGTATAAACGTAACCGTAGTTCTTTTGATTTTGCTGTTAGTGCTTTGGGGTGATTGGCGTACAAGAGGGACTGGCCGCATACTATGAGCTGAGAGATTGGACAGGCTTCATTGCTATGAGATAAGTGAGCCCATGATTCCAGCAGCTTCCCCTTTTTACTTCTCGCGTGCCCAGCTCCCACGAAAACCGAGATCCCACATCATTCGCACATCACTGATGAACAAGGTGCTCTCTCGGGACGTCCGACTGCGCTTGTTTTGTGCGGCGGCAGGTAGCGGCAAAACCACCTTGATGGCGGACTGTGCGCGGACTAGGACTACGGGGCGAATTATTTGGCTTTCTATGCATGGGGCGGAGCTAAGCAGCGAAGCATTTCTTCAGGACATCCTTACTGCTTTAACCGATAGTGCGCCAGAGAACACTACCGAATTGCTCTTGACCAAAACGTTGATGGCGGTCTCTGATTCTCTCTGGATTATGCTCGATGACTACCCGCATCGACCTACGCCTGAGCTTGATGCCTTGCTGGGGCGACTACTGAATTTGCCCAATAACTCTGTTCAATGGTGGGTTACTACCAGGCGGCGGATTGGTATCAACTTGGCGAAATTGCTTATTGCTGATGAGCTTCTTGAAGTAAACGGTGTAGATCTCGCCATTACCGAAGGCGAACTGCCCATTCTTTTGGGCGAGGGGAGCGATACCAACGCTTTCGAGAGCACCTTCCGAGAGACTCAAGGCTGGTTTGCTGCTGCCTCAATCTGGCTCGCCGCGCAGCAAAGTCAGCGTAACCACCTTAGCATTAACTACCAACTCGAATCGTTGCTACGCGATTACGTTGAGATCGAGTTACTTGGCACGCTGTCCGAGAAGCTTCGAAGGCAACTGGCCGTTTTGGCCGTTGCTTCAGCTTTCAACGACGCGCTTTGCTCGTACCTCCTCGAGCTTGAAAACAGCCACGCGTGGTTCCGGGATTTGGAAAGCCAAGGCGCTTTTCTTTACCCCATTGCTGAGCATCCCGGCTGGTTTCGGCTAATGCCTACTGCAGCCTCCATTCTGACGATGGAGTTGACTGCAGAGGAGGCGGAGCGTATTCACTTACGGGCATGTAACTGGCTGGAAAATCGAGAGCAATACCGCTTCGCAATCGACCATGCGCTTGCTGCAGGCATGCATGTCCGAGCTACGAAATTACTGGAGCAGCTTGCCAATAGACGTCTGCTATATGGGTTCCAATCTACACAGGTTTTTGAATGGTTCAATGACTTGCCTGTCAGTCTTACCCATAGCAGCATCGACCTAGTTCTACTCAACGCTTTTGCATTTGGAGCAACCTTTCAGGTTGAGAAAGCTGCAACCTGCCTAGAAAGTCTTAACAAATTTTTACCTGTAGCAGATGCCGAGCACCAGCGGCGAACGTTAGCTCGGGCTCAAGCTCTGCTAGGTCTTCTAGCCCATGCATCGGGTGATCATTTGAACGCTCGGCGACATTGCCTAGAAGCCATTGAAGTCTTACCAGTGCAAGATTGGGCGGTACACTTGGTTTGCCACTCAAGTTTAATCAACCACGCATTGTTTGCCGGTCAGCTTGAGGTTGCTGATAACCTATTAGCGTCTGCAAGACAGTTCTTGAAGTTGTTCGAAAGTGAACTACCAGCGTTGGTAGTGGATAACTATCAAGCTGACGTGATGATGGTGCGAGGACAATTGGTGCCGGCGGAGGCAATGCTTGAGCGTAATTTGTTGCTTGTCTCCAACACCATTTATTCCGAGCGAGGCTGGGTTGGCCGCACTTACCTCAAGCTTGGACAGATACAGATGCGGCTTGGGAAAATGGCTTTGGCTGAGGAGCAGTTCTGGACGAGCTTTCGCATTATGCATAATGCTTTAGAACCTGCCGCCTATCAGCCTCTTTTAGAGTTGGTAGACTTAGCACTACTGGACGACGAAGTCGGCAGGGCCAATAGTTTGGTTGATAAGGCAGCCAAGTTATTGGCTGAAAGCAGAATGGTATCATCGAGTTACTTGGCTTGCCTAGAGTTAGCGCAAGCCAAGGTAATGATCCGTCGTGGCGAGCCCGAACGTGCATTGCCGTTGCTCGCCAATATTCAGCAGCGGCATGCGTCGGGAAATAGCACTCAACCTCTTTCCACCATGGAACTGATGTTCGAGTGTGAAGGTTTAATTGTTGAAGTTGGCATGTGTGATTACTTGCAGGCTAGCAGTAAAATTCAAACTATAATCACTAAGGCTTATTCCCTTGGCTACCTTGCCAGCGCCGCCGACTTGACGTTCAAGCTGGCACGCGTTGCTTACAAAGCCGGCGATAAAGAGGAAGCGAGATTATGGCTGCGAAAAGGACTCGAAGCTGCCAAGCCAATGCAGCATCGTTTGCCAATGGAGTATCTGGAGCGAACTTTTCCAGAACTCTGTTCCTTGGTGGAGCGGGATAAACAAGATGGTCTGCTTTCGGAGCGAGAAAAAGAGGTCTTACGTTTGGTTGAAGCTTGCCTATCCAATGCAGAAATTGGGCGACGATTGTACATCTCAATGTTTACTGTGAAAAGCCATATACAGCGAATCTGTGGCAAGCTTGGAGTTAGGCGCAGAGCTCAGGCAGTAGCGAAAGCTAGATCAATGAATCTTCTCTAAGGATATTGAGTCACTTCCGTAAAGGTCGAGCCAAGTTGTATCGGATAAGCGCCAACCTGATTTGAAAATGGATACCTGCCTATCGTGACCGCCTGCTGCCGACGTTGCCTGCTTGGTGCTACGGTAATGGCTCTGTAGCAACCAATTCGAGACATCCATATGAAATCCAATCCGACAATCGATAACGTATTACGCGTCGCGTTGGTTACAGGATCGACTTCCGGTATCGGCGCAGCCATTGCACGTGTACTAAGCCGGGCAGGCTATGCGGTGGTGCTCCATTCGCGAAATTCTGCGGATACGGGACGCGCTATGGTTGCCGAAATGAAACAGGCTATTTACGTGCAAGCTGATCTTACTTTCGAATCTGACAGGGTCAGGCTTGTTAACGAGGCAATCGCCGCATGGGGGCAGCTCGACGTATTGGTCAATAACGCCGGCATTAGCAGAGTCATTCCGCACGGCGACCTTGCCTCTGCCAGTTCGACAGTGTGGCACGAACTTAACGAGGTTAATGTCGTGGCGCCGTTCCACCTGGTCGCTTTGGCCGAATCGGCATTGCGCGATGCCGCCCGTTACCGTCGAGCAGGTTGCGTCGTAAACATCAGTTCGCATGCCGGTATCCGTCCTAAGGGCGCATCAATTCCCTATGCGGTAAGCAAAGCTGCGCTTAATCACATGACCCGCTTGCTCGCGGTATCGCTTGGGCCAGAAATTCGCGTAAACGCTGTGGCGCCTGGCTTGGTCGACACGCCTCTGACCGCAGAGTGGACAGATGCCCAAGAGTTGTGGCGAACACGCGCACCTATGCGCAGGGCCGCTAGCCCAGACGACATCGCAAAAGCTGTTGTAATGCTGGTCGAGTCGGACTACTTAACCGGCGAGATACTCCTGTCAGACGGCGGGTTGAATCTGACCTAGGTTTAGCGTGCTCCGGTGGAGCAGGCGAGAAGACGAGTCACCCTGTTTCGCCGACTCGCCAAACGCCGGACGGATACCATAGCTTTTCAGGGCTGGGTAGAGGGCTTCGCCGGACGGATACTACCCATCCGCGCTCAATTTGCTTCAAGCATAAATGGGCCCTGATGAATGTTGGTTGAAGCGCCGAGACCTGATGATCAAGAGCTACACGACGAAGGTAGACCATTTATGGACGGTCGAGGCCAGGTAGCAGGTGAGAGGGTCAGGTTGGCCGGAGAGGGCTCCTGAGATGCTCTGACTAATGTGAAACTGGGAAAGTAGCTGATCAACATTGTTGATGGCTTTTAGCCTCGATGCCAGCTAGATTTGGAGCTTTCTACGATCAAGGACGGAAATGAAAAAGCTCATCGCAATTATGGGGATGTGCGTTCTACACGTTCAGTGAAGGCCCTACGCCCGGCGTAACTACTGCCACGAACTGAGACCGCCACCTTGCCACTGGGCGACCCACTGCGCTCAGTCAGATGTTGATGGAGCACGCCCATGGACAGAACATATGCCTTCGTGGATGAGTCCGGGAATTCCAACCTTGATACGTCAAAGGGAGGAAGCTCGGGCTTCTTCATCGTGTGCTCCATTCTGGTGGCAGAGAAAGATCTGGAAGGGGATAGTTGGGTCATGCGTAAGCGTCCGAACTACACCGCCTCGCAACTCAAACCTTAATCCGTTTAAACCACTGGTTCACGCGCTCGCACTCAAATGCTGCTGGATCAAAAACATCGCCATGCCATTCAACCATCTCGTCATGCTCTGGATGATCGGGGTTGGCCATCGCTTCCAAAAACTCCTCGTAACCTAGTCCGCCACCTACGTCTTCCGGTGGGCAAGCATTGGCACCGTCGATGCAATACGGCACTTGAGGACAGGCAATGGCGGGTAGTGTTTTTTCGACCTTAATACGGTGATGCCAACTGTCACCAAAGTCATAGAGGTAGTCGAATGTTCGCTTACCGCTCAGCGCCTTGATCAGCGTTTTACGAGCTTCCGGGTTCACCGTCGGCCCCCAGCCATCGGGATCGGGCATGCCATAACGCTCACCGGCAATTTCAAACTCATGCAGATGGCTATCACTCCAGCCCATCACGACCTGGATGACATGGTGCAATTTGCCCAAGGTGATGTTTTCAGGCACCGCGAACCGACGCCAGATCGTCGGAGTGATCCCCTTCAGCTCAATGTGCAGCAGCAACAATTCGGAGGCGGGTTTGGGTACGCGGACAGTTTTAACCATGGATCAAGCGGCCTCGCAGTATTCAGTGTGGTTCAAGGAAATATTCCAGGGCAGCAACTCGCTCACCCGATTGATGGGGTGTTCGGCAATGTGCTCCAGCACGTAGGTCAGATACGCCTGCGGATTTAACCCGTTTAACTTGGCAGTGCCCACCAGGCTGTAAATCGCAGCCGCTCGTTCTCCTCCGGCATCGGAGCCAGCAAACAGGTAGTTTTTGCGGCCCAGCGCGACGGCGCGTAGCGCCCGTTCGGCGGCGTTGTTGTCGATTTCGATTCGGCCGTCATCGCAGTAGCGGATTAAAGCCTGCCACCGATTGAGCGCATAGAAGATCTCACCGCCCAATGCCGATTTTTTCGACAGTTGAGTCAATGTCTGGTTAAACCATGCGTGAAGTTGTTCCAGCAGCGGACTGGCCCGGCTTTGCCGAACCGCTTTTCTCTGATCTGGCGGCTGTCCTCGGATCTCGCTCTCAATGGCATACAGGGCCGCAATCCGTTGCAGCGCGTCGCTGGCAAGTGGTGAAGCCTGATCTTTGTAGACATCGTAAAACTTGCGGCGGGCGTGAGCCCAGCAGGCGGCTTCCTGAATGGTGCCTGCCTCATACAGCTGAGCAAAACCGGCGTAGCCGTCAGCCTGCAAGATCCCGCTGAAATTTTTGAGATGAGCACGAGGATGTTGCCCCTTGCGATCCGGCGAGTAGGCAAACCAGACCGCCGCCGGTGTCGCGTCACCCGCAGGTCGATCGTCCCGCACGTACGTCCATAGGCGAGCCGTTTTGGTCTTGCCGTTGCCCGGCGCGAGCACGCCAATCGGCGTGTCGTCGGCATGGACTTTGTGACCGCTCATGACGTGGTGCTCATGGAAACAAAGGTAAACATTCCGATGGTGGCGATTGGGATCATGGCCCGAGCATTAATCACAGTAGCGTTCTCGGTATTGTGGGCGGCTATCGAGACTATTGGAGCCCAAGCCCTGCATTGCCGCCAGGTATTCAAAAGAACCTCGCACGGGGCAAACCGCTTCCACCCGGGATTGCCAAAAAACTGGACGGTCGGTTGGTCGGTAGATTGCCTCATTACGATGGATACGAATGGCAGCAAGCGGGCACCGACTTGATACTGGTCGCGCTGGCAACCGGGCTCATCTATGAAGTACTCAACGGTGCATTTGATTAATTCTTGAGTGATGAACACAGATGTTCCTCACTTACGCTGTGTGTGCTTCTTCTGGCGGAGGGCTGATGGCGACAGTGTGCAGCCACTTGGTTTTTCGCAGTAATTGAACTGTCCGGCACCGAGTGCGTCTTATAAAAGGTGATATCACCCAAAGGAAGCAATCATGCTTTTAAAGAATAAGAATCTCGTTGCTGTCATGTCCTGCGCCCTGATGCTTGCAGCAGCCCCTTTACTTCCCTCTGACCTCTCTATCATGAACTCCGCCTATGCGAAGGATGGTGGTGGTGGTGGTGGTGGTGGTGGTGGTGGTGGTGGTGGTAATGGTGGTGGTGGTGGTGGTAATGGAGGCGGTAATAGCGGTGGACACGGCGGTGGTACCGGTGGCAGTCACAGTGGTTCGGATCACGGCGGGCCCAATAGTAACGGCCGTGGCAATGGACTAAGTAGTGATCATTCCGGCAAGGCTGTTCGCGACCATGGCGAAAGCGGTAACCACTACGGCAATGATCGCAATGGTGATAGCGGGCATGGCTCAACGACTTCAGGCATTGCCAATTCCAAAGATACGCGCGGCGTGGCCAAAGCCACGGCCATCTCGGCCTCGACCCCAGGGGATCACAACTCTAAAGGGTTGAGCAAAGCCGGGACGTCGGCAACAAACAAATCACACTAATCCGCTACACCTACAGCACGCAACTTTAAACAAAACGGACGCCCGACAAAGCGCCCGTTTTTATTTTCGCCTTGCCCATTGCCCATTCCACTTTGGCGCAATGGGTGGGCAACTGCGGTGTGAAATTACAGCCGCCGGTTGATGCGCTGCGCGAAGCCGTGCTGACGCACGGCTTCGTCCACGCCGACGAAACGCCCGTATAGGGTCGCGACAATACCGTGCTTCTTGCGGGCTGGTTATGGCACAGCATTGGATCAGACAGCATCTTCCTCACGGGGGCATTTCTTGCAGCAACAGCTCTGCTCTTGCTGTACTTAAGAAACAATAACTGCGGAAGAATTTCGATCTGATCGTGCAACACAGCGGTTGAATAACGCATATCAGTAGTAGGTAGGATCAGCATGGCGAGCTAACAGAGCTTTGCCATCCCAAACCGAACCTTCGGTTCGAGGTAAGAGCCGTCCACAGCCAAAAGCGGCAGCTAGCGTGCATGCTTATGTCTCTGGGGTGATCCAAGGGTTAAAAGTGGATTTCAGCGGTTTTGAGGCCTAGGTCTCGAAGCTCGGCAATCAAGTCATCCAGATGCCCAAAAGACTCGACCTCCTCGTTGTCATCAACCAAGAAAAAACTCCTGCCAGCGTCCTTCTTGAAGAACACAATCCACTCCTTGGGGTTGGTCGGGTTCGCGATCACATGGGAGTCGAAGGTCACGCCTTCGGCATGTTTGGTTTTCACAGTTTTACGATTCATATCGTCACCACGCTACGCGCGCTCTCAAAATTATCTATTTTCAGTGTATGCCCGCCAGCTCCATCTGAGCTTTCACTTTAAACGTCTCCAGCCGCACGACGCAGTAGTTCAAAGGCTTTTCAATTATAACTGCATGTTAATACTATGCACATACACTCATTGAGGAGCGAGCCATGATTGCGATAGGTGAGGCATGGAAGGCGGGACTGTTGGGTCGAAAGCACTGGCTCAGCAATATGGTGTCTGGCGTGATAGTCGGGGTCGTGGCGCTCCCCCTGGCAATGGCTTTTGCCATTGCATCTGGCGTCAAGCCTGAGCAAGGCATCTACACCGCAATCATCGGTGGTCTGCTGGTTTCACTCTTTGGCGGAAGCCGCTTGCAGATTGCCGGCCCAACAGGTGCGTTCATTGTGATTCTGGCGGGAGTCACGGCCAAGCATGGCGTTGACGGTCTTCAAATCGCTACGATGATGGCGGGCGCCATGTTGTTCTTGCTGGGTTTTGCCCGGCTTGGGGCAATCATTAAGTTTATCCCCGATCCGGTGATCGTCGGATTCACCGCAGGAATCGGCGTGATCATCTGGGTTGGACAGTGGAAGGATTTTTTCGGTTTACCGACGATCAGTGGAGAACACTTCCATGAAAAGTTCTGGCATTTGCTCCAGGCCTTCCCTGATCTTCATATAGCCACCAGCCTGCTGGCTGCACTCAGTCTTTTCCTGGTAATCACCACCTCCAAAATCCCTGGTCTCAAACGGGTGCCTGGCCCGCTAGTCGCAATGGCGGTTGCTACGGCAATACAGTCAGCTTTTCATTTCCAAGGGGTAGCCACGATTGGCAGCGCATTTGGTGGCATTCCTCAAGGTCTTCCAGCGTTAAGCCTGCCTGAAATCACGCTGTCTCGCGTAATCGATTTGATTGGCCCAGCGTTCACTATCGCCATGCTTGGAGCAATCGAATCGCTGCTGTCGGCAATGGTGGCCGATGGCATGGCGGGCACTAAGCATGATTCCAATCAAGAGCTGATCGGGCAGGGGGTGGCTAATCTGGTCACTCCATTGTTTGGTGGTTTCGCCGCTACCGGAGCCATTGCCCGTACTGCAACCAATATCCGTAACGGCGGCACAAGCCCGCTGGCCGGCATTACGCATGCGGTCACCTTGTTGCTGATTATTCTGTTTCTGGCACCTCTAGCCTCAAACATCCCACTGTGTGCCTTGGCCGCCATTCTTTTCGTGGTCGCCTACAACATGAGCGAGTTAAAACACTTCAAGCGCATGCTCCAGCGAGCCCCACGCGCAGACGTGTCTATCCTGCTCATCACCTTCAGCCTCACCGTGTTCAGTGACTTGGTGATCGCCGTGAATATCGGCGTCATTCTGGCAATGCTGCAGTTCATGCGCCGCATGGCCTCATCTGTCGAGGTGCAGCAGATAGTCGAGCACGAACTTGAAGAAGAGTTAAGAGCCAACGGCCATGTTCGCTTGCCGCCAGGGATACTGATTTATACGATAGAAGGGCCACTGTTCTTTGGTGCAGCTGAGACCTTCGAGCGTGTGTTAGCACAGACCCACACTGACCCACGTCTGCTGATTATCCGTCTGAAGCGCGTACCGTTTATGGATATCACGGGCTTGCAAGTGTTGGAGGAGGTCATTCAGCAGCTACACCAGCGCAATATCGTGGTGAAACTCTGCGAAGCGAACACGAAGGTGCTCAACAAGCTCGATAGGGTGGGTATCCTGCAAGAAATCAGCCCGGAGCACTATCACGCCGACTTCAATACCGCGCTGGCTAAAGCTGTCAGTCACGTTGAGGGTACGTCGACCCTCTAGAGAACAACTGCCAGTGTTGGGTTATGACTTGGTACTGGCGGCATGCTTGCTCTTGGTCGAATAGCTGGCGCCGTGAGTATCCAGGTAGTCACGAATTAACTGGCGGACTACCTGCGAAGACGTCAGGTCTTGTGCTGCACAGAGTTCCTCGAAAGCTTTTTTCTTGATGGGGTCAATGAGCACGGTGAGGCGCGCAGTCTTGCTTTCCATGGGGTATTTAATCGCTCAAGTCGCTGGATGTTAATCAAATTGTAATTGCCTTGTTCTGTGCTGTCACTGCACAGGCGGATTGCCGCTCAGCACCCGTTGTTCTTGCTGATTGTGTCCAAAGCACCACGATCGTTGCCGGCGACCTCCGCTGATCCGCGCTGCTCGACCCAGAGTGTCAGCTCCATGATCGCGGCTTCGAGGGCGAGCTGGTTTTGATTGATCTTGAAGAGTAGGGAAGGGAATAGGTCTGTGTTCGACATTGTGATTCCTCCGTGGAGTAGGTCAGCGTAGCAGGAGGGTGTTATTTCCGTTCAAGCTGCCTGGCGTCTGCGGTCACCGCTTCCATCGAAACCAGTTCTGCAGCGGTGGTTCACTACGTCATCCCATTTCCGACAGCTAGCTTTGCCATAAGCTGTCCGGCGGCGTGGAGCCGTACGGATTTTCAGGGGCGGGCAAGCAGTAGCTTGAATCCAGCGGCTCCAAAGACAGTCGCGAGTGTACCCTCGATCCAGCGGCGAGCCTTCCGGTACCCCCGTACCATGGGGGCGGTAGAGAAGACGATGGCGTAACCACAGAAGATCGTGATGCTGAGCATGGCGCACCCCGAAAGAATGACAGCGACTGTCACGGGAGATGCCTCAGGCCCCAGGCCGAGGGTCATCGTAGCCACCCATCCCAGCAATGCTTTTGGGTTTGTGATATGCATCAGAAGGCCCCGCTGATAGAGCTTGAAGCCCGTAACGCTAGGGACAGCCGCCACCTGCTGCGCAAGACGCTCGTCGGTAGTCAGTGCGGATCGACCTGCTTTTATGGCCAGGAAGAGGAGGTAGATGCCTCCTGCCACTTTGAGGACGACAAGTGCCTGCGCATACTGCGTTAGCACGGCAGAGACGCCGGTGGCCGCCAATATTCCCCAGAAGAACGAGCCACTTATAACACCTGCCGCGAGCGACAACGCCGACCGCCGGCCTTGGTTCATGGCAACGCCCATGATCCGCATATTGCTAGGGCCAGGACTTGCCGCTCCGATGATGTACGCGGTAAAGACAATCAGCAGGTTGTGGACATCGATCACGTTCATGTTCTCCCTTATAAATCTGCGCGAGGTTGCAAACCCCAGAAGCCATGCGATAGCGCAGGATGTGGGCCGGGCGCTACTGAACCTCCTGCAAACCACTGAGTGTTAGAGTTCCCGTGTGGGACGGTGTAGCTCCGTTACCGACATGGTGAACACCAGTTTGGACTTCCCATTATTCGAATAGCTATGGGGTACATCTGTCTTGGCTACTGCTGCGCTGCCCTTTGTAATGATCAGTTCGGTTTCGCCTACCTCAAGATGAAGCGTCCCTGACTCCACATGGAATAGCTCAGTTGTGCCCTGAGGGTGTCCTGAGGAGGCAAACGTTTCACCGGGATACAGCTCCCATCGCCAAAGCTCCAGCATGTTTGGGCCGCTGGTTCCTGCAAGGAGGCGGGCGGATCCCCCGGATGGCCCTGTCCAGAGTGTAGGAATGTCTTGGCTCTTGATCAGGTGAGCCGATGGAGTGTCGGCCACATTCACCACGTCCGCTACTGACAGCCCAAGTGCAGCCGCGATTTTGCACAGGATGGCTATGCTCGGATTGGCGGTGCATTTCTCTATTTCAACCACCATCCCCTTGCTCACGCCGGAACGGCGAGATAGTTCGTCCAACGTAATTTTTTGCTTCTGCCGCTCTTGTTTGAGCCTGCGGGAAACAGCCTCACTGACCGTCTGAACGTCGGCACCTGGGTCGGTCGATATATTGACTTTATTGGTCATTGTTAGCTAGCATGATTTTCAATTTATGGACTTGGGGATTCTCTGATGCTGTCCGTACTGCCGTCAATCAGCGAAGACGTAGGCAATCTGGCTCCCGGCTTCAGAGCGTTGAGCATTGTGGTTGAAGCTGCGCCAATAACCAATCCTGACATCGCCTCAAAGGCGCTGGCGCAGGCATGTAAATCAGTCCAATCGGGCGATGTAGGCTGGGCAGAAGCTCACCTCATAGCTTGGGCAGACGTCTTCCGTAAATTCGGCGCTAAGCCGCAACGTACTCCATGCTCCGCCGAGGCCCTGCGCAAGCGCGTATTGCGCGACGGTAGCCTAGCCAGCATTGATCCCATAGTGGATCTCTACAACGCCATCAGTATCGAATATGCAATCCCTGTTGGAGGGGAGAATGTAGAGGCCTATGTGGGCTCTCCGCGTCTAGTAGCTGCTGACGGTACTGAAGTGTTCGACACCATGAAAGAAGGCGTACCGGCACAGGAATTTGCCGACCCTGGCGAAATCGTTTGGCGGGATGATCAGGGCATCACTTGTCGTCGGTGGAATTGGCGTCAGGGTGTTCGTACTAGACTCAATGCTGACGCAAGGCACATGTGGTTCATCCTGGAAAGCCTGCCGGCGATGCCGCTAGAGGCCCTGACAGAAGCTGGAGATAAGCTGATAGAGGGACTGGAGCTGATGATGCCCGGCGCCCGAATTGAGAGCACTCTGATCGAGGCTAAGGCCTCTTAAATCCCGGACAGAGAGATGAATAATGTTCGACGGACTTAGCGCATTCCCTTTAACCCCGATGAATGAATCAGGGGTAGACGAGCAAGCCTTCGCCCGTCTCGTAGAAAACCTCGTAGCAGCAGGTGTGTCTTCGATAGGCGCCCTAGGGTCGACAGGCAGTTATGCATACCTGTCCCGAACAGAACGTCAGCGTGTTGCTCAACTAGCAGTCGAGACTGCGGGCGATATCCCCGTCATGGTGAGCATTGGGGCCTTGCGAACGCGCGACGTGCTATTGCTGGCGGAGGATGCGCAGAAGTCAGGCGTAAAAGCATTATTGCTTCCGCCGGTTTCCTATCAAAAGCTGACGGACGACGACGTTTACTCGCTATATGAGGCCGTCAGCTCCAACATCTCTGTTCCTTTGTGCGTGTACGACAATCCAGGTACGACTCACTTTGAGTTCAACGACGAACTTCATGGACGAATCGCCCACCTACCAAATGTCCGTTCTATAAAGATCCCTGGTGTCCCTCACGCTCCCGAGGAGGCTAAGGCTCGGGTTGACCGTCTTCGAGCAGTCATTCCAAGTCACGTGACCATTGGCGTGAGTGGGGATGCATTCGCCGCTACAGGCCTGAATGCAGGATGTGAGGTCTGGTATTCCGTCATAGCTGGCCTTTTCCCCATCACTGCAAAAGCTATCACTGACGCTGCCCTTGCTGGGGATGCCGCAGAAGCAACCCGCCTTTCTGAGCGGCTCCAACCTTTATGGTCGTTGTTCGGTGAATTCGGTGGCAGCTACCGCGTCATCGCGACGGCGGCTGAGCTCCGTCAGTTCACTACCATGCCAAGCCTCCCACTACCCTTGAGAACTATAAGTGGAGAAGGGCGGCAGAAAATTGCCAAGGTAATTGAGGAGCTTGGGTTGAGCTAAAAAATTGGCCTGTTGAGTCCCTCTGAGGGGAGGCCGACTCGGTAGGGTCGACGACCTCTTAGCGGTAGTGAAAATTTCGGCACTAGGAGCAACGTCAATGTACATCCCTCCCCAGTTTGAAGAGTCTCGCATCGAAGTGCTGCAAGAAGTGGTCATGCGAAATCCATTTGGGTCGCTCGTCACTTACTCTGCCGACGGGATTGACGCAAATCATCTCCCCTTTGTACTCGAGCTTCGCAGCGGAACTCTCGGGATGCTGTATGCGCATGTAGCGCGCAATAATCCTCTGTGGCATGAAATCCCACAGGGCAGTGAAGTGTTGGTGATATTCCGAGCCCAGGATGCATACGTATCGCCGCAATGGTACCCCAGCAAACATGATTTCCATCAACAAGTCCCCACGTGGAACTATCGGGTCGTGCACGCGTTTGGTCGAGTTGCGTTTCGCGATGATGCTCGGTATGTGCGTGGTGTCGTCGCAAAGTTGACCCAGGCGAACGAAGCTTCTCAGCCCACACCTTGGAAGATGACCGATAGTTCCGAAGAATACATAAGTGCGATGCTTAAACAGATCGTCGGCGTTGAGATCGAGGTCACTCGGCTCGTGGGGAAATTTAAACTCGGCCAGGACGAGGAAGTTCGTGATATTCGCGGGGCAGGCGAAGCTCTAATTCAGCGAGATGGTAGGTGTATTGGGATGGCGATGCTTGAGTGCGCTAATGATAAGGATGCTGAGGGGATTTAGGGTCGCGAATGTGGCAAATGTTGCTAACCGGTTGAGCTAGAACCGGTTGCTGATCGTCTCGAAACAGCTTCATGGGTGGCAAGGTTTCGAAACTCCAGTATCCGTTACTTCCTAAATTCGGTGATGCGTTTGCCCGATCACTCGGGTGCCATCAGCACGGTGGTGTCCACAGCACCGCGAACATGACCAGCAGCCTCCGCTGAACTGCGCCGCCCGACCCACAGCGTCAGTTCCATGATCGCGGCTTCGAGGGCAAGCTGGTGCTGTTTGATCTTGAAGGGCAGGGAGCAGGCTCGCTCTCACATTAGGGATAGGGGGTGGAATACAGGGTTAGTCTGTGGAAAACACAAATGCCAGACAGCACTAAGGGGAGCCGAGGCTCCCCTTTAATTTTGTCGTTGCGCGTGCTCTTTTTTTGTTATTGAGGGGCGGTCTGTTTTTGTTTTTGGAAACCGTGACCCTTTACCGCTGTTTTTGTCGATCCCCATCCGGGATCAAGAGCAAACGTATTTTTTTGAGCGCTGATCTACTTTTTCGCTGAGCGAGTCAACCAGTTCTGGAGCTACCTGAGGGTAGTTTTATTGTTCTCTGCCCGGTTGCGGGTTACTCCGAAAAGCACCCTGAAAAGCACATCTTCTCCAAAAAAATCTGTTCGCTGCGTCTCTGCCGTGTTGTTTTTGTTATCTCAGAGTCGTTACGTCTTGTTTTTATTAGGTTTTCCGCTTTTTTTGTTCTTGTTATGCAGTAGAGATAGCAGGCTCCGTGCCAACTTTTTAAAATCTTTTAAAATCAATGGTTTGAAAATTGTTTTGGTTTTGCAGTCGGCCACAGCCTGACAACTTGTTTCCGTGTTACTCGCTTTTGCCCACGTTTTCGGCGATGCGGTAACACCCGCAGATTTCACTGTGCGCTGCGAGCCTTGGCCACGCGCGAACCGGTCGGACGCCCCAGTACCGTAGAAATCTGCTGACCCGCCAGAATCAATGCGTCCATTGATACTGACTTCACCGGCACGACATAGAACTAGCGTGATGTCTCGACTTTCAACACTTCGATTTGGATTGCGTCCACTGTCTGTCCGACCTGAAGGTTCATCATATGGGCCTGAATTTTGGGGTTGTTAACAGTAACGACTACCTCTTTCCCATCTGGACGCAGCAAGGTCACCTCGTTTTTTTTCATATCGATATCTGTGATCTTCGAAGTCACCTTGAGCGCGGAAAACACCTCACCACCCGGAAGGCTGTCAGGTGGGGCGCGGTTGATCCAAGAATCATTGCTAACACTCGGAGCACCGTCAACGCTGGTGTTGAGTACGTAATCGACAGATCGAGTAACGCGGATGTCGACTTTATCGCCAACTTTCAGGTTGCGCATGGCCTTGGCCTGGTCGGTGAGTGGAATGGACACCGGGCGTTTATCAATGCCTTCAATGGTAACTCGGTAGTTGGCCGGATCGCCCTGCAGCCATGCTGTATGGTGCCATCCTGCCAGTAGCTTTGAGCTAAGATGAGGCGCTAGCCAGGCCACCATTACACAAGGATAGTTTTGGGTATGACGTACATTAACTTGCCCAGAGATCAGCAAACTGCAATCAGCGACGTCGACGAGACGGTGCTTCGGTCAGCAGTTCACAAATGTTTGGATGAAGAGCGCGTAGGGCCGATTCATGGGCTTGGTCTCAGTGACTGTGGGCATTACGTGGCTACCAAGCTCCATGGGTTCCAACAAGCAATCGCTGAGTACGGCAAGGCCAAGGCTCATGCCAAGCGCGAACGGAATCGGCAAGATGCGCTGCGTGCCGGCAGTGACCTCATTCACGCGGTGCAGCAAATGAAGGGGCGGCTCGAAACTGAGCGCCATGAGGGGGAGCTGTTCTTCATTGATGATCAGATCAGGCCGCCTTTCCACCTCAGCAAGCGGCTTTCAGTGCAAGTGCCGTTTCGCTGGCGGGCGTCCCAGTTCTCGGATTGGAAGCACGGGCAACTAACTTTTGTCTACGATTTTTCCCCTCAGCCCAGCTATATCCTGCCGCTGCCCAAGCGTAAACCCAGCGCGGCCCAGGTAGCGAGAGATCTCGAAGATAGTCTGTACCGAGAATGGGAGCGCTTGAAGGCTCAGGGGCTCTTCTCTATGAGAGAGTTCTTCCGCGATGGCGGCGACGGTGATGCTGTGCCTGCGATGTTTGCGGTGCGACCTAGTCCCTACGGCGGAGGCCTGAACAACTTCAGCTGCAATTTTTGGCAGCCCGAGAGGCCTGCACTGTTGGCGCTGATTGAAAACTGACCCACCCTGCCGATTGAAAATTGACCCAGGGCCGTTTGCTGATTTTTGCATCAGCAACTGTGGATAAGCTTAGCAGCAGTGTCCTGCTGACATAGGCACTAAG
>NZ_JAHUWS010000010.1:0-269687 GCF_019218965.1 Pseudomonas sp. PDM31 | reverse complement strand
GAGGCGAATTCTACAGCGTTACACGCTGCTGTCAACACCTCTTTTTCAACTCCCTTTCGGCTTCGATGAACTGAAGCAACTTGCTGTCGAAAACTGCGTAACTCATTGTTTACCAAGGAGTTTTCCGTTTCGACTGCGCCGGAAGTGGGGCGAATTATAGGCCTCCAGAATCTGCCGTCAAGGGTTGATTTGGTTTTCTATCGAGATAGCTAAAAACGCTGCTTATATATAGACGAGCCCGCAGGGAATGCGCAGTATATTGCCCAAAGCCAAGCAACCCCCCTCTTCACATCCTGATTCGGACGATGCCGCGCAATGAATGACCAGCCACGCCCCCTGGCCTCCACCCTGTTCTCGGTTGGACTATTGCTGATAGCCATGGCATCGATCCAGTCCGGTGCCTCCCTGGCCAAAAGCATGTTTCCCGTTATCGGAGCGCAAGGGACAACTACGATGCGCCTGGTGTTCGCCAGCGTGATCATGATGCTGATCCTGCGGCCATGGCGCGCGAAACTCACGGCAAAATCCCTGCGCACCGTTGTCGTTTACGGAATGGCGCTGGGCGGCATGAACTTCCTCTTTTATATGTCATTGCAGACAGTCCCCCTGGGGATCGCGGTAGCGCTGGAGTTCACCGGACCATTGGCGGTTGCTATCTACGCCTCCCGTCGCGCGATCGACTTTCTGTGGATCGCCCTGGCTGCTGCCGGCTTGTTATTGCTTATACCCATGGGAGAAGCGAGCGCGGGGATTGATCTGACCGGTGCCTGTTACGCCTTGGGCGCTGGGGTCTGCTGGGCCGTGTACATTCTCTTCGGGCAAAAGGCCGGCGCCGACAATGGCGTGCAGACCGCTGCGCTCGGGGTGATGATCGCAGCGCTCTTCGTGGCCCCTATCGGTATTGTCCATGCAGGCTCTGCCCTGCTGACCCCATCGCTGATCCCGGTAGCGCTTGGGGTTGCCATCTTGTCCACCGCCCTGCCCTACACACTGGAGATGGTCGCTCTGACGCGCATGCCGGCCAGAACCTTTGGCACATTGATGAGCATCGAGCCCGCAATCGGTGCGCTGTCGGGGCTGCTGTTTTTGCAAGAATACCTGTCGTTTTCACAGTGGATGGCCATCCTGTGCATCATCCTGGCTTCCGTCGGCGCCACCATGACCATGGGCAGCACTGCCAAGCCAGCAATAGCAGCGGATTGAGAGTAGATATGACGAAGGTCTGGCATTTGACGCTCAATTAGGCCATGTTTAAACCCGCGCGCATAAAGTCAGACCATGGACATTCAGGATAGGGATGTATCAGAACGCTTCAAGCGCGAGCGAATGCAGCCAGACCCGGGCACAAGACTCGGGAACGCTTAAGGACAGTAATGAAACGAATTTTGCTACTCATCGCCGTACTTGCAATTGCGGGCTGCGCGGCGACGTCAAAGTCCCAGGTCAAACACGGCAAGAAAGGCTTGCACATCAACTGTTCCGGCCTGTCATCATCCTGGGACAAGTGCAACGCCACCGCCACCAACGCCTGCGCTCCCAAGGGGTACAAGGTCATTGCCAAGTCGGGGGACACGGTGGAAGAGCCGGGCGACTATCCGTTTGGCCTCAACCCTGCCGGTTATACCAGTCGCAGCATGATCGTCATCTGCAAATAGGCCGCCCCGTCAGCCCCCCGGGCCTGCGATCTGACGGCCAATCTCATCGTAGCTGGACTGCAACACCGCACGCTGGATCTGCGGTGTAGCCAGCATCCGCGCCACGACCAGCGCACCGATGCACTGCGATAGAATCGCCCAGGCCAGGCTGTCGCTTTGCAGGATCTGCGCCCAGCTCTCCTGAAGCCGACAGATCCAGTGTTCTGCCTGTTGCCGAATCTCCACGTCAGCGCGGGCAATTTCCGCCCCCAAGGCCGGCAATACACAACCGGTGTCGGGGTGCTCGACATGGGACATGCTCAGGTAAAGCTTCAGGCAGCGCTGCAGTTTTTCACGGTTGCCATCCGCCCCCAGGCGCTCCAGGCTTTGACCCAACTCGCGCTCGACAATATTGGCGAACAACTCGTCTTTCGACGAGAAATGACTGTAAAACGCCCCGCCGCTTAAACCGATCGCTTTCATCAGGCCATCGACTCCCACCGTCGAGAAGCCGGATTTCTTGGCTGATAACGCACTGCTTTGCAGCAGTTTCTCTTTGGTCTCCAGCTTGTGACTGGCCGAATAACGCATGCCCTTCTCCCGAATTATATCGCCTTGACGCTTGTCGAATCATAGCATAACGTTCGTTTAGTTAACGATCGTTTACCAAAGGGATACATCCATGAGTAACAAGCATGAATAACAAGAAGGTCGTACTGGTTGTCGGCGCAGGTGACGCCACGGGCGGCGCCATTGCCAAGCGCTTCGCCGAAGAAGGTTTTGTCGCTTGCGTGACCCGCCGTAGCGCGGAAAAACTCCAGCCGCTGGTGGATGCCATCCACGCCCGTGGCGGCGAAGCCCACGGTTTTGCCTGCGATGCCCGTAAAGAAGAAGACGTGATTGCCCTGGTCGAGCAGATTGAAAGCCAGATCGGCCCTATCGAAGCCTTCGTTTTCAATATCGGCGCCAATGTGCCATGCAGCATTCTCGAAGAAACTGCGCGCAAGTATTTCAAGATTTGGGAAATGGCCTGCTTTTCGGGTTTTCTCAACGCGCGTGAAGTGGCCAAGCGCATGGCCAAGCGTCAACGGGGCACCATTTTGTTTACCGGAGCCACCGCAGGTATGCGTGGCGCCGCCGGCTTTGCCGCATTCGCCGGAGCCAAGCACGGGATTCGTGCGCTGGCGCAGAGCATGGCCCGCGAACTTGGACCGATGAACATTCATGTCGCCCATGTGGTGGTCGACGGCGCCATCGATACCGACTTCATTCGCGACAGCTTCCCGCAGAAGTACGCAACCAAGGACCAGGACGGCATCCTCAATCCCGAGCACATTGCCGAGAACTACTGGTACCTGCACAGCCAGCCTCGCGACGCCTGGACCTTCGAGCTGGACCTGCGCCCCTGGAGCGAACGCTGGTAAGCCCATCCCCATAACAACAAGACGAGCACACCGAATATGAGCAAAACCGTGGAGTTCTACTTTGATCTCGGCAGTCCTGCCACCTACCTGGCTTACACCCAGCTACCAAAGATCTGCGCCGAGGCCGATGCCCGGCTGATCTACATTCCGATCCTGCTGGGCGGTGTCTTCAAAGCCACCGGCAACGCCTCCCCGGCGACCGTTCCAGCCAAAGGCCGCTACATGTTTCAGGACCTGGATCGCTACGCCAGACGTTACGGCGTGCCGCTGAAATTCAATCCGCACTTCCCGATCAACACATTGATGCTCATGCGTGCCGTAACCGGCATTCAATTGCGCCACCCGGAACGCTTCGGCGCCTTCATCGATTGCCTGTTCAAGGCCCTCTGGGTCGACGGCCGCAGCCTTGATGAGCCGACAACCGTGGCGGCTGTCCTGAGCGAAAACGCTTTCGATCCAACAGAGGTGCTGGCCTTAACCTGCGACGAAGAAATCAAGTCCATCCTCAAGCACAACACCGAGCAGGCCGTGCAGCGAGGGGTGTTCGGCGCACCGAGCATGTTTGTCGATAATCAGCTGTTCTTCGGCCAGGATCGACTGGATTTCGTCATTGAGGCCCTGAGCTGAATCTTGACCGTTGGATGTCGACACCCAGGCGCCGGCCATAGCGCCTGGGTGTCAGCCGGTCAAATAGCCGCGGTGCGGGTGTTCAACCATTCAAGAGCTGCACCGTCGAGCAACGGGCTCAAGCGCTCACGCACTTCGGCGTGGTAGGCGTTGAACCACTGCTTTTCGTCCTCGGTCAGCAGCGAGGTTTCCAGGCAGCGGGTGTCGATCGGGCACAGGGTCAGGGTTTCGAATTTGAGGAACTCGCCGAATTCGCTTTTGCCTGCCTCACGGTTCATCGCCAGGTTCTCGATGCGCACACCCCAACGGCCAGGACGGTAGGTACCCGGTTCAATGGAAGTGATCATGCCCGGCAGCATCGCGGTTTGCGGTGCCGGGGCTGCCTGATAGGCGATTACTTGCGGACCTTCGTGAACGTTCAGGAAGTAGCCTACACCGTGGCCGGTGCCGTGACCGTAGTCGACGCTTTCAGCCCAGATCGGCGCACGGGCGATGGAGTCGAGCAATGGCGAGAGAATACCCTTCGGAAACTGCGCGCGGGACAAGGCAATCACGCCCTTGAGCACGCGGGTGCAATCACGCTTCTGCTCGGCGGTTGGTGTGCCGACCGGCACCATCCGCGTGATGTCAGTGGTGCCGCCCAGATACTGGCCGCCGGAGTCGATCAGCAACAGACCGTCACCTTCGATTACCGCGTGTTCTTCTTCGGTGGCATGGTAGTGCGGCATCGCGCCGTTGGCGTTGAACGCGGCGATGGTATTGAAACTCAGCGACACATAATCCGGTCGACGCTCACGGGCGGCAGTCAGCTTTTCATCAATGGTCAGCTCGGTGATGCGCTCGCGGCCCATGGCGCCGTCCAGCCAGGTGAAGAACTCGCACAGTGCCGCACCGTCCTGCTCCATGGCCTGGCGAATGTGCCCGGCATCGGCCTGGCTTTTCTGCGACTTGGCGAGAGTGGTCGGATTGAGGCCTTCGATCAGTTTGACGCCGCTGCCGAGGTTATCCAGCAAGCCCGCGGTGACCCGCGCCGGATCGACTTGCAGACTCGCACCATCAGGCACCGCCTGCAGAGCGCCAGCCACTTCGCTGTAGTCGCGCAGAGTGACGCCGTCCCGCTCGAGAATCGCACGCAGTTCGGCGCTGACTTTGCTCAAAGCCACGAACAAGGTGGCTTGCTGCTGGCTGATCAGGGCGAAGGAAACGAACACCGGGTTGAACGACACATCGCCGCCGCGCAGGTTGAACAGCCACGCGATGTCATCGAGGGTGGCGATGAAATGCCAGTCGGCACCACGGGTCTGCAGGGCTTCACGCAGTTTGGCGAGTTTTTCCCCACGGCTGACCGTCGCCTGTGGCGGCAAGTGCTGATAAATCGGCTCGTTCGGCAGGCTCGGACGATCGCTCCAGACCGAGTTCAACACATCGATATCGGTGCGCAAACGCGCGCCGCGTTCTTCGAGCTTGCTACCCAGGGTACGTGCCGAGGCCACCGCCATGACCGCGCCATCGACGGCGACCACACCACCCTCCGGCGTTTGCTCGGCCAGCCATTCCAGCGGGCCGGGCTGACCCGGTTGCAGCTTGACCAGTTCGATGCCGCTGCCATTGAGTTCTTTGGTCGCTTGCTCCCAATACCGGCTGTCTGCCCAGACACCGGCGAAATCGGCGGTCACGATCAGGGTGCCGACCGAACCATGGAAACCCGACAACCATTGCCGCCCTTGCCAGTAGCCTGGCAGGTATTCGGACAGGTGCGGGTCGGCCGACGGCACCAGCAGGGCATGAATGCCCTCCCGGCTCATCAGCTCGCGGGTTTGTGCCAGGCGCTGGGGCACCGATCCGTTAATTGAAAACTGCGTATTCATCGTGACTCCTGCTAACCACTATTCATTTTTGTACGACGCCGATCGCGAGCTAGCTCGCACCTACCAGAACGCCGGAGCGCTCGCGACGGCCGCTTTAATCAGTTCTGCCGCTTGATCGATATCCTGCTCGGTGGTGAAACGTCCCAGGCTCAAGCGGATGGTGCGACTGGCTGAACGGGCGTCATGCCCCAGGGCCAGCAGCACGTGGGATGGAGCATTGCTGGCGGAGTTGCAGGCCGAGGTCGCGGAAAACGCGATCGAATGGCCCAACGCCGCCGAATTGAACTCGCCTTCATTGAAGGTCAGGCTCAGGGTATGTGGAATGCGCTGGTTCGGGCTGCCATTGAGGCGCACGCCGGGCAGGCTCAGCAGTTGTTCGAGCAAGCGTTCGCGCAGGCGCACGATCGTGACTTTCTCTGCGTCAAAACAGCCTGCCGCCAAGGTGAAGGCCTCGCCCATGGCAACGATCTGGTGGGTCGCCAGGGTGCCGGAACGCAAACCACCTTCGTGACCGCCGCCGTGGATCTGCGCCTGCAGACGCTGCTGCGCACGCGGGCCGACATACAACGCGCCGATACCTTTTGGGCCATAGAGTTTATGCGCCGAAAACGACATCAGGTCCACCGGCCACTGCGCCAGGTCGATTGCCACTTTGCCCGCGCCTTGCGCTGCGTCGACATGGAATAACGCACCGCTGCCGCGCACCACCTGGCCGATTGCAGGAATGTCGTTGAGCGTACCCAGTTCGTTGTTGACCAGCATCAGCGAGACGAGGAAGGTGTCCTCGCGCATGGCTTCGCTGACCGCTTGCGGGGTGATCAGACCTTCGGCGTCAGGCACAAGATAAGTCACCGCAACACCGGCCTCCTGCAATTGCCGGGCGGTGTCGAGTATCGCCTTGTGCTCGATCTGGCTGGTGATGATGTGACCGCCGGCAGCCGTGCGAGCCTGGGCCACACCTTTGAGTGCGAGGTTATTCGACTCGGTGGCGCCGGAGGTCCAGACGATTTGCTCAGGCATCGCACCGACCAGTTCGGCGACCTGACGCCGCGCCTGTTCGACCGATTGCCGAGCCTGTTGGCCAAAGGCATGGGAGCTGGATGCGGGATTGCCGAAGTTGCCGTTAAAACCCAGACACTCGACCATAACCTTGATGACCCGCTCATCCACCGGCGTGGTGGCGGCGTAATCGAAATACAACGGACGTTTATTCATAAAGGACTCGCAGAGCGTGTTCCGGGATCAGGAAGCTCGTGACTGCAAACCGCAGACGCAGCTTTGTGAGCTGCGTGCGATTTTCAGAACGTTACCAATACCTGATCGGATGCCGTTAAAGAAGTACAACTTCATTTAAAAGTGCGTAGGAACGCTCCTGAAAAGTGAGCTTAACAGGCATCGGGCAACCGGTTGAAGCAATGCGTCAGCTAAAGCTTTCGAGCAGCAACGGATACAAAGAAACCACCAGAAGCGCTGCCATGCCACAGTTGAACAGGCGCAGCCAGCGGCGGTCCTTGAGGACATTGCGCAGCAGCGTGCCGCAAGCGGCCCAGAGTCCGACGCTTGGCAGGTTGATCACGGCGAAAACGGCGGCGATGACGATCACGTTGGTGAAATAGCCCTGCATCGGCGTGTAGGTGCTGATAGCACCGATGGCCATGATCCAGGCCTTGGGGTTGACCCACTGAAACGCCGCGGCACCCAGGTAGCTGATCGGTTTGGCCTCACCTGTGTCACTGTCCGAGACCGGCCCGGAATGGGCGATCTTCCATGCCAGGTACAACAAATACGCCGCGCCGACATAACGCAGTACGGTATACAACAGAGGATAAGTCTGGAACACCGCGCCCAGTCCGAAACCGACGGCCACCACGAGCAGGAAAAAGCCGCAGCTGATGCCGAGCATGTGTGGAATGGTACGGTTGAAGCCGAAGTTCACGCCGGATGCCAGCAACATGGTGTTGTTCGGGCCGGGCGTGATCGAAGTGACGAGGGCGAACAGGGCGAAGCCCAGCAGCAGGTCGAGTGAGAGCGTCATGGGTGGTGTCCATCTGGGTCAGTCAGGTAGTGACCCTATCGCACACCCCGGGCGAAACCCACGGACAGTTTGGCAAAACTTCTGCCAGTACAGTTTCGCTCAGCTTGGGCGACCGTGTAGCTGTACAGATCGCTCGGCGTTCATTTCGCCACGGCTATCAAATTTGAAGCGTTTGCGCGGCTCGCCGAGCAGTTCGGCCTTTTTTGCGTGGTATTCATCGAAAGACAAGCCACGACGGTTCAACGCCTCCAGCGCCAACTCCTGGCTTTCTTCGGTGGTGTAGGGCCGCAACTCTGGAGAAACATGGCCGGCACATCCGGCAAGTACAGCACTGGCGAGCAGCAGCAAACTGGCGATCAGGGTTTTCATTTTCGGCGTCCTGGCATCTTGTTCGGGGCAATGAACACAGGCTACCCGCGCGTCCGAAGGGACAGAAATCAACGCTTTCAATAGTGGCTATCATGCTTGGGCAATCGTGACGCGACCTGCTCACTCGATTGCACAGCTGCGACGCTGCTGCTCGTCGGGCGTTCGGTGGCACTAAGGGGGCTGGCCTATATTTATCCAGCCGGTAACGGCCAAGGAACCTCTTCCACTCACTACAAGAGAACAGGGAGACCCATCATGAGCGTCAAACCCATTCCAGAGGGCTACCACAGCATCACGCCCTATCTGGGCATTCAAAAAGCCGCCGAGGCCATCGAGTTCTACAAAAAAGCCTTCGGCGCCATCGAAGTCATGCGCCTGGCCATGCCCGACGGCGGCATCGGCCATGCTGAACTACGCATCGGCGATTGCCCGATCATGCTCGGCACACCCTGTGATCAAGGGCCGCTAAGCAATCCGGACAACTCACCCTCCGTGGGTCTGCATCTGTATGTGACAGACGTAGACAAGTCCTTCAAACAAGCCATCGATGCCGGGGCGACGTCGGTGTCCGAGGTCAAGGATCAGTTCTATGGCGACCGTTCAGGAACTTTGAAGGACCCCTACGGGCATCTGTGGTTTTTGGCCACGCGCAAGGAAGACCTGACCCAGGAGCAGATCGAGCAGCGGGCGAAGGAAATGTTCAGCCAGGGTTGATTGCTGCTGCGCATCGAAAAAATCAAAAGATCGCAGCCTTCGGCAGCTCCTGCAAACAGCGTTCACCTGCAGGAGCTGCCGACGGTTGCGATTTTTTATTGTAATGAGAAACATTTTCTTTCATATTACCGTTCGGGTTTTCCAGTCCTCATACGTCTTATCTAGATGCAGTCGGTCGCGTCGGCAAAAGCCACGACCGTACCTTTCATGGGCCTTGATGCTGTGCAACCCACAGCAGTGACCCACTCATCCAGGCAAGACCGCTCATCATGTCAACGAAGTCCCGTTCAAAAATCTGGTTTCTGGTTCATAGCTGGCTGGCACTGCCAATCTGGTTTTTCGTGCTGATCGTCTGTGTGACCGGCACCCTGGCGGTGCTTAGCCAGGAAATCGTCTGGCTGGCCAACCCGCCGATGCGCGCCAGCCAGCCAACAAACGACGCCCCGCTGCTCAGTTATCAGCAGGTCATCGAGGCCATCAATAAAGCCGAGCCACAGACCGTGGTGCAGAGCATCAGTCGTCCCGACGAGTCGCACTTCGCCCTCGATGTCAAAGTCAGCTATCCCGATGGGCGCTCGGTGGTGGTGTACGTCAACCCCTATAGCGGTGTCATCCAGGGCGTCGCCCCCGCCTTCAACTTCCGCGCGTTCACCCGCGCGTTGCACGGTTGGTGGCTGGTGCCGTTCACCAATGGATACAGTTGGGGCTGGTACCTGGTGTCGTTTCTCGGATTGCCACTGCTGGCTTCGCTGGTCACCGGGCTTGTGGTCTATAAACGCTTCTGGAAGGGCTTTTTCAGCCCGACCCTGCGTTTTCGCCACGGCGCACGGATTTTCTGGGGCGACTTTCACCGGCTGAGCGGCATTTGGTCGATCTGGTTCATCGCGGTCATTTCCATTACCGGCACCTGGTTCCTGATCCAGGCGTTGCTGTTCGATAACCAGATTTCCATTTCCACCGAAAAGATCATCCCGTCGATGTCCCGCGAAGCCGTGCCGCAATCGGCCGATGGTTCGCCACCGCCACGCATCGACCTTGATCGTGCGATTGAAATCGCCTCGCAGAAAATCTCCGGGCTGGAGGCCAGTTTCGTCAGCCTGCCGGGCAATGCGTACAGCCATATGGACGTCGGTGGACGCGGTTGGTATCCGCTGATGTTCCAGACCGCCACCCTCAACCCCTACACCGGCGAAATCGCTGCTTCACGATTGATCTCGGACCGTTCGGCGCTGGAATTCGTCACCGAGTCCATGCGCCCGCTGCACACCGGGGACTTCGGTGGCCTGTGGATCAAGTTGATCTGGGCGTTTTTCGGCCTGCTGCTGAGCATGATGGTGTTCAGCGGCTTGCTGATCTGGACCAAGCGCACAGCGCTGGCCACCGCCAACGCATTCAAGCGCAGCAACAAAAAACACAAGGGCGCCAAGGCGCAACCGGTCACCAGCAACGAAACGTCGGAGGCTAACCTGTGAGCAAAGTCAACACCGCCCCACAGCCCTCGCGCCTCAGTGTGTTCTGGCGCAAATGGCGGTTTCACCTGAACATTCTGTTGTTGCTGATCCCCCTGGGTTTCATGCCCAAGTACTTCGCCGACGAGGCGTTGATGCGCGGTGACAGTGGCCTGGGCGAACGGGAGGTCGGCGACATTCAGGTCGGCCCCTGGAGCCTGCGCCTGGCGGAGTTGCGTAACGCGGCTCCCACGCTCGATGGCCCGGCCGGTTACATGAAGGGCTTCAACGCAGCGCTTTGTGATAGCTGTATCGCACAGGTCAAGGCCACTTACCTGCGCATCGGCAAACCCCGCAGCCTGCGCGCCGCCGGGGTGATTTTCTTCGGCACGCCCTATCGCATGGGCGCCTCGTTGCCCGTCCCGGAAAAGACCACGGCCGATGCCGAGCTGTGGATCACTATGGAAGGCTGGGACGGCGCCATGCATCAGGCCTCCATTCCCTTGAGCCAGGCATCCCCGGCCACCATCGCCTGGCTGAACAAACAAGGAAGCAAACCATGAGCAAGACCTTTCGCCCTCTGCACGCCATCTTGCTGGTGCTCAGCGCCGGCTTCAGCGCCACGGCCCTGGCCCACAACCCGATGTGCGAATGCAAAGCTATCGACGCCGAACAGATCAAATGCACCGGCGGCTTCTCCGACGGCAGCGGCGCGCCAGGGGTGACCCTCGATGTGATCGGCTACGACGAAACCATCCTCGTGCCGGGCAAGCTCGGCGCCGACTCGACCTTGACCTTCAAAAAACCCGGCGCCGAGTTCTATGTGTTGTTCGACGCAGGTCCCGGTCACGTCGTCGAGATTGACCAAGCGGACATCGAGGCACCATGAGTACTCCAACCACCCAGGTGATCCGACCGGCCGGAGCCGGCCATGAAACCCTCTACGTCCTGCTGCTGTGCCTGCTGATCCTCGCGGTCGCAGGTTCCGTGGTGCTCTGGCGCAGTGAGATCCATGAGGTGAGCAGCGTCAGCAGCCACCAACTGGATGCCCGTCGCGACCTCAGTGCTTCCGAGCAAGGCATCTACGCCGATCTGCGTGTGACGCTCGACGAAATCCACCTGCTGCGCCAGGAACAGCAATCACTGCCGACTCCAGAGGTCCTCGCCGGGGAAGGTTTTGCCCCGTTCGCTCAGGATGCCAGCTCCGTCAGCCGGGGCGGTCATGCCTGGCAGTTGATTGAGGCCAGGGCCTACTTCGGCCGTAGCCAAGTGCAGGATGTCGCCGGTTCGTTTCTGATGCGCCTGACTGCAGCCGATGTCGCACCGGACATCTGGCTCAACCGCGACAGCCAGGCCACTGCACCGCAAGACCTCAGCGACGCCGCTCTGCAAAGCGCCGGCTGGAAGCAGATTGTCGCGCAGTTCGATGCCGGCGTGACCCGCCAGCACCGGCACTGACCCCCCGCCTTTATCCGAGAGAAGACCGCTTCCCAATGCCCAATTCATCTCAACGCTCTTTCCTGCGCCTGTTGCTGGCCGGCATGTTTGCCTTTGTACTGGCCCCCCAGGCCAGCGCCGACGAAGCCAAGCGCCTGCGCATCGGCATCACCCTGCACCCTTATTACAGCTACGTGGCCAACATCGTCGGCGACAAGGCCGAGGTGGTGCCGCTGATTCCGGCCGGTTTCAACCCGCACGCCTACGAACCCCGCGCCGAAGACATCAAGCGCATCAGCGGGCTCGATGTAGTCGTGCTCAACGGCGTCGGCCATGACGACTTCGCCGACCGCATGATCGCCGCCAGCGATACCCCGAAGGTCCCGGTGATCGAAGCCAACGAAAACGTGCCCCTGCTGGCCGCCACTGGCGTTGCCGCCCGTGGGGCAGGCAAGGTGGTCAATCCCCATACCTTCCTGTCGATCAGCGCTTCCATTGCCCAGGTCAACAACATCGCCCGGGAACTGGGCAAGCTCGATCCAGCCAACGCCAAGACCTACACCGAGAACGCCCGCGCCTACGGCAAGCGCCTGCGCAAGATGCGCGCCGACGCCCTGGCCAAACTGACCCAGGCACCGAACGCCGAACTGCGGGTGGCCACGGTGCATGCGGCCTACGACTACCTTCTGCGCGAGTTCGGCCTGGAAGTGACCGCCGTGGTGGAGCCGGCCCACGGTATCGAGCCGAGCCCGAGCCAGTTGAAAAAGACCATCGATCAGCTGCGTGAGCTGGACGTGAAGGTGATTTTCTCGGAGATGGATTTCCCGTCCTCCTACGTCGATACCATTCAGCGCGAATCCGGTGTGAAGCTGTATCCGCTGTCGCACATTTCTTACGGCGAATACACCGCTGACAAGTACGAAAAAGAGATGACCGGCAACCTCAACACTGTGGTGCGGGCGATTCAGGAGTCTGGGGCATGACGTCGAAAGAGACCATCCTGACCAACGCCGAACCCCCTGTAGGAGCGGGCTTGCTCGCGAATGCGGTGGGTCGGTCGGCAACATCGTTGAATGACACTCCGCTTTCGCGAGCAAGCCCGCGCCTACAGGTTTCGGGTCCGACCCTGGACTTTGCCGACGTCAGTCTGACCCTCGGGCGCACGACGATCCTCGACAAGGTGACCTTCCAGGTCCGGCCAGGCAGTGTGCATGCGCTGGTCGGCCCCAACGGCGGTGGCAAGAGCTCGCTGATCAAGACCTTGCTCGGGCAGATGCCGCATCAGGGCCGTTTGAGCCTGCAGTGGCCCGGCGAGCCTGGCACCATCGGCTACGTACCCCAGGCCCTGGAGTTCGACCGGGGCCTGCCGATGACCGTCGACGATTTTATGGCCGCGATGTGCCAGCGGCGCCCGGCGTTCCTTGGTTTGAGCAAGCACTACGCGGCCGCCATCGGCGAGGCCCTGGAGCGGGTCGGCATGCAGGACAAGCGCAAGCGGCGCATGGGCGCGCTGTCCGGCGGTGAACGCCAGCGGGTGTTGCTGGCCCAGGGGCTAATCCCGTCGCCGCAATTGCTGGTGCTCGACGAGCCGATGTCGGCCCTTGATGAGGCGGGCATCCAGGTGTTCGAACGATTGCTTGCGCACTGGCGAACGGCGGGCATCACCGTGCTGTGGATCGAACACGATCTGGAGGCGGTAGGACGCCTGGCCGATCACGTCACCGGGCTCAATCGCCGGGTGCTGTTCGACGCCACACCGCAACAGGCGCTGACCCCGGAGCGGCTGTTGACGCTGTTCTCGACCCATCCACGGAGCCTTGCCTGATGAGTTACGAAGCTTTTCGTCTGATGGTCCAGGGCTGGGCGTCGTCGGGTTATCTGCCCGAGGCGCTGGCCTATGGATTTGTGGTCAACGCCCTGCTCGCCGGACTGTTGATCGGCCCTGTTCTGGGCGGCCTCGGCACCCTGGTGGTGGTCAAGCGGTTCGCGTTTTTCTCCGAAGCGGTCGGTCACGCCGCACTGACCGGCGTGGCCATCGGCATTCTGCTCGGCGAGCCTTACACGGGTACTTACGGCAGTCTGTTCGGCTACTGCCTGCTGTTCGGCATCCTGCTCAATTACCTGCGCAACCGCACCGGGCTGGCGCCGGATACCTTGATCGGCGTGTTTCTTTCAGTGTCCCTGGCGCTCGGCGCGAGCCTGCTGCTGATTCTGGCGGGCAAGATCAACGTGCACATTCTGGAAAACGTGCTGTTCGGCTCGGTGCTGACGGTCAACGGCAATGATCTGCTGGTACTGGCCATCGTCGGCTCGCTGGTCATGGCCCTGGCCTTGCCGCTGTACAACCGCATCATGCTCGCCAGCTTCAATCCGCAACTGGCGGCGGTACGCGGCGTGGCGGTGAAGTCCCTGGACTATCTGTTCGTGATCCTGGTGACTCTGATCACCGTCGCAGCAGTGAAAGTCATCGGCGCGATTCTGGTCGGCGCCCTGCTGGTAATTCCGGCCGCGGCGGCACGCTTGCTCAGCCAGTCGCTCAAAGGCTTTTTCTGGTGCTCGGTACTGATCGCCACGGTCAGCACCCTGTGCGGAATTCTCGCACCGATCATCTTCGACCTGCCGATTCCGTCCGGCGCCGCGATCATTCTGGTGGCCGGTATTGCCTTCGCCCTGGCCGCCATTGCGCGCGGTGTCGTCCCCAGCCTGAAAGGGAACCTTGGATAAATGTCATTTTCTCTTCGTAAACTGACCCTGGCCCTTGCCCTGTGCGGGCTGGCGACAACGACAGGCGCCGCCGACAGCGGCAAACCGCTGCGCGTGCTGGCCTCGTTGCCGATTACCTATGGATTGGGTGAAGTGCTGCTCAAGGGCACCGATGTCAGCCTCGAACGCGCGGCCCCGGCCAACCTGCCCGGCAGCCGCCAGACCGCCTACTTCACCGGGCGTGGCGCGGCGGCGCTGGCGAAACTGGCGAGCGACGCCGATGCCGTGATCGGCGTGCGCTCGCTGTGGCCGGATGATCCGCTGTACCCGATCTCGCGCCGTAGCAATATCCGTATCGTCGAAATCGACGCGGCTCGCCCGGTCGACGGCGCCCTGCCCGGCATTGCCGTGCAGCCCGGCAACCAGGTTGATGGCCTGAACAGCCAGCCATGGCTTTCCAGCAATAACATGGGGCGTATGGCCGATGTGATGGCAGCGGATCTGGTACGCCTGAGCCCCGCAGCCAAACCGAAAATCGATGCCAACCTGGCAGCGCTCAAGCAGCGCTTGCTCAAGCTCAGCGCCGACAGCGAGGCGCGGCTGGCTGCGGCAGACAACCTCAGCGTGATGAGCCTGAGCGATCACTTCGGCTACTTGATCGGCGGGCTCAACCTGGAACTGGCCGGTCTGGACGCGCGGCCGGATGCCGAATGGACGCCCGAAGCATTGAAGCAACTGGGCGCGACGCTCAAGGACAATGAGGTGGCCGTGGTGCTGCATCATCGGCAGCCGTCGGATGCGGTGAAAGCGGTGATTGCCGAGTCTGGCAGTCAGTTGATGGTGTTGAGTATCGACGCCGAAGATCCGGTGGTGGAGCTGGAAGGAAATGTGGACTCACTGATCAAGGGGCTTAGCGATAAGCCCGCAACATAAGATCAAAAGATCATCCGAACACAGCCCGAGCCTGCGGTAGTTCCTGCAGGGAAATGTGGTTGTCAGATGGGCTGCAGCGGCATCGTCAGCTCGACGCGCAACCCATCCGGGCGACTATCGAAACGCAGGGTGCAACCGCAACGCTGGACGATGGCCTGCACAATCGCCAGCCCCAGGCCGCAGCCGGTGCTCTGGCCGTTGCGCCAGAAGCGCTGGGTCAGGTTTTGCAGATCTTCCTCAGCGATACCCGGGCCGTGGTCGCGTACCACGAACTGCACACGATTGCCGGCAGTTTCCACGCTCAACTCGACAGACTTGTCGGCTGGTGTATGACGCAGCGCGTTATCGAGCAAGTTGCGCAACGCGGCAATCGACAACACCGCGGGCATTTGCACCGGTGCACCCGAAACCTTGTTCGGCGACTGGAACCTGATGCGCTGGCGGTCACCACTTGCCGCATCCTGGATCGCCAGTTTTGCCACCTGCTCGGCGTTGCACTGCACACCGTCATCGAACGACAGGCTGCCTTCGACTCGCGCCAACAACAGCAATTGCTCGAGGGTCCGGTGCATGCGGTCCGCGCCCTCTTCAGCCCGGGCCAGGGACTGATCCCGCGCCGCGCCGTCAGTCATCCGCGCCACTTGCAAGTGGGTCTTGATGGCTGTCAACGGGCTGCGTAGTTCGTGGGCCGCGTCGCCGGTCAGGCGACGCTCGCGTTCGATGGCCTTGCCGATCCGCTGGAGCAACTGATTCTGGGTTTCGAGCAAGGATTGCAATTCGCTGGGCAGCGGCTGGATCTGCAACGGCTCCAGGGAGTCGGCGCTACGGCGCATCAAGGCATCGCGCATGCGGTTGAGCGGTGCCAGCCCCTGGCCAATTCCGAGCCAGAGCAGGCACAAGCAACCGAGCAGCGCCACGCCGACCGGCACCGATGCAGCGAGCAGGATCGACATGTTCAACGCCTCACGTTCGATCTGCCGGTCGGCAGTGGTGATGCGCAGATCGCCACGGGCCAGGGTGAAACTGCGCCATGGCGCACCGTCGATCATCTGATCGTGAAAGCCCATTTTCTCGGCTTCCAGGGCTTGTTGCGGATCCATATGGCTGCGCGCGAGGATTTCACCGCGCAAGGAACTGACCTGACAGGCCATGCCACCGGGAATGTTCAATTGTTCGGCACTGAAATGGGTGCCTTCGCCCTTGCTCGACACGGGCGGCAACTGCTCCATCAAGCCGGCGACCATGCGCGCCGAAGCCACCAGCCGCTGGTCGAGGGAAAACATCATCTGATTACGCAGATCGCTGAGCATCCAGGCCGCAGCCAGGGCCCAGATTAACGCAAAGGCGGCGCCGAGCGTCAGGCTCAGGCGCAAACGCAGGCTCATCACTTCGATTCTTCTCCGCCATTGGCCGGCCCCAGGCGATAGCCCAGGCCGCGCACCGTCTCGACAATGCCATTGCCGAGTTTACGCCGCAGGTGATGGATATGGACGTTGAGGGCGTTGCTTTCCAGCTCGTCGTTGAAGCCGTAGACGCTGTCCTTTAGTTGCTCGGTGGATAGCACCCGCCCTCGGTTATGCAGTAGTGCCTGCAGCAGCGACTGCTCGCGGCGCGACAGGTCCACCGCTTTGCCGCCGAGCCTGGTTTCACGACTACTGGGGTCGTACGTCAAGGCACCGTGCTCGATAAGGTTGACACTGCGCCCCGCCACCCGCCGCAACAGCGTGTGCAGACGCGCGGCGAGCTCGCGAAGATCAAACGGCTTGAGCAGATAATCGTCGGCGCCAGCCTGCAGGCCATCGACACGATCAGTGACCGAGTCACGGGCCGTCAGTATCAGTACGGGCAACTCCAGGCCGTTGTGACGCAGCTGCTGCAGCAACTTGAGACCATCTTCGTCCGGCAAGCCGAGATCGAGGACCATGACGTCGAACTGCGCCACCTTCAACATGGCCCGGGCAGCAGAGGCAGTGGCCACATGCTCTACCGTCAGGCCCTGGGCGCTCAGCCCGGCGACGATTCCACTGGCAATCAGCTCATCGTCTTCGCAAACCAGTACGTGCATGGGAGCTCCCTGAGCGAAAACATCAGTGAAACAGGTGAAGATTAAGCCTCAATTATGGCAAGGGCTATGGCCGGCGAAAAGGCGTAATCAATACCGACAAATGATGCATTACCAATGAAACTACCACGAAGCATTTTAACCGTCTCATCCATTCGCAATATGCCTGATGCCATTGGAAATAAAATATCCAACAAAGACATTATTAAAACCGTTCCTTTCAGCGTTAATCTTTATTCATCTCAGCACATCTGACAATCAGCCCACTCAATCACCAACAACAACCAATCAAAGAAAGGATTCAACCCATGCTAATTCTTAAAAACTTTGTCGCCGTCGACTGGCGTGCAGGAAAAGACAAAATCTATTTCTTTTTCAAGGACAGCAATACATATTCCGAGTTCGATATCGCCGAAGACAAAGTCGCCGACGGATTCCCTCGGGAAGTGACCGCCGCGGACTGGCACGACTTCCATCCCCATGCGAAAAACCTGCGCTTCGGGTTCACCACAACGGGTTTCGAACCCACCCGGAATTTTGGAATGGATTCGGACATATTGTGGCTGTTCTACTTTGACAATGGCGTACCCATGGTGTGCAAGTACGATCAGGATGCCCGTCAGGTCAATAGAACAGATCGTGTCGCCGACTCATCCTGGCACTTGTTACTTCCTTACTTTGATCGCATCGTAGCCGGCACATGGCGGGAGAGCGCGCTCAATCGGCGCTCATTCAGATTCATCCTGAACGACGGAAATGCCATAGAACTGGATTTACTTAGAAAACAATTGATCCATCATGCCATCAGTGAAAAGACCTGGCCCGGACTGGCACCCTATAAACACCGGATCATTACCGCCGTGCAGAACGACCGCAGTTTAGCCAACAGCCATTTCTACGTATTTCTGACCCAGAATGAATATCTACGATACGACCTTTGGAACAACGCCCTGGAGGCCGGCCCAATGAAAGTCGATGACACGAATTGGCCAGGCCTGCCACAAATTTGAAGGCTGCCCCTTTACGAGTGGTCGACCAAAGGAAAGTACGAAGTGGGTCAATCAGTTATCAAACAAAAACAAACAACCCTCAACACGACGAACCTGGAGTTGATTGACTTTACTGAACTATTAACCCCGCCCATAACCCAATCAAACGGACTAAACCATGCCAAAACTGAAGAACACCGTCGCCGTCGACTGGCGAGACGGAAAAGACAAGATTTACTTCTTCTTCAAAGACACCGAAACTTACTCTCGCTTTGATATAGCTGCGAATGGGATTCTTCCCGAGTACCCCAAAAGCGTCTACGGCAACTGGGGGGAATTCGCGCCACACGTAAAAAACCTGCGTTTTGGATTCACGGGTGCAGGCAACGGCCATGCAAAAGATACACTTTGGCTATTCTATTACCAGGATAACACTCCGATGGTATGCGAGTATTCTCAGGATAGTGACAGCGTTGTATCCAGTAAACCAGTTTCCCAAACCAAATGGGCAGCACTGCATCCTCACTTCGATCGAATTGTTGGAGTCAGATGGATATCTGAACCAAACCAATTTCGGGTGCTATTGAGAGATAATTTTGTGCTTGACTTCAACGTGCTCTTTAATCGTCTCACAAAGCTATCACTTCAAAAAGCCGGCTGGGAGAAGCTAGAAAAATACAAGGATAGCCTGATGACTGCGGTGCTGGACGACACCCCTGCTTTCCACAGCACTTTCTACATTTTCCTCACCAACGGCCAATATTTCAGGCACCAGAGCATCGATGCTTTGACTGGCCCATTCGATGTAAATGAAGGTAACTGGCCTGGCCTGAGATCAAACTGAATACGGGCAACCCTTCACTCAGCCATTTCGATTATTCGCCACACCTGAAAGGAATCAGACCATGTCAAAACTTGAAAAGTTTGTTGCCTTTGACTGGCGCTCAGGAAAGGACAAAATTTATTTCTTCTTCAAAGATACCAATACGTACACTCGATTTGATATTGCACAGGGATGGGCAGCCATGGGCTTCCCTAAAGCCATCAACCATAGTACCTGGCATGATTTTCACGTAAATGCAAAAAACCTGCGCTTTGGCTTTACCACTAAACTTGACATACTACTTACTCCATACATAACCAAATCCCGCGACATTCTTTGGCTCTTTTATTATCAAGGCACCACACCCCGGGTCTGCGAGTACGATCAAGAAACTGATAAAGTATGGAGCGACCGCAAGCTTGCCGATACTCACTGGCACCCAATTCTTCCGTATTTCGATCACATTATCGCAGGCACATGGTGGGATATCACCGTTGAATGGATAGGAGAACCTAATCCAATACGATTCCTTATGGACAATGGATATTCCCTGAGTCTTCAAAGGGGAAACTTGACGGTTGAAACCATCAACGAAATGACTTGGCGAGGCCTGGAGCCTTACAAGCATCGAATGATTACCGCAGCACAAAATGATCGGACACTTGCCAGTAGTCACTTCTACATTTTCCTGACCAATGACGAATACCTCGTCTACAACATGCCGGAAAACAGAGTCATGGGCTGTTACCCGGTCAACGACGAGACATGGCCCGGCCTGCTGCGCGACTGAGCTTCATCACAGACCATGGCAGACTTGCGTGGCGGTTAATCACCGGTTAATCGCCACCCTCCATCGTGCACCTCACATGCACACGGACAAGCCTCAACCATGCGTCGATTCTTTTTATTTTTTGTTCTCCTGATCTCGGGTCTGGCCCATGCGGGGACAAACCCGTTCGAAACCAAACCTGACTTTCTTCCCGTCGGAAAAGCCTTCATTTTCACCTCCGAACGCCTGGACTCCGGCGAAACACAACTCTATTGGCAGATCGCCGATGGTTACTACCTGTACCAGCAGCGCCTGAAATTTGATGGTTTACCCGCGCAGCACAAGCCGGCATTGCCCGAGGGCGAATCCCACAGCGATGAGTTCTTCGGTGAACAGCAGGTCTATCGCCAGGGCCTGGAGCTGAAAATTCCGGCGGGCGCCACCGGGCAAATCAAGGTGGGTTTCCAGGGCTGTGCCGATGCCGGTCTGTGTTATCCGCCGCAAACCCAGGTCGTGGATCTGGGTGGAATAGCCGCCACCTCCGCGCTAGACGAAGCGCCGGACCAGGCCTTGGCCAGTGGCCTGCAGCAACGGGCGCTGGGCTGGAGTCTGCTGGTATTTTTCGGTCTGGGCCTGTTGCTGGCCTTCACGCCTTGCACGTTGCCGATGTTGCCGATTCTGGCCGGTTTGATCGTTGGCAGCGGCGCCACGCCCAAACGTGGTTTTGCGCTGGCGGCCAGCTATGTCGTGAGCATGGCACTGGTGTACGCGGCGATGGGTGTGCTGGCGGCGATGCTCGGTGCCAACCTTCAGGCGCTGCTGCAAAATCCTTGGTTGCTGGGCACTTTTGCCGCGGTGTTCGTGTTACTGGCGTTGCCGATGTTCGGCTTCTTCGAACTGCAATTGCCAGTGGCCGTTCGTGATCGCCTGGAGAATGTCTCGCGCAATCAGCGCGGTGGCAGTCTGGTCGGTGCGGGTGTGCTGGGAGCCGTTTCCGGTTTGCTGGTGGGCCCGTGCATGACCGCCCCTCTGGCCGGCGCGTTGCTCTATATCGCGCAAAGCGGCAATGCGCTGCACGGCGGGCTGATTCTGTTCGCCATGGGCGTCGGCATCGGTGTGCCACTGTTGTTGCTGGTAACCGTAGGCAATCGCTTCCTGCCCAAACCCGGCGCGTGGATGAACCTGCTCAAAGGCGTATTCGGCTTCCTGTTCCTGGCCACCGCATTGCTGATGCTGCGCCCGGTGCTGGATGAATCCCTGTGGATCGGGTTGTGCGGCGCCTTGCTGGTGATCGCCGCGTACAGCAGCTGGCGTCAGGCCTCGGGTTTCAGTCGAACCGCCCACGTGTTCGGTGCCGGTTCTTTGTTGCTGGGGTTGTGGGGCAGCTTGCTGATGATCGGTGCCGCTGGCGGCAGCGACGATCTGCTCAAGCCATTGCAGGTCTACAGTGCCTCGAACGAGAGCAGTGTCGCCCGCCCCGTCGGCCACGACGCCTTCACTACGATCAAGGACCCGGCAGCGCTGCAACGGGAGCTCGACGCGGCACGGGCACAGGGCCAATGGGTGCTGCTGGACTACTATGCCGACTGGTGTGTGTCGTGCAAAGTCATGGAAAAACGGGTATTCGGCAAAGCCGAGGTGCTCGACGCCTTGAGCGATGTGCGCTTGCTGCGACTCGATGTCACCGCCGACAATGCCGCCAGCCGTGAGCTGCTCGGCCGTTACAAGGTGCCGGGGCCGCCGAGCCTGCTGTGGATCGGCGCCGATGGCGAGGAGCGCCGCAGTCAGCGCATCACCGGTGAGGTCGATGCCGCTACTTTCCTGCAACGCTGGACCACTACCCGAGACGCCCGTTAATGCTGACCTTTACCCTCGGCACCTTTGCCATCGCGCTTAATCACCTGTTGTTGATCAGTGCGCTGGTGCTGGCAACTTTTGTCGGTTGGCGAGTGGCCAAGCGCGGCGGCGAAAATCCCGAGTCGGCGCTGTTCAGCCTTTTTCTGCTGGGCATGCTGGCCGCTCGCATCGGTTTCGTGGCCGTTTACTGGGCACACTATCGTAGCGACCCGTGGCAAATCATCGATCTGCGCGATGGCGGTTTCCTCGCCTGGCCCGGAGTCATCGCCGTGCTGCTCGCCACCTTGTATCGCGGCTGGCGACGCCCGGGCCTGCGCCGCCCGCTGGGTTTTGGCGTGGCCAGCGGACTGGCGTTCTGGTTGCTGGCCACTTTCTCACTGAGCATTTACGAGCAAGGCACCCGTCTACCGCAAGTCACCCTGAAAAATGCTGCCGGACAAACCGTGCAACTGGCCGACTATCAGGGCGGCCCGTTGGTGATCAATCTATGGGCCACCTGGTGCCCGCCGTGTCGCCGGGAAATGCCCGTGCTGGAAAACGCCCAGCAACAGCGGCCGGACCTGACATTCCTGTTCGTCAATCAGGCTGAAAGCATGCAAAGCGTCGCAACGTTCCTGGAAACCCAGGGCCTGAGCCTGTCCAACGTGCTGTTCGACGGCGGCGGTCGCCTGGGCCAGGCCGTTGGCTCCATGGCATTGCCGACCACGCTGTTCTACAGTCCCGAGGGCCGCCTGCTGGCCAGCCACCTGGGCGAATTGTCGGATGCCAGCCTGGCCCGCGCCCTGGAAAATTTCGACACCCCAAATTCTGCCACACCGGCCAATACCTCAAGGAAACTGCCATGTCCCGCCTCCGCCACCTGCTGACCCTGAGCCTCGGTGCAGCCCTGCTGCACCTGCCATCGCTGCAGGCCGAAGAGTTGCCCGACGCGATCAAGAAGATCGAAGCCAAAGGCGCGAAAATCGTCGGCCAGTTCGACGCACCGGACGGGTTGCGCGGTTATGCCGCGCAATACCAGAACCGCGGCATGGCGCTGTACCTGACGCCGGATGGCAAGCATGTACTGCTGGGTAATCTTTACGATGCCGAAGGGAACGACCTGAGCAGCGCCCCCCTGCAAAAGCTGGTGTACGCGCCAATGTCCAAGGAAGTCTGGGCCAAGATGGAAGCGAGCAACTGGATCGGCGACGGTAACAAGGATGCGCCGCGCGTGGTGTACCTGTTCAGCGATCCGAACTGCCCTTACTGCAACATGTTCTGGGAGCAGGCGCGGCCCTGGGTCAAGGCCGGCAAGGTGCAACTGCGGCACATCATGGTCGGCATCATCCGTGAGGACAGCCCCGGCAAGTCCGCCGCGCTGCTTGCCGCCAAGGACCCGCAAAAGGCCCTGGAAGAACACGAAAAAGCCGGCAAGAGCAGCTCGCTCAAGGCCTTGAAAGAAGTGCCACCGCAAATTCAGGAGAAACTCACAGCCAACATGCAACTGATGGAAGAACTGGAGCTGTCGGCCACTCCGGCGATTTTCTACATGGACGCCAAGGGTGAATTGCAACAGCAGCAGGGGGCACCATCACCGGATAAGCTGGTGGAGATTCTCGGGCCGAAGTGATCCCACACGCCCATCGTCGCAACAGCACCTGGAGCCGACCGCTCCGAGCAGCGTTGCGACGATAGGGTTGGAGACAGCGACTAGTTTTTTCGAGCCAGAAACTTCAATAGCGCCGCGGTCACGTACTCGGGGTTTTCCAGATTGGAAATGTGCCCTGCCCCCGGTACCAACTGATAAGGGCAACCGATCAACTCGGCCATTTCCCGGGTTTCATGGGGTGGCCGCGGTGTGTCCTGATCGCCGCACAACAGCAGGGTTGTTTGCGGGTTCAACTCGCTCAGCCGTAGTAACAGATCCGCCCGGCCAAAAGTAATGCGCCCCATCGGCACGATACTTTCACGCAAGCGATTGGCCGGCAGTGCCGCCAGCGACGCTCGGAAACCCTGATACAGCGGCGACTGTGGATCGATCCCGGGTCGGAAGAAGATTGGCACTATAATATCCAGCAGTTGCGGGGTGATGACTCCTGCCTCTTCGATCTGCTTCAACAGCGAGAAGTAATACAGGCGAGTGGGCTCGGGCTCAATGCCCACATAGGTATCCATCATCACCAGCCCGTTGATCCGCATTGGAGCGGACAAGGCCAGGCGCGCGCCCCACATCCCGCCGACCGACAGTCCGACCAGTGTGACGCGCTCGATATCCAGATGATCGAGCAAGGCCAATGCTTGCCGTGCAATATCTTCAAGCGACGTCGTACCGGCGGGCAACGCCCCGGACTCACCATGGCCCCACAAATCCAAAGCGATTACCCGATACTGCTGTGACAGCGCCGCAATCTGCGGTGCCCACATCGTCAGGTCCCACAAGTAGCTGCCGCCAAGCAGCACTGCCGGGCCAGTACCTTGATCGATGTAATGCAGCGGCTGTCCATCTATTATCACGAATGCCATAGGTGGCTCCTTACCTGGATGGAGCAGGCTGAGCCGCCGACGCTCCACCGTCAACGCTGCAAGTGTATGGGGATGTACAAAGACAGTTCACCGCAAGCCCGCCATCAGATGGGACGTGAGCCACAAGGAGAGTTTCAGGAAAAGGCTGTCACTTCGCGAGCTGAGCCGCAGGTTCGATCGGGGGGACCGGCACCAGCGCAATCTTGTACGGTTGGAAAATCCTCAGTATCTGGCCGTTCTCGCGCAAGTCTTGCAACACCTTGGCAAAGGCCTCGCCGCTGATGGGCCCGGACGGACGCAAAATGGCGTAGTGGTGATAGATCTGATCGACACGCTGGGACACCAGTAACTCGTCGGCAACTTTTTCGTTACGCAACAAGTAGTCGCTCAGATAGGAGCGTGTGACCAGGGCAATGTCGGCGCGGCCACGCAACACCATCAGCAGATTGCTGTCGTGGGAATAGGTCAGCGTGCCATTGTAATTCTTCGCGAGGAGCTGGGGGTCGGCATTGAAGTTGGCGAACTCGTAATGGTAGCCACTGAACAGTGCCAGGCGCTTGCCGGTGAGGTCGGTAAAGTAGCTTTGCTGGCGCTCGGGCAGACGTTGCGCGACGAAGATTTCCGCATCTTCGAGCCCCATATCAACGGCGACATGGGGAATATTTTCCCAACCCCAGGCAGGATTCTCGAAGATCGCCATGTCGACCCGGCCCTGCCTGAGGTCACCGAAGCGCCGGGGAATAGAGGTGGGGACCAGGACGAAGCGATAATCGCTTTGTACTGTATTGAGTGCCTCGACCAGTTGCGGCAACAAGCCGGTGTCGACGCCGGACTCCGGGCGCACGGTGTAGGGCGGAAAGTGCGCAGCGCCAATGCGCACCAATTGCGCAGCATGCGTCGGCACCAGTGAGAACACCCCTAGCGTCGCCAGCAAAAGCCGTGCGGCCGGCCGAAATGGCGAACCCATCAACAACCCACTCCTCAATAAAACAGCATCAATGCATTCAAGCCAGGCGGTTTTGCCCAGTTAGCCAGTTTCCTGCCGGCCAATACAAGCCTATTGCTGATCCTTCATCACCAGAATCAAAGCCTCTTGGGCCAATTGATCGACGCTCATACTGCCGTCAGGGCGAAACCAGGTGATGGTCCAGGACAACGCACCGGTGAGGAATCGGCGAGTGACAAACACATCGCCATGAATGAAACCGGCGGTCTTGGCCTCACCCAGCACCTCAAGCCAGATGTCTTCATAGATGTCTCGTAGTGCCAGCACCTTGGCCTGGCCCTCTTCGGACAGCGAACGCCACTCGTAGACCAGTACCGCCATGGCTTCGCCGCTGCCCCCCATGATCGACTGCAATTCACAGCGGATCAGCGCCAACACGCGCTCGCGCACATTGCCGGCCTCGGCGATGGCGGCACGCATCAACGCGGTGTTGTAGCGAATGGTCTCTTCCATCACCGCGCGCAGGATCTCGTCCTTGCTCTTGAAGTGATGAAAAATACTCCCGGACTGAATGCCCACGGCGCCGGCCAGATCGCGTACGGTGGTGCGCTCATAGCCCTTGTTGCGAAACAGGTGGGCGGCCACTTGCAACAGCTTGCCGCGGGCGCTGTCCGGGTCGGTCAGTTGGCCGTTGTCCACCAATTCACGCATGACCTTCAGGGCTTTTTGCTCGTCCACCCATTATCTCCTACAGTCGATCAACCAATGACGCCGGATCCCCGGAAACTCTGGGGTTGCGCCGGCAATTTAAGCTGACCGGTGCAACCAAGCAAGCGCTTGGCAGAAGAAAATCCAGCCATTTACAAACCAAGCGCTTGCTTGGTAATGTCAATGCACTTCGGTGGGAGGTAGCTATGGAAAGGACTGCGCCAAAAACTATTCGCATCGGTTGCGCCAGCGCCTTCTGGGGTGACACCTCGACCGCCGCCGCGCAACTGGTCGAGCACGGGCATCTGGATTATCTGGTGTTCGACTACCTGGCCGAAATCACCATGTCGATCATGGCCGGCGCACGCATGAAAGATCCCCAGGCTGGCTATGCAGGCGACTTCATAGAAGTCCTCGCGCCCTTGCTGGCGCAGCTCGTAGAACAAAAAATCCGCGTCATCAGCAACGCCGGCGGCGTCAATCCCCTGGCTTGCGCAGCGGCCTTGCAGGCAGCTTGCGACAAGGCTGGCGTGGTGCTGAAAATCGCCGTGCTGCTGGGCGATGACCTGCAACCGCAGTTCAAACGGCTGGGCAACCTGGGTATCAAGGAAATGTTCAGCGGCGCACCACTGCCGCCCCTGTGCGTCTCGACCAACGCCTACCTCGGCGCGCCAGGCATCGTCGAAGCCCTGCGCCTGGGTGCGGACATTGTGATCACCGGCCGCGTGGTCGACAGCGCCGTGGTCAGCGCCGCCCTGGTGCATGAGTTCAACTGGTCGTGGCACGACTACGACAAATTGGCCCAGGCGGCCCTGGCCGGTCATATCATCGAATGCGGCGCCCAATGTACCGGTGGCAACTTCACTGATTGGCGCGATGTTCCGGACTACGAACACATCGGCTTCCCCATCGTCGAAGTCAGCGCCGACAGTCAGTTCATCGTCAGCAAGCCCGCAGGCACAGGCGGCCTGGTCACGCCGCTGACGGTGGGTGAGCAGATGCTCTATGAAATTGGCGATCCTCGGGCCTATCTGTTGCCCGATGTGGTGTGCGACTTCACTCAGGTCAGGCTGGTGCAACAGGGCAAGAACGCGGTGCAGGTACACGGTGCCAAAGGCTTGCCACCTACCGCCCAATACAAGGTCAGCGCCACCTGCCCGGACGGTTTTCGCTGCACGGCCAGTTGCCTGATCGCCGGTATCGATGCCGTCGACAAGGCACGCCGGGTCAGCGAAGCCATCATCAACAAGACCTCGCAAATGTTCAGTCAACGCGGCTGGGCGCCGTACAGCGAGGTGAACATCGAGTTGCTGGGCAGCGAAGCCACCTACGGCCCCCACGGCCAGCGCCAGGACAGCCGCGAAGTGGTGATCAAGATCGCAGTGCGCCATGCCAGTAAACAGGCGCTGATCCTGTTCTCCCGGGAAATTGCCCAAGCGGCCACTGGCATGGCGCCGGGGCTGACCGGGATTGTCGGTGGCCGGCCGACGGTATATCCGCTGATCCGGCTGTTCTCGTTCCTGATCGACAAGAACGCCTGCCAGCTGGAAATCGACCTCGGCGGTGAGCGCTATCCGTGCGCCCTGCCCGCCCTCGATGTGCTCGACAGCAACGACTTGCCCGCACCCTTCGCACCGCCAAAGCCCGCGGGGCCGGCCGACGCCAGCGTGGCCCTGGTCAAACTCGCCGTCGCGCGCTCCGGCGACAAGGGCAATCACAGCAACATAGGTGTCATGGCCCGCGAGCCCGAATACCTGCCGTGGATCGCCGAAGCGTTGACCCCGGAGGTGATCGTCGACTGGATGAATCACGTCCTCGATCCGGTCCACGGACGGGTGGAACGCTGGTATCTGCCTGCCAGCCACAGCCTGAATTTCCTCCTGGAGAACGCCCTCGGCGGTGGCGGTATCGCCAGCCTGCGGATTGATCCACAGGGCAAGGCCTTCGCCCAGCAACTGCTGGAAATCCAGATTCCGGTGCCACAAAGCATCGCCGACCAAGTCAAGTAGAGGACTGCCGCCATGGCCTACGATTCGATTTTCAAAGCCGATTTGTTTGCCGGCCAAAACATCATCGTCACCGGCGGCGGCAGTGGCATCGGCCGCTGCACCGCCCATGAGCTGGCGGCCCTCGGTGCCCACGTGCTGCTGGTCGGGCGCAACGCCGACAAGCTTAAGAACGTCGCGGCTGAAATTGCCGAAGACGGCGGCCAGGCCGATTGGGCCGTTTGCGATATTCGCGAGGAAGAGCCGGTCAAACATCTGGTCAGCGAACTGATCGGCAAACACGGCCTCATCCATGGCCTGGTCAACAACGCCGGCGGCCAGTATCCGTCACCCCTGGCCTCGATCAATCAAAAGGGCTTCGAAACCGTGATGCGCACCAATCTGGTCGGCGGTTTCCTGATGGCCCGGGAAGTGTTCAACCAGTCCATGAGCAAACACGGTGGGGCCATCGTCAACATGCTCGCCGACATGTGGGGCGGCATGCCCGGCATGGGCCACTCCGGTGCCGCCCGTTCGGGCATGGACAACCTGACCAAGACCGCGGCGTTCGAGTGGGGTTATGCCGGGGTTCGGGTCAACGCCGTGGCGCCGGGCTGGATCGCGTCCAGCGGCATGGACACCTACGAAGGTGCGTTCAAGGCGGTGATTCCGACCTTGCGCGAACATGTACCGCTCAAGCGCATCGGCACCGAATCGGAAGTCAGCGCCGCGATCGTTTTCCTGCTCAGCCCGGCGGCGGCCTTTGTCAGTGGCAGTACGTTACGCATCGACGGTGCCGCCAGCCTCGGCGGGCGCGCCTGGCCGCTTCACAAGGCGAAAAACAGCGAGTCGTACAACGGTTTCCACCGTGCCTATTTACCGGATGTGCTGCAGCCTGATGGCCGCCAGAACAAGGAATAACCCATGACGGTGATTGAGTCGCAAGTGGACCCTTTCAGCGAACAGTTCGCGCGCAATTGCTCGGCAATGCTCAGCGCCATCGAGCAAGTCCGCGAGCTGGAGCAGAACCAGCTGAACAAAGCGGAGCAAGCCCGGCCTAAATTCGAAAAGCGCGGCCAGTTGTTGCCGCGAGAGCGCCTCAACCTGCTGCTGGATCCCGGCGCGCCGTTCCTCGAACTGGCGAGCCTGGCCGGCTACAAATTGCACGACGACAAGGACGGCAGCTCGGCCGGCGGTGGATTGATCGCCGGGATCGGCTACGTGTCCGGTGTGCGCGTGCTGGTGGTGGCCAACAACAGCGCGATCAAGGGCGGGACCATCTCTCCCAGTGGCCTGAAAAAATCCCTGCGCCTGCAACAGATCGCCATGGAAAACCGCCTGCCGGTAATTACCCTCGCCGAAAGCGGCGGCGCCAACCTCAATTACGCGGCGGAGATTTTCGTCGAAGGCGCGCGCAGCTTTGCCAATCAGGCGCGCATGTCTGCCATGGGCTTGCCGCAGATCACCGTGGTACACGGCTCGGCCACGGCGGGTGGCGCCTATCAGCCGGGCTTGTCGGATTACGTGGTGGTGGTGCGTGGCAAGGCCAAGCTGTTTCTCGCCGGCCCGCCGCTGCTCAAGGCCGCCACCGGTGAGGTCGCCAGCGATGAGGAACTCGGTGGCGCCGAGATGCATGCACAGACGGCCGGCACCGCCGAATACCTTGCCGAAAACGATGCCGACGGCGTGCGCCAGGTGCGCGAGATCGTCAGCCTGCTGCCGTGGAACGAACAGCTGCCGCCCCTGGCGCAACGGCACTGGGAGGAACCGCTGTACCCCATCGACGAACTGTTGGGGCTGATTCCGGACGACCCGAAAAAGCCCTATGACGTACGCGAAATCATCGCCCGCATCGCCGATGCGTCGAACTTTCTCGAATTCAAGGCCGAGTTCGATCAACAGACCGTTTGCGGTCACCTGCGGATTCAGGGCCGCGCCTGCGGCTTCATCGGCAACAACGGCCCGATCACCCCCAAGGGGGCAAGCAAGGCCGCACAGTTCATCCAGCTGTGCGACCAGAGCAAGACACCGCTGCTGTTCTTCCACAACACCACAGGCTTCATGGTCGGCACCGAGTCGGAACAGCAAGGCGTGATCAAGCACGGCGCCAAGATGATTCAGGCCGTGGCCAATGCACGGGTGCCGAAACTGACTGTGGTGGTCGGCGGCTCCTACGGTGCGGGCAACTACGCGATGTGCGGCCGCGGTCTGGACCCGCGCTTCATCTTCGCCTGGCCCAACAGCCGCACCGCCGTCATGGGCGGCGCGCAGGCAGGCAAGGTGCTGCGCATCGTTACCGAAGCCAAGCAGGCCAAGGACGGCCTGGTGCCCGACCCGAAAATGCTCGACATGCTTGAACAGGTCACCGCGCAGAAACTCGACAGCCAGTCCACGGCGCTCTATGGCAGCGCCAATCTGTGGGACGACGGTTTGATCGACCCGCGCGATACCCGGACCTTGCTCGGTTACTTGCTCGATATCTGTCACGAGGCCCAAGTGCGGCCGCTGCAAGCCAACAGTTTTGGTGTAGCCCGCTTCTGAGGGCGATCAAAGGAGAACAATAAAAATGATCTTCACCCAGGAACACGAAGCACTGCGTCGCACCGTCCGCCAATTCGTCGAGCACGAGATCAACCCTCATGTCGAAGAATGGGAAAAGGCCGGGCGCTTTCCGATCCATGAGATCTTTCGCAAGGCTGGCGACCTCGGCCTGCTGGGGATCTCGAAACCGGAAAAGTTCGGCGGCATGGGGCTGGACTACAGCTATTCGATCGTCGCTGCCGAAGAGTTCGGCACCATTCATTGCGGCGGTATTCCGATGTCCATCGGCGTGCAGACCGACATGTGCACCCCGGCACTGGCCCGCTTTGGCTCCGATGACTTGCGCGAAGAATTTCTGCGACCGGCCATCAGCGGCGAGCAGGTCGGCTGCATCGGCGTCTCCGAAGTCGGGGCCGGTTCCGACGTCGCCGGACTGAAAACCACCGCGCGAAAGGACGGCGACGACTATGTGATCAATGGCAGCAAGATGTGGATCACCAACTCGCCAAGCGCCGATTTCATCTGCCTGCTGGCCAACACCTCGGACGACAAACCGCACATCAACAAGTCGCTGATCATGGTGCCCATGAACACCCCGGGTATCAGCCTGAGTTCGCACTTGGACAAACTCGGCATGCGCAGCTCGGAAACCGCCCAGGTGTTTTTCGACAACGTACGCGTGCCGCAGCGCAATCGCATCGGCCATGAAGGCGCGGGCTTCATGATGCAGATGCTGCAGTTCCAGGAAGAACGCCTGTTCGGCGCGGCGAACATGATCAAGGGCCTGGAATACTGCGTCGACAGCACCATCGAGTATTGCAAGGAACGCAAGACCTTCGGCAATGCGCTGATCGACAACCAGGTGATCCACTTCCGCCTGGCCGAACTGCAAACCGAAATCGAATGCCTGCGCGCGCTGGTCTATCAGGCCACCGAGCAATACATCAAAGGCCAGGACGTCACGCGCCTGGCATCCATGGCCAAGCTCAAGGCCGGGCGGCTGGGCCGCGAGGTCAGCGACAGTTGCCTGCAGTATTGGGGCGGCATGGGCTTCATGTGGGACAACCCGGTGGCCCGGGCCTACCGGGACGTGCGCCTGGTGTCGATCGGCGGCGGCGCCGACGAGATCATGCTGGGGATCATCTGCAAACTCATGGGCATCCTGCCGGGGAAAAAGAAATGAACAATCTGCCGGTTTGTCAGACCTTGCTGCTGGAGCTGCACAACGGCGTGCTGCACATCACCCTCAACCGCCCGGAATGCCGCAATGCGATGAGCTTGCAGATGGTCACCGAATTGCGCTCGGTGCTGGCCTCGGTACGCGATAAACCAGGGGTTCGCGCACTGGTGATCGGCGGTGTCGGTGGGCATTTCTGTGCCGGTGGCGATATCAAGGACATGGCCAACGCCCGCGCGCAGGGTTCGAACGCACATCGCGATTTGAACCGGGTATTCGGTGCGCTGCTGCAAGAAGTTCAACACGCGCCGCAAGTGGTCATCACGGTGCTGCAAGGCGCAGTGCTCGGCGGTGGCCTCGGCCTGGCCTGCGTCAGCGATATTGCCCTGGCCGACCATCAGGCGCAGTTCGGCATGCCGGAAACCAGCCTGGGTTTGTTGCCGGCGCAGATCGCGCCATTCGTGGTGCAGCGAATCGGCCTGACCCAGGCCCGCCGACTGGCCCTGACAGCGGCCCGTTTCGATGGCACCCAGGCCCGGCGCCTGGGGCTGGTGCATTTTGTCGAACACGACCCGCAAGCATTGGCCGAGCGTCTGGACGAGGTGTTGGCCCATGTCCTGTGTTGCGCGCCGCAAGCCAATGCGGCGACCAAGAAGCTGTTGCTGGCCAGTGCCGGACAACCGTCCGATGCGCTGCTGGATGAAGCAGCGCAGTGGTTCAGCGAGGCGGTGACGGGGCCTGAAGGTGTCGAAGGGACCATGGCTTTCATGCAGAAACGTAAACCGGGGTGGGCCTCTTAAAAAGCATCGCGAGCAGGCTCGCTCCCACAGGTTTTGTGAACGACAAAAATCCCATGTGGGAGCGAGCCTGCTCGCGATGAGGCCCAAACAGTCATCGCAAATTTAGAGAGCCACCCCATGCCCGCGATCAAGAAAATCCTCATCGCCAACCGCGGTGAAATCGCCTGCCGCATCCAGCGCACCGCCCAGGCTCTGGGCTACCGCACAGTCGCCGTATTCAGCGATGCCGACGCCGACGCCCTGCATGTGCAGATGGCCGACGAAGCGGTCAACATTGGCCCGCCCCCGGTGCAACAGTCCTACCTGAACATCCCGGCGATCATCGACGCCGCCCGCCGCACCGGCGCCGATGCGATCCATCCCGGCTACGGCTTCCTCTCGGAAAACGCCGGCTTCGCCCTCGCCTGCCAGGATGCCGGTCTCACCTTCATCGGCCCAAGCCCTGCAGCCATCAAATTGATGGGCAGCAAGCGCCTGTCGAAAATCGCCATGATCGACGCCGGTGTGCCCTGCATCAAAGGCTATCAAGGCGCCGAACAGGACGATACGACCCTGACCCGCGAAGCCGAACGCATCGGCTATCCGCTGATGATCAAAGCCAGTGCCGGTGGCGGTGGTCGCGGCATGCGCCTGGTGCACGAGGCAAGTGATTTGCTCGAGCAGATTCGTACCGCGCGCTCCGAAGCCCTCAATGGTTTTGGCAGCGCCGAGCTGATCCTCGAGCAGGCCTTGATCGACCCTCGCCATGTCGAGGTCCAGTTGTTTGGCGACCAGCATGGCAACCTGGTCTACCTCGGCGAGCGTGATTGCTCGATCCAGCGCCGCCACCAGAAAGTCATCGAAGAAGCGCCCTGCCCGGTCATGACCGCCGAGTTGCGCCAGGCCATGGGCGAAGCCGCGCTCAAGGCCGGACGTGCCGTCAGTTATGTGGGTGCCGGTACGGTGGAGTTTCTGCTCGATGCCCAAGGACAGTTCTACTTCCTGGAAATGAACACCCGGCTGCAGGTGGAACACCCGGTGACTGAACTGGTTACCGGACTGGACCTGGTGGCCTGGCAACTGCACGTCGCCGAAGGGCATCCCCTGCCGTTGCGCCAGGAGCAGGTACAGCTCAACGGACACGCCATGGAAGTGCGCCTGTATGCCGAAGATCCCGCGCAGGGATTCCTGCCGCAAACCGGGCAAGTCACGGCTTGGGAACCGGGACTGCAGGACGGCATCCGCATCGATCATGGCCTGATCGAAGGCCAGCACATCAGCCCCTTCTACGACCCCATGCTGGGCAAGATCATCGCTCATGGCGCAACACGCGAAGAGGCACGGCGCAAGTTGCTGCGGGCAGTACAGGACAGTGTATTGCTGGGCTTGCACAGCAATCAGCGTCTACTCACGAGCCTGCTGGAACATCCGCAATTTGCCAGTGGCGAATTCAGCACCGGCTTTATCCCACAGCATTTCGTCGAGCATGAGTGCCTCAACCCGGCTCTACCAAGCGCCGAACAGTTGGCCATCGCCGCCGCGTTTTTTTATCTGGCCTCGGCGCAGACTCATCACACCACGCTGGCCGGCTGGCGCAACAACGCCAGCGTACCGCTGCACTACCGTATCGGTCTTGAAGATCAGGTCTGGCCGGTGGCATTGCATGCGCAACCCGGCGGGTCGTTGCGGATTCAGGCCGTCAGCCGTCAGCTCGACCTGCAGGTCATCCACGACGATGGACGCCAGGCGACCCTGGAGATCGACGGCATTCGCCAACGCCACCACTACCGTCTGGACGCCGGACAACTCTGGCTGTTCACCCGCCCTGGCAGCCTGCGCCTGGTGGATCGCACTCAGGCACCGGTCAGCAGCCTGGCCAACGTCAGCTCCGGCACCCTCAAGGCGCCAATGGACGGAGCGATCGTCGACGTGCTCGTGCGCGAAGGCAGCCCCGTCACCAAGGGGCAACTGCTGGTTGTGCTGGAAGCCATGAAAATGGAGCATCCGCTGAAATCAGGTATCGACGGCGTACTCAAACGGCTGCAAGTTCAGGTCGGCGACCAGGTGAAAAACCGTCAGATTCTGCTGGAGGTCGAATAAGCCGCTAGGCGCAACGGCCGGGTTTAGCTACGCTCAACGCCTATAGGACGCGGATACCAGGAACCCTGCGATGCCTCACTGGCTGGTCATTGATCTGGAGGCCACCACCGATGAGGGCGGTTGGCCAATCACAGATATGGAAATCATTGAAATCGGCGCCACTCTGGTCGATCGCAAGGGACGTGAGCTGGATCACTTCCAGCGCTTTGTCCGGCCGCTGCGCCGGCCATTGCTGACCCCGTTTTGCCGCGAGCTGACCCACATCACCCAGGCCAGCATCGATGCCGCACAACCTCTGCGCGAGGTCTGGCCTGCGTTCGAGCGCTGGCTCGGCCAGCATCACACACGCCTTGAAGGCTGGGCCAGTTGGGGCGACTACGATCGCAAACAGCTGCTCCTGGAATGGCAGCGGCTGCAACTGGACAGCGTACTGACCCAGGTGACCCACATGAACCTCAAGCAACGCTTCGCCAAGGCCCGAAGACTGGAACGGCCGCTGGGGCTCAATGGCGCCCTGCAACTGGCCGGTATGCAGTTCACCGGCCAGCAGCACCGGGCGCTGGAGGATGCGCGCAATACCGCACGCCTGCTGCCGCTGGTTCTTCCGCTTTAGACAGGTGACGGCGCCAAGGGCCTTGTGCATACTGGCCGGCCCTTTTCAGCCCTTTTCGAGGAATCGCCCATGTTTAAAGTCAACGAGTACTTCGACGGCACCGTCAAGTCGATCGCCTTTGGCACCGCAGAAGGTCCGGCGACCATCGGCGTCATGGCTCCGGGCGAATACGAATTCGGCACCAGCCAGCGGGAAATCATGCACGTCGTTAGCGGCGCCCTGACGGTCAAACTGCCGGACAGCAACGGCTGGGAAACCTTCGCCGCCGGCAGCCAGTTCAACGTGCCGGCCAACAGCAAGTTCCAGCTCAAGGTTGCCGTCGATACTGCCTACCTGTGCGAATACCGCGGCTAAACCTGCGGATTTTCACCGCGACAAAAAAATGCCCGCGTTCCTGAACGCGGGCATTTTTCGTTCTACCGGGGACTACTCGAGGATCTCGACCGGCATGCCGACTTCGAGTCGACCATTGCTGTCGTTGACCAGATTCTGGCCGAACATTGCGCCATCCGCCTGGGAACGGTACTTCTGCAAGGTTGCCAGAGGCTCGCGATCATCGCTGCGTTCCCCGGTTTGCGGATCGATCGTGGTCAGGATGCAGCGCGAGCAGGGCTTGACCACCCGGAACTCGACCTCGCCGATGCGAATACGCTTCCAGCCATCTTCGGCGTAGGCTTCGCTGCCTTCGATCACAAGGTTGGGACGGAAACGCAACATCTCCAGGGGACGCCCGACCCGTTGCGACAGCTCCTCCAGGGACGCCTGGCCGATCAGCAACAATGGAAAGCCATCGGCGAATGCCACCTGATCGTCATCCTTGCCGTAGCCTGCCTGGGTCGTGCGCGCACGATCGAGCGGCACCTGCACCAGCCGCGTCGGTTTGCCGATGAACTCGCTGACCCAGGCAGCGGCCTCATCACCCGCATCGGGGACCCGCAAGGTGTCGCGCCAGATCGTCACGCCGCGCAATTGAGCGGCACTGCCGGGCAAGGCAACATTGATCGGCGCATGATCGGGCGCCGCAAGGGTCAGCCCCCCTTGAGCATTCCACAATGCCGACAGCTGGCTCATCTGCGCTACCGCTCGCTGGGTCAGGAAACGTCCGCTGGCCTCGTCCACCAGCATCCAGCGTCGATCGCCGTCCAGCCCCAGTTTGTCGAGACTGATCTGTGCCAATGTCTCGCCCTTGCCCGATTTCAACGGATAACGATAAAGCGCGCTCAGACGCAGCATGGCCAGCTCCTTGTCAGGCAAAAGCGTCACCCTATACGAGCTTCAGCGGCGAATCAAAGCCTGGATGGCGCCAAAGTCCCCTGTAGGAGGCTAATGCTGTTCACTTAAGCGGGCACACACCTTGTGGCGAGGGGGCTCGCCCCCGTTGGGCCGCGAAGCGTCCCCAAAACCTGCCACCGAGGTGTATCAGGTATACCGCGTGTAGTGGTTTTACGACTGCTCCGCAGCCGAACGGGGGCGAGCCCCCTCGCCACAAGTGTGCGCCCCAGCTTAAGTGAACAGCATTATCCTGTAGAAGCCGGGGTTATCAGGCTGGCACTTCGTCGAGTATCAGACGCTGGCGCACTACGTCGACGAGTTTGTCCGGCTGGAACTTGGAGAGGAAATCGTCGCAGCCAACCTTCTTGACCATCGATTCGTTGAAGCTGCCGGACAGGGAGGTGTGCAGCACCACGTACAACCCGCGCAGACGCGGATCATTGCGGATCTCGGTGGTCAGACGATAGCCGTCCATTTCCGGCATTTCCGCATCGGTGAACACCATCAGCAGTTTTTCGGTCATATCGATCCCGCTGTCGGCCCAGGCCTTGAGCCTGTTCAAGGCTTTCAAGCCGTCACTGGCGACATGCATCTTCACCCCGAGCTGACCCAGGGTGTCACGCAGTTGCGACAAGGCCACATTCGAGTCATCGACCAGCAGCACTTCGCGGCCACGGGCACGTTCCAGCACCGGGTCGTCGAGCTTTTCCCGGGATACCTTGGCATTGTAGGGGACGATTTCGGCGAGGACTTTTTCCACATCGATGATTTCCACCAGTTGATCATCGACCTTGCTGATAGCCGTCAGGTAATGCTGGCGACCAGCACTGGTGGGTGGCGGCAGGATGGCCTCCCAGTTCATATTGACGATGCGGTCCACGCCCCCGACCAGGAATGCCTGCACGGAGCGGTTGTATTCGGTGACAATAATCGTGCTGCCAGGCCCCGGAACCAATGGACGCATGCCGATGGCCTGGGACAAATCGATGACCGGCAGAGTCTGGCCACGCAGGTTGACCACACCGCAAACGAAAGGGTGACGCTGCGGCATCAGGGTCAACTTCGGCAGCTGCAAGACTTCCTGCACTTTAAAGACGTTGATCGCGAATAATTGCCGTCCGGCGAGCCTGAACATGAGAATTTCCAGGCGATTCTCACCCACCAGTTGCGTGCGTTGGTCTACCGTGTCGAGAATGCCAGCCATCAATGGGCTCCTGGTCTTGTTCGGGTGAATTCACTAAAGATGGTTATCGGCTGTTATCACCGAAGCTTGATCCGCTCTAAAATGCCACGCGCAAGCATTGATATCACTTTGACATCATGCTTTACTAGCGGCACATTTCATTGGCTGCCCCCGTCGCGCGACCACCGATTGCTCGACAGGTTCCGCTGCGTAGGGGATTCCCCTAGCCACAATCAGTTACAACCTGATATTCGCAATATCCAATTGCCATTAATGTGACGCCATTCTCATTGCATGAACGGAGTCAGGCTTTTGTGTGCGATCGCAGCTAATTGGCCTAGCACCCTCTTGTGTTCCCCTGCCCGCTCCATGGCTGGCGGCAGCTCGTTGCCTGGTCTGACTGACAACGGCGAGGTCCCGACCGTCCTCCTCGACACACACGACATCCCCTCATTTGACATGACGTTGTGGAGGTAAGTATGCCGAACGAACGTACACAGTGGGCTCAGCGGCTCCCGGAGTTTCTCGTCGAGGCTGAAACACTCCTGGCCAAAACCGAAGAATGCCTCAGCCACCTGCAATTGATCAGCAACGACAGGGACGCCATCGACTGCATGCTCAACACCCTCCTGAAGCTGGCCAACAAGGCTGATGCCTTGGCGTTGGCAGCCGTTTCGGAGTTTTCCCTGCACATCCATGACCTGCTCAACCACGCCCAGAATCACATTAACCTGCATGACGAAGCGCTGAGCGCCCTGAAAGACTGCCTGACCCTGATTGCCTGGCAGCTCGAACTCATTGACCAGACCACTGGCCAGTTGAGTCTGGACGACAGTGAACAGGTGACCCTGATCGAAGCGTTTGCCGTTCAGGTGGGACAAAGCGGGTTTCAACCGGTCAACACCAGACCGCTCGCCCTCGTTTCCTACTCGGAACTGCACGCCTGAACAAACCCGGCTACGCCATGGTTGTGTATCCGGGACGTCGCAATTGCTATGAAATTCGCGTTCGAACATGTCGCAATTGGATACTTCATATCCATGAACGACATGTGTGAACAAACAACTATTACTTTCGGTAGTTGCGTGTCCATCAACGTCCAGGGTTCTGCCTGGCAGCAACTACTAAAGACCGCAAATAGCCAACCAGCTCATCACACAGTCATGCGTTCCATTTTGGAACCGGCATCCAGGCCAGCCAAAAGCCAGACTATCTGAACAACTATCCCACCGCGACCGACGGTATCTTAAGTGCTATTATGGCGCTTATTAGTTGACGCCAATTATTAGCAGTGTGAATTCAGGCCAGCACAGCCCAAACCAGGCTCATGGCTGATTTGCTGCCGAGAAAGTGTGCCCCGTTGAAGTCGACGCTCCACCTAACAAAAACAGAGACCGTCAATCAGCATGACCGGTCTGCCCGTCAGCGAACACCCAATGGCTCCAACCGCTATGCACGCCAGCCTCAAGTCAATAACCCTGCGGCCGCCCAGCCGGGAAAATGCGTGCAGGCTCACGCTTTTTCTATGCATCTGTTCGAGCCTCGGCAGCCTGCTGATCTACATTCGGTCATTGCAGTTGCCCCTCGGGCTTCTGTCGCTCGACATTGCCGCCTTGGGCGGTGTCTGGGTGCAATACCTGCTTTCGCGCAAGTCCATCAAGTTTGAGCCGCAAGAACTGGCCGACCGGCTGCTGCAAGTTCAGGAAAGCGAACGTCACCGATTGAGCCGCGAACTGCATGACGATATTGGCCAACTACTGACAGCGGCAAAGCTGCAAAGCGAATGGCTCAAACGCCGGATGCCCGAGGACCTTCAGGGGCAATGCTCGCTTCTGTGCGAGACGCTGGAGGAAACACTGGCCAAAGTTCGCGATGTATCGGCCATTCTCAATCCCCGCCAGTTGGCCAGCCTGGGCCTGGAAGCCAGTCTGCGCGCACATCTGCTCAAGACCCTGGCCAATACGCCAGTGCACTGGAGTCTGGAGTGCCAGCAGCGCTTGACCGGTATACCGGAAGAAATGGCCGTCGCTGCTTTTCGGATCACCCAGGAAGCGGTTACCAATATCCTGCGACACGCCGAGGCGAAAAACCTGCTGGTCTGTCTGCAGCGCCTGCCACAAGGCCTGAAGTTACAAATCAGCGACGATGGTCAAGGCTTTGCACCTGCCATCGACCCAGGCCGTGAGGGACAACGCGGGATGGCCGGGATGACGGAAAGGATTGATCAACTGGGCGGCACGCTGACCGTTATCAGCGAGCCCGGCAAAGGCACTCAGATCGAAGCTCTATTTCCCTGGGCGCCTCGTGCGCTCGAACGGGCCAGTCCGAATAAGGTTATGCATTGACTTGTAATTTACTTTTGGTGGATGACCACTCGCTGATCAGGGCTGGCGTGCGTGCCCTGGTAATGGATCTTCCCGGCTATGCGGTCATCGGCGAAGCCAATGACGGCGCGCAACTGCTCGAAATGGTCGAACAGTTGTCCCCGGATATCGTGCTGCTGGATATCTCCATGCGCCAGACCGGTGGCCTTGAAGCACTGCTACAGCTCAAACGAATCTGCCCGCAGAGCAAGGTGCTGATCCTTTCGATGCATACCGATCCCGCGATCATCATGCAGGCACTGGAGTCCGGAGCCCATGGCTACCTGTTGAAGGACACGACGGCCACCGAACTCGAGCACGCGCTGGAGGCCCTGCGCAACAACGAGCGCTATCTGAGCCCGGCCATCGCCCATACCGTCATCAATCAGGCGTTGATCCGCAATCAGAAACACCCGCCGCAGGCCGCCGACTCGCACAATCTGACGGCGCGCCAGCTGGAAATCCTGCGCCTGATTGTCCGCGGCAAATCCACCCGGGAAATCGCCAGCGGCCTGTACCTGAGCGTCAAGACCGTCGAAACCCACCGTTCACAGATCATGAAGCGCCTGCAGATTTTCGATGTCGCCGGGTTGGTACTTTTCGCAGTACGCGAACAGATCATCAGTCTGGACGACTAGTCGGCCTCACCCGTACTCAACAACGGCGAGCGCTCGGGCAGATGCACGAGCAGCGCCGCCGGCCGCACCGCAAACCTCAGGCTGTCGCCCTCCAGCGGTTCGCCATCAAGATTGATGAAAAGCCCCTCCGACACCTTGATTTCAACCCATGGCAACCGGGCGCGTACAAACATGCTGTCGATGCCAAAACCTTCGGAAAGCAGATTTTTCAAGGTGCCGACGACTTCCTGCGGCGCAGGCAGGATACTGATATCGAGCAACCCGTCATCCACCAGCGCCTGCGGGCACAACACCCGCCCTCCGCCAGCCTGACGCCCGTTGCCGATGCCGAGTGCGAGCAGATCGCCGCTCCAGTGGAAATCCGGCCCCTGCAGCTCACCATAAGCGGCATGCAACTCAGCGAAGCGTGAAAGACCGGTAAACAGATAGGCCGCGCCGCCGAGGACTTTCTTCAAGTCTTCGGAAGTGTTCGCCGTGACCAGACTGCCAAAACCACCTGTGGCCATGTTCAGGAAGATCTGCCCGCCCACCTCCCCAAGGTCGATGGCAGTGGGCGCGGTGTCCATAAGTTCCAGGGCCTGATCGGGCTCCAGGGGCACCCCCGCTGCGCGCGCGAAATCATTGGCAGTGCCCAGAGGCATCAGCACCAGGCTGGCCTTGGTCGATTGCGACGCCATGGCCTCGGCGATATCGCGCAGAGTGCCATCACCGCCACCGGCAATGATCTGTCGATATCCGCCAGCCAAGGCCTCCTCGACCAGCCTTTGCGCGTCCCCGGCCTCCCAGGTCAATCGAACGGCCACCTCCCAACCTTGCTCACGCTTGCTTTCGACCGCCTCACGAACCGCGTCGTTGAGCGCCTGCTTGCCATGCAGAATCAATAAGGCCTTGCGCTCGCTCATCATTGTCGCTCCCGGTTTGAAGGGCATCCGGAGAATGTTGACCACGAAGCGCCCTATAAAAGTTGCAAAAAAAACCAATAATTTGCGTTTGGGTAAATGTGGAAATATGGATGTCGAGATTTTTCTTACAAAACGTGAGGAATCGGCTCAATTGACCACAAATCGGGATTAGTACACTTTGGGCCCAAGTTTTTAGTCATCAGCAAAATCAATACAAGGATGTGCAATGCAAAACCAAACCAACAGGTCACCGGTGATGCAAGTTTTAACACCTGCAGAAAAACGCCCCGACCATCACGACCAGCCCGGCAACAATGTGAAAGCCATCGAAGAAACAGCGCTGGAGCCTCGCATCGTTGAACTGGAAACTCGACTCAGATACATATCCAGAGATGTGGATGAGTTCCATGACGACGTCAAGTCAATCAAATACAGGCTGGCCTATTCCGCTGGCGGAACCGCCGTTGTTCTCGGGCTCCTTGGCTGGATCGCCAATAGCCGATTCGAGCAGATCATTTCATTGATCCTGAGTCATTGAGCGACCAGAAACGCTAAACCCGGTTCAATCACCGGGCTTGCGTGAAAAGGCGGCGGCAGCCATCAGTTGAGGACTTCACTCAGTGGAATGAAGTTGACGATATCGCCCTGCACCAGCGTGCGATCCTCAAGTACTTCAACCAGACCGTCCGCCCAGGCGGCACTGCGCAGTACGCCGGAGCTCTGGTTTTTGTAGATGATTGCCTGACCGTTTTCCATGCGCCCTCGTAAATACTCCCGTCGATTGCCGGGAATCGGCCAGTCAAAGCCGGCCGGCACTCGCACCTTGAGCGGTTCGGTGTCGTTTACGCCTTGGCGGCGCAGGAGATAGGGTCTGGCCAACAAGGCAAAAGTCACCAGCGTCGATGCCGGATTGCCCGGCAACCCAATCACCGGTACGCCACGAAAATGCCCGAATGTCAGTGGTTTCCCCGGTTTGATGGCAAGCTTCCACAGAGACAACTCCCCCTCCTCGCGCAAGGCGATGCCGAGAAAATCCGCCTCACCTACCGATACGCCACCGGTCGAGAGAATCAGGTCGACGTCCTGCATTTCACCCAGTCGGGTACGGGTGGTTTGCAGATCGTCCGGAAGAATTCCCGCATCGACGACTTCACAACCCAGGCGCTGCAACCAATTGCAGAGCAACACTCGATTGCTGTTGTAAATCTGCCCAGGCCCCAACGCCTGTCCCGGTTCGATCAATTCATCTCCGGTGGACAACACCGCAACGCGCACTTTGCGAACCACTTCCAGCCCGGCACATCCCAGGGAAGCGGCCAACCCCTGCTCGATGGGCCCCAGACGCGTGCCAGCCGGCAGCACCAGCTCACCGACGGTAGTTTCCTGGCCTTGGGGGCGAATGTTCTGGCCCGGTTTCATGGCCTGGATGAAACGCACTCGCTGATCCGCCTGGACCTCGGCGTTTTCCTGCATCTCGACGCAGTCGGCACCGGCGGGAACCGGTGCACCGGTGAAGATTCGCGCGCAGGTTCCGGGCTGCAAGGGGTCGGGAGCCTGCCCGGCAAAGATCTTCTGACTGACCACCAGTGGCTCGCCAGCCCAGTCGGCCGTGCGCAAGGCGTAACCATCCATGGCGCTGTTGGGCCACGGCGGCAGATCAAGCGTCGACACCAGGTCTTGCGCCAGCACACGTCCTTGAACCTGAGCCAACGGCAAATGCTCACGCTCGACAATTGGCGTGTCATCGGCCATTTCGAGCAAGCGTGCCAAGGCCACCTCGACCGGCATCAGGCTGCCGGTCTTGCCTGGCTTACCCACGGGATTCACAGGCTGGCGCCTGCTTCAAGTGCGGTACGAAATTGCATGGGCGATGCCGCGCATCCAGCTGTTCGGCAAGTATGCCGTCCCAACCGGTGCGTACTGCATTGGTCGACCCCGGCAGGCAGCACACCAGCGTGCCATTGGCCAGGCCAGCCAATGCTCGCGACTGAACGGTCGAGGTGCCGATGTCCGCCACCGATATCTGGCGGAACAGCTCGCCAAAGCCATCGACCTGCTTGTCCAGCAGGCAACTGACCGCTTCCGGTGTGCTGTCACGCCCGGTAAAGCCGGTGCCTCCGGTGATCAACACCACTTGCACAACATCATCGGCGATCCAGGTGGCAACTTGCGCACGGATCTTGTACAGGTCATCTTTAAGTATCACCCGGGCAGCCAGGTTATGACCGGCAGCGACCAGCCGATCGACAAAGACCTGGCCCGAGGTATCGGTTTCCAGTGTGCGGGTATCACTGACAGTCAGCACCGCGATGTTGAGCGGTGCGAAAGGTACATCAGCCTTGGCTTTCATAGGCTCGTCCAGTTGTAGGAGAAACAGCCCGGTGTTATATCACAGCGCCCCGTTTTTTCGCCGCCTGCGTGGAGACTTGCAATGATCACCCGTACGAATTTATTGACTTGCTCCATTTTGCTCCTGGCGGGCGGTCGTGGCCAACGCATGGGCGGCCAGGACAAGGGGCTACTGGACTGGCAGGGCGAACCGCTGATTGCACATCTGCATCGTCAGACCCGCCCTCTGACAGATGACCTGATCATTTCCTGCAACCGCAACCCGCAGCGGTACGCAGCCTATGCCGATCAGTTGGTCCATGACGATGAAGGTGACTTTCCGGGGCCGCTGGCCGGTATTCGCGCGGGCCTCAAAGCCGCGCGTCATCCCCATCTGCTGGTGCTGCCCTGCGATGTACCGCGTGTCGATGCGGCGCTGCTGACCAGCATGCGCGAATCCGCCGGCCAACACCCGGACCAGCCGTTGATGCTTCGCCATGACGAACACTGGGAGCCGCTGCTGTGTGTGATACCTGTAGCGTTGCGGGCTGAATTCGACAAAGCCTGGAATGAGGGTGAGCGCAGCCCCGGCCGACTGATGCGCAAGCTCGGTGCGACCGCCTTGACATGCCCTGACAATGATCCTCGCCTGGCCAACCTCAACACGCCGCAGCTGTTGAGCACTCACCACACTGTGTCAAACTGATACCCAAGGAACTTGCTGGCGCTGTGTACGTCTCAAGTTCAGTAACCAAAGAATTCATATTCGGAGACACACTCATGACACAACGGACCCTCGCCACTTTCATGCTTGCACTGGGCCTCGCCACCCTCGCCGGTTGCGCATCGCCAACAGTGATCACCTTGAATGACGGTCGCGAAATCCAGGCAGTCGACACCCCGGACTTCGACCAGGATTCCGGTTTCTACGAGTTCGAACAGCTCGATGGCAAGCAGACGCGCATCAACAAGGATCAGGTTCGTACCGTTAAGGAGCTGTAATTCCTACGAGACACCGGATACAGAAAAGCCCGCTGAATGCGGGCTTTTTCATGGCTGGAGAAAGCGGATCGTCCAGGGTTGATGATCACCATTGCAAGGTGATTTCACTCTCGAACTGCCTTTCCTGGCCTGTCACCGGGTCGATAAACTTCAGCCCCTGGGCCAGCAGCTTCAAAGGATTGGCGTAGTCATCTTCTGCATCCTTGAGTACCTCAGGGTAAAACGGATCGTTGCAGATACCGGCCCCCAATGCCGACATGTGCACCCGCAGCTGATGCTTCTTGCCCGTCACCGGGTAAAGCCCATAGCGCCACAGATCTCCGTGCGTTTCCTTGACCTCGACAGCCGTCTCGGTGTTGCTCGCACCCGGGCCTTCCTGCATGCGGAAGAAAGGCTCGCCATCGATGAGGCGGCTTTTGTGAACCAGCGGAAACGAGTGTTGAGGCAAGGCCCGGGCGATGGCCTCATAGCGTTTTTCGATCTGCCGGGTCGGGAACAACGACTGATAAGCCGAACGACTCTGGGGGTTGGCGGAAAACAGCACCAGGCCTGCGGTGTGCCGGTCAATGCGATGCAGCGGTACCAGATGCGGGTTGTCCAATCGACGGATCAAGCGTCTTAGCAGAGTCTGTTCAACGTATTCACCTGCCGGTGTCACCGGAAGGAAATGCGGCTTGTCGGCCACCACCAGGTGCTCGTCCGCATACAGAATCGACTCGATCACCGGGATCGGTTTTTCGTCCGGCACTTCGCGAAAATAGTGAATCCGCAAACCTTCCTTGTAGGCGAGATCCAGGGCGATTGGCTGGCCGTGCCCATCGAGGACACGACCACGAGCGATTCTATCCAGCCACTGTTCACGACCAATGGCGCTGAAGTGCTCGCACAGGCATTCGAGAACGGTCAACCAAGGCCCCGGTGGCAAATACAACGTGCTGGCCTGACTCTTTGCCGCGCAAAATGATGAAGTGGACATACGACGCTCTAACCCTCAATGCTGAGCGCCATTATCCAGCAGCGGCGTGAACGAGCCTAGAAGATAATCCTCAGGCCGAAATCTGCGTGCGCGCCGCCGCTTCGGTGTATTCCTTGAGCCAGCGCAGCACATCGACCGCTTCCCAGCGAACCGGGTCGTACAATGCATACAACAGACCCTGATAGCCCACGACGTCCAGTTGCCTGTGATAGCCAGCCCGCTGAAACAGGGCCTCGATCTCTGCGAAGCAGGTATTGAAATGGGTTTTGTTGAATGGTGTTTTACCTTCGGTTACCAGACCATCGAGCTGCAATTCAAGGACAGCCTCGCGTACCACGTCCGCGGACATCCTGTTCACGCTGCTCTTCAACTGTTCGACATTGACCACGATTGATCCCTCTCTCGCCCGGTCTTGACTGCATATTCCTGACGATCAGGAGCCGCAAACCGGGTATTGCGAATAACTGTATGCGCATACAGTATCCGAACAACACCGGTTAAGCCAAGGGTATCGATCATAAAGTTCGACAGACGGGAGCACCGCCAGCGCATTGCTCAGAGCAGGAATGCTACCAGCTCATCGGCACTGAACGGCCAGCCCAACTCCGCACCGGTATCAACCCGTCGCAGCACAGGAATGCGCAGGCTATAAGCCTCGAACCAGGTTTCGTCGTCAGCGATATCCACCAGTTCCACCAGCAGGCCGCGCTCGACGAACTCCATCAGCATGGCTTCGGCGACTTCACAGAGATGGCACCCAAGGGTGCCGAACAGCTGACATTCAGGAAGCATGAGCGCTCAACCAGAAAATTGAGTGACTATTCTAGGCCTGCCCCGAAAAACCGTCGAGCGGTTGAATACTCCCTGCGCCACCTCCAAAGGGTCGGGGCGAACAGAGATATCCTGACGCACATCAGTTGCCACTGCCGTCATTTACCGGATGCTCAGGGTTTATTTGCCTCTACGCTTGTAGAGCAGACTTATTCACCGGGGTGATTAGTGTTCAGCAATCTATTGATCATCTTTGCCTCTTCCCTGGTGGTCATCGCCCTGTTCCAGCGGCTTCGACTGCCACCGGTACTGGGCTATCTATGCGTGGGGATGCTGATCGGGCCGGCCGCCTTCAACTGGGTCAATAGAAGCGAAGAGCTGCCGGACCTCGCAGAGCTGGGCGTAGTGTTTCTGTTGTTCTCGCTCGGACTGGAGTTTTCCCTGTCGAAAATGCTCGCAATGCGCCGGCTGGTGTTGGGTCTTGGCAGCCTGCAGATGCTGGTCTCGGCGCTTGTGCTGGGCGGATTACTGATGTTGCTCGGCATTCCTTCCACACCCGCCATGCTGCTCGGCGCCGGCCTGGCGCTGTCCTCTACCGCCATTGTCAGCAAGGAACTGGGCAGCCTCGGCGAAATCTTCAGCAGCCATGGCCAGAATGCCATCGCTGTACTGTTGTTTCAGGACATCATGGCGGTGCTGTTGCTGACCCTGGTCCCGGTGTTCGCCGGCAATAGCGAGCAGCTCTGGTATTGGGCGCTGCCACTGACCCTGGGCAAAACCGTCGTGCTGTTCGTCGGCCTGCTGCTGGCCAGCCGCTGGTTGCTTCCGCGCCTGTTCCATGAAGTGGCGGCAGCCCGCTCACCAGAACTGTTTGTGTTGCTGGCATTGGTGATTGTGCTGTTGACAGCCTCCCTGACTCACTTGCTCGGCCTGTCTGCGGCCCTGGGGGCATTTCTTGCCGGCATGTTGTTGGGTGAAAGTCATTACCGCCATCAGATCGAAGCTGACCTGCGACCGTTCCGCGACATCTTGCTTGGGTTGTTCTTCGTCAGTATCGGCATGTTGATCGACTTGCAGCTGTTTACCAGCCAAGGCCTGCTGATTCTCGCCCTGACTCTGGGCTTGATGTTGATCAAGGGCTGCGTGGTTGCGCTATTGCTCAAGTGGCGCGGCAGCGACAGTGAAACCGCGTGGCGCAGCGGCCTGGCCTTGGCCCAGGGTGGAGAGTTCTGTTTCGCCTTGATGGCGCAGATGCAGCTGCACAAATTGATGCTCGGCGACCTCGGTGGCCCGTTGCTGTCTGCGACATTCTGCTCGATGTTGTTGACTCCGTTGCTACTGCGCGCAGCTCCACATATCGCCGCTCGCCTGCACCATAAATCCAGCGAAGAAACCAAACTCGAGGAAATCAGCGCACTCAGTGCCGGCCTGCACAACCATGTGGTGATCTGTGGCTATGGCCGCGTCGGTCAAGCAATCGGCCGTTTGCTCAACCATGCCCGGCAACCCTACATTGCTCTGGACAATGATCCCGTGCGAATTCAGGAAGCCGCGGTCGCTGAAAAATGCGTGCATTACGGCGACTCCCGACGTCGTGAATTGCTGATTGCCGCAGGACTTGAGAGGGCAAAGTTGCTGGTAATCGCTGTCGACCGCACGGATGTGGCGCTGCTGATACTCAAGCAGGCACGCCGTTGCCATTCGACCGTACCGATCCTTGTGCGCACCCGTGATGACAGTCGCCAGGCCGAACTCAAGGAGGCCGGCGCCAGCGAAGTCGTGCCTGAATTGCTGGAGTCCAGCCTGATGCTCGCCTCCCAGGCATTGATCCTGTTGGGTCTGTCCGACCAGCAGGTGCAAGTTCATGTCGATCAGGTGCGACGCGACCGCTATCGCCTGCTGCATGGCTTCTATCCGGGCGCCACAGATGAAGAGACCTGACTCAATCCTGACTCACGGCGCCGATCTTGTGAATCGACAGGTCCGCGCCGTAATACTCCTCTTCCTGACTCAGGCGTAACCCATGCAACGCCTTGATCACGCCATACACCGCAAAGCCACCGGCCAGCGCCACGCTCACGCCAAGCACAGTGCCCAGCAACTGACTGATCAGGCTGACCCCGCCCAGGCCGCCCAAGGCACTCTGGCCGAAAATCCCGCAGGCTATGCCGCCCCACGCGCCACACAGACCATGCAACGGCCACACACCCAGTACATCGTCGATGTGCCATTTGCCCTGGGCGGCGGTAAAGCACCAGACAAACAGTGCCCCGGCGATGGCCCCTGTGACCAGCGCACCCACCGGGTGCATCAGGTCCGAGCCGGCACAAATCGCCACCAGCCCTGCCAATGGACCGTTATGCAGAAAGCCGGGGTCATTACGACCGACGATCAATGCAGCCATCGTCCCGCCGACCATGGCCATCAGCGAATTGACCGCCACCAGCCCGCTGACGCCTTGCAGAGTCTGCGCACTCATCACGTTGAAGCCGAACCAGCCGACGATGAGAATCCACGAACCCAGCGCCAGAAACGGAATGCTCGAGGGGGCGAATGCAACCAGGCGGCCGTCGCGATAACGGCCATTGCGCGGCCCAAGCAACAACACCGCCGCCAGTGCCAGCCAGCCGCCCATGGCATGGACCACCACGGAACCTGCAAAGTCATGAAAGCCGGCACCGAAGCGTTCAAGCAACCAGGCTTGCAAGCCGAAGTTGCCGTTCCAGACCATGCCCTCGAAGAATGGATAGATGAAAGCCACGATCAGCACCGTTGCGCACAGCTGCGGGACAAATCGGGCGCGCTCGGCAATGCCCCCGGAAATGATCGCCGGTATTGCCGCGGCAAAGGTCAGCAGAAAGAAAAACTTCACCAGCCCATAGCCATGGTCGGCATTGAGCACGGCGGCCGGTTGCATGAAAGTCACACCATATGAAATCCAATAGCCTATAAAGAAATAGGCCAGGGTCGAAACGGCAAAATCGCTGAGGATTTTCGACAGCGCGTTGACCTGGTTTTTTTGCCGAACCGTTCCGACTTCCAGAAAGGCGAAACCGGCGTGCATGGCGAGCACCATGACCGCACCGATCAGAATGAACAGTGTGTTGGAACTATGGACCAGACTGTCCACAGCACTTTGCAGGTTTTCCATCGGTTGGCAGACCTCAAGGCTGAAAAAAAGCACCAAAGCAGTTCGCGGCAGCGCTCCATGCACCATGTTGCGGCCTCACGCAATCAGGAGGTTCAACCGGTTGAACCGATTTGGCGCACATATGCTGTCCGGACAAAACATGGCCCGCACGGGTGTCCGTATTCGGATTCCGGTACTACGGTTTTACTCAAAGCATGCCCGGCAATAGCGCAACGGCGCAGCTGGCGCACCACGAGATAGCAAAAGTTGTACCAGTCATTTGTACTGAACCTTCATTCAAGGCTCATACTCGAACGATTCAGAAAGCCACCTATGGAGATCCCACATGGCCAGCATCAAGGCAAAGACTGCTCAAGAAATCCTGATGAACGACTTCCAGACTCTGGTCAGCGACACCGAACGCCTGCTGGAGCACACCGCCACCCTGGCCGGTGATCAGGCGGATGAGTTGCGCGAGCAGATCCACGACAGTCTGCTGCGCGCCCGCGAAACCTTGAAATTGACTGAAGACTCCCTGCGCGAGCGCGGCCAGGCTGCCGTTACCGCAACCGAAGACTATGTTCAAGCCAATCCATGGCAATCGGTCGGGATCGCGGCCGGTGTGGGTTTCCTGATCGGCCTGCTGGCCAGCCGGCGCTGATATGGCAATCGGTGAATCCGGCCCGTCCGTGACGGGTACAAGCGCATCATCGCGGCGCCTGGGTGCCGCTTTCCTGGGATTGCTGCACAGTCATGTCGAACTGTTCGGTATCGAACTGCAAGAGCAAAAGGCCCGCACGGTAAGCCTGTTGCTGTTTGCGGGGCTCGCGCTGGTGTTCGCGCTGCTATTGCTGGTGGGGTTGTCGGGACTGGTAATGATCCTGTTCTGGGACACGTATCGCCTGCCCGCCATCATCGGCCTCTGCGTGTTTTATGCGCTCGCCGCGATCTTCTGTGCAATTCGCTTGCGAGCTGCGATTTACGATGAATCCTCACCCTTCCATGGCACGCTCGAAGAGCTGGCCAACGATCGGGAGCGCCTGCTGCCATGAACCTGCCAGAACTGCCACGCAACAGCACGCGCGCAGAAATGCGCAAGACACTGATCCGCCTGCGCATGGAAATGCATCGCCAGGAAATCCGCCATGAATCCCGGCAACTGCTGGAGCCGCTGCAACGCATGCGCGGGATGACGCACAACCTGCAGGAGAGTTTCGGCATCAAGCACGCGCCACTCTGGGGCGTGGCCGCCGTCACTTTGCTGGGATTCCTGACCGGCAAGGGGGCAAAAAACGCTGGCGGCATCAGCACCCTGAGCCGTCTGGTTCGCTTGGGCAATACCCTTGGGCCGCTGATCAAACTGGTGATGCAAGGTTCTTCGCACAGAAACTGACCAGCAGGTTCGACCTGCTTTTCTACCATGGCTGCCAGATGCCTCCTTCTGCCGAGGGGGGCATTGCCGTGTACATGCCCGGGCGGCAGGCACAAATCTGCGGCTCATCGCCTCGACGCTGGCCGGTTACAGTTGCGCTTGCAGGTGCCGTCGCGAAACGGGAAGCTAGGCCATCAGTCACCGGACGGAGAGAACCAGCCTTGGATTGGCACACCCTGCTTACCCGCGAACGCCTCGGAAAGCCTCTGCACAGCCCTGAAGAACTGGGCCGCAGTCCTTTTCACAAAGATCATGACCGCATCATTTTCTCGGGGGCGTTTCGCCGCCTCGGGCGCAAGACCCAAGTGCATCCGGTCTCCAGCAACGATCACATACACACGCGCCTGACCCATTCGCTGGAAGTCAGCTGCGTGGGCCGCTCCCTGGGCATGCGGGTCGGTGAAACCATCCGCAGCTCTCTGCCCGACTGGTGCGAGCCCAGCGACCTGGGAATGGTGGTGCAATCGGCCTGCCTGGCCCATGACATCGGCAATCCACCTTTTGGCCACTCCGGTGAAGATGCTATTCGTCACTGGTTCCAGCAAGCCGCCGGTCGTGGCTGGCTGGATGCGATGAGCGAAACCGAGCGCAATGACTTCCTGAACTTCGAAGGCAATGCACAAGGCTTTCGGGTACTCACCCAGCTTGAATACCACCAGTTCGACGGCGGTACCCGGCTGACCTATGCGACCCTGGGTACCTACCTGAAATACCCGTGGACGGCGAAGCACGCCGACTCCCTGGGCTACAAGAAACACAAATTCGGTTGCTACCAGAGCGAGCTGTACTTAGGCCTTGCAGCCAAAAATGACATTTCTTGAAAAGCAACAGCCAAAAAGCTATAAGTGCAACTATCTGGAAATATCTAGCCGCTTTAGCTTTCAAAAAAAGAATAAGAAGGGTTTTGCTAGGACCTTACTTTACCACCGATGCCGTGAACCAAGCTGAACCACTGTATCAGCATCGAACCAACCAACTTGTTCGAGAGTTTCATGGAGAACTCTACTCCTATCAATAAAACTTTGTACGCTCACAATAAAACTCCTTAACAAAACCAACATTCGAAATGTTTAAATTATCGACTCTGATTCCTCCTGTCAGCCTTTTCAGCGGGCTCGACGTAATCACCAATATCGACGCCTGACCTAACAAAATCAGCCAGTTTACTAGCATAGAGTTGGCTATGAGGGTTACTGATGATTACCTTGTTAGCAAGGAGAATCTGATCAACATCGTGAACGTCATGAACTGTCAAAACATTTGTGTTCCCTTTCACTTTTGGAAAATGGATATGAGCCATAACCCTAGGCGAGAGAGGAATAGCACCGTAGGCCAATAAATCAAGTTCTGGCGGAGGGTTCATGTGTATTAGAGAAGGTGAATCAGATGTCAGATAACCTAAGTCCGTATGGTTTCTAGTGATAGTCAATGTGCAACCGGATTTCTCAAGCGAAGCTGAAAATTCTAGTGCATGAAAGAAAGCCATAACCTTCAACACAGAGTCTTTTTGTTCTTCGGTTAGAGTTTTTTTGAGGCCGTTTCGATCAATATGAATCTTCGGGATAAGGCTCCGAAGCTCAATCATCTTCTCTTTTGTTCTAAATAGTTGCGTCCCAAATAGCACAAAGATAAACGTAGCGGTTTTGCGAGTAGGTTTATACCAAGACTCATCAAAATCTGAATTAGCAAATTTTTTAATTTCGGCCGATATTGCAGTCTCAATTCTTTCATAATTATCTTCAAGGTGGTGAAGAGTCATATGCTTGAAGGCAGACTTTACGTTTTCAAGTAAAGCTTCATCGCGATTAACGATGCCAATTTCTTTGTTTATCACATCATCCATTAGCTTCAGCAGAGTCAAATTCTGCAAGTGCTTTTCAAGAACCTTACTGCATAGAGACTGCTCACCGAACATATATTTAAGCGTGTCAAGGACATCATCATCAATCTCAATGCCGTAGAAGTATCTTTCTGTACCTACCTCCTTCGCCGTTTGTTTGTCAAAAACTTTAAAGCTATCGAACTCCGATCTTTTCACAAAAAACCGTTTATTGACTAGCCACTGCTCCAAATAAAATCTAGACACATAATGTTGATTCTTTTTGTAATTCAACTTTGTGAGGTCAATCATTTCACAGTTTTCAGCGTTGTTTTCCATAACCCTATTCCTTAGCATACCAGTGCGTCACAGCCATTATGTCGTTCTGCATAATCTCGATGAAACGAATCGCCTCTCAGCTCTATCGCTCTAGACCCATTCCATTGAATTGACGTGCCAAATGCATCGCATAGTTGTCGGTCATGCCACTAACGTAATCGAGCACCTGCATAATTGCCCCATACTCTCTGGAAACACCGTTAGATCCGTTCAAGGCGGTTAAATCTAAACTCAAAAGGTCAACCACCCGCCTTGTCTTGGAGTCGGCTACGCCGCCGCTTCTGACGTAATTCAAGGCGGCAGTACAGCTTACATTCAACAAGGTAGAAATGGTGCTGTAGGCTCCAATCTCTAGCTCAACCTTGCGGGGATGCTGAAAGATTTCGTCTCGAGCGAGGGCTTTAGCAGACGCTACACAGTCCCTAACGTTTCTGTCGCACAGGTCAAGGATACCCAGAGCCTTACCGGTCATAATCTCATCATGGTTGCCCATAAAGGCAGCAGCACCAGCATCTACAAAAGCTGAAATGACTTTCCCACGTACCAAAGAGAGCCGACGACCTACCTTCATGCCTTGCATGTCTTTCATGAGCTGGTTTTTCTGATGGTCATCAAGGACAAGACACAGGATCTCAAAGACCTTATCCCACTCCAAAATTCCCATTTCTACACCATCCTCAAGATCCAGAATGGCATAACAGAAGTCATCAGAGACCTCCATCAGGTTCGCAAGGGGATGACGACAACGCCAGCCTTCACCCAGTTGAAGCAGGCCGGTAGCATCTGCCACCTCGTTAAAGAGGTCTAACTCAGAACTGTAGACCCCATATTTGTTCTTAACAGGCCGCAGGTCATTCATCGCGTCTTCAGCCAACCATGGGTATTTGATGAATGCACCCAATGAAGCGTATGTCAGACGCATGCCTCCATCATGAGGATGGTACTCAGATGTCGTCAGAACCCTGAAGCCTTGTGCGTTGCCTTCAAACCGACGCAGGTCAGTGGCCTCTGATAGAGGAAGATGCTCAATGAGCTTTGCACCAGCGTCATTGGAGAACCAGTGACGTATTGCCTCTTCGCCAGTATGACCAAATGGAGGATTGCCAATGTCGTGAGCGAGGCAAGCAGTTTGGACAATATCACCAATATCAGAAGCCGAATGTTGCTCGGGTATCAGCCGCTTACTCAGAAGCTCTTGGCCTACTCTCACGCCCAGCGTCCGCCCAACACAAGCCACTTCTAAGCTATGCGTGAGGCGATTGTGAACATGGTCATTAGTAGCCAGAGGATGAACCTGTGTTTTTCTGGCAAGACGTCTGAAAGCACCGGAGAATATCACTTTGTCATGATCTGAGTGAAAAGGTGAACGGCCTAGCTCAGATTTAGGAGGCCGACCACCAAGACGGGTATTATTCAGCAGCTTATCCCAACTCATACTAGCCATATCACTACCTTTAACACATAGGCAAAGCGTTTAAATATAGCTCAGCCATAGATATTTGCAATAAAAAAGAGATACGCACTAAACAGTTGATTAAGAGCTAACCATTCAAACCCGTCCAGCATTCCAAAATACTAAAAATTAAACGCTACATCCAGCACATCACTTTACCCAAGCTTTGAGGACGGGATATAGTTTGAATATCGAAAAACACCCAAGACCTTCGCAGGCAGGAACACATGACTGATAAAGCTCTCAACAATCAAGAAATAGAGAAAATCAGTCAAAAAATGGATTTACTGATAGAAACCTCAAGCACCAACCTCATAAACTACTGCCAGATAGTTCAAAAAAAGAGAGGTGAAACGAATTTTTTGACAGCTCAACTGTATTACACAGTGGGCACGGGATATTACTCAGCATACAGAGCTATAATCGCGGACGAGTGGAGTTCACCTTACATAAAAAGAGCTATCTATTATTTACGGAAAGCCTTGCATGAGCTGAGCAGTCAAAAAGATAAATACTATAGTTTTGAAAGCAGTAAAGGACTTGCCCACTTTAGCACTGCACACCTCCGCTCAAAAACAAGTATAAATCTTGCAAATTACCTGACCGAGCAACATCGGCATCTTGAAGCCTTAGAATTTTATGATTTAGCTATTGATGAAAAAAATGCTTTCGGCCTCACCACCAAGGCACTATGCCTGATAGAAGCCAGCGAGAGCATATATGATGAAAACTCAAGATTCTTTTTCTACAAACATTCATATAGACTTTCTAAAAAAGCAAAACTATCAGAAAGCGTAAGCACTCCGGGAGAACAGAACTTATTTGAGCAGCTAAATCATCGACTCAATCATTACTGCAAATGGTTTGAAGCCCAATACCCTAAATATCTAGATTCCGACCACTCAGACACTCACAAAGAAAACTTTATGAACAGAAAGCATAAATCATACCTTGACTGGGTGGGGAAGAATAAACTATTCCTGAATTTCACAAACAATGTCATCACAGAGGAATACGCATACGAAGATTGTCTTTACTTGCCTTCATTTAGTGAAAAAATAAATCACTTATTACTCCCCAGTGAAGAGCTTGCATACCACTCTCACTTTGAAGAGATAAAAGACACCTATAAATATGCTAGATACCTATTCCATACTGCCTTACAAATCCCAATCGAAACTGAGCACATGTATAATTCGACAACCTCACAAGTCGAAAGCTACGATTCGACCTTCTACGATTTAAAGACCAATCACTACAGAACAGCTCTTCGCTGCCTTTACTCCATACAAGACAAAATCGCTTACTTCATCTATAAATTTTTTAAAGTCTCAGACAGTGAAATACCCGAACACAAAGTCAACATAAACAGCATATTTTCTTCTAACCAGAAACCCGCTATTTGGTTGAGTGAAGTCAAAAACCCATATTTGAGAGCACTTTATTTTCTGAGCCAAGACATTCATGATACTGGCGAAAAAAATAGCACTACCAATAAAGACCCTAACGCTAACCTTTTCCTAGCCGATGTTAACTACCCAAGAGCAAACGTTGTAAATAAAATACGGAATGCTCTTGAGCATAAATCGCTGAAAATAGTTGATTCGTTCGGATATGAGCTATCCCAGAAACCCTATAACCCGGAAAACACCCTAAAAGCAGCCGAAACAAAGCTGAGCGAGCTGGATGCTGATAGCGAAGAGCACAAAAAACTAGTTGAGCTTATAACAGAAAAAAAACGGCTCCAGTCGTATGGTGAAGCCATATCAATCGAAGACCTTGAACAGCAGATCATGGGCCTATTCAAAATGTCCAAAACGGCAATGATGTACCTAGCCTTGTCCATTCACCACCAAGAAAAGTCGCTACCTGACGATGACACTCTTCGGATCCATCGAGAGGTTCCGCACCGCTGACTCTGCTAGCCCGATGGAGCGGACTATTGAAAGTCCTAGCCTAAAACCCCAAATGTCAGCATGCGTCGCTTAAAGGTTCAGTGATGTGTGTTTTAATAAACCCAAAAGGCCGCTTTCAAAGGCAGAGCACACCCCTGCCCCATAACTAATTCTTAATAAGCAATCGATGCTGTTTGTCCGGCAGGTATATTTTTCTGTATTTTAGGAAGCTGTCAGGATACTTTTTTAGACCCGTAGTGAGTATTACTTGGTAGGGTTTTCCATAGTGCTCAAGCTCTCCAATTTTTTCCAAGCAGCGTTTAAGATTATCTAGCTCAATTCCTGATGTTTCTGGCGTATCTATAATTAGGAATCTTGGGAAAGGGACGTTTTCCTCTGAAAGAGATAAGTTCATAAGTGCTAGATAATACATCAGTCTTTTTGATACGGCCGAACTAGCCTCCCTATATTCACCGCCACCAACTATTGGCAAGTAATCCTCTATACTGATTCGTGCGACATTACAGTCAGGAAGCGAGTCGGTCATTAACTTATTATATATCGCACTCAGCTTACCGACTTTATCTTGTATGTCTATCTTAGCGTTGGCCTCAAGCTGGTCTGTCAATAATTTTGCTGTTTCATGGTCGCTTCTTTTCCTTTCGTAATCGTTTGTCAGACGAACATTCTTACTCTCCGCCTCCATTTGTTGGCGTATCGTCTCTATGTCCTGACGAGTATTTAAAATCTCGTCATCAATATCATTTATCGTATCAAGGTCTATTGGCGTGTCGAGATTATCAACACGCTCTTCTATTTTTCGCATTAACTCAGGAAGTTCAGCCTCAATATGCATGATGGCTTTTTGGATAGCACTCAGCTCTTGCTCGCAGTCAGTTATTGCTATCTCAATAGTATGAGTAGTTTTTATCTTGGACTTGTAAATATCTTTGTATTCTTTGGATGTATAAAAAAAACGCTGGTACTGTTCTTCTCTGATTTCAGATCCACACACACAATGTCCGGCTATACGCTCAACTTTACCCAAGCAATATGGGCAAGTGTCTGCTGAAAATAAATTGAGCTGATCGTGAGAATGAATTATTTTGGATATTTGTGAAATCTCTCTAAGAGTGCTCTCTTTTATGGAGTTCAGCTTGTGTCTTTCTCCAATCGTTGAAATTAACGTTTGATTTAACTCGCTTAGTGTGAGCTGCTTTTCAGTTATTTTATTTTTTAGGTCGATTAGTGCAAAGTCTACGGTTGACTTTTTTGTGTCTCTACTGCTTTTGAATTGATTTCGTGAGTCATGCAGTTTTTCTAACTGATTTTCTTTTTCCTGCAGGTTTTTCTGTAGGAACGTAATATTTAGCGGCTCTGAGCTTCCTGACAACTCCTCTATGATTCGTGAGTATTCTTTTAGAAGTCCTGCCGCGATGATTTTTTCCTTCTCCAGAGCCTTAGATCTGGAAAGAGAGTCATAATAATCCGAGTATGTTTTACCGACCAAAAGTTCAAAAATAGCTTTCCTCAAAAGCTCTGAGTCGTTCATGAAGTTGTTCTGAGTGTCCAGCTTTTTGTAGACGCCTCTCGGGTCTGGTTGCTGGTCATGATATATAAGACGCATTAGGTCATTGAAGTTTATTTTAAAATTTCGATGCCCCTGATATAGCTCTACAACAGATATTTTTAGCTTCGATAAAATCCAATCCGAAAATATATATTCAGACTCTTGCGAGCGGAATACTTGCAATATAATTGGAGCAACATCGCCATTATGTATGAGTGCTAGGGACTTTGTCTGAATGTCACTTGCTTCTAATGTTGAAGATATAGTTATGTCATTGTCTTCTATGAATCTTGTGAGCTTGAAGCTTTCATCATTTATTTTTATGTAAAGTTCAACCCGATTATCTTTATCGTTCGTTATTTCTTTGTGCTGTTCTTTTTTCTCTTTGCGGCTGAATTCATTCACTCTGCCGCCGAGGCCATAGTAAATCAGGTTACAAAAGGTGCTTTTACCTGTGCCATTATCACCTTCTATAAGAATAAGGTTCTCGTCGAATATGGGGGACTCAAAATGATAGTTGGCACCTTGGTAAACTATCTTTTGGATTCTTAAATTTCCCATATTTTTACACCTCTATCCCTATATATTTTGCTGAGAAAAGTGTCAAGAGTAAGTGCAGTGCTTCTCTGGATTATTGCTTTGAATTTTTGACAGTTTTGGTACTCTGTACCGAATACTTTTTTTGATAAAAAATCTTTTGGAAGCTTGTCTATATTTAAGGTTATGTTAACTAAGGTTTCTATGCTTCCTTGCTGCAAGCTTACATAACCTCTTTTTTCAAGAGTGAAAAGGATTTTTAAAATTTCACTTCTTTTTGCTAGACCATTAGTGTAACTCTGAAACAAAAAATCTTTATCGTTTTTATGTAGCTTTTCTAGAGGTATAGCCTCCAGTATCAGTATGTTTCTTTTGTTATTTATTAGCTCAATTATAAAAGATAGCTTCCTATAATCCTTAAACTCTCTCCCTTTGGTACATCCAAGGCAGTCAAGAATAATAATAATTGAGTAAGTTATAAGGTAGAAATCGTCCGAAGAGATGAACATTAAATTCTTTTTAGCAGCCTCGTTCATTTCGATTTCTCCTCGTCAAGACTTACAAGACATGAGTCTATCAGATTGAGAACTATGCTATTTATGGTTTCCCTGTTAGATACGGAGTAGGTATAGTCTTTCTTCAATTCTTCAACAGAGCTAACGGCTTTCTCTTGCAGTATCTTTATTGTCATATCAATACATTTTTGGTCAACGTCTTTCTCTAGTTTTTGATGGTCAAAAAAGTAATCATCACACGCCTCAAAAACTCTGTATTTCAATGACAAGAAACTTTTATTGCTTGCATCCTCTTCGGTCTTGGAGTTACAAGCTTTCCTTGCTAGCGTCGCAATTCTCGACTTTGGATAAGCTGGACAAACATCTAATATTTTCTCTTCAAGATTTCGTTTATCACTTATCTTCAAGGACAGTTCTTGAAGGTCTTTCCAAATTGGATCAAGCAACGATTCATTTATTTCAGATTCAGCCATCTTAAAGATGAGGTGCACCTCAGCAGAATTTATGAACCTTTCGGCATAGTCTTTGAAATGCTGCTTCTCATCGATCTTATCTAATAACTTTGCAAGGATTAATTGCTCTTTCCCGCTCATGCTAATTTGATAATAATTACTTTCTTTTATTAGCTTTTCAGCTATCTCTTGAAGAGCCGACTCGTCTTCTTGCCCTGAAAGCCAAGTTATCTTATTTAAGAAACTTTTAAAGTCACCTAAAGGCATGTCTTCCAGTGCTTTTAGGTGCCCATTACCTTCTATTTTGTCATATTGATCTTTATATTCGTCAACCAATATGGATTTGATAAGACTTGCTGCCTCGTCGGTAATTTCGGACTTATTTTGGAGCGTTTCAAGAATTGGTTTCTTGGGGAGTGCTATTTTGGTTCCATCGGAAAGCTTATCTTTTCTCTCCTTTCCGAAATTTGTTGTTGTGTAAAAATTAAACGTAAACAAGGTTGAGTAACTTTTTTGCCACTTACCTATGTAAATATCGAAAAAACTTACAAGCGTATTGATCACTGCATTTGAGAAAATGGTGAAGTTACTTTCAGGATCAAAATTTTTGTCTTCTTCAATTATCTGCTCAGTGGTGAAATCTGTAGTTTTTATTATTGTTACATCTTCTTCAACCTCAATGGCAGCATAATAAAAATTCACATGCGAGTTTTCGCTCGACGCTTCAAGCAGTAGCCTTGCCGCACGAAGCTTCTGTAATCGAAAACCTTTCGTCTTATCGGCTGCATCACGATTTATAATTTGCGTCATAGCGACGTGTAATCCGTTACTGAGGTTCAAGCGGTAGGCAGAACCCTAACCGAGGGTGGTTGTGATGTCCATATGCCTGTATCCGCACGACCCTTTCCTGACGTAAGGCATGTAAATTGAAGACGTTGGGCAGACGATCCCTCAACCTTCCGAGCACACCCATCCAAATTGCCCTTGATGCTCCAGCCCTTGTCTATCTCCATCAAAAAACCTCGTTACCTCACGATTCCGTTCTGCTCATAGCTAGAGGGGTTGCGTGCCGCTAACGCTGCCCATCCCGACGGTGCGAGAGTCTGTAAATCAAGCAAAAAATATAATTTATTCCTGATAAATCAATTGCATAGCAGCTTATTAATTTGGTTGCCAAATTGAACGTAGCGGGCTGCCGCTGCTGGAGCAGATCGCCCACAAGCTCGGTCTGCCGCAGCTGGAGGATCAACGCTGGGCGCGTCATCCACTGGTGTACCTGATGGAAGCCGCCGATGACATCTGCTACGCGCTGATCGACCTCGAAGATGGCCTGGAAATGGAGCTGCTGGAATACGCTGAAGTCGAGTCCCTGCTGCTCAACCTGGTCGGTGACGATCTGCCGGAAACCTATCGCCAGCTCGGCCCCAACGATTCACGCCGTCGAAAGCTGGCGATCCTGCGTGGCAAGGCCATTGAACACCTGACCAATGCCGCGGCCCGCGCCTTCGTCGAGCAACAACAGGCGCTGCTGGCCGGTACGTTGCCCGGCGATCTGGTAGAGCACATGCACGGCCCCGCCAAGCGTTGTGTGCTCAATGCCAAGGACATGGCTCGTAAAAAAATCTTCCAGGACAAGCGCAAGACCCTGCACGAAATAGGCGCCTACACCACCCTGGAAATCCTCCTCAACGCGTTCTGCGGAGCCGCGCTGGAACAACACAACGGTCGCACGCCTTCGTTCAAAAGCCGCCGCGTCCTCGATCTGCTGGGCAACAATGCGCCCGATCCCCACGGCTCGTTGCACACATCGTTCCTGCGCATGATCGATTTCATCGCCGGCATGACCGACAGCTACGCCAGTGACATGGCGCTGGAAATGACCGGCCGCTCAAGTCACTGACGAGTGTCGACTGATCAGCCATTTCGCCGTCAGATCTGGCTGATCTCCTTCCTCAAAACCAAATGCACTCAAGGTTTGCCGAATCGTCCTACATACCCTGTAGAGCGAACTGATCGCCCGTGCGCTTCTCACACGAAACAATCACCCTCCCTCTGTTCGCCAGATGAAGTGAGTTCTCATGACCGAAAACGATCTGCGTATCTTGCTGGTGGAAGACCATCCATTCCAGCTCAGAGTCACTGGATATCTTCTGGAAAGTTATGGCTTCACCCAACTGACATCCACCGACAGCGCCCATTCGGCGATGCAACAAATGTCCAGGGCGGCACAACCCTTCGATATTCTTTTATGCGACCAATGCCTGCCCGGGCTGTCCGGACTCGACCTGGTCCGATACGCCAGCCAGCAAGGAATGATCAGACAGGCCATCTTGTTGAGTAGTCTGACGAGCGCTGAATTGGACGGACTCAAAAGAACAGCCATCGAACATCAACTGCCATTGCTGGGCTATCTGATGAAACCCCTGGAACAAGCGGAGTTCAGAAGTCTGCTGGCCATGACGCCTGTATAAAAACAACGCATTAAAATCCGAAAAAAAACACAACACAACTTGCAAATGAAAACTTTGAATAAACAACCAAAAGCACAAATTATTTCTTAAAAATCTATTTGATACGTAGGTCCATTCTTTTTCACGCGTAGGACTTTTCCTATATTGCCGCCACGGGCTCGCCAGTTCATACGTCCTGCCAACCATCTGAGCTATGGTGCGCGCTTTATTTGAGCTCGCATGGGATTTGAATATGAACTCCGTTTTTATTGTCGACGATCATCCTGTCATCCGCCTGGCCGTTCGAATGTTACTGGAACACGAAAACTACAAAGTCGTAGGCGAGACCGACAATGGTGTCGACGCCATGCAAATGATTAGAGAATGCATGCCTGACCTGGTGATTCTCGACATCAGCATTCCCAAACTCGACGGACTGGAAGTGCTGTCCCGTTTAAACGCCATGAACACACCTTTGAGAACTCTCGTATTGACAGCCCAATGTCCGACCCTGTTCGGTATTCGTTGCATGCAATCAGGTGCGTCGGGATATGTATGCAAACAGGAAGAACTCAGCGAACTGGTCAGCGCTATTAAAGCGGTATTATCAGGATACAACTATTTCCCGAGTGAAGCGTTGAATCCGGCCCGGGGTGATGAGGCGCGTTGCGCCGAACTTGAATTATTCAAGTCGGTAAACGATCGGGAACTAATGGTATTGCAACTTTTTGCGCAAGGACGCTCCAACAAGGAAATTGCCAAAGGCATGTTTCTCAGCAACAAGACCGTCAGCACCTATAAAAAGCGACTCATGCAGAAACTCAAAGCCCAATCACTGGTTGAGCTGATCGAAATGGCAAAACGCAACGCACTCGTGTGAGAAGCCGGATGCCCAGTCGCTTGAAGGATAATCTGATAAGGATGACCGCAGGTTTGTGCCTGAGCACTTCACTGCTCGCAGCGCAAACCAGTGAAAACTACACGTTGCTCAGCCGCTCAAACGCCGGACATCTGCAAGTCCAGTTCAGCGAAGCACAACGGTTATGGCTCAACGACAAACGCGAACTGGTACTTGGCACCTCGGCTCAGGATTATCCGCCTTTTGACCTGACCACCAGCGGTCATGACTACGAAGGGTTCACTGCCGATTACGCCGGCATCCTGGGCACCGTTACCGGCCTGCCAATAAAGGTCAGGCGCTTCGAGTCCCGGGGGGCTGCGATCTCCGCTCTTGCAAGCGGCGAAGTCGATTTACTCGGTACTGCCAATGGCTTCGAAGCCGGTAATGCCGACCTCGCGCTCTCCATACCCTACGCCGTCGATCAACCGGTACTGGTGACGCGGGAGGGCGAAACCAGATCCCTGACCGACGGACTGGCAGGTTTACGCCTGAGCATGCTTTATCACTACTTGCCGCTGTCGGAAGTCAAGGCGATGTACCCCCAGGCGATCATCACCTCCTATCCGTCGTACCAGAACGCTATCAGTGCCGTCGCTTTCGATCAGGCGGATGTGTTCCTGGGCGACACCATTTCGACGCACTACATGATCAACAAGGGGTACCTGAACAACATTCGCATGGCCAATTTCGGCAAACATGAAGCCCATGGCTTCAGCTTCGCCGTGACCAGAAACAACCCCGAGCTGCTCGGCATCATCAACAGGATGCTCATGGCCATCCCCTCGACTGAACGAGAAAACATTGCAAAGCGCTGGAGTGCAGGCAGCGATATTCTGCTTACGGATCAGAAACTGCAGCTTACCGACCGCGAAGAGCAGTGGCTGGCGCAACATCCAGTCGTGCGCGTGGTGGTCAATGAAGCCTTTGCCCCGCTGACCTTTTTCGACAGTGAGGGTAATTTTCGCGGGGTCACCGCAGACCTGCTTGAGCTGATCAGGCTACGCACCGGTCTGCGCTTCGACATCCGGCGCAGCCGCAACGACGATGAGATGATCGAACAGGTCAAGGGCGGCCAGGCCGACGTGATCGCCGCCCTGCTGCCCAGTGCACAACGTCAGGCGACATTGAATTTTACTCGCCCCTTTCTGGAAAATTCCTACGTCCTGTTGACCCGAAAAGCAAAGGATAGCCCGAGCAATCTTTCCCAGCTGCAAGGCAAGCGCCTGGCGATAGCCCGAGGTAACCCGCTGCTCGATTACCTGCGCAGCGAATTCCCCCACATCAAGCTGATCGAAACCCCGGACAGTTTCAGCGCAGTAGAGATGCTCGCCGAAGGCAAGGCAGAAGGCGCGGTGAACTCCCTGATAATCGCCAACTACTTCATTTCCTCGCAGCTCTTCGAACACACACTGCAGATCAGCACCACCATCGGCACCGAACAGGCCGCGTTCTCCCTGGCGACAGCCCGGCAAGCCGGGGACCTGAACGCCATTCTCGACAAGGCTTTGCTGAGCATCGCACCGGAGGAGCTGGGCATCATCAACAGCCGCTGGCGTGGCTATTCAGCGACCGCCCACAGCACCTGGCGAAATTATCATCGGTTGTTTTATCAGATCGTCATCGGTGCCGGGGTGCTACTGCTGCTTTCCGTGGCCTGGAACGATTACATGCGCCGCCAGATCAAACAGCGCAAGGCCGCCGAGCGCGCATTGAACGATCAATTCGAGTTCATGCGATCGCTGGTCAACGGTACGCCACATCCAATCTACGTACGCGACCGCCAGGGCCTGCTGCAAAGTTGCAATGACAGTTACCTGCAAGCGTTTAGCGCCAGACGCGAGGACGTCATCGGCAAAAGCGTCATGCAGGGCGCCATGAGCAATGTGTTCGAAGCCCGGGAATTTCAGGCCGATTACCAGCGTGTTGTTGCCAACGGCACCCCGCTGATTATCGACCGTGAGCTGCACATCGATGGCAGGCGCTTGACGATCTATCACTGGATTCTTCCCTATCGGGACTCCAGCGGCGAAGTGCGCGGCATTATCGGTGGCTGGATCGACATCAGTGAGCGGCGGCAATTGCTCGATGACCTGCGTTGCGCGAAGGAACGTGCCGATGAAGCCAATCGTGCCAAGAGTACCTTTCTGGCCACCATGAGCCATGAAATCCGTACGCCGATGAACGCGATTATCGGCATGCTCGAATTGACCCTCAAGCGCATCGATCTTCAGCACCCGGATCGACCGGCCATTGATGTTGCGTACAGCTCGGCCAAGGACCTGCTGGGATTGATTGGCGACATCCTCGATATTGCCCGGATCGAATCCGGACACTTGAGCCTGAGCCCGGAGCGCGTCAATCCCGGGGAGCTCGTCACCTCGGTAGTACGAATTTTCGATGGCCTGGCTCGACAGAAAAACCTGGATCTTCTGCTGGAATTCCATCCGGCCTACCCCGTAATCGATGTCATGCTTGACCCGTTGCGCTTCAAGCAAGTGCTGTCCAATCTGGTCAGCAACGCCATCAAATTCACCGAACGGGGCGAAGTCCGGGTCATTGTTGATCTGAGCTGCGTTGACGAGCCCGATCAGGTGCAAATGCGCCTACAGGTCCGGGACAGTGGCATGGGCATCAGCGAACGGGATCAGCATCGTCTGTTCGAACCATTCGCCCAGGCCGACAACGCCGCGCAATCGGCCAGGGGTGGTGCAGGGCTGGGGCTGGTGATCAGCCGCAACCTGTGCGAGATGATGGGGGGCAGCTTGCAATTGAGCAGCCAGCCGGGGGTCGGCACTCAAGTCGAGGTTTCGTTGCAGCTCAAAACATTGCCGGCACAACCTGTGCCGAATACGGCCGAAGTACAAATCTCTACCGCACGGAGCGCACTGAATGTCCTGGTGGTGGACGATCATTCAGCCAATCGCTTGCTCATGTGCCAGCAACTGGAGTTCCTCGGCCACCGAAGCAAGGTTGCCGTCAATGGTCAGGAAGGGTTCGAGGCGTGGCAAGCCGAGTCGTTCGATCTGGTCATTGCCGATTGCAACATGCCGGTCATGAACGGCTACGAACTGGCTCGCTCCATACGCCGGCACGAACGGCAAGCCCGGCGCCCGCCCTGCACCATCCTGGGCTTTACCGCCAATGCGCAGCCAGAGGAAATACAACGCTGCAAGCAGGCCGGGATGGATGACTGCCTGTTCAAGCCCCTCAGCCTGAACGCCTTGAGTCAAAGGGTCGATGGCATCGAGCCGGGCCATGGCGTTCTACCATTCAGTCTCAATGGTTTGCACCTGCTGACAGGGGGTAACCCGACCTTGAACAGGCGCTTGCTGAGCGAGTTGGTGAAGAGCAACCGGCTCGATCTGCAATCGCTGCTGGCTTTAACGTTTCCAGAGGACAAGCAGTCACTGCTCGACTTCGCCCACAAGATCAAGGGCGCAGCCCGTATCGTCCAGGCATCTGGCGTAATCGAGCGCTGCGAGGCGCTCGAAACAGCCTGTCATGGGGATTTCCATGGTGAAAAGGTGGCTCAATGCATAACAGCCATGGAGCGCGCGTTGCTTGAATTGGAACAGGCATTGCTGCAACAGCTTGAGTACAACGCCGAGAGCACGATGACAGAGCCTTAACTATGCTTGAACGCTCAGCAGTGCGTTTCCAGCCTGGAGAAACCTGCAATGCCCAACCCACTGCATCCGGACGCACGGCGCTTTCCGCTACACGTCCATATCAGCGTGATGTTCACTTTCCTGCTGCTGTTGACCGGGGTAGTGCTGGGCATTTTCAACTATCGGCAAACCACGCAAATCATTCTTTCGAGCAGTGAAAAGCTGTTTGAACGCATCGAGCAGGACGTTCGCCTGGACCTGCAAGCCACCTATGAACCGATTCGTCATCTGTTGAGCCTGCTTGTCGTCAACCCGGCGGGGCATGCCCCTGACCTGGAACAACGCCTGGCGCTGCTCGCACCGTTCAGCCAGTCGCTCAAGGACAATCCTGACCTGGCCTCGCTGTATGTAGGTTACGGCAACGGCGATTTTTTCATGGTACGCCCCCTACGCACCCCGGACCTCAAAGCGCTGCTCGATGCCCCGCAGACGGCGGCTTATCAGGTCTGGAGCATCGAACACGACAACGCCGGAATGGTCCATTCCCAGTCGTTGTTTTTCGCTCAAGACCTGACTCTCGTCAGCCATCGGGACAACCCCAACGATACTTACGACCCACGCAGTCGCACCTGGTTTACCCACGCCCGTAGCGACAACGATCAGATCACCACCGAACCCTACATTTTTTTCTCCACCCACAACATTGGTACCACACTGGCCCGACGCAGCGACGAAAACACCGTCATGGGCGCCGACCTGACCCTGGCCGAGCTCAGTGCAACCCTGGCCAGGCACGTCGTGACCCCCAGTACCGAAATCGTGCTGTTCGATGCCCAAGGCAATGCCATCGCCTACCCCGACAGTTCCCGGCTGATCATCGACGATAAGACCGCGCGCCTGATCAAGGCGGCGGACCTGAGCCCCAGTCTCGGCGCGCTGCTCAAGAATCCTGTGGCGGGCAATCGGCTCAACGCCTATGGTCGACAATGGATCGTGGCCCGCAGCAGCCTGCAGGAGGGCGGCCCCCACGGGCTGCAACTGGCAATGCTGGTCCCGGAAGATGAGTTGCTCGCCGACGCCTACCGCATGCGCTGGCAAGGCGCGCTGATTACCCTGGCAACATTGCTGTTGTGCCTGCCTCTGGGTTGGTTGACGTCAAGAGTCCTGGTCAAACCCCTGCGTGCACTGGTGCAGGAAGCGGATGCGATTCGCAGTTTCGACTTCAACTTCCCGGTTTCCCGGCGCTCGCCAGTCCTCGAAGTCGATCAACTGAGTGTGTCGATGGCGCGGATGAAGGACACCCTGGCAAGCTTCTTCCAGATCACCGACAGCCTGAGCGCCGAAACCCGTTTCGCCCCGCTGCTCGAACGAGTGTTATTTGAAACCGCGAAAATCGCCCAGGCCCAGGCCGGCCTGATTTACCTTCGTGAAGGAGACGGCGATCGCATGGAGCCCCACGGCCTGGTGCTCAACAACAGTTCCGAGGAGCTGTCGTCGTACGACATTCGAGGCCACGCGCTTGAAGACCCGCAGAGTCCGGCCTGGATGCTGCAACTGGCGAAAACCGACAATATTGTCACCAGTCTCGGTTTCGATCAGGCGGCAGACCTGCAACACGTGCTCCTGGCACTGGCCTGCCCCCGGGTTCATCTGATCGGTATCCGCTTGCACAACCGGCATAACGAAACCGTGGGCTTGCTGGTACTGCTGCTCGCCGACAGCGGCAATCAGAGTGATCAGGAAAAACTGCGGCCCGATCGCATCGCGTTCATCCAGGCGGTGTCCGGCGCGGCCGCTGTCAGTATTGAAAGTCAACGCCTGCAAGCCAGGCAAAAACAATTGCTGGACGCCTTCATTCAACTGCTTGCCGGCGCGATCGACGCGAAAAGCCCCTATACCGGTGGCCATTGCCAGCGTGTCCCGGAACTGACCCTGATGCTCGCCCACGCCGCAGCTGCCAGCCAGGAGCCTGCCTTCAAAAGCTATCAACCCGGCGAAGATGAATGGGAGGCGCTGCACATCGCAGCCTGGCTGCACGATTGCGGCAAAGTCACCACCCCGGAATACGTGGTCGACAAAGCCACGAAACTGGAAACCCTGAACGATCGCATCCACGAAATCCGCACCCGCTTCGAGGTGCTCAAACGCGATGCCTGGATCGACTACTGGCAGGCCGTCGCCATGGGCGGTGACGCAAAGCCCCTGACAGAGCTGCGCAACGCTACCCTGGCCGGGCTGGATGAGGATTTTGCCTTCGTCGCCCGCTGCAACCTTGGTGGTGAAGCCATGGCAGAGGCAGACCTGCAACGCTTGCGCAGTCTGGCGCAACGTACCTGGACCCGCACCCTGGATGACCGTCTCGGGGTTTCCTGGGAAGAAAACCGGCGACAGGCACGAACACCCGCCCCGGCTCTGCCCGTCAGCGAGCCGCTATTGGCGGACAAGCCGGAACACCTGTTCGAGCGTGCGCAAAGCGAGCTGATTGCCCAAGACAACCCATGGGGCTTCAAACTCGACGTGCCCGCCTACAAGTACAACCGGGGCGAGTTGTACAACCTGAGCGTTGTGCGCGGCACCCTGACGGCCGAGGAGCGCTACATCATCAATCACCACATGGTGCAGACGATTCGGATGCTCAGCCACCTGCCCTTCCCCGGCCATCTCGGCACGGTCGCGGAAATTGCCGGCGGCCACCATGAGAAAATGGACGGCACCGGTTATCCGAAACGCTTGAGGCGCGAGCAAATGAGCCTGCCGGCGCGAATGATGGCAATAGCCGATATTTTCGAAGCGCTGACGGCTGCCGATCGCCCCTACAAGAAGGCCAAGACCTTGAGTGAGGCGCTGGGCATCATGGCCTGCATGTGCCGTGATGCCCACATCGATCCTGAACTCTTCGGACTGTTCATCAACGCGCAAATTTATTTGCAGTACGCCAAGCGCTTTCTCGACCCCCAGCAAATTGATGCGGTGGACGCTTCAAGCCTGCTGGCAAAGGCCGGACTGGCTTGATCAGCAGTCGCTCAGACGCAGGAAAATCGCCGCAAGCTGCTCGATACCGGCCTGGTCTTGGGCGGTGAAGCGCGCCAGTTTCGGGCTATCGAGGTCAAGCACACCGATCAGTCGGCCGTCCTTGACCAGCGGCACGACCAACTCACTGTTCGACGCGCTGTCACAGGCGATGTGACCGGGAAACGCGTGCACATCCTCGACCCGTTGGGTCTGCAGGGTGGCTGCTGCCGTCCCGCATACCCCGCGACCGAACGGAATGCGCACGCAGGCGATCTGCCCCTGGAACGGGCCTAGCACCAGCTCTTCATTGCGATTGAGGTAAAAACCGGCCCAGTTCAGGTCGTCAAGCTGGTTGAACAGGAACGCCGAGAACTGCGCGGCGTTGGCGATGAAATCACGCTCGTCCGCCAACAAGGATTCAAGCTGTGCGTGCAGCATGCCGTAGCCTTCGAGGCCCTGGCCGCTCTTTTGTAAATCGATCATGCCTTGTGCTCCAACAGTTTGAGCCCGACCCAGTAACGGGCAAATTGATAGGCGCAGCGCCCGTTGCGATTGCCCCGCCCAGTGGCCCAACGCACCGCCAGAACGTCCAGCTCTTCGGTGCGTTGCCACGGCAGGCCGGCCTTGCTGGCCAACTGACCGACCCAGTGCTCGACCACATTGAGGAAGTGTTCCTGGGTGAAGGGATAAAACGACAACCACAGGCCGAAACGATCCGACAGGGCGATCTTGTCTTCCACCGCCTCGCTGGGATGCAGTTCGCCATCAACACGCTTCCAGTTTTCGTTATCGCTTTCCTTTTCCGGCACCAGGTGCCGACGGTTGGAGGTGGCGTACAGCAAAACATTGTCCGGCGCCTGCTCCAGCGAGCCGTCGAGCACGCTTTTGAGCACTCGATAATCACCCTCGCCCGATTCGAACGACAGGTCGTCGCAGAACAGCACAAAACGCTGGGGCAGTTTGCCGATCTGCTCAACGATTCGTGGCAGGTCCGCCAGGTGATCGCGTTCAATTTCGATCAGGCGCAGACCGGCCTGGGCGTGTTCAGCGAGCAAGGCGCGAATCAGCGAAGATTTGCCGGTGCCGCGTGAACCCCAGAGCAGTGCATGGTTGGCCGGCATGCCATCGAGGAACTGTTGGGTATTACGCCCCAGTTGCTCCACCTGACGATCGACGCCAATCAGGTCGCTCAGGCGCATGTCGAGGCTGACCTGCAGCGGCAGCAGAAAGCCGCTGCGCGCCTCGCGCTGCCAGCGCGCGGCCAGGCAATGCGTCCAGTCGATAGCGGGGCGAGGCGCGGGCAGCAACGGCTCGATTCGGGCCAGTACGGCATCGGCGCGCTCAAGAAAAGCATTCAATCGGGAATCCACGACTTCTCCTCGGACACGTTGACAGTAATGATGGCGATGCAGCGACGAAGCACAGCGTCCGGTGACCGGCTTACCTGATTGAACAAGGCTCTCCAGAACTTCGGTCGCCCTGCATGATCGGCTATGCTTGAGCAGCGAAGAAAACGGAAGTGGTTCAACCCCCCATGGATATCAAGTTCACCAACCGGCTGTCATACAAGCAGGCCCGGCTTACCGTGCTGGTTGGTTTCATTCTCGGCACGCTGCTCAGCGTGCTGCAAATAGGCATCGATTATGCCAGTGAAGACGCCTCCATCAACCGGGAAATCCTGTCTTTGCTGGAAATCAGCCACAACCCGGCCTCACGCATCGCCTACAACATCGACGCCGAGCTCGCCAGGGAGTTGACCCAGGGGCTGTTGCGCTCGCCGGCGATCATTGGTGCAAAACTGACCGACAACAACGGTATCGTGCTGGCGAACGTCAAACGACAAGGCATGCAAAGCGGTTATCGAGTGCTCAGCGACTTCCTGTTCGGCGCCCATAGACAGTTCGAAGACCGTCTCTATCTGGATCACATGAACAGCGAAGCCCTCGGAACGCTGCAGCTGGATGTGGACACCTTCTCCTTCGGCAACCGCTTTCTGCGCCGGGCCGAAGTCACCCTGCTCAATGGTTTCGCCCGCAGCCTGCTGCTGTCGGGCATCCTGCTGGCGTTGTTTTATGTCATGTTGACCAAGCCTCTGGTACGCATCATCCACGAGCTGAGCGGTCGCGACCCGCGCAGTACGCAACCGACATCCCTGGAGTGCCCCGCGGGGCACGCCAATGACGAAATCGGCGTGCTGGTCAAGGTCGCCAACCAGCAATTCGCCAATATCGCCACCGAAATCCAGCAGCGGCGCAGCGCCGAAAATCGCCTGACCGAATACCTCGGACAACTGGAAAACATCGTCTCGGCCCGCACTGCCGAACTCAAGGCCATCAACGCACGGCTCAGCCTGTCCAACCAGGAACTGGAAGTCGCCCGCCGTACAGCCCTCGACATGGCCGAAGCGCGCTCGGTATTCGTGGCTAACATGAGCCACGAAATCCGCACCCCTCTCAACGGTTTGCTGGGAATGATCGCGCTATCGCTCGACGGCCCGCTGAACCCCGAGCAGCAACAGCAGCTATCCATCGCCCATGACTCGGGCAAAGTTCTGGTGGAGTTGCTCAACGATATTCTCGACTTGTCGAAATTCGATGCCGGCCAGCTCGAACTCGAACACATCCCCTTCGACCTCGGCGCATTGGTCGAAGACACCGCCAACCTGCTTTCGCAAAACGCCGCGCCAAGCGTCGAGCTGACCTGCCTGATCGATCCGCGCTTCCCGGCACTGGTACTCGGCGATCCGACCCGGGTTCGGCAAATTGTCAGCAACCTGTTATCCAATGCCCTGAAGTTCACCCGCTTCGGTCGCGTCGATGTGCGCCTTTCAAACGCTGCAAATGGCGTCAGAATCGAAGTTTGCGACACGGGTATCGGAATTCCCCAGGACGCCCAGGTCAAGATACTCCAGCCCTTCACCCAGGCCGGCGCCGGCATTACCCGGCAGTTCGGCGGCACCGGGCTGGGCCTGGCCCTGACCTACAACCTCTGCGAAGCCATGCAAGGGCGCCTGACGATCAGTTCCGAGTCGGGTTTTGGCAGCCAGTTCTGCGCCGAGCTGCCGTTATCCGCCCATACTCGCGTAATACCTGCACCCCTGCTGCAGGGCAAGGTCATCGCAATCACCGACGCCAGCAGTGGATTGGGTGAACTGCTGAGCAGCCTGCTGCCTGGCTGGGGACTCGACTATCAACGCCGATCCATTGATGACCCGCTACTGGGCGTAGAACTCGATGTACTGATCACCGACTGCCCCGAATGCCTGTTCAGTCTGCGCCCCACCGTTACCGCACCGATTCTGCTGGTGACCGCCTACGGCAATTTCATGCCCATCGAAGAAGTCAGCGCTCTGGCGCCCTTGCAGCAGCAGGCACGGCCCCTGGCGCGCAACGCGCTGTACCAGGCCTTGCGACGCCTCTTGCAACCGCAGACCGAGACACTCAACGATGCCCGCCTCGACACGCTGAACTCGCAACCCCGTGGGCGCGTGCTACTTGTAGAGGACAATCCGGTCAACCAGCTGGTGGCCAAGGGTATGCTCGGCAAACTCGGCTGCGAGGTGGTCACTGCCGCCCACGGTGCCGAGGCACTGGATCAACTTGAACTCAGGGACTTCGATCTGGTGCTGATGGACTGCAACATGCCAGTCATGGATGGCTACGAGGCCAGTCGGCAAATTCGCCACAGCGGACGCTGGCCACAGCTGCCCATTGTCGCCCTGACGGCCAACGCCATGTCCGAAGAGCGTGAACGCTGCCGTGCGGCGGGCATGAGTGACTATCTGGCCAAACCCTTCAGGCGCGAAGAACTGGCCGCCCTCCTCGATTTGTGGATTCCCGCTAAGTCAGTGCCTTGATCTGACCCAGCAGGTGATCAAGCCCGTCGCGCAAGTCATTGAGTCGATCAAGATCAACCCCGCTATCGCATAACAACCGCGCCTTGAGGGGCCCAACCTGATCGCGCAGGCCCCGGCCGGCAGGCGACAGACTCAGATGCACTTCACGCTCATCCCGTGCCGAGCGCTGACGTTGCACCAGGTGCAGCAGCTCCAGGCGCTTGAGCAAAGGCGTCAGCGTGCCAGAGTCCAGCGCCAGGCGCTCGCCCAGCGCCTTGACGGTCGGCTGCTGCGGGGCGTTCTCCTGCCATTCCCACAACACCAGCATCGCCAGGTATTGCGGGTAGGTCAGGCCCAACTGATCGAGCATCGGCTTGTAGGCACGGATGACCGCCCGGGAAGCGGCGTACAGCTTGAAGCAGAGCTGGCTGTCCAGGCTCAGGGAGTCGATGGACAAACTGTTCATTTGAGCAGGGCTTCGATCTCGCGGCTCAGGTCCTGCGGCTTGGTGGCCGGGGCGAAGCGCTTGACCAACTGGCCGTCCTTGCCGATCAGAAACTTGGTGAAATTCCATTTGATGCCCTGGGAGCCCAACAGACCCGGTGCGCGTTTCTTCAATTGCACGAACAGCGGGTGAGCGCCGGTGCCATTGACTTCGATCTTTTTGAACAGCGGGAAACTGACCCCGTAGTTCAACTCGCAAAATTCGGAAATCGCCCCTTCGTTACCTGGCTCCTGTTTGCCGAACTGATTGCAGGGAAAACCGAGAACCACCAGACCTTGATCCTTGTAGGTCTGCCACAGCTCTTCGAGGCCCTTGTACTGCGGGGTGAAACCGCACTTGCTGGCGGTATTGACCACCAACACGGCTTTACCGGCGAAATCCGCCAGGGTCTTTTGTTCACCCTTGATGGTGGTGCAAGGGATGCTCAGCAGATTGTCGCTCATGGCGCAGGTTCCGAATGGAAGACAGGAATGACAAAATAGCGAGCAATTGAATTGCGTGCAATTTAATTGATCGCCCCGTTCTCTCCTTCCGACATAAATTCCGAACCGCAGGAGCTGGCTTGCCAGCGAACAGGCCCTTGAACCTTGCATCGCAATTGCCGACGCTATCGCCGGCAAGCTGGCTCTTACGGACAACCCGGGATCAGTTGCGGGGGACGAGATCCAGGCACACCGAGTTAATGCAGTAGCGCAGGCCGGTCGGCGGCGGACCATCGGGAAACACATGCCCAAGGTGCGCATCGCATTTGGCGCAGACCACTTCGGTACGGATCATGCCGTGGCTGACATCACGGATCTCGACCATGGCACTGTCGGCGATCGGTGCGTAGAAGCTCGGCCAGCCGCAGCCGGAATCGAACTTGGTGCTGGAGTCGAACAGCGCTTCATTGCAGCAAATGCAGTGGTAGACGCCATCAGTTTTCGTGGCGTTGTATTTGCCGGAGAACGGTCGCTCGGTGCCTTTGAGGCGGCACACGTTGTACTGCTCCGGGTCGAGCATCGCCTTCCATTCTTCCAGGGTTTTTTGCAACTTTTCCATCATCACACCTCGGCGGCTGAAAAAGCCCGATCTGTATCTTTTCCACTGATCGGGCGGCACGTATGATTGCGCCTCATTTGACGCCAGTCTGGCAGCAGCGTTACACGCACTCAAACGGATTTTGGGGCGAGCGGCCCAAGCGCCAGGTTTGAGCAAGAACGCAGAATTCCCAGTACGGTAGTTTATACACCGCCTGGATCGTTCACTTTCGGGAACACATCGCCATGCAGGTCAGCAAATCGAACAAGCTCGCCAACGTCTGCTACGACATTCGCGGCCCGGTGCTCAAGCACGCCAAACGCCTGGAAGAGGAAGGCCATCGCATCCTCAAGCTGAATATCGGCAACCCGGCGCCTTTTGGTTTCGAAGCGCCGGACGAAATCCTCCAGGATGTGATCCGCAACCTGCCGACCGCACAGGGCTATAGCGACTCCAAGGGCCTGTTCAGTGCGCGCAAGGCGGTGATGCAGTACTACCAGCAAAAACAGGTGGAAGGTGTCGGTATCGAAGACATCTACCTGGGCAACGGCGTTTCCGAACTGATCGTGATGTCGATGCAGGCCCTGCTCAATAACGGCGACGAAGTGCTTGTGCCGGCTCCTGACTACCCGCTGTGGACCGCTGCGGTGAGCCTGTCGGGCGGCAACCCGGTGCATTACCTGTGCGACGAACAAGCCAACTGGTGGCCGGACCTGGCCGACATCAAGGCCAAGATCACCCCGAACACCAAGGCTCTGGTCATCATCAACCCGAACAACCCGACCGGTGCGGTGTACTCGAGAGAAGTCCTGCTAGGCATGCTGGAACTGGCCCGCCAGCACAATCTGGTGGTGTTCTCCGACGAAATCTACGACAAGATCCTGTATGACGATGCCGTGCACATCTGCACCGCGTCCCTGGCACCGGACCTGCTGTGCCTGACGTTCAATGGTCTGTCCAAGTCTTATCGCGTGGCGGGTTTCCGTTCCGGGTGGATCGCCATCTCCGGTCCTAAACACCACGCCCAGAGTTACATCGAAGGCATCGACATGCTGGCCAACATGCGCCTGTGCGCCAACGTGCCGAGCCAGCATGCGATCCAGACCGCCCTGGGTGGCTACCAGAGCATCAACGACCTGGTACTGCCTCCAGGCCGCTTGCTGGAGCAACGCAACCGCACCTGGGAGTTGCTCAACGACATTCCCGGCGTGAGCTGCGTCAAACCGATGGGAGCACTCTATGCCTTCCCGCGGATCGACCCCAAGGTGTGCCCGATCCACAACGACGAAAAGTTCGTCCTGGACCTGCTGCTGTCCGAAAAGCTGCTGGTGGTTCAGGGAACCGCGTTCAACTGGCCCTGGCCCGACCACTTCCGCGTCGTGACCCTTCCCCGTGTCGACGACCTGGACATGGCCATCGGGCGTATCGGTACCTTCCTCAAGTCCTACCGCCAGTAAGCTACTATCACCGTGCGATGCTCGCGCAACTCGCACGGTGATTGATTCAGCAACATATCTTCACGCCCTGGACGTTAACGCCGCCGCTATCCTCGACGGGGCTGCACTCTCCCGCCGGGCCCAACAACGGCGGGGCCTGTGACGTGAACCGGTTTACAAACGCCTGCTGCTTCGACGTCGGAAATGTCCTTCAAACAGCTAGACTGTTGCTGTAGGACACAGTTTGAAATAGTCACCCGGTTGAATACCCCGGTGCATCACCTTATATACCCCGCAGTACGCTACATCTTTAGCAAAAGGAGATTTCTACAACCATGATGCGCATCCTGCTGTTTTTGGCCACTAACCTGGCGGTCGTGCTGATTGCCAGCATCACCCTGAGCCTTTTCGGCTTCAACGGGTTCATGGCGGCCAATGGGGTTGATCTCAACCTCAATCAGCTGCTGATTTTCTGTGCGGTCTTTGGTTTTGCCGGTTCCCTGTTCTCGCTGTTCATCTCCAAGTGGATGGCGAAAATGAGCACCAGCACCCAGATCATCACTCAGCCGCGCACGCGTCACGAACAATGGCTGCTGCAAACCGTCGAGCAACTGTCCCGCGAAGCCGGGATCAAGATGCCGGAAGTCGGGATCTTCCCGGCCTACGAGGCGAACGCCTTTGCCACCGGCTGGAACAAGAACGATGCACTGGTTGCCGTGAGCCAGGGTTTGCTCGAACGGTTCTCGCCAGATGAAGTGAAGGCGGTGCTGGCCCACGAAATCGGCCACGTAGCCAATGGCGACATGGTCACCCTGGCACTGATCCAGGGCGTGGTGAACACCTTCGTGATGTTCTTCGCGCGGATCATCGGTAACTTTGTCGACAAGGTGATCTTCAAGAACGAAGAAGGCCAGGGTATCGCCTACTACGTGGCGACCATCTTCGCCGAACTGGTCCTGGGCATTCTGGCCAGCTCCATCGTCATGTGGTTCTCGCGCAAGCGTGAATTCCGTGCCGACGAAGCGGGTGCAAACCTGGCCGGCACCGCCGCGATGATTGGCGCGCTGCAACGCTTGCGGGCAGAACAAGGTCTGCCGGTGCACATGCCGGACACCCTGAATGCCTTCGGCATCAACGGTGGTATCAAACAAGGGTTCGCCCGCATGTTCATGAGCCACCCGCCGCTGGAAGAGCGTATCGACGCACTGGCTCGTCGTCGGGGCTAAGTGATTCGTAGTGCAAATGAAAAGGCCCGCAGTGATGCGGGCCTTTTTTTGTCTGCCTGGAAGCTTCAGTGTTTTTCCGGGCCTCTTCGCGGGCAAGCCCGCTCCCACAGGTTCCGAGCCGTCCACAAGATCTGCGGCGCCCGCCCCTGTTGCAGTGGGCTTGCCCGCGAAGAGGACGGCACGGGCAAAACAAATTATTGACTGGAAACCCGATACACCCGCTCCTCCAGCCGCGTGACACCCGCCTCCAGAAACTTCCCGCTTTCGCTCAACACATCCTGATCTTCCAGGATCTTCAGCGCCCATGAGTCCCCGAGCAACCGCTGCACCTCATCATCGAGTACAGCAAATGGCGGCCCGGGCATTTGCGCCTGGTCATAGTCCAGGGTGATCACCAGGCCATGGGACTCATTGGGCAGTATCCGCTTCAAATGGGCGGCATAGCGCTCTCGCATTGGCGCCGGCAGCGCGATCAACGCCGCGCGATCATAAAGCGCGGAGCAATCGGCAACGTCACCGGCCGTCAGCTCGAAGAAATCGCCGCACCACAGCTCAATCGAACCTGCCCGATAAACCTTGAACGGCCCCTGTTCGCTGACGGCCGGATCAAAGCCATGCTCGCTGAAAAACTCCTCGACGGCCTTTTCCGACAGTTCGACGCCCAAGACCTCATGACCTTGATGAGCGAGCCATAGCAAATCCAGGCTTTTACCACATAGCGGTACTAACACCCGGGCACCTTCTTCAAGGTTTAGCGCTGGCCAGAACCGCTTCAGATGAGGGTTGACCTGCGGCAGGTGAAAGCCGATCTGATTCGACGCCCACTTCTTGTGCCAAAACTCCGGCTGCATAAATAACCCCGAATATTCGATCAAAACACCCTAAAACTTATATTAGATTTAGATCAATGATCTGACTGAAGATGGTGACATCTTAACCCTCAGGAGCTCATTCATGTTCCCCAGCCTGTATATATCCCATGGCTCCCCGATGCTGGCCCTGGAACCTGGTGCCAGTGGGCCAGCTCTCGCGCTTCTGGCAGCGCAAATGCCGAAGCCAAAAGCCATCGTGATTGTTTCTGCGCACTGGGAAAGCAACGAATTGCTGGTCAGCGGCAATCCGCAGCCTGACACCTGGCATGATTTCGGCGGTTTTCCCAAAGCCCTGTTCGAAGTGCAATACCCGGCGCCTGGCAATCCTCAGCTGGCCGCAGAAGTTGTCGAGCTGTTGAAGGCGAGCAACCTACCCGCCCGGATTGACCCCGGGCGCCCCTTCGATCATGGGGTCTGGGTGCCCTTATCGTTGATGTATCCGCAGGCGGACATCCCGATCGTGCAAGTGTCCCTGCCCACCCGTGGCGGCCCGGCCCTGCAAACCCGCGTTGGCCAAGCCCTGGCCAGCCTGCGCGAGCATGGCGTGCTGCTGATCGGCTCCGGCAGCATCACCCACAATCTGCGGGAACTGGACTGGCATGCCGGCCCCGAGAGCGTTGAGCCCTGGGCCCTGGCATTTCGCGAATGGATGATCGACAAACTCGTCGCAAATGACGAAGCCGCGCTGCACGACTATCGCCAACAAGCGCCGAATGCCGTGCGCAACCATCCCAGCGACGAGCACTTGTTGCCGCTGTATTTTGCCCGTGCCGCGGGAGGACCGTTCAACATTGCCCATCAGGGGTTCACCATGGGTGCACTGGGCATGGACATCTATCGCTTCGGCTGACAGCAAGACCGCGTCGCGACCTTCGCGAGCAAGCCCGCTCCCACATTTGATCGCACTCTTTCCAAAGTCACGCGGTCGTCTGTGGGGGCGGGCTTGCTCGCGAAGGGGCCACCGCCACACTTCAGCCGGGCTTTGAACTGCAGGCAAAAAAAATCCCCGAACCAGTCGGGGATTTTTTATGTTCGATCAATCAGCCCGAGAGCGGATCAATCTTCGCGGTAGCGACGCAGCTTCAACTGCTTACCGGCAACGCGAGTGTCCTTGAGCTTGGTCAGCAACTTCTCAAGACCATCTTCCGGCAACTCGACGAGGCTGAAGCTGTCACGCACCTGGATGCGACCGATCGCTTCACGCGCCAGACCACCTTCGTTGAGGATGGCGCCCAGCAGGTTCTTGGCAGCGATACCATCACGCGCACCCAGCGCGGTACGGCAACGGGCACGGCCTTCGCCCAGTGGCATCGGAGCACGACGCTCGCGGTCACCACGCTCAGGACGATCACCGGAACGCTCTGGACGATCGCCACGCGGTGCATTGTTCGGCACCAGTGGACGCTCTTTCTCGATAGCGGCCAGGTTCAGCGCTTGACCGTTGGTAGCCTTGCGCAGCAGGGCTGCGGCCAGGGCACGCGGACTGCAACCGATGTCGGCGGTCAGGCGATCGAGCAGATCACCGTGAGTCGATTCGGCTTCAGCCACCAGCGGCGACAGGCTGTTGGTCAGCTTCTTGATGCGCGCATCCAGAACGGCTTGAGCGTCCGGCAGGCGAACTTCAGCAACCTTTTGACCGGTTACACGCTCGATCACTTGCAGCATGCGGCGCTCACGCGGAGTCACCAGCAGCAGCGCACGACCTTCGCGACCGGCACGGCCGGTACGGCCGATACGGTGAACGTAGGATTCCGGATCGTACGGCATGTCAACGTTGAACACGTGAGTGATGCGCGGAACGTCCAGGCCACGAGCAGCAACGTCGGTCGCCACAACGATGTCCAGACGGCCATCCTTGAGGGAGTCGATGACGCGCTCACGCTGGTTCTGGGCGATGTCACCGTTCAGCGCAGCGGCTTTGTAGCCTTTGGCTTCCAGGGCACTGGCCAGGTCCAGGGTCGCTTGCTTGGTGCGCACGAACATGATCAGGGCGTCGAAGTCTTCCACTTCCAGCAAGCTGAGAACTGCAGAAGTCTTCTGGTCAGCGTGAACCAGCAGGTGAGCCTGCTCGATCGCGGTAACGGTCTGGGTCTTGGTCTGGATCTTCACGTGTTGCGGATCGCGCAGATGGCGCTCGGCAATGGCACGGATCGACTGCGGCAGGGTAGCCGAGAACAATACGGTCTGACGGGTTGCAGGCAGGGCCTTGAAGATGACTTCGAGGTCGTCCATGAAACCCAGTTTGAGCATTTCGTCGGCTTCGTCGAGAACCAGGTGGTTCACGGTCGCCAGGACTTTTTCGTCACGACGCAGGTGGTCGCACAGACGGCCCGGAGTAGCGACAACGATCTGTGCGCCATTACGGATTGCTTTCAGTTGCGGGCCCATAGGCGCGCCGCCGTAAACGGCCACAACGGTAACGCCGGGCATTTGCTTGGCGTAAGTTTCAAAAGCGGTTGCTACTTGCAGCGCCAACTCACGAGTTGGCGCCAGGATCAGGGCTTGCGGTTCGCGCTTTGCAGGATCGATGCGATGCAGGATCGGCAGGGCGAACGCTGCGGTTTTACCCGTACCGGTTTGCGCCTGACCAATCATGTCGTGTCCGGCCATGATGATCGGGATCGATTGCTGCTGAATAGCCGATGGCTCTTCGTAGCCAGTCGCGGTGACGGCTGCAAGAATATTCGGATTAAGATTAAAAGCGGCGAATCCGCCGGATTCCTGGGTCATGGGTCTGCCTCTAAGTGCATCCGCAAAGACCCATGCTCCAAAGCTGCGCGTGCCGTGTTGAGACTCAAGAGTCGCCCTGGCAGCTTTGTCGGCGGGGATTTGCGAAAACGAATGAATGAAAGAATCGTTTAGGAAGTGTTCGCTGGGCGAACTTGCAACCGAATCTGACTTCGGGGAATTGCGCCACCTAAACGCGGCCCGGCTAAAGGCCGGCGCGCACTATACCGGAATTCGCCCAAAAAGGGAGCTTTTTTTATCGTAAATGCGCTGGATAAACCTTTGCGTCACAGGCTTTGCGGATAATCGATCGAGCGTCTACTTTTCAAAGGCCCGGCCCTGCGGCTGAAGAAGCTAAAACGGTTCACCCTTGCAGTGCAGACCGCCTGTCTGACAGCCCCTTCCCCACCCGAGGAACTGCTCCATGAATCAGCCTTCTTCCAGCCGAGTCAGCCGCCAAAGGCAGGGTCATGTTCTGATGATCGGTCTGGATCGGGTGGCCAAGCGCAATGCCTTCGATCTCGATCTGCTCAACGAACTGAGTCTGGCCTACGGCGAATTCGAAGCCGACAGCGAAGCACGGGTGGCGGTGATTTTCGGCCACGGCGAACACTTTACCGCCGGGCTCGATCTGGTCAACGCCAGCGCGACATTGGCCAATGGCTGGCTGCCGCCACCCGGTGGCGCCGACCCCTGGGGTATTTCTCCCGGCCCTCGAGTCAGTAAACCGGTAATTGTCGCCGCGCAGGGTTACTGCCTGACCATCGGCATCGAGTTGATGCTGGCAGCCGACATCAACCTGTGCGCCAGCAATACCCGATTTGCGCAAATGGAGGTGCAGCGCGGGCTCTTCCCGTTCGGTGGGGCAACCTTGCGCCTGCATCAGGTCGCCGGTTGGGGCAACGCCATGCGCTGGCTGCTGACCGGAGATGAGTTCGATGCCCATGACGCATTGCGCTTGGGACTGGTGCAGGAGGTCATGGCCAGCGAAGATTTGCTGCCACGGGCGATGGAGCTCGCCGAGCGCATCGCCCGCCAGGCGCCGCTGGGTGTGCAGGCAACCTTGATGTCGGCCCGACAGGCCCGCTATGAGGGGGAAACCGCCGCAGCACAAGGGTTACCACCGTTGGTGAAGAAGTTACTGGCCAGCGAGGATGCCGCCGAGGGCGTGCGCTCCATGGTTGAGCGGCGGCCCGGAGTTTTCAAGGGGCTTTAGCCTTGTATTGGTTTTTAGGCCCCCTTCGCGAGCAAGCCCGCTCCCACACTGGATTGGTGATCGATTCAGATCAAATGTGGGAGCGGGCCTGCTCGCGAAGGGGCCATCACAATCAACCAATTATGTCGCCGGCCGAATAGCCTTGATCAACGACTGCAACGAATAACCCAACCGTGGCGCCAGGCCTTCAGCCCGGGCGATCAACCCTTCCAGGTCAAGTTGCTGATCCAGTTCCGAAGGCACGATCAGAATCACGTTGCCCTCCTTCACCGGCAATTCCCAGTAATGACGGTGATACAAACCGCGCAACAAGGCTGCACCCAATGGCTTGCCATCATCGGTGGCCCACTGATTGATCACCAGCCAGCCACCCGGATTCAGGCGTTTTTGACAGTTTTCCAGAAAACTCCAGGCCAAATGCCCGACCCCCGGACCGACATCGGTATACAGGTCGACGAAAATCAGATCAGCCGGCTCGGCGCTATCGAGCAATTCCAGCGCATCGCCAACACGGATATACAGCCGCGGATCGTCATCCAGGCCCAGATATTCGATGGCCAGGCGCGGTACGTCGGGACGAAGTTCTATGGCTTCGACGTCCTCCAGCGGCAGGAACTTCAGGCACGCCTGGGTCAGCGTGCCGGCTCCGAGACCGAGGAACAGCGCGCTTTCCGGCTGCTCGTGACACAACGCACCGATCAGCATCGCCCGGGTATAGTCGTACTCCAGCCAGCTCGGATCGGCGGTGAACACACAGCTTTGCTCGATGGCATCACCGAATTCGAGAAAACGGTAGTCGGCCACTTCCAGTACGCGAATCACGCCAAACTCGTCCTGTACCTCGGCGAGCAGATGCTCGACGCGCTCCTCAGTCATCTTGTCTCCTGATCGTCACCCGGGGCGGCGACGCGATAACACCGCGCGCAGGGCACGGCAAAGGCGCGATTGTCGGCCAAGCGACGGGAACAGGTCACGCACTAATTGCTGATAACATGGTCGTCCGAGCGTAAAACATTAGAGACCGTGATGAGCCAACCCTGGAGTCCTGACAGCTGGCGCGCCCTGCCGATCCAGCAACAACCCCGATACCCCGACGCCGCGCACTTGCTGCACGTCGAGCAGACCCTGGCCAGCTACCCGCCACTGGTGTTTGCCGGCGAAGCCCGGGAGCTGCGCCGTCAGTTTGCCGAAGTGACCCAGGGCCGCGCGTTTCTGCTGCAGGGCGGCGACTGCGCCGAAAGCTTTGCAGAGTTCTCCGCCGCGAAAATCCGCGACACCTTCAAGGTGCTGCTGCAGATGGCGATCGTCATGACATTCGCTGCCGGCTGCCCGGTGGTCAAGGTCGGGCGCATGGCCGGGCAATTCGCCAAGCCCCGCTCGGCCAATGACGAGACCATCGACGGCGTGACGCTGCCTGCCTACCGGGGTGACATCGTCAACGGCATCGGTTTCGATGAAAAAAGCCGCGTGCCGGACCCGGAGCGCCTGCTGCAGTCTTACCACCAGTCCACCGCGACCCTGAACCTGTTGCGCGCGTTCGCCCAGGGCGGGTTTGCCGATTTGCATCAGGTCCACAAGTGGAATCTGGACTTCATCGCCAACTCGGCGCTGGCGGAAAAATACAGCCACCTGGCCGATCGCATCGATGAAACCCTGGCCTTCATGCGCGCTTGCGGCATGGACACTTCGCCACAACTGCGTGAAACCAGCTTCTTTACCGCCCACGAAGCGCTGCTGTTGAATTACGAAGAAGCGTTCGTGCGCCGCGACAGCCTGACCAATGATTATTACGACTGCTCGGCGCACATGCTGTGGATAGGCGACCGCACCCGCCAGCTCGACGGCGCACACGTTGAATTCCTGCGCGGGGTGAACAATCCGATTGGGGTCAAGGTCGGCCCAAGCATGAACCCTGAAGACTTGATCCGGCTGATCGACGTCCTTAATCCGGACAACGACCCCGGTCGTCTCAACCTGATTGCGCGGATGGGCGCGAACAAGGTCGGCGACCATTTGCCACAACTGATCCGCGCAGTGCAGCGTGAAGGCAAGCAGGTGCTCTGGAGCAGCGACCCGATGCATGGCAACACCATCAAGGCCAGCAGCGGTTACAAGACCCGCGACTTCGCGCAGATCCTTGGCGAGGTGAAGCAGTTCTTCCAGGTTCACCAAGCCGAAGGCAGCTATGCCGGCGGTATTCATATCGAGATGACCGGGCAGAACGTCACCGAGTGCATCGGCGGTGCCCGACCGATTACCGAAGACGGTTTGTCGGATCGTTACCACACCCATTGCGACCCGCGGATGAATGCCGATCAGTCCTTGGAGTTGGCGTTTTTGATTGCCGAAACCCTCAAGCAGGTTCGGCGGTAAATCGCGTCCCCCCATCGCGAGCAGGCTCGCTCCCACACTGGTTCTGTGTCGTTCACAAATCCAATGTGGGAGTCTGCTCGCGATGCGGCCAGTTCAATCACCTTCAATCCGTACCAATGCCACCCGCAACCGCCCTGCACTTTCGCGCTGACAATTGAGCTGAACCTGCGCCAGCCCTAGCCAGTCCGCCAGCTGCCGCAAATTGAGCGCCAGCGCCCGCATCCCCTCCCCATCCAGCCCCGGCACTTCCTCGTGCACCGCGTGCACCACCAACCGACCCGCCGCCCGCTCGGCGCGCAGATCAACCCGGGCGGCGATCCGTTCGTTGTGCAAAAACGGCAACACGTAATAGCCGTAGACCCGCTTGTCCTGTGGCGTGTAGATCTCCAGTCGATAACGAAAATCGAACAGGCGCTCGGTGCGGCTGCGCTCCCAGATCAGCGAATCAAAAGGTGAAAGCAAGGCGCTGGCTTCGACCTTGCGTGGCGACTTCGCATCGGGCAGACAAAATGCCGGCTGCCGCCAGCCCTGGACTTCACAGCTCAATAACGCCCCCGCCTCAACCAGTTCCGCCAGGCGCGCACGAGCATCACCCGGGTTCAGACGGAAGTAATCTCGCAGATCCTTTTCCGTCCCTATACCCAAGGCGGTTGCCGCATGCAGCAACAGGCCACGCTGAGCGTCGGCTTCCGTGAGCAGCGGCTGGGCGAGGATCGCCGAGGGAATCACCCGCTCCGGCAGGTCATAAAGCCGTTCGAATCCACGCCGCCCCGCCACAGTCACTTCACCGGCGGCAAACAACCACTCCAGCGCATGCTTCTCCGCGCTCCAGTCCCACCACGGCCCCGCCCGCTCCTGACGGGTTGACAGGCTTCCAGCAGCCAGGGCGCCCTGCTCCTCAACCGCAGCCAGGACCCGGCGAATCGTGCCTTGCTGCTCCCGGCCAAAACGCGCCAATTGCTGATAGATATCTTCGCCACGGCGCGCCCGCTGCATGCGCCAGCGCAGCAACGGGTACATGGACAACGGAAGCAAGGAAGCTTCATGACCCCAGTACTCGAACAACGTGCGTCGGCGACCCGAGCTCCAGGCAGCCTGGTCGAGCAAATCGGACGAGTAATTGCCGAGACGAGAAAACAGCGGCAGATAATGTGAGCGCACCAAGGCATTGACCGAATCGATCTGCAGAATGCCAAGGCGCTCGATCAATCGATTAATGCGTGCCGGTGTAACCAATGCGCACGGGCGACGCGCGGTAAACGCCTGGGCAGTCAGCGCCAGACGTCTGGCTTTTTTCAAGGACAGGCAAAGAAGTGCAGGCATTCAATGGCTCTGGTTGATGACGAGGCCACTCCACCTTAGCCCTCTGCGTAAAAAACGCCACCGCCGCCCTCACCGCTTCAGCGGATCTTCCCAGAAAGGCCGGCACGCTTCGCGTCTGACATCCGCCCGGCTCAAGCCGATGTCACGTAAACGATCATCGCTCAGGCGCGACAACTCGGCGCGATCTCGATGCAGTTGCCTCCAGCGTGCCACTTGCACCAAGGCTCGGGAAAAATGCACAGCGCAGTTGCCCGAGGCGTTGCGCAACGATTTGGACAGGACTTTTGCAGCAGATTGTTTGTCTTCCATGACGGCCATCCTCAGGATTGAGGCGGCAGTCTTGTACTGTTGGCGGGGAAGCTCCAGTCAGGTTCTATGACTGTCTGTTTCCGCTCGGCACCCACCCCACGTTTGCAGGCACTTGCCATGATTCATGGGGCGGTGACCGAATATTTCCTGCGGTTTCAATTTATTTTCCATTGCTCAAGGGATCTTGCCAGAAGTGCCGCTCGGCCTCCTGTGCGACGTCTGCTCGACTCAAGCCGATATCCTTCAAGGCTTCGTCGCTCATACCCGCCAGTAACTCGCGTTCACGATGCAATTCATACCAACGGCTGAATTTGTGCAGCAGGTCGGAGACGACATGAATTGAATGTTTTTCGGCATTGATAAAACCATGTTGACCTTTCATCTTGTTGCCCTCCGTTTGGATGGCTCAAGTCTCCCCCCGGGGCTAAGATCAATCCAACAAATGTTTCTGATGGCAACCATCTCGGAGATTGATGTATGTCGGCCTACCCGAGTATCGACACCGAAGTGCTGCGCACCTTTGTTGCGATCGCCGACCAGGGCGGCTTTACCCGCGCTGGCGAATTGGTCAATCGCACCCAGTCGGCCGTGAGCATGCAGATGAAACGGCTGGAAGAGGACGTGCTGCAGCGCCAGTTGTTCCAGCGCGACGGACGCCAGGTACGCCTGACCGCCGAAGGCCAGGTGCTACTCGGTTATGCCCGCAGAATCCTCAAGCTGCACAGCGAGGTTTTCAATACCCTGCGCGAGCCAGACATGATCGGAACGGTGCGCATCGGTACACCGGACGATTACGTGATGCGTTTCCTGCCAGGGATTCTGCGACGGTTCGCCCAGTCCTATCCGCTGATCCAGATCGAAGTGCACTGCGAATCATCCAAGCAACTGCTGATGCGCCAGGACCTGGATCTATCGATCGTCACCCGCGAGCCGGGTAGCGAAATCGGCCAGTTGTTACGCAAGGAGCGTTTTGTCTGGGCCGAAGCGCAATGCTACAGCGCCCACGAACAAACGCCGTTGCCGCTGGCGATGTTCAACAGTGATTGCTTCTGTCGTCTCTGGGCGTGCAATGCCCTCGACGCCATCGGTCGCGATTATCGCGTTGCGTACAACAGCGACAGTCTGTCGGCGATCATGGCGGTGGTCAGCGCGGGCCTGGCAATCACTGCGCAACTGGAGAGCCTGATCACTCCGGACATGCGCATTCTCGGTGAAGCAGAGGGGCTGCCACTGCTGCCGGAAGCCAGCATCGTGCTCGTGCGCAACCTGCATAATCCCTCGCCGATCACCGAATGCCTGGCCGAACACATCGCCGACGGCTTCAAACCTTAAAGGCGAGCGTTACCGCGCAGAACACCAGGAAGCCGCAAAACAGTCCTCGCAGCAATCGTTCCGGCAGCGCGTGGGCGATTTTCACGCCCCAACTGATGCTCATCAAACCGCCAACCGCCAAGGGCACACCGATCAGCCAATCCACTTGATGATGCACCGCGTAGGTCACCAGTGTGACACCGGTGCTCGGCAGGGCCAGCGCCAGGGACAACCCTTGCGCGACCACCTGGCTGGTGCCAAACAGACTGGTCAATACCGGTGTGGCGACCACTGCCCCACCCACGCCAAAAAGCCCGCCCATGGTGCCGGAAGCCGCACCCAACACACCCAGCCATGGCCATGAGTAGTTCATCTGCGAAGTAGCCGACGAGCGAGTAGAGAACATTCGCGCCAGGTTGTAGGCCGACAGTGCGACAAGGAACGCGACAAAGCCGAGACGCATGGTTTGCGCATCCATGCCTACTGCCCAGATCGAGCCGAGCCAGGCGAAGCAGAACCCCATCGAGGCCAGTGGCAGGGCGTGATGCAATTCGATTTTGTTGCGCTGGTGATAACGCCACAGTGCCAGCATCACATTCGGTACTACCATCACCAGCGCCGTGCCTTGGGCAATTTGCTGATCCAGGCCGAACAAAACGCCCAGCAGCGGAATGGCAATCAAGCCGCCACCAATTCCGAACAACCCGCCGAGTGTGCCGAGGGCTGCGCCAAACACCAGGTACATCAAAAGCTCAATCACTGCGATTTCCCCCACTCACATCAGGCTTTGATCCTACGCAGATGTTTGTGGCGGGGAAACGCATAGCGACGCACAATGGCTTTGCCACATCCGCATAAGCGCAGAACGCCATGAATCCCAATCAACTGACCGAGCAACTTGGTTTGTTTCTCGATGTGCTGGAAACCGGCAGTTTTTCCGCCGCCTCGCGCCGCCACCCGCTGACACCTTCGGCCGTGTCACGACGGATCGACAGCCTGGAGCGTGCGGTCGGCAGCCAGTTGTTCCTTCGCAGCACCCATGCGGTACGTGCCACACCGGCGGGACTGGCCTTTGCCGAGCGCGCCCGGCGGATTGTCGCCGAGCTGCGCCTGGCCCGGGCCGAAGCTGTGTCCCTGAGCAGCGCGCCGGAAGGCCTGATCCGGGTGGATGCACCGGCGGCGTTCGGGCGGCGACACCTGGCCCCCGTGGTTGCCGACTTTTTATTGCTGTATCCCGGCCTCGACGTCCAGTTGCACTTGATCGACAGTTTTGTCGACATGCAAGGTTTGAATCTGGGCAAGGTCGATCTCGTACTGCGTGCCGGACTGATGGCTGACAGCCGATTGGTGGCCACGCCGCTTGCGAGCATGGTGCGCATCGCATGCGCCAGTCCGGATTATTTGCAGCGACGCGGAGTGCCGACCGATCCGGAGCAATTGAACGGACACGATGGCCTCGACTGGGATGGCCTCGCCCCGCCGTTCGCCTGGCGCTTCGAACGCGACGGGCAGATGTATCTGCACCGCCCGGCGCGAATCCGAATGAGCGCCAACAATGCCGAAGCATTGGTCTGCGGTGCGCTGGCCGGTTTGGGCATCGCACACTTGCCGACCTGGCTCGCCAGTGAATACCTGCTGCGCGGTGAACTGCTGCCGTTGTTCTGCGAAGCCGGCCTGCCAAAGCCGGAGAGCGCCGGTATCTACGCCTTGCGCCTGGAGCAGCAACCCAACTCCCGCAGCCGCTTGTTGCTGGAATACCTGAAAACCCGTTTCAGCCCCATACCGCCTTGGGATCTGGTGCTGCAAACCCATCTGCAACAGCACTGACGTGGGTAAACCTTGATTGAAAATTATCTGGCGCATTAAAGATTTGGCCGCTAGATTCTATAAATCACAGATCAAGGCTTTGACATGACCACCAAACACGGCACCCCGGACAACTGCGACCATCTGTTGCTGGACAATCAGGCCTGCTTCGCCCTGCATTCCACTTCATTGATGATGACCAAGGTCTATAAACCCCTGCTGCAAGCGCTGGGCCTGACCTACCCACAATACCTGGCGATGATGGTGCTGTGGGAACGGGACGGTTTGACCGTAGGCGAAATCAGCACACGGCTGCTGACCGACCCAGGTTCGCTCACACCCCTGCTCAAGCGCCTGGAAACCGAAGGCCTGCTCAGCCGCACCCGCAGTCGCGAAGATGAACGGGTGGTGATCGTCGAACTCACCGAACAGGGCCGCGCCCTGCGCGACAAGGCCCGTGGCATCCCCCAATGCATCCTCGGCGCCAGCGGGATGACGCTGCAGCGACTGCAGAAACTGCAAGCGGAGCTACAAGAACTGCGCAGCCACCTGCAAGCCAGCCTCTAACCTCAAGTCATACAAAAAACCTGTGGGAGCGGGCTTGCTCGCGAAAGCGATGTGTCAGTCAACCTCTGGATTGCCTGACCCTGCGCCTTCGCGAGCAAGCCCGCTCCCACAGTTGTTTTTCACTGGGCAAAAATATTCATCGCTGAGAAGCCTGCCGGAAAGGCTCTAAACCGGCTCTCACAACCCGTCACATGCCGTCATCGACTTGATCACTGGGGATTTTTTCAGAATTTATATTGCGCGCTAATTATTTGCGCGATATATTCATCTCGCACTTACTTAATGCGCAAACATTTAGCGCAAAACACCAAATTCCAAATGAGGCTTCCACCATGCAAACTCTCTATACCGCAGTCGCAACTTCCACCGGTGGCCGTGACGGTCGTGCGGTTTCGAGCGACAACATCCTCGACGTCAAACTCGCTACCCCGAAAGAACTCGGCGGTGCAGGTGGCGCAGCTACCAACCCGGAGCAACTGTTCGCCGCTGGCTACTCCGCCTGCTTCATCGGCGCCCTGAAATTCGTTGCCAGCCAGAGCAAACGCAGCATCCCGAACGATACTTCGATCACCGCACACGTCGGCATTGGCCAGATCCCTGGCGGTTTCGGTCTGGACATCGACCTGCATGTCAGCCTGCCAGGACTTGAACAGGCCGACGCGCAAAGTCTGGTCGACGCCGCCCACCAGGTTTGCCCGTACTCCAACGCTACCCGTGGCAATGTAGATGTGCGTCTTCACGTTGCGGTCTAACCGTTGGCAAGTGCCCTACTGTAGGAGCGAGCAGGCTCCGGGCGGCGTACCGACGAGGAGCGTCCAGACAACGCGGGCACTCAGCAAGCCCGCGTTATCGTTAAAGACCATCGCGAGCACGCTCGCTCCTACAGGAGGCGGGTTTCATCCAGGCGAAAAAAAGCCCGACTCAATGGTCGGGCTTTTTCATTCCTCAAGCAGTGCTTATTTGGCACGGCCTTTGTAGGAACCGCCTTCGCGGGTATCGATCTCGATCATGTCGCCGATTTCGATGAAGTCAGCAACCGACAGCTCGGTACCGTTCTTCAGTTTGGCAGGCTTCATCACCTTGCCGGAAGTGTCGCCGCGGGCGGAACCTTCGGTGTAGTCAATCTGACGCACGATAGTGGTCGGCAGCTCTACGGAAACCAGGCGCTCTTCAAAGAACACGGCTTCGCAGACGTCGGTCATGCCTTCTTCGATGAATGGCAGAACGCTTTCGATGTCTTCGGCGTTCAGCTCGTACATGGTGTAGTCAGTGGTGTCCATGAACGTGTAGGTGTCGCCGTTGATGAAGGACAGGGTCGCTTCTTTACGGTCGAGGATTACGTCGTCCAGTTTGTCGTCGGCGCTGTAAACGATCTCGGTCTTGTAACCGGTCAGCAGGTTTTTCAGCTTGGTCTTCATGATCGCGCTGTTACGACCAGACTTGGTGAATTCAGCTTTCTGAACCAGCCAAGGATCGTTTTCGAGACGGATCACGGTACCGGGTTTCAGTTCTTTACCAGTTTTCATTGCGAATATCCGAATTTGGATGGGATTTACAAAAATCTAGGCCGCGTATCATATCCAATTTCCATAAAACTGTACCAGCGCCGTGGCAAGATCGGCCTGCAAGGCCTGTTCCAGACACCACTTCTCGGCGTGTTTTTCCAGCTCTGGCCAGTGTTTACGAGTGGATTGCCAGTGGTCGGTCATTTTCTCACCGGCATTCCATGCTCGCCATAGACCGCTGATCGCCTCGCCCGCAGGTTCAGACAGGCCCTTTACATAGAGTTCCAGGAAGGCTTCGAGCTTGTCCAGGTGGACGTCTTCTTCCTGCTGATAGATGTGCCAGAGCAACGGCCGGCCGGCCCATTGGGCGCGCACGAAGGAATCTTCGCCGCGCACGGCATTGAAATCGCAACACCACAACAAGCGGTCATATTGATCCTGGCGGACGAACGGCAGCACTTGCACGGTCAAGGCACCCCGTACATGCACGGCGCCGGCTGCCAGCCCCTTCTCTGCGAGCCAACACTCGACATCGCCAAGAATCCGACCTTCGGGCACCAACAGATGAGTGCTCGTCGAATCTGCGGCCATTGCATCGAGCCAACTGGCCAGCCCGGTATTTTCGTAGGCAAACAGCGAGATCAACTGCGCGCCCGGCGCGCGATCAACTCCCAGACCTTGCAGGAATGTTCGCTGGCTTTCGGGACTTTGCTGAAATTGCCGGCGCTGCTCCAGCAACTCGCGCTCACGCAACAGACCGCCGGTGCCCTTCTGGAATCCGGGGAAGAAAAAGTACTTCTGCACATTCTTGTACTTCACCGAAGGCAAGCCGTGGCAGCCAATCACCCAGTCCTCGGCGCTCAGGTAATCGAGATTCATCCACAGCGGCGGTTTTTCCCGCTCCGCCATGGCCTCCATGTAAGCGCCGGGCAACTGGCAGGCGAACGCGGCAATCACCACATCGCCAGCTTGCGTCGGCGGCCACTCGGCGGGCCACTGACGTACCTCGACACCCTGTTGCCACTGCTGCGAAAGGTGGATGTCGATATCCGGGCACAGACGCTCGAAAGCCCGCAGATCATCGACCCACAGGCGTACCGCCAGACCCTGTTCGGCTACCAGTTGCCGGGCCAGGCGCCAGGTCACGCCAATGTCGCCGAAGTTATCCACCACGGTGCAAAATATATCCCAGCGGGTTTTCAGTTCAGGCATTGCGGGCTCCCGTTGGCAAAGGCGCCGATTGTCCGCATAAATTACCCCGCGCAGAAGAGCCGACGGCAATTAATCTTCATGCGACAATCGGCACTCGCCCGCGACCCTTCGCCAGGAGGCAACCATGACCTACCGTGCCACCCCCCGCCGTCACTTGCCGATCCGGCTCAATGCCCTGCAACTGACCGGCAGTATTGCCCTCGGTGTATGGCTGGGTTTCGTCGCCATCGCGCTGACCTGCTGGCTCGCTTCGCGCCTGCTGTTCAGCGAGCAACTGGCCCCGGTCTCGGCAGCGATCGAGCAACTGGCCAAACCGCCGGTAGCGGCGCAACCGGTACCGGACATCCCGGCGCAGAGCCCGCTGTTCGACCAGTACGAAGAAAACCTGCGCAAGAATGAACAACAGCAACGACTCGACCAGGCGCGCAGCAGCGGCCGCAATCTGGCCAATCCTGCCTGCCAGTTCTGGCTGCAGCAGGACCGGACCATACCCAGCGAAAAAAGTCGCGCCAACGTCCTGCAGTTCTGCGATTGATCATGAACAAACTCAGCGTCCACCAACTGATTCTCGACAAGCTGCGGATCGATCTCGACATCGCCGAACGTGCTGCGCAAACCGCTTACGAAACCGCGACCCACGAAGAAAACATCGCCGAGAACAAGTACGACACCCTGGGCCTGGAAGCCTCTTACCTGGCGGCCGGGCAGGCCAGGCGGGTGGAGGAAATTCGCCAGTCGCTGACGCTCTGCCAGAATATGGTACTGCGTGCCTACGACGCTCGGCGGGGCATTGAAGTGGGCGCGTTGCTCGGGCTCGAAGACGAAAAGGGTCGCGAGCAATGGCTGTTTCTGGCGCCCGACGCGGCAGGTTTGAAAGTCGATCTGGTGGGCCAGCTGATCACCGTCATCACCCCCCGCTCTCCCCTGGGCAAAAGCCTGCTGGGCAAGTTCGAGGGTGATGAGGTGGAGATTCTGGTGGCGGGTGCCCGGCAACAGTACGCTGTCACCGAGGTCGTCTAGCCAAAATCAGTGAACGGGCAGTTCGACGCCGTCGAATAGCTCTTCCAGCTCCTGCTTGTTGTGGCACGCAATGGCTTTGGCCATGACTTCGCGGGTCAGGTGCGGCGCGAACTTCTCGATGAAGTCGCACATGAACCCCCTCAGGAAGGTGCCGCGACGGAAACCGATCTTGGTCACGCTGGATTCGAACAGCTCGCTGGCATCGAGTACCACCAGGTCACTGTCGAGTTTGGTATCGACGGCCATTTTCGCCACGATGCCTACGCCCAGGCCCAGACGCACATAAGTCTTGATCACGTCGGCGTCGGCCGCGGTGAACACCACTTTCGGCGTCAGGCCGCGATGACTGAAGGCTTCGTCGAGTTTCGAGCGGCCGGTGAAACCGAACACGTAAGTCACGATCGGGTATTCGGCCAGCGCTTCGAGAGTCAGCTTCGACAGCTTGGTCAAAGGGTGCCCCTGTGGCACGACCACACAGCGGTTCCAGCGATAGCACGGCATCATCACCAGGTCGCCGAACAGTTCCAGCGCTTCGGTGGCAATGGCGAAATCAACGGTGCCGTCAGCGGCCATTTCGGCGATCTGCATCGGCGAGCCCTGGTGCATGTGCAGGGCAACATCCGGGTATTGCTTGATGAAATTGCTGATCACCGGCGGTAGCGCATATCGCGCCTGGGTGTGAGTGGTGGCAATCGACAGCGTGCCTTTCTTCTCGTTGGAGAACTCCTGGGCAATCTGCTTGATGCTTTCGACCTTGCGCAGAATCTCGCCAGCGGTAGTGATGATGCGCTCACCGGCTGGTGTGACGCGGGTCAGGTGCTTGCCGCTGCGGGCGAAAACTTCGACGCCCAGTTCGTCTTCAAGGAGGCGGATCTGTTTGCTGATACCCGGTTGAGAGGTGTAAAGGCTTTGGGCTGTAGCGGAAACGTTGAGGTCGTGGTGCGCCACTTCCCAGATGTAGCGCAATTGTTGAAGCTTCATATCAATCCCTCAAAGCAGGTAGACGCCACGGGCATCAGCGACGGTATATAACTATATTAATGGCGTGAAGAATAAATCTAGAACTTTTTTATCAGACTGCCACTATTGATGCTCTAGAAATCCCCCTGGCGACGACGTTGCACCAGCGGCACCAGATAGACCGGCACCTTGGCCAGCTGCAGCACACGCGCTGCGGTGCGCCCCAATGGCGTGTCCACACCTGCCCCCTGGCTGTGACTACCTACGATCAGCAAATCCACGGAGAGTTTCTGCGCCTGCTCCAGAATCACCTGCGCCGGATCCCCCTGCAGCACGCGAACCGCCTGGATGCGCGCCAGGTCATGCTCGCCATCCTCACCCAACTCTTCACGAAAACTGTCCAGTACGCGCTGTTCAATGTTGGCTATCACCGTATTCAGACCCTGGCTGTGGAACTCGTTCAGTGCCTGCTCATCGAGATAGCTCTGCAATACAGATTCGGCAAACAGCCCCATGGGCTCGACCGCGTGCACCACATACAAGTTGGCATTGAAGGTTCGAGCCAGCTCCAGGGCGTGCTGCATCACTACAGGTGCGTACAGTCCGAGGTCGGTGGCATACAACATCGAACGAATCATATGACCTCCTTGAGTGGCAAGATGGCTCGGATTTGATTCAGCTTAGCAGTGCCTTGGCGACTACGACGTCCGGCGTAACACATTGAACGGCGGGGTTAAACCTTTAGCTCATTGCTGATGCCATGGGGTACGTGACCGGTGGCGACGACTTCACGGGCCAATTCGCAATGCCCGGCCTGATCGTCGAAAAACACATCGGCCGCGAACGCCTCGAGAAACGCCGACTTGGTCAGGCCCCCAAGAAACAGCGACTCGTCCAGACGAATATCCCATTCGCGCAAGGTACGGATAACCCGTTCATGGGCCGGAGCCGACCGGGCCGTCACCAGGGCGGTGCGGATCGGACAGGCGTCGTCCGCAAACTCGCGCTGCAACAGATTGAGTGCGGCAAGAAACCCCTTGAACGGCCCGCCGCGCAATGGCTCACGGGCGGCTTGACGTTCGCTGGCCTGAAACGCTTCCAGACCACCGGACTGATAGACACGCTCCGACTCGTCGGAGAACAACACCGCATCGCCATCGAAGGCGATGCGCAATTCGTCACTGGCCGCGCGGCTGGCACCGCCGGACAAAATGGTCGCCGCTGCAAACCCGGCGTCCAGTGCATTGCGTACGTCTTCGGCGTGGGTCGAGAGAAACAGGTCGCAGCCAAAGGCCTTTAGATAGGGGTACGGACTGCGCCCGCCGACAAATGCCGCGCGGGAAATCGCCAGCCCGTAATGGTCGATCGAGTTGAACACCCGCAGGCCGGTGTCGGCACTGTTGCGCGACACCAGAATCACCTCGACCCGGGCGCGGCCCAGCCTGGCATTGAGGCTCAAGAGCTTTTGCACCAACGGAAAGGCATCGCCGGGTTTGAGGATTTCGTCCTCGTGTTCAATCTGATATTGCCGGTAGGCCTCGACACCACTCGCCTCGTAAACCTTGTGGCTTTCACTCAGGTCGAACAGCGCCCGCGAAGAAATCGCCAGCACCAGTTTGTCGTCAATAACCTTCGGCATGCCCTTCCCCCTCGGGTCGATCAACCCAGGTTGCGTCGTTCAATAAAACTCAAGCTACGATACAACGCCTCGATGCGCGGCATCTCACATCCCGCCGCCCTGGCCACCACCAGCGGACGGGCATAGATCGCGGCCAGCTCCAGTGGTCGCTTGTGCAGGAAGTCGTGATACATGCTCGGCCAGTAGTCGGGCATATTCTCGGTGACCTTGAACAAATGCTCGGCGTAACCCGTCGGCACCTCATGACCGCAGGCGATGGCGCCTTGGACCACTTCATCCATCAATGCCTTGACCAGCATACGGCTATCGGCATCGGCCATCAGCGGTGTGGTGCTTGCCCCCAGCACAACCGAAAGACCGTTGTAGGGAATATTCCATACCAGTTTCAGCCAGCGCGCTTGATTAAGGTTCGCCATGGCCTGGGAGTCGATGCCGGCAGCGCGGAACAGGCCGACGCCTTCTTCGACGATCGCTGTGCGCGCCGCTTCATCGGCACAACCGCTGTGATAGCCGACATGCACCGCGCCGAGCGCCTGATGAGTGATCACCCCGGGGCCTTCGCGATGGACGCAGATATAGCAAAGCCCGCCTAGCACATGCAGTGAGTCGGGGAGCAATTGGCGCAAGCTGTCTTCCACGTCCAGGCCATTTTGCAGCAGCAGCACTTTCGCCCCCGGCGCCGCGGCCTTGAGTATGGCCGGTGCCAGATCCGCGTTGCTGGTGGTTTTTGCGCCGACCAGCAACCAGTCGCAGGGTGGCATGTCTTCAGCCGACGAATAAGCCTGAACCGGATTCAACGTCAGCGCGCCATGGGGCGCGCTATCAACGTGCAGGCCGCGCTCGGCCACCGCGCTGAACTCGCTGCGCAGCAGAAAATGCACATCAAACCCTGCCCGCGCCAGCATCACACCGTAGAAACCGCCAATTGCGCCCGTCCCGATAATGCCCACTACCGGCTTGGCAACTGTCCCCTTCATGGCAACTCCTCTGCTGTTCCACCCAACGCCTGGCCCAAGGCTGCATTCAGCTCGATACGGGTCAGGCGCGATTGCAATGCCCCATAAAACTCACCGTCACGCACGACAAACAGTGCCGGCAAGTGAAAAACCGAATAACGCTCGACCAGCCCGCCATTGTTTCCGGCATCGATCCAGCACAGTCGATCGACCGCCAGTTCGAGTCCGGGCAGTTGCTCGCGGGCATAACGGCAACTGGCGCAGCCAACGCTGGTAAACACAACCAGCGAAACACCGCTCATCGCCAGCAGCCGTTGGTCGGCGTCGAAATCGGTCAGTTCCGATTCGACCACTATACTGGGGAAAACAATGTCAGATGACCGACACATGGAGTCCGTGCTCATGGGACGTTTTCTTCCTCATCCTGACGATATACCCGTCGAATTGACCTTGCTCAAACCCGAATGCATCTCGCGGCAACAGCTGCACACTATCAGCCTGGGGGGCATGGCTTGCAATTATCACCGTGCATGGCGCCACGGTACGGCGCTGGAAGTGCGCATGCCAACCCTGAATCCGGACATGCGTTATCTGGGGTATGTCGCCTGGTGCCTGCGACGCAAGCGCGGTTATCTGGTCGGTATTGCCTTTGTCGACGAACAGACACTGTTTAGCGCCCGAATGGGCGAGCAAGTCTGCCAGATTGAGCGCTACTGTCGCCTGCATGACAGCCACGACGACCTGCAGGGTATTCAGGCCCTGGCCCTCGAATGGGTGCAGGAACATGCCAACGAATTCTCCCACGAATCGGTGCACAAGGCATTTGCCCAACCTGCGCTGGATTAGAAACATTCTCGTTTTCCCCGGCACGAGGGGAAAACTGTTTGAGAATGCCCTCCAAACCCGCGTCTGCCCATTGTCGAGCCACGGTGTAACGCGCTAAGGTTCGGCTCCCCGACGCGCTTAATTTGCTGTGCTCCGCCGCGCGGGTTCGCTGGCGGCCGCACCCGTGACCTGACGAGTAAACGATGGCTGATTTACCGATCAACGACCTAAACGTCGCCTCCAACGAGACACTGATCACTCCAGATCAGCTCAAGCGCGATATCCCCCTGAGCGACGCAGCCCTGCGCACCGTCACCAAGGGCCGCGAAGTCATTCGCAACATTCTCGATGGTACCGACCACCGCCTGTTCGTCGTCATCGGGCCTTGCTCGATCCACGACATCAAGGCGGCGCACGAGTACGCCGAGCGCCTCAAAGTGCTCGCGGCAGAAGTGTCCGATACCCTGTATCTGGTCATGCGCGTGTATTTCGAGAAACCACGTACCACCGTGGGCTGGAAAGGCTTGATCAACGACCCGTATCTGGACGACTCGTTCAAGATCCAGGATGGCTTGCACATTGGTCGCCAATTGCTGCTGGACCTGGCCGAAATGGGCCTGCCGACCGCCACCGAAGCCCTCGACCCGATCTCCCCGCAATACCTGCAGGACCTGATCAGCTGGTCGGCCATCGGCGCTCGTACCACCGAATCCCAGACCCACCGTGAGATGGCTTCCGGCCTGTCCTCGGCGGTCGGCTTCAAGAACGGCACCGACGGCGGCCTCACCGTTGCGATCAACGCCCTGCAGTCGGTTTCCAGCCCGCACCGCTTCCTGGGCATCAACCAGGAAGGTGGCGTGTCGATCGTCACCACCAAGGGCAATGCCTACGGTCACGTGGTGCTGCGCGGTGGCAACGGCAAGCCGAACTATGACTCGGTGAGCGTTGCGCTGTGCGAACAGGCGCTGAACAAAGCGAAGATCAAGCCCAACATCATGGTCGATTGCAGCCACGCCAACTCCAACAAAGACCCGGCCCTGCAACCGCTGGTGATGGAGAACGTTGCCAACCAGATCCTCGAAGGCAACCAGTCGATCATCGGCCTGATGGTTGAAAGCCATCTGAACTGGGGCTGCCAGGCAATCCCGAAAGACCTCGCCGATCTGCAATACGGCGTGTCGATCACCGATGCCTGCATCGACTGGACCGCCACAGAGAACACCTTGCGCAGCATGCATGCCAAGCTCAAGGATGTGCTGCCCAAGCGCGCTCGCACCTGATCGCCTGTTTAGCCGCACAAAAAACGCAGACAAAAAAACGCCGGGCTGAACCCGGCGTTTTTTTATGCGTTCGTTTTACTGAAGCTCACTGGCTCAGCTTGGCGGCATGGCGCTGGTGACGTTCCATGTAGCGTTCGACGTAGGAGCACGATGGAATGACGGTGTAACCCATTTCCTCGGCGTACTGCAGAGCCTGCTCGGTCAGTGCCGCCGCAATGCCGCGACCACGCAATGCGTTGGGCACGAAGGTTCGATAGATATCCAGGGTCTGCTTCCCCAGATCCATATAGGTCAGATAGGCACGATGACCGTCCACATTGGTCTCGAACTGATGACCAGCCTGGTCATGGTGGATGGACAACGCCTCGCTCATCACTACTCCTCGCGGGTCTGGATTTCCGACCCCTACCTTACCGATGTTTTTCCGGCGAAGGAACATCTACGCCACCCCGTGCCAGAATGGACACCGAGAAGAGCTGCACCGATCTCGCGTTACCGAGCACGTACAAATAGTAGGCACCATTGGCAGAAATGCTCAAGGTACGCTCGTCATCACACAGGTTGGCGGGTGCTGCCCCGGGTCACGCAGGAAGGGCTCGACCGTAGATCCCCCCAAGGTCGAGAGCCTGAACATTGCCGGATGTTGAGACTTGAGACGAACGCCCTTTGTTAAAGTCACCTGAACATGGTGAAAGATATGGGACGCACCGCGCAAAATCCGAATAAAAGTGTAAACGAATCCATATAGACTGCCTTTAGCCAAGGTCGGCAAAAAGAGCCCGTAAACTGGGAACTTTTCCGCTGCGGCGCGCTCAGGATCGGGGCTTGTAGCTGGATATTTTTTATACAATGTCGTTAAAAGTTGCTCGAAAAAGAATCAACGCCTACAATTTTTTATGCTTCTTGCTTCACGTCAGTTTTACTTACTACAAGTAATGGGTAGTATGTACGCCGGCTATTTCCTCACTCTGAGGAGACAGTCACTTAATAGAAAGTCCTTGAAGGGGAACACGATGAACAACGTTCTGAAATTCTCTGCTCTGGCTCTGGCCGCAGTTCTGGCTACCGGTTGCAGCAGCACATCCAAAGAAACTGAAGCACGTCTGACCGCTACTGAAGACGCAGCTGCTCGCTCCCAGGCTCGTGCAGACGAAGCTTACCGTAAAGCTGATGAAGCTCTGGCTGCTGCTCAAAAAGCACAACAGACTGCTGACGAAGCTAACGAGCGTGCTCTGCGCATGCTGGACAAAGCTAGCCGCAAGTAATAATCCTTCGGGATTGTTATCAAGCCGACCCATTTTTTGGGTCGGCTTTTTTATTGCCCGGCGTTTCCTCCAGGCAATAAAAAACCCGCCGGCGCAGTCAGCGCCGGCGGGCTCTTCGCAGGCGTTACTGCTGCAGGTCGAGCGGCGTGCTCGACACCATCGGCGCAGCCGTCCCCGGTACCGCGATTTCCACCGGCAGACCGTCTTCAGCCGCAACCACATCACGCACCACATCCCAGTTCATGCGCAGGTTGTTGGTGATGTCTTCACGCTTGAGCATCGCGTTGATCACCGCGGTGTGCTTGTCGACCACCGAAGGGTTGCCCTTGTCGTCCAGCGGCGTGTGCGCTTCCAGATAAACCTTGCCGCCACTCATGCCGAACTTGTACGGGTCATTGATGATCCGCACCGACGTCCCCACCGGCACCATGCCGGCCATTTCCAGCACGTTGTTGTTGAACATGCGGAAGCAGCCATGGCTGGTGCGCATGCCGATGCCAAACTTCTTGTTCGAACCGTGGATCAGGTAGCCCGGCGTGCCCAATGTGAACTTGAACGGCCCCAGCGGGTTGTCCGGGCCTGCCGGCACCACGTTGGGCAGCGGATCACCGTCGGCGGCGTGCTCGGCCTTGATCGACGCTGGAGGGGTCCAGGTCGGGTTCGGTGTCTTCGCGGTGATGCTGGTATGGGCAATCGGCGAGCCCCAGCCCTCACGACCGATACCCAGCGGGAAGGTGTACACCACGTTCCGGCCTTTCGGGTAGTAGTAGAGGCGGTATTCGGCCAGGTTGATCACAATGCCTTCACGCGGTCCCGGCGGCAGGATGAAACGGGTCGGCAGAATGATTTCGGTGCCGGCACCCGGCAACCATGCATCGACGCCCGGGTTGGCCGCAACCATTTCCGTGTAGCCCAGGTCGTAAGCGGTACCGAGGTCGGCGAAGGTGTCTTCGTACTTGGCCTTTATCACCTGGACCTGGCCAATGATGTCTTCGCCGGGCGGTGGCAGGGGAAGCTCCAATGCTGCAACTGGGCCGGCCACAAACAGGGCAGCAAGAGTCAGGCAGCGGGTGACGGCAGGAAAGCGCGGCAACATCCGGAAAATCCTTCGTGATCAACAGAGGGTATAGGCGCGAGATTGTACACCGCTGCCCAGTGATTCGGGGAGTTGGCCGATAGTAAGCTAACGTTGCTGCTTCACAACTCGAACCGCAGTTCCGGCCAGATGGGCGAGGTGCCGCGCTTCTGCGACTCGAGGATGGCGCGGCACAGCGAACACAGGCGCTGATCCTGGAACACCCGACGATCGACGCTAGACCAGCGGGGCTGTGCCGGCAACAGGCTGCCGCACAAGGTCCGGTCTGCCGAGCCGCCCAACTCCAGTTGACGGGTCACCAGATGCACCCGCACTTCCTGGCAGGCGAACAGATCCAGCTGCTCGTCAGGCTCGATCAGTTGATAGGCAAAAAGTGACCAGGCGGGACGCGGCATCGGGGGCTCCAAATCGGGGGCGCCACCTTAGCCGAAAGCCCGCGCCTAGAAAAGAGTCATAACAGCGGTTTTAGGGTGGGCCAGACATTATCCAGCAATTTGCTCTGGGCCCCGGCCGCCGGGTGTATGCCATCGGCCTGCATCAGGTCCGGATGACCGCCCACACCTTCAAGGAAAAATGGCACCAGCGGGACTTTTTTCTCCTCAGCCAGATTGCTGTAGACCTCGGCGAAGGCTGTGGTGTAGCGGGCGCCGTAATTGGGCGGCAATTGCATGCCGAGCAACAGCACCCTGGCACCGCTGGCTTGGGAGCTGTCGATCATCGACGCAAGGTTTTGTTGCAATTGTGTTGGCAACAGCCCGCGCAGACCATCGTTGCCACCCAACTCGAGGATCACCACCTCAGGCTTATGCTCTGCAAGCAGCGCAGGCAGGCGCGCCTGGCCTCCTGCACTGGTGTCACCACTGATGGAGGCATTGATCACTTTATCGTCAAAACCTTCCCCTTTGAGCCGTTGCTCCAGCAACGACACCCACCCCAACCGGGTATCCAGCCCGAAACCGGCGCTGATACTATCGCCAACGATCAGCACAGTACCGGCCGCTGCGTTCTGGGCCATGCACATCAAGGCCAGGCCGGCACTCAAAAACCACACACGCATCGGATTCTCCATGGACGCAAGCATTCTCACCGCGAAGAACCTTAGCAAAGTGGTCCCCAGCGCGGAAGGTGAACTGACCATCCTGCACGAACTCAGCCTGGAACTGAACAAGGGCGACAGCCTGGCCATCGTCGGCGCTTCCGGTTCCGGCAAATCTACCCTGCTGGGCCTGCTGGCCGGCCTCGACCTGCCGAGCAGCGGTGAGGTCACCCTCGCCGGGCAAGGCCTGAGCAACCTCGATGAAGACCAGCGCGCTCGCATTCGTGCCGAGCATGTGGGATTTGTCTTCCAGTCGTTCCAGCTGCTCGACAGTCTCAACGCCCTGGAAAACGTCATGCTGCCGCTTGAGCTCGACGGGCGCAAAGATGCCCGTGAACGCGCCACCCAATTGCTGCAGCGGGTGGGCCTTGGCCAACGCCTGACTCACTCGCCTCGCCAACTATCCGGTGGTGAGCAGCAACGCGTGGCGATTGCCCGTGCGTTTGCTGCCGAACCCGACGTGCTGTTCGCCGACGAGCCCACCGGCAACCTCGACAGCCATACGGGCGAGCGCATCAGCGACCTGCTGTTCGAACTCAACAAAGAGCGCGGCACGACCCTGGTGCTGGTGACCCACGACGAACGCTTGGCCCATCGCTGCCGGCGCCTGATCCGTCTTGAAGCCGGCCTGCTGGTCGCCCCTCTGGAGCCTTGATGGTACGCATGCCGCTGTTGCGCCTGTTCAGTCTCGCCATCCGCCAGTTATTGCGCGACGCCCGCGCCGGTGAGTTGCGCGTGTTGTTTTTCGCCCTGCTGGTGGCCGTAGCCGCCAGTACTGCCATCGGCTACTTCGGCGCCCGCCTGAACGGCGCCATGATGTTGCGCGCCACCGAGTTCCTCGGTGCCGACCTGTTGCTCGAAGGCAGTTCGCCGGCACGGCCGGAACAGATCAGTAGCGGCACGGGACTAGGACTCGAACATGCACAGGTGGTGGAGTTCTCCAGTGTCATCGCCACCGACAACGGCATCCAGCTGTCCAGCATCAAGGCGGCCGACGACGTCTATCCGCTGCGCGGCGAACTCAAGAGTGCCCCCACCCCTTTTGCCCCGCAAGAGCCAGGCGGTGGACCGAAACCCGGTGAAGCCTGGGTCGAGGCGCGACTGCTGACGGCGCTGGAGCTGAAGATCGGCGACAGCATCGACGTGGGCATGAAAACCCTGAAGCTGGCACGCGTGCTGACCTACGAGCCGGACCGTGCCGGCAACTTCTACAGCCTGACGCCGCGGGTGTTGATCAATCTCAGTGACCTGCAGGCCACTGGCGTGGTGCAACCGGGCAGCCGGGTCAGCTACCGCGAACTGTGGCGCGGCGATGCCCAAGCGCTGGAAACCTATCGGCAACTGATCAAACCGGGGCTCGCCGCCAACCAGCGCCTGCAGGACGCCCGAGATGGCAACCGGCAGATCGGTGGCGCGCTGGGCAAGGCCGAGCGTTATCTGAATATGGCCAGTCTGGTGGCGGTGTTGCTGGCCGGTGTCGCGGTGGCGCTGTCGGCAACGCGCTTCGCCACCCGGCGCTTTGATGCCAGTGCGTTGTTACGCTGCCTGGGGTTGTCCCGTCGGGAAACCCTGCTGCTGTTCAGTTTACAGCTGACCGTCCTGGGACTGCTCGCCAGTCTCAGCGGCGCCGCCATTGGCTGGCTGGCGCAACTCGGCCTGTTCGCCCTGCTGCATGATCTGCTGCCGACCGATGTGCCGCCGGGCGGCCTGTTTCCGGCCTTCGCCGGAATCGGTACGGGGCTTGTGGCCCTGGCCGGCTTTGCCTTGCCACCTCTGGCGGCCCTGGGTCGGGTTCCACCCCTGCGGGTATTACGTCGCGACATGTTGCCGATTCCTTCCAGCACCTGGATGGTCTACGGCGCGGCACTGGGCGCCCTCGGGCTGATCATGTGGCGCCTGAGCCTGGACCTGGTGCTGACCTTCGCCCTGCTCGGCGGCGGGGTGATTGCAGCGCTGGTGCTGGGCGGACTGCTGTTGCTGCTGCTCAAAAGCCTGCGGCGCCTGCTCGCTCGCGCGTCCTTGCCTTGGCGGCTTGGACTCGGTCAATTACTGCGTCATCCGCTGGCAGCAGCAGGGCAATCCCTGGCCTTCGGCCTGATTCTGTTGTCGATGGCGCTGATCGCCCTGCTGCGCGGCGAGTTGCTGGACACCTGGCAGAATCAGTTGCCGAAAAACGCACCCAATTATTTCGCCTTGAACATCCTGCCGGCAGACAAACAGGCCTTCACCGATCGACTGATCGCCGTGTCGGCACAATCGGCGCCGCTGTACCCGGTAGTGCCCGGGCGCCTGATCAGCATCAACGGTGACCCGGTGCGGGAAATTGTCAGCAAGGACTCGGCGGGTGATCGCGCCATCCAGCGCGACCTGAGCCTGACCTGGGCGGCGGACCTCCCCGCGGGTAATAAAATCACCGCGGGCACATGGTGGAGCGATCAGGCACCCGACGATATTCCAGGGGTGTCGGTGGAAGGCAAGGTTGCCGAAAGCCTGAAGCTCAAGCTCGGCGACCATATGATTTTCACCGTCGGCGGAATCAACCGCGAGGCGAAAGTCACCAGTCTGCGCGAGATCAACTGGGACAATTTCCAGCCCAACTTCTTCATGATCTTCCAGCCCGGCACCCTGAAGGACCTGCCGGCGACCTACCTGACCAGTTTTTATCTGGCGGCCGGCCATGACCAGCAGATCGTTGACCTGTCCCGCAGTTTTCCGGCAGTGACGATCCTGCAAGTCGAAGCGTTGCTGGAGCAACTGCGCAGCATCCTCGCCCAGGTCACTCTGGCGGTGGAATACGTGCTGTTGTTCGTACTGGCGGCGGGGATGGCGGTGTTGTTCTCCGGCTTGCAGGCGACGCTGGATGAACGCATTCGCCAAGGCGCACTGCTGCGGGCGCTGGGCGCAGAGCGGCAATTACTGGTCAAGGCTCGGCGTATCGAGTTTGGTTTGCTCGGCGCGGTCAGTGGCTTGTTGGCGGCACTGGGTTCGGAAGTCGTGAGCCTGGTGCTCTACCGTTATGCGTTTGACCTGCCGTGGCATCCGCATCCGTGGCTGTTGGTACTGCCATTGATCGGTGCCGTGTTGATCGGTGGTGCCGGTGTGTTCGGTACCCGTCGCGCCTTGAACGCCAGCCCCCTGACAGTCCTGCGCGAGGGTTGATAGACTCCAGCCATAACCCTCAAAAGAAGTTGCCATGAGCCGTTACCGCCCTCCCCGCACCGCCGGCACCGCGCTGATCACCCCTGAAGGTGAAGCGCGGATGCGTGCCGAGTTTCATGAACTGTGGCACGTGCGCCGCCCGCAAGTGACTCAGGCGGTAAGCGAAGCCGCCGCCCAGGGCGACCGTTCGGAAAACGCCGAATACACCTACGGCAAAAAGATGCTGCGCGAGATCGACAGTCGCGTGCGCTTTCTCACCAAACGTCTGGAAGCGCTCAAGGTCGTCAGCGAAAAACCCAGTGATCCGAACAAGGTCTATTTCGGCGCCTGGGTCACGATTGAAGACGAGGACGGCAAGGAGGCACGGTACCGCATTGTCGGGCCGGATGAACTGGACTTGAAACTGGGCCTGATCAGCATCGACTCACCACTGGCCCGAGCCCTGATCGGCAAGGCACTCGACGCCGAGGTCCGGGTGCAGACGCCGACCGGCGAGCAGTGCGTGTACATCGTTGCGATCGAATATCCCTGAAATGCAACGCGGTGAGTCAACGGCGGGTAATCAGGCCTTGCCGGGCGACACGGGTCAGTTGCTTGATGACCTCGGGAGCCTCTTCGACACTGGGGGACTGAATCACCGCCAGATCAAAACTGTCATTGGCAAAACGGGCCAGGGATTCACCGTCTTCGACAAACTGGATCAGGAAGGCTGCCGGACCGCCGGTACGACGTGGCCAGCCGTCGAGATACCGCAGGAGCGTCGGCTGATGGTTGCCGCCAAGCAGGATTTTTGGATTGCGCTGGGTGAGATGTGCCGTGATCGGCGCGGGACGTATAACAGGGTTTAATGCATTCATTGTGTCGTGTCTCTGCCTCAAAAGTCTGCATGGCAGGTGAGAGGCAACACCGAACCAGCGCTTTAGCGGTATTTCGAAGCCTGTTTCAAGCTTCTGTCGGTGACTGAATGAGTCACCTGGCGCCCCGCAAGTAGCTGTTTAAATCGGCGCATGAGCAACATCCTAGAGAAGCTGACCGGACAGTGTCAAGAATGACGCAAAACAAAAAAGGCCTGCGCAATGCAGGCCTTTATCATTGAACCAGAGCGGTCAGTCGGCGATGAGGCGGTCCGCCGAAAGCTTGCCGGCGCCTTCGATCAACACCGCGATGCTGCCACCGAGCAAGGCCAGGGCGAACTCATAGCCGTTGTTGGCCATGAACAGACCGTTGCTGATGTGTACCGAGAAAATCGCCACCAGCGAAAGAAAGGTCAGGCCCAGCGCCGCCGGACGAGCCAGCAGGCCGATGATCAAGGCCAGGCCGCCAAAAAACTCGGTCCCCCCCGCCAGCGTCGCCATCAGGTAGCCCGGCGCCAGGCCGATGCTTTCCATGTACTGCGCGGTGCCGGCCAACCCGTAACCACCGAATGCCCCGAAGAGCTTCTGCGCGCCATGGGCCGCGAAGATGATGCCGACGAAGATGCGCAATACCGTCAAACCGTAGCCGGCGCGGGTAAACAGTACTCTGTTGATCAATGTGCTCATGCTGTTGCTTCCTTGTAGTGGGTTGGCCGCTATATTAATCAGTAAATTCCATGTTAAAAGCGCAAAAAATTCAACATCACCATCGAATATTTCGATTATTTACTTGATACCACCTTTTGTCCCTGGGGCTCCAGTGACTCGCGTTCTCGATCGAACGCCAGGTAATACTTGTTCACGCTATTAACATAGCTGACAGGTCCCATTCCCACTTGCTCCATGGCGATACGTTCCACCTGGAAGAACCACTGATTGGGATTCAACCCGCGCCGGCGAGCTTCGGCGCGCATTCCCTGGACCCGCTCCGGCCCGATGTTGTAGGCCGCCAGCACGAAGGCCATACGCTCTCTTTCATTGAGTTTGGGACTGGCAAAGAACTTGCGGCGGATCAACGCCAGGTACTTGGCCCCGGCCTGTACATTGCCGTCGAGTTCCTGAAAGTTGTTCACCCCCACCCGCTGGGCAGCGGAAGGCGTGATCTGCATCAGGCCGGTCGGCCCACCGCCGCTACGGGCCGGCGGCTGCAGGCCCGACTCCTTGAACGCCAGCGCCGCCAGGTTCAGCCAGTCCATGCCTTGAGCTGCGGCATGCTTTTGCAATACCGGGCGCAGTTTTTCCAGGCGCTGGCGATCCGCCTTGGCCAAGGGATAATGCACTTGATACAGACGGCGATAGATCCGCAGGAATGCGGCATCCTGATCCGATGGTGATTTGTAGCCGGTAAGGAAGCGATCGATGCTGGCTCGTAACATCGACGCATCGCGGCGCACGAACCAGAACTCTTCGCCCGGTTCGCTGATCTGCACCTGTCGGTCCAGACGCAATTTAGGCAGGATCTTGCCCCAGCGCTCGGCGATCGGAAGCTCAACGATGGTCAGGTGAAAGATCCCGCCCTGCACCATCTCCAGCACATCCTCGACCGCCAGACTGGGATCGACCCACTCGATCGTCACCGGCGGCAACTTGTGCAGCGCGAGTTTTTGATTGATTTGACTGACGGCGTCACCGGCGGCGCTGCCGGCGGGCAAGGCCAGGGTTTTACCCGAGAGTTGTTCGAGACGGGTATAGCGCCGTTCACCTTTGATGCCCACCAAAACCAGTGGAATGTTGCTGGCAATCGGCTCGCTGCTGCTGACGGCGTAGCCCGGTTGCAGATCAAGCAATTCCCCGGGGGCCACCAGGTCGCCCTCTCCGCGCTGCAGCGCGCCGAGCAATTGATCCTTGGCCCTGGGGATGATTTTGAGGGTGACTTCCTGGCCGTCCCGGGCGTGTCCGTTGAGGTATTGCTCAAAGGCCCGCAGCCGATGGTATTCGACCCCGATGGCCTGCCCCTGGACTTCGCCGGAACTGTTACGGCTCTGATTGACCAGCACCCGCAACACGCGACTGCTGCGAATTTCCGAGAGGTCACGCACCTTTGCTGTCGGCACGGCTTGCAGTGGCCCGGGCAGACGCGCGACCGCCGGAAACGGCAGTAGAAGCGAGCAGCACAGCAGTAGCAGAACCGAGGGACGAATCATCCACTCTCCGGAAAAGTAATGAGACCGCGCTCATGACGAACGGCATCTAATTCGGCGACAAAAGTCCAATGTTCACGACACTGGCAAAGCGAGAAAGACTGGCACAATGACATCAAAACTACCAATACAACCGCGTTCGCGCCTCAAGAGACACCTTTAACTCATTGTAGTTCTTGGCTTTTCTTTTAAATCCGTGGCTCTGATATGCTTTCCGGCCTTTGGTCCGAGGTAGAACCATGCAACTCATCGATATCGGCGTCAACCTGACCAACCCCAGTTTTGCCGACAAACACCAGGCCGTACTCGACCGCGCCTACGCCGCCGGGGTCTGCCAATTGGTGCTCACCGGCACCAGCGTCGAGGGCAGCGAGCAGGCGCTGGAACTGTGCCGGCAATTGGATGAAAGTACTCAGCAGCTGTTCGCCACGGCGGGCATTCACCCCCACTCCGCCAGCGACTGGAATGCCGACAGCGCCCGGCGTCTGCGTAGCCTGCTCGAGGAGCCGAATGTGGTGGCCGTGGGCGAATGCGGGCTGGACTTCAATCGCGACTTCTCGCCGCGCCCACAGCAGGAAAAGGTACTCGAAGAACATCTGGCGCTGGCGGTCGAGTTGCAGTTGCCTGTGTTCCTGCACGAGCGTGATGCCAGCCAGCGATTGCTGGAGATCCTACGCGACTTCCGTGATCAACTGCCGGCCGCGGTAGTGCATTGCTTCACCGGAGAACAGAAAGCGCTGTTCAGTTATCTCGACCTGGACCTGCATATCGGTATTACCGGGTGGATCTGCGATGAACGCCGGGGCACGCACCTGCATCCGCTGGTTCGGGAGATTAAGCGCGGGCGCCTGATGCTGGAAAGCGATGCGCCATACCTGCTGCCGCGCAGCCTGCGACCCAAGCCGAAGAACGGGCGTAACGAGCCTGCATACCTGACTGAAGTCTTGCGTGAAGTGGCCTTGCATCGCGGTGAAACCCATGAAGATCTGGCCGCGCACACGACTGCATGTGCACGGGCGTTCTTCGGTTTGCCCGCGATTTCCCAATAGTCTCAAATCTTCTGTGAGAGGGAGCCGGGCAACATTAAATTTGACCATGCCCCCTATCGCCCTGATAGCCAGTGTTGATTCGCCGTCCTCACTGACCGGGCCTATCCTTCAATCATGAGTTCAGTACGGATTGAGGATCAGCATCATGGGCAAACGTCATCCCAACCTTCCCGCCTGGCAATGGCGTGCCTACCCGGGCAATCACCAGCACCCGGCCAATCTGGTGCTGCATCTGATCGCCGTGCCGCTGTTCATCGTCGCCTTTCTCCTGATCGTGTCCGGGGTCTTCGGCCTGAACCTGGCTAACTTCGCCATCGGCGTGGTCGGCTTGATTGCCGCCTTGGGCTTGCAACGCCACGGTCACAGCCTGGAAGAGCAAGCCTCAGAACCGTTCAGTGACCGCAAGGACGCCGTATCGCGGTTGCTGGTCGAACAGTTCCTGACCTTCCCGCGCTTTTTTCTCAGCGATGGCTGGTGGCGCGCCTGGCGTGAGCGCCACCGCCGTCACTGATCAGGCAAAAACCGTCACGGTCTGGCGGCTCATCGCGATCAACCGGCCATCCGCGCTCCACATCTTCGCTGCGGCATGCCCGTAACCGTCGGCGGCATGCTCGGTTTCAACCAGGTATTTGCACCAGTGCAGCGTACTCAGTTCGAGCAACGGCTGGACGAACTCAATGGTCCAGGTCAGGGTGCTACCTGCCGCCGGTTTCTTCAAAAACGGCATCAAGGCGGGTGGCCAGGCGTCCACCAGTGCCAGAATGTGCGCTTCACCGACTGCCTCTTCCTGGTCCCCGCGCAAGCGCACCCAGCCACCCATCTGCCGTGAGGTGTTGCCGGTGAACGGCAGCCCGCCAACACTCCAGCGCATCGCCAGGTGGCGCATGAATTCTGGAACAACGCCTTCGATGAACGGCAGTTCCTGGCAATCATCCCAGTGTTTCATCTCTGGCGCCGGTTGCGCCGTCACCGCCACTTCCGATGGGCGCGAAGCGCCAAAGCTGCCCTGGATCAGGGTCACCACCTGCCCTTTCTGCATGACCCGCCCCAGCACCTGACTGACCGCCTTGCCTTCACGCAGCACGTCAACTTCAAAACTCACCGGAACTTCAGGCTCAACCGGACCAACGAAGGTGATCGCCAGCGAGCGCACCAGACGCTCCGCTGGAACTCTGGCCCGCATGGCTTCGTACTGCAAAGCGGCCACCAGGCCACCGAAACTGGCTCGCCCCTGTGCCCAGGATGCCGGAATAGAAAGTCCCTGCGGCTGGCGGCGGACGGCGTCGAGCAGATCGGAAAAGCGCATGAAAACCTCAAGGACAGGAAAAGTATGTAGGGATCTTAACCAGCCGGCGAGACGGATACAGCACCTGTTCCGGCCAAATTGGCTGACAGATGAGCCGCGCCATCAATAGGAGCTGCCGCAGGCTGCGATGCTTTGATCTTGAAAAGCAAAATCAAAAGATCGCAGCCTGCGGCAGCTCGTACAGGGGTGCTTGAACTCAGGATTTGAAACAGTCAGCGCTGAGTTTGTCGAGGACACGGTCGGAACGCTGTTCGGCCTTGGCCATGTTGGCTTTCCAGACGGCGACACACGGCTGCAAATCGGCCTCATGCTCGGCAAGGGCCAGCCACTGCACGCAATCGTGCCAGTCACCCAGCGCGCCTTGCGCCGACTTCAATCGAGGCATTGCCTTTTTTGGCAGGCGATCCAGTTCAGGGTAGGCATCGATACCATAACGCACGCGTTTGATCAGTAAACGCAGGCGATGACGGTCGTGCGCCGGGTCCTGCAGGGCCGAGTCGAGTTTCGTCCACTGTTTGTCCAGACGCTTTTCGATGCGCTTGCGCAGGCCCTTGAGCAAGCCCTGCCGCTCGCTGGCGCGTAAAAAACGCGGAAAAGCGTCAAGGATGATCAGCAACTGCGCCAGCTCGGGACTGGTCGCTACCAGCGGATACGCCTTGGCCATTTGCGCCGCCCGCCGCTGTCCGGCTTCGGCTTGATCGTGTTCGAGCAAATACGCCGCCATCACCTCGCGATCACGCAACGGTGTGGTCAGATCGCCCACGCTCGAGGCCGCTGCTTCGAGCTGCTCTACGCCGGGCAAGCCGCGCAGCGGCCGCAACAGGCTGCGCAGGCGACGCATCGTGGTACGCAGATCGTGCAAGGCCTCCGGGTCGGTACGCTGGTTCAAGCGCGCCTGACAGGCCAGTAATCGAACTTCCAGACCCAGGACATGGGCCACCAATCGATTGATCATCGGTTTACTCCGTAAACAGCGGCAAGTTGCCAGCTTCCAGCTACAAGTCAAACGTGACAGGTTCGACTTGCAGCTTGCAGCCTATAACTTGTAACTGTTTTTTACCTCAGCGGCCCGCGCGGGATTCGCGGATATAGAAGCGTGCCTTCTCGGCTTTGTGAGTACAGCCTTCGAACCCTTCGAATTGCTGCTGCGTCTTGGCCGCGGTCAACAACGACAGGGCCTTGGAGTAGCTGACAGTCCCGGCGAAACCCTCAGCCTTGGCCAGGTCCAGCTCATGCCATGCTGCATCGAGCTGGCTACCACAGCTGTCGCGGTAGGCGGTTTTACCGGCACAACCGGCAAGCGCCAGAGCGATCAGGGGCACACAAATCCAGGCTTTCATCATTTACTCCTCTACAGATGGGAAACAGTCATGCAGTTAAGACGGCCTGGCACCTGAAAAGTGCCTCGGACCTGACGCGCAAACTATAGCGCCACCACGACCACATGCCGCCATCAAGTGTCGAAAATACGACACCCCTGGCTCACCAGACGACCTTGGCGATTGATGCATGCCTGTCGATGGGTGCATTGTTGAAGCTGATCAAACGAGGGTGGTTCATGAAAAAGCGTGTTGCATTGGTACTGGGCTCCGGAGGAGCGCGGGGTTATGCGCATATCGGCGTCATCGAAGAGATCGAACGGCGCGGTTATGACATTGCCTGCATCGCCGGGTGCTCCATGGGAGCGGTAGTAGGCGGCATCTATGCCGCCGGCAAACTCGACGAGTACCGCGACTGGATCGAGAGCCTGGACTATCTCGACGTGCTGCGCCTGGTGGACGTCAGCTTTCGCCTGGGAGCGATTCGCGGCGAGAAAGTATTCGGGCAGATCCGCAAGATCGTCGGCGACATCAATATCGAAGACCTGCGCATCCCTTACACGGCGGTGGCCGCCGACCTGACCAACCAGCAGGAAATCTGGTTCCAGGAAGGCTGCCTGCATCAAGCCATGCGCGCGTCGGCGGCAATCCCGAGCCTGTTCACCCCGGTGATGCAGGGTAATCGCATGCTGGTAGACGGCGGCATTCTCAACCCGTTGCCGATCGTGCCGGTGGTATCGAGCCATTGCGACCTGATCATCGCGGTCAACCTCAACTCCACCAACCAGCGTCACTATCAATTACCGGTGATCCAGCGTCCCGCCGCGTTCAAGACCCGGTTCGACAGCCTGATCAACTCCCTGGGCTCGAAGTTTCCGTTCCGGCGTAAACAGGCGGAACAACTGCTGATACTGGAACAGGAGGCCTTCAGGGCCGAAGGGGCCGATCCCAACCCGTGGATCGAGTCTGCCGAGCCCGAAGCCCAGCAACCGGCAGCCGCTCCAGAGGCTTCAGGCGCGCCGCGCTCCGCCACGGGCTCATTCATCATCGACAACGTGGGACCTGCGTCCTTGCTGGATTTGATCAACCAGAGTTTCGAGGTGATGCAGACTTCATTGGCGCAGTACAAGATCGCCGGCTATCCGCCGGATATCCTGATCAACGTGCCGAAGCGGGTATGCCGGTTCTTCGAGTTCTACAAGGCGCCGGAGTTGATCGCCCTGGGCCGGGAGATTGCGCGGGATACGCTGGATCGGTATGAGAGTGAGCAGAACTGAGCATCTGGAAATTTCCCGGTGAAGGTCAGGTCCTCATCGCGAGCAGGCTCGCTCCCACGGGGGATGCATTGCAAAGTGGGAGCGAGCCTGCTCGCGATGAGACAATACTTGGACTAAAGGCTGCCCTCACTCAACAACCGATACCCCACCCCCGCCTCGGTCACGATAAACCGCGGTCGGGTTGGGTCGTCCGCCAATTTCTGGCGCAAATGGCCCACAACAATCCGCAGATAATGACTGTCCTCGGTATGAGTCGGCCCCCAGATATCCTTGAGCAACTGCTGCTGAGTAATCACCCGCCCGGGATGCCGCGCCAGTTGCGCGAGCACCGCATACTCCTTGCGGGTCAACGCGACTTCAACGCCGTCGAGCAACACCCGGCGATAGGCCAGGTCGACAGTTAACGGGCCAAAAGTCAGCGCCGCCGACCGGGCTTCACCTACTGGCGCCTGACGCAGCAAGGCGCGAATCCGCGCGAGAAATTCCTGAATGCCGAACGGCTTGGTCACGTAGTCATTGGCGCCGCCATCCAGGGCCTCGACTTTCTGCCCCTCGCCGGCACGCACCGAGAGCACCAGCACCGGCACCGTCGACCATTCGCGAAACTCGCGCAGCACCTGCTGGCCGTCCATGTCCGGCAGGCCGAGGTCGAGCACCAGCAGGTCCGGCTTGTTCAGCGCGGCCTGGGCCAGCCCTTCGCTGCCCGTTCCGGCCTCCAACACTTTATAGCCCTGAGAGGCGAGGCTGATGCGCAGGAATTTGCGGATCTGCGGTTCGTCGTCGATGACCAGAATGGTCGTGGTCTGGCTCATGAATTCATATCAACACAATTGAGTGGCAAGAGAGTAACGCACGCGCGCTCAGGCTTCACTTTCATATCCTGGCTGCGCCTGCAAAGGCAGATGCAAGGTAATGCAGGTGCCGCGTCCCTCTATGCCATCGGCAACGCTGATACGTCCACCATGGGCGCCGACCATGCCCTGACAAATCGCCAGCCCCAGCCCGGTACCCTGCCCGCCCCGATCTCCGCGCGCAGCGGTGTAGAACATGTCGAAAATCTTCGTCCTATCCGCTTCCGGAATCCCCGGGCCTTCGTCGCTCACCGAGAAGAACAGCTCACTGTCGTCAGCGCCGGCACGCAATTGCAATCGCCCGTGGGACGGCGAGAAACGCGCGGCGTTTTCCAGCACATTGATCAGCGCCTGTTCGATCAAAGCGGCGTGAACGTACAGCAGCGGCAGCTGCGCCGGCACGTCGGTACTGACCTGCAACGATGAGAGCACCGTGCGCAGACGATTGAGCGCACTGCCGACGATATCCGCCGGCGACACCCAGTCGCGCGCCAGCTTCAAGGCTCCGTGCCCGAGACGTGTCATGTCGAGCAGATTCTGGATATAGCGATCAAGGCGCTCGGCTTCATCGCGGGTGCCTTCGAGCAGTTCACGGCGATCCTCCAGCGGGATCGCTTCGCCAAGCGCCAGCAGGCTGTCGATGCTGCCGCGCATGGAGGTCAGCGGCGTGCGTAAATCGTGGGACACCGAGGCCAGCAAGGCACTGCGCAGTTGCTCGGTTTCGCCGTGCAGACGCGCCGCTTCCAGGTCGTCAGCCAATTGTGCCCGGGCCAGGGCCTGAGCCAGGGGCTGGCTCAATGCGGTCAGCAGGCGCCGACGTTGGCCGCTCAAGGCATGGCCTTCTTTGGCGCACACACCCAGCAGTGCCAGCGGTCCATCCTCCACCGACAGCGGCCACCACCACCATTTCCCGAATGGCAAGGTGCCGGTGCCGGCACCCGCCGGTTGATCGTGTTGCCAGGCCCAATCGGCGGCGGCGCGCTCGGCTTCGGAAAACTCCAGTGGGCCACCTGTTTCGACTTTCCAGCCGCTTTGCCCATCGCGATTGAGCAGACACAATTGCAGATCGTTCCAGCCGTTGAGATGTTGCGCGGCAGCGCTGACCACCGCTTGCCGATCGGTGGCAGCCGTGAGTTTGCGCGACAGATCGAGCAGTTCCGTAGTCTCTTCCTGGGTATCGCGCAGGGCCTGCAACTGCCTGCGCTGACGTGCCGCGAGGTTGCCGGTAAGCGCCGCCATCAAGAGGAAAAACACCAAGGTCAGCACGTCTTCTTCGCGCTGGATGTGAAAGGAAAAATTCGGTGGTATGAACAAAAAGTCGTAGGTCAGAAACGACAACGCCGCACATACCAGGGCAGGTCCCAGGCTGCTGCGTACCGCCACCAGCAACACCGCGGCGAGGAACACCAGCGAGATGTTCGGCAGCGCCAGCACACTCGACACCGCCCAGGCCAAGGCACTGGCCAGCACCGTCGCCACCAGCGCCAGGGCGTAGTCGAACCACACCAAGGGTTGCAGCGAACGCTGACGCGGCTGATGCCGTTCATGAAAACTGTCGAGCACGTTGATTTCCAGGCCCCGGGCGTTGCGCAACAACCGCGCCGCCAGACCACCACCGAACAGGCGTCGACGCCAACGAGGCCTGGACTGCCCGACCAGAAGCAGGCTGGCGCGACGTTCGGTGGCGTGCTGGATCAGGGTTTTTGCCACTTCGCCGGCCCGCAGCAGCACCACTTCGCCACCCAGGCGTTCGGCCAGTTGCTGGGCACTTTGCAGGCGCAGGCGCGATTGCTCGTCGCGCACGCTGCCGTTGTCCACGTGCACCAGGCTCCAGGGCAAATGCCGGCGCTGGGCCACACGACAGGCATGACGCACCAGGCGCTCGGCCTGGTCATCACCGTCGACACCGACCAATAATCGACCACGCACCGCCGGGGCCGACTGGCCGAGCTGACGATAACCCTGGGCCAGATCATTATCGACCTGGGCCGCCGCCGCTTGCATCGCCAACTCGCGCAAGGCGGTCAGGTTGGTCTGGGAGAAAAAGGCATCGATGGCCGCCCGCGCCTGCTCCGGCACGTAGACTTTGCCATCGCGCAGTCGCTCCAGCAGCTCCCGTGGCGGCAAGTCGATCAACAGCAGTTCGTAAGCTTCCTGCAGGACCCAGTCCGGCAGGGTTTCACGGACCTGTACACCGGTGATGCCACGCACTTGATCGTTGAGACTTTCCAGGTGCTGGACATTGACCGTGGTGTACACGTCGATGCCGGCGGCCAGCAGCTCTTGAATGTCCTGCCAGCGTTTTTCGTGGCGGCTGCCGGGGGCGTTGGTGTGGGCCAGTTCGTCTACCAACACCAGTTTCGGCCTGGCCGCCAGCAGTGCGTCGAGGTCCATTTCCTCGAGCTGCACGCCCCGGTACTCCGAACGGAGCAAAGGCTGCTGCGGCAAGCCTGAGAGCAACGCCTCGGTTTCGGCGCGGCCGTGGGTTTCAACCACGCCGGCAATGATTTTCACGCCTTGACGCAGTTGGCTGTGCGCCGCTTGCAGCATGGCGTAGGTCTTGCCGACACCCGGCGCGGCCCCGAGAAAAACCTTGAGCCGGCCACGGCCATCACGGGGCAGGTTTGCTAACAGCGCGTCGGCGCGGCCGGAGTCGCTCATGCTTAGGGATCTCTTCATTCAGGTAGTGATGTGGTGACTGGCAAGCCGCCTTCGCGAGCAAGCCCGCTCCCACACTCGAACTCTGTAGCACTGTAGATCGAATGTGAGGGTGGGCTTGCTCGCGAATTGCCGTGCCACCGTTTTACAACTTCTCAAGCGCCATGTTCAGCGCCAGTACATTCACCACCGGCGGCCCCACCAGTGGCCGCTCGATATGCGCATCCAGCAGGTTTTGCAGCGTCGCCAGCGGCACATTACGCACCGCCGCGACACGCGCCAGTTGATAGGCAATCGCAGCCGGTGGCAAGTGCGGATCAAGGCCACTGCCCGACGTCGTGACCAATGCCAGCGGCACTGGGCCCTGGCCGGGCACCAGCAGTTTGCCGGCGTCGTCGACCACCCGGGTGGCCAGCGCCGGATTGCTCGGCGCCAGGTTGCTGGCGCTGCTCGACACCGTGGCAAAGGCACCGGCGGAAGGACGCGAATGGAACCAGGCGTCACCGACAAAATCCTGGGCGATCAGCGACGAGCCACGGACCTTGCCTTCGGCATCGCGGACAAGGCTGCCATTGGCCTGGACGGGGAACGCGACCTGGGCCACACCGGTGACGACCAGGGGATAGGCGACGCCGGTGATCAGCGTCATCAGGACCAGCAGGCTCAGGGCCGGGCGTATCATTGTGGACATTTCACAATCCTCGAATTCAATGGCAAACATTGCGGGGTGTCAGTTGCAACCAACCCTCACCCCTGCCCTCTCCCGGCGGGAGAGGGGGCCAATCTCCGTTTTCAAAACAGAAGTTCGACTCGCAACTTCAGGTGCAGCACATCTGACAAACAACTCGATCAGTCCCCTCTCCCCCTGGGAGAGGGTTGGGGCGAGGGCTGGATTTCGAGCCATTCCGCGCCTGCGCAATCGCCTGACACCTACACCAGATGCAACGCCGTCAACAGCATGTCGATCGCCTTGATACCCACGAACGGCACCAGAAGCCCGCCCAGGCCGTAGATCAACAGATTGCGCCGCAACAGCGCCGCTGCACTCACCGCTTGTACCCGCACCCCCCGCAGCGCCAACGGAATCAACACCACGATGATCAGGGCGTTGAACACAATCGCCGAGAGAATCGCGCTCTGCGGACTGCTCAGGTGCATGACGTTGAGCACACCCAGTTGCGGATAGATCGCGGCAAACAGGGCCGGCAAGATCGCGAAGTACTTGGCCACGTCGTTGGCGATGGAGAAAGTCGTCAGCGCACCACGGGTGACCAGCAACTCCTTGCCAACCTGCACCACGTCCAGCAGTTTGGTCGGATCACTGTCCAGATCGACCATGTTGGCCGCTTCACGCGCCGCTTGCGTGCCGTCATTCATTGCCATACCGACATCCGCCTGGGCCAGCGCCGGAGCGTCGTTGGCGCCATCGCCACACATCGCCACCAGTCGACCGTCGTCTTGCTCGTGGCGGATGCGTGCGAGTTTTTTCTCCGGGGTGGCTTCTGCCAGAACGTCATCCACTCCGGCTTCGGCCGCAATGGCAGCAGCCGTCAGCGGGTTGTCGCCGGTGACCATGACGGTGCGAATGCCGAGTTTGCGCAACTCGTCAAAACGCTCGCGGATACCGGGCTTGACCACGTCCTTGAGATGGATTGCCCCCAACAATTTGCCGTCGACGCATACCAGCAGCGGAGTGCCGCCGCTTTGGGCGATCCTGTCGATTTCCCGGGACAGGGCCGGTGCCAGATCGCCACGGTTCAGGCCGACAAACGCCAGCAGCGAATCCACAGCGCCTTTGCGATACACGCGCCCTTGGTAATCGACCCCGGACAGCCGCGTTTCAGCACTGAACGGCACGGCAGTCAGCATGTCGGCAGACGGCTCCGGCTGGGGATGTGTGCCACGCAGATACTCGACGATCGACTTGCCTTCAGCAGTGTCGTCCGCCAGCGAGGCAAACAATGCGCCTTCGGCCAGTTCCACAGCGTTGACACCCGGCGCCGCATACACTGCTGCACAACGACGATTACCGAACGTGATGGTGCCGGTCTTGTCCAGCAGCAAGACGTGCACATCCCCCGCCGCCTCCACGGCGCGACCTGACTTGGCGATCACGTTCAGGCGCACCAGGCGATCCATCCCGGCAATACCGATGGCCGACAGCAGGCCGCCGATGGTGGTCGGAATCAGCGTGACCAACAACGCTGCCAGAAATACCAGCGGCAGGCTGCCATTGGCGAAGTGGGCGAAAGGTTGCAGGGTGACGACCACCAGCAGGAAGATCAGGGTCAAGCCGATCAGCAGGATGTCGAGCGCTACTTCATTCGGGGTTTTCTGCCGTTTGGCGCCTTCGACCAGGGCAATCATGCGGTCCAGGGTCGATTCGCCAGGGTTGGTGGTGATTTTCACCAACAGCCAGTCGGACACCAATCGTGTATTGCCGGTGACGGCCGAACGATCACCGCCGGACTCACGGATGACCGGCGCCGACTCACCGGTAATCGCCGCTTCGTTGACGGCCGCGATGCCTTCGATCACTTCGCCGTCACCGGGAATCATCTCCCCCGCCTCGACGCGCACCACATCGCCTTTGCGCAGGCTGGTGGCCGGCACCACCTCAAAGGTGCCGTTGCTGGTTTGGCGCCGGGCACTGAGGCCTGCGCTGCCGGCCTTGAGGCTGTCGGCGCGGGCTTTGCCGCGGCCTTCCGCCAGGGCTTCGGCGAAGTTGGCGAACAGCACGGTGAACCACAGCCATACGGCAATTTGTGCGGCGACGAAGGTCGGCACCGCCGTGTCGGGAATGAAGCACAGCACGGTGGTCAGGATCGCGGTCAGTTCGACCACCAACATCACTGGCGCACGCTGCAATTGCCGTGGGTCGAGCTTGACGAAGGCTTGCAACAGCGCCGGGCGCCACAAGGCCGAAATTGCGGTTTTCGGCTGTTCCGGCGCCTTGACGACGGCGGTTTTGGTTATGGGCATATTCATCTTCAACTCCCTCAGAAGGCCATGCTCAGATGTTCAGCAATCGGGCCCAACGCCAGTGTCGGCAGGAAAGTAAGGCCACCCACCAGCAAAATGGTCACCGTCAGCAAGGTCACGAACAGCGGGCCGTGAGTCGGGAAGCTGTTCTGGCCGATCGGTGCGGTTTTCTTCATTGCCAGGCTGCCGGCCAAGGCCAGGACCGGGAGGATGTAGCCGAAGCGACCGATCAACATGCCCAGGCCCAGCATCAGGTTATGGAACGGGGTGTTGGCGCCGAAGCCACCGAACGCAGAACCGTTGTTGGCACTGGCCGAGGTGTAGGCGTAGAGCAACTGGCTGAAACCGTGGGCACCGGGGTTGCTTACCGAGGCCACAGGCCCTGGCAGGCTGGCCGCGATCGCACCGAGCACCAGTACGCCGATCGGCATGACCATCAGGGTCACCACCAGCAATTGCACCTCCCTGGCTTGCAGTTTCTTGCCGAGATATTCCGGGGTGCGGCCGATCATCAGGCCGGCGAGGAACACCGCAATCAACACGTTGAGCAACATGCCGTAGAGCCCGGCACCGACGCCTCCGAAGATCACTTCGCCAACCATCATGTTGACCAGTGCGACCATGCCGCTCAGCGGATTGAGGCTGTCGTGCATGGCATTGACCGAACCGTTCGACGCCGAGGTCGTGGTCACCGACCACAGTACGCTGGCGGTTGTGCCGAACCGTGCTTCCTTGCCTTCCAGCGGCGCGGTCTGTTCGACAGCGACGTTGTTCAGCGCCGGGTTAGGTTGGTACTCGGCCCACAGCGAGGTCGCGCCACCGATCAGGAACAGCGCCAGCATGCAGGCGATGATCGCGCGGCTCTGACGCAGATCCTTCACGTAGTGGCCGAAGGTGAACACCAGCGCAACAGGGATCAGAATGATCGATGCGACCTCGAACAGGTTGCTCCAGGCTGTCGGGTTCTCGAACGGATGCGCCGAGTTGACGCCGAAGAAACCGCCACCGTTGGTGCCCAATTGCTTGATCGCAATCTGGCTGGCCGCCGGGCCGAGCGGGATCACCTGGTCGACGCCTTGCAAGGTCACGGCATGCACGTACTGGGCGAAGGTTTGCGGTACGCCCTGCCACACCAGGTACAACGCCAGCAGCAGGCACAGCGGCAGCAAACCGTAGAGGGTGGCGCGGGTCATGTCGACCCAGAAGTTGCCCAGGGTCTTGGTCGACTTGCGGCCGATACCGCGACACAGCGCAACCAATACCGCCAGGCCGGTGGCGGCGCTGACGAAGTTCTGCACAGTGAGACCGGCCATCTGACTCAGATAGCTCAGCGACGCCTCACCGCTGTACGCCTGCCAGTTGGTGTTGGTCATGAAGCTGACGGCGGTGTTGAACGCCAGCGTCCACTCTTGCCCCGGCAGGTTCTGCGGGTTGAGCGGCAAGTGGTCCTGGAGCAACAGGATCGCGAACAACAGCAAAAAGCCCGCAAGGTTGAAAGCGAGCAAGGCCAGTGTGTATTTCTGCCAGCTCTGCTCGGCCTGCGGATCGACACCGGCGACACGATAACAGCCACGTTCCAGCGGCCCGAGGATTGGCGTCAGCCAGGTGCGCTGGCCTTCCATGACCTTGTAATAGAAGCGCCCGAGGAACGGCGCAGGTAGCAATACCAGCGCGAAAAATCCGAGGATTAGCCAATAGTCATAACTGTGCATGGCCGCTCCTAGTTCCGGTCCGCGCGCAACAGCGCAACCAACAGATAAATGAACAGCCCCACTGCCAGCAGCAGCGACACTCCATCCAGAACGCTCATGGAAATTCTCCGTGTTACGGCGTATTGCCGCGTGTGAGCCATTGTCGGAAGGAAGGCTGTAAAGGAACGAGATCGAGGAGTCTCGCCGGGCATAAAGAAAGCGTAAAGAGTGGGTTTATGCGGGGATTACAGGGGGCTGGATCAAGCTTCAGGCCGGCAAAACCGGTCGTTTCGCGCGTTGTCGCGCACCACTGAAACTCAAGCCCGACAGGCTTGACGCAACAAAAATGGCATTAACACTCTTGCACCTCCCCGCTCGTGCCTACAAGCTACGGCTATTGGCATTATCGAATTACTGAAAAAGGCTGGCCTCCATGCGTATCCTCATCACCGGCGGTGCCGGTTTCATTGGCTCTGCCCTTATTCGCGAGTTGATTCGGCACACCGAACATGAAGTGCTCAATCTGGACAAACTGACCTATGCCGGCAATCTCGAGTCGCTGACCAGCATCGCCAACGACACTCGTTATGAGTTCGTCCAGGCCGATATCGTTGATCAGTCGACTGTCAGAGCAGTGCTGGCACGCTTCCAGCCTCACGCGATCATGCACCTGGCAGCTGAATCCCATGTGGATCGGTCCATCGACGGGCCATCGGAATTTATCCAGACCAACATTGTTGGCACCTACAGCTTGCTGGAGGCAACCCGTGCCTATTGGCAAACCCTCACAGAGCCTGAGAAAAGCGCGTTCCGCTTTCATCACATCTCTACCGACGAGGTTTATGGCGATCTGCATGGTGTCGATGACCTGTTCACGGAAAGCACGCCCTACGCTCCGAGCTCGCCCTACTCCGCCAGCAAGGCTGCGTCCGACCACCTGGTCCGCGCCTGGCAGCGCACCTATGGTTTGCCGGTACTGCTGACCAATTGCTCGAACAATTACGGGCCGTTCCACTTCCCCGAAAAACTGATTCCGCTGGTCATCCTCAATGCGTTGGCCGGCAAGCCGCTACCGGTGTATGGCAATGGCCTGCAAGTGCGCGACTGGCTGTTCGTCGAAGATCACGCCCGGGCTCTGCTCAAAGTGGTGACCACTGGCTCCGTCGGCGAAACCTACAACATCGGTGGGCACAACGAACAGAAGAACATAGACGTCGTGCGTGGCATCTGTGCCCTGCTTGAAGAACTGGCACCGCACAAGCCCGACGGTGTTGCGCACTATGCCGACCTGATCACGTTCGTACAGGATCGTCCCGGCCACGATCAGCGCTATGCAATCGATGCCGGCAAGATTGAACGCGAACTGGGCTGGGTGCCTGAAGAGACGTTCGAAACCGGCCTGCGCAAAACCGTGCAATGGTATCTGGACAACCTGGAGTGGTGCCGTCGTGTTCAGGATGGCAGCTATCAAGGTGAACGCCTCGGCGCCATCGATAACAAGGAGTTGCTCGCATGATGAAAGGCATCGTTTTAGCGGGAGGCTCGGGCACACGCCTGCACCCGATTACCCTCGGCGTGTCAAAACAGCTGTTGCCGGTCTACGACAAACCAATGATCTACTATCCGATTTCGGTGCTGATGCTGGCCGGCATCAAGGATATTCTGCTGATTTCCACCCCCCAGGATTTACCTCAATACCGCAACCTGCTGGGTGACGGCAGCCAGTTCGGGGTCAATTTCAGCTTTGCCGAACAACCCTCACCGGATGGGCTGGCCCAGGCGTTCCTGATTGGCGAAGAATTCATTGGCAATGACCCTGTCTGCCTGATCCTGGGGGACAACATCTTCCATGGCCAGCACTTCGGCGAACAATTACAGAACGCGGCAAAACGCACCTCTGGCGCCACCGTGTTCGGTTACTGGGTCAAGGATCCCGAGCGCTTCGGCGTGATCGATTTCGACAGTGATGGCCGTGCGCTTTCAATCGAAGAAAAACCGACGACGCCGAAATCCAGTTATGCCGTTACCGGTCTGTATTTCTACGACAACGATGTCATCGAGATTGCCAAGGCAGTAAAACCTTCGCCACGCGGCGAGCTGGAAATCACCGACGTCAACAATGCCTATCTGCAACGGGGCGATCTGCAGGTGGAGCGTTTCGGCCGAGGTTTCGCCTGGCTCGATACCGGCACCCACGACAGTTTGCTCGAAGCCAGTCAGTACGTGCAGACCATCGAGCACCGCCAGGGACTGAAAGTCGCCTGCCTCGAAGAAATTGCCTACGAGAATGACTGGATCAATCGTGAACAGTTACTCGAGCGGGCGCAGTACTTTGGCAAGACCGGGTATGGTCAGTACCTCGCCAAACTGGCCGGGGACGAACAATGATCATGATTGAACCCGGCGTGCACGAAGAGACCGGACTGTTGCCATGAGAATTCTCATCAATGGCCAGCACGGCCAGGTCTCACGCGAGCTGCAACACCGACTGGGCGCGGTCGGCGAACTGATCGTACTGGGTCGCGACCAGCTCGACCTGACGCAACCCGAACAGATTCGTCGGCAGGTCCAGACCGTTCGGCCCGATCTGATCATCAATGCGGCAGCCCATACAGCGGTCGATCAGGCCGAAAGCGAGCCGCAGACAGCCTTTGCCATAAACGCAGTCGCCCCCGGCATTCTTGCCGAAGAAGCGCTGGCTCTCGATATCCCGCTGATTCATTACTCCACTGATTATGTATTCGACGGAACGAAGGTCGGAGCGTACAACGAGGACGACGCGCCAAATCCGCTCGGGGTGTATGGCCGGAGCAAGCTGGCCGGTGAACAGGCCATCAGGGACGTGCAAGGTAAATACCTGATTCTGCGCACCAGTTGGGTCTACTCGAACCATGGCCGCAACTTCCTGCTGACGATGCAGCGTTTACTGCAGGAGAAAACAGAGTTGCGCGTGGTCGCCGATCAAATCGGAGCGCCAACATGGGCAGGCACGATCGCCGACAGTACCCTGGCCCTGATTGAACGCTGGCAGGCGGGCATGGCCGGCAGCTGGGGGACGTTTCATCTGACTGCTCAGGGCCAGACCTCCTGGTTTGGCTTTGCCCAGGCAATTGGCGAAGCATTGCAACAGCAGGGAAAACCCTGTGCCAGTGTGCTGCCGATTCCCACCAGCGATTACCCGACGCCCGCGACCCGGCCGCTCAATTCACGTCTCGATTGCAGTCGCCTGCAACGTGAGTGGGGTGTCAGTCAACCTGACTGGCAAACTGCACTGTGCGCGTGCCTTCGCCAACAGACATAGGCATCAAACCACGGCACCGCTCGTTCCTGTACTCCATGCTTGCCGCCCATCAGCGCGCCGATGCACCAACGGCGCGCGATGTTGACCAGACATTGATGGCATTCGCCTGCGCCACACGTAACAGGCATAGAATGCACAGGTAGCGATGGAACTGCTGCCAGACCCCGTCACTCAAAGTGGTATGCACGATCGGTTGGCGAGCCTCGCCGGCCCGTTTGTCATCAAGGAGAGTCCCATGCCCTGGTATGCCTGGTTAATTTTGGTTGTTGCCATTGGCTCGATCGTTGGTGGTTTGATGATGCTACGCGACACCGCCAACAAGGTTGAACTGACCGAAGAGCAACGTAAACGCGTGGCTGAACGTAATGCGCAAATGGACGCCAAAGAAGCGCAGGATCGCTGATAAAACCCCGCCAGAACCGGCGGGGTTTGTTTTTTTCCGCAACCGAAAAAACCTTGGCAATGCCTGCCAGTATTGCGGTTTTGTATCAGAATCGAAGCATCTGTATGCTTTTTAGAAGTAAAAGTACAATCACCATCCAATTTTCATTGGTTAAGATGACGCATTGATGTGGAGATTTCAGATGCGTTATTCGCAGGACCATAAAGCCCAGACCCACCAACGCATCATCAAGGAAGCTTCGGCGCGATTCCGCCGCGACGGTATCGGCGCGACCGGCCTGCAACCTCTGATGAAAGCATTGGGCTTGACCCATGGCGGCTTTTATTCCCACTTCGAGTCCAAGGACGAACTGGTAGAAAAGGCTCTCCAGGAGTCTGGCAATCAGGTTGACGGCTTGTGCGCGCAAATCTTTGCCGAAGAAAATCCCCTCGAAGCCTTCATCGATACCTACCTGTCGCAATGGCACCAAACCTCGCCCCACGAAGGTTGCCCTCTAACGACCATGTCTTCGGAACTTGGCCTGCGCGGGCAGCCGAGCACGACAAGTGACACCGTGCTCAAGGCTCGACTGGATCAGATCGAGCACACCCTCAAAGGGGACAACACCGCTGATCGCAGCATTGTCATCATGGCCGCACTGGTCGGCGCCCTGCTACTTTCACGCAGCGTTGCCGACCCGGAACTCGCCCAACGCCTGCTCGACGTCACGCGCGAGCATCTCAAGCAATCGCAGGACTAGCCCTGCCAGCGCTTGAACAACACGCTGGCATTGACGCCGCCAAATCCAAAACCGTTGGACAGCGCATAATCGATAGTCATCGGCCGCGCCTGGCCGCGAACGATGTCCACGCCTGCGGCAGCGGGATCCGGATTGTCTAAATTAAGCGTGGCCGGGACGATCTGGTCACGAATGGCCAGCAGTGTGAAGATCGCTTCGATCCCGCCCGCTGCCCCAAGCAAATGTCCGGTTGCCGACTTGGTCGATGTCACTGCAATTGCATTCTGCGCACCGAACAACGACTTGATCGCCGCCAGTTCACCCAGATCGCCCACCGGGGTCGAGGTCGCGTGAGCGTTCAAATGCTGAACCTGAGCAGGTGAAATACCGGCCTGGGCCAAGGCCAATGCCATCGCTCGCCGCGCACCGCTGCCATCCTCGGGTCCCGCGGTCAGATGATAGGCATCAGCACTGGTGCCATAACCGACCAGTTCAGCCAACGGTTGAGCGCCGCGCGCCAAGGCATGATCCAGGGATTCGATCACCAGCAGCCCCGCGCCCTCGCCCATGACAAAACCATCGCGACCGCTGTCGAACGGACGCGAGGCGCGTTCCGGGGTGTCGTTATAACCGCTGGATAAAGCACGAGCTGCAGCAAACCCGGCGAGACTGACGCGATCGATCGCGGCTTCCGCGCCGCCACACACGGCGATATCCGCCTCGCCGCTACGAATCAACCGTGCCGCATCACCGATCGCCTGCACACCGGCGGCGCAAGCGGTGACTGGCGCACCCAGCGGGCCTTTGAAACCATGTTGAATCGAGACATGCCCGGCAGCGAGATTGACCAGAAACGACGGAATGGTAAAGGGTGACAAGCGTCGTGGGCCACGGCTGTCCGTGGTGCGCACCGCATCGGCGATTGCACCGAACCCCCCTACGCCAGAACCGATAATGGTTGCCGTGCGTTCCTGGGCGTTGCTGTCCAGGGCTTGCCAACCGGCCTGCTCCAGCGCCTGACGTGCCGCCTCCATGGCAAACAGAATGAAGCGGTCCATTTTCTTCTGTTCTTTGGGCGCTGTTGCCCGATCCGGGTCGAACCCGGCCTCGGGATCCTCGGCCAGCGTCGGCACCGACCCACCCACCTTGGCCGGCAGATCGGCAACCACCTCCTGCGGCAGATTGCGCAGCCCGGAACGCCCGGCCAGCAGCCTTTGCCAGACAGCTTCGACACCGCTGCCCAATGGAGATACCAGGCCCATGCCCGTTACAACGACTCGACGATCATTCATACCGCAAACACCTCTGGCCGATTGATAATGCCTCACTTGTAACGTGAGGCAGCCTTACTTCTGGAAAGATTCGGCGCCATGACATGACGCGCGGCTACAAAGGCATCCCAATCCGCGGCATCAGGTAGCGAAGGAACGGTGACCAACTCACCCTGATCCAGGCCCGCCAACGCTGCGTCGACCATTTCCCCTGCGTCCATGACCATATCTGCAGGAATCTGTGAAGCGTCGATACCGGAGCGCTCCCATATTTCAGTACGTGTGACGCCTGGCAACACGGCCTGAATCTTCACACCAGTCCCATCCAGTTCCGCGTTCAACGACTGAGTCAGACTCAAAACATAGGCCTTGCTGGCGCTGTACGTTGCATTAAAGCGCTCGGGAAACAGGGCCACCACTGAAGCTATGTTGATGATGGTGCCGCGACCGGCCTTGGTAAAACTCGCCGCCGCTGCCGAGGCCAATCGCGTAACCGTTGTGACGTTCAACTGGATCAAGCGCTCCAGTTGTTCCAGATCTGCATTAGCCAGCAGACCATCCGCAGCCACACCGGCGTTATTCAATAACAAGCTGATACTGGAATCACTTCGCAGACGCTGCTCAACCTTGAATACATCCTCTTTTTGCGTCAGATCTGCCTTTAGCACTTCGACCTGAATTCCATGCCGTGAACGCAATTCGTTGGCCGCAGCCTCCAGGCGCTGCTCGTCGCGCGCAACCAGCAACAAATCAAAACCGCGCGCCGCCAACCGTTCGGCGTAAACGCCCCGATGCCGGAAGAGGCGCCGGTGACAAGGGCTGTACCTTTGAACTGAACAGAACTCATGGGAAGTGCTCCTTGGGACGTTTAAGGAAAAACCCGACGCCAGAACGGATCAGCGAAGTGATATATTATAGTCATAATTTAAAGGTCGCAGGGGACCTGAATGATTTCCGGGAAATGGTCGGTTCGTCGGGTTTTCGGCAAAGTCCGACCGCACCTGCTGAACTGAAAACGCCCGACTGACTTTCAAGCGCAAAGGAGCGGCCTATCAATCCACGTGGAAAATTGCATGATCGACGAAGATAACGCATACAAAACAGATACTCCCATGATGTCGTGTGCTTGCACCGGGATGCCGAAACGATCAAAACTGCTGATGACGATCATTCAAACAACAGCTGCTGCGTCCTGCTTCCTATCGGCTCATCCGCCGGTTGACTCTTGCCGTTTGCGAACAAATGCTGGAAAATCAAAATGTAACTCGATGTTTTCCTTCAACAACATACATGACGGGAATTTCCAGCTGTATTATGGAGCCTCTGTCGAATTTATTTGAGCGCGCGATGAACAGCCCAGTAAATACAATCAGCAATTCCAGCCACGAAGTAGTTGAAGTAAAGGATCTCATCAACAGCCTTTGGGATCAAAGAGCTATTGTCTTACTGTTTACCGCACTAACTGCTTCCGCCGCCATTGCATACACCGTATACGCTACGCCGGAATATGAAGTCGAAACTACGATCCGGCCTGTCACCAAGGCGGACCTCGATGAACTGAATGAATCGGGGCTTTATAAACTAACTCCAAAGGATGCCCTGACACGCGTCGGATCTTCAATGCAGTCTTATGACGTGCGCCTGAAATTCTTCAAAACTTACCCGCAGTACCTGGCACCCGTCCAGACACCAAACCAGTCAATTGAAGAAACCTTCAAAAAATTCAATGAAAAATCATTCACCATTGAAATAATTGACCCGAAAAAAAGCACAAGCCTTTCTGAGGCCGTGGGCCTCAGACTTAGGTATCCACAGGGTATAGATGGCGTCGGAATTGCAAAAAACTTTACTGATTTTGCAATTAAGACCGAAAAAGAAAAAGTAGCTTCGAGCCTTGAAACCCTGGTAAGCAATCGCATCATTCAAGTAGAAAAAAAGCTGGAGTCAAAAAAGGCTGCGTACGAAGCAGAGAAAGATTCCAAAATCGCCGTTCTGCTTGAAAAAGATCAACTTAAAAAACAAATACTTCAGGACGAACTGAAAGCATTACGTCAACAGTTGCAAAGCCGCAGACAAAATCGTGTCAAAGAGCTTGATGAAGCAATCGTCATTGCAAAAAAACTCGGCATCGTCAAACCCACAACACCTTCAGCGTTGGGAGACACGGATCAAGCCCATCAAGGCAACATGATCCGGACAGAAGTCAACAATCAGAAAATACCGCTGTATTTCCTGGGACAGGCTGCCCTGGAAGCTGAGCGTGCCACCCTGGAAACCCGTCGCTCTGACGACTTCACCGAGCCGCGCATTGATGAAATTCAAAAAGAACTCAGCTTGCTGGCCACTAACCGCGAAGCAATACTTCTTAAAGAGCGTGACAATCCTGAGCTATTCGTCAAGGACTTCGCGGATATTCGCGGCGAACTGATGCACTTGAAACAACTGCATGTGGACTTCGATCAATTCAACCTCGCGCAAATTGATAAAGAAGCAACTCCACCTGAAGGCCCGGTAAAACCGAAGAAGGCTCTAATTGTCGGTTTCGGTATGATATTCGGGTTTATGCTGGGCGTTGGCGTCGCTATTATCCGTCGAGCCGTCCTGTCGCTGCGCTAAATCCGACATAGATGAAAGGGTCGCGTTTGTTCATCAAACGCGATCCCTCAGCGGTAGTAATTCTCGAATTAGCTGCCCTCCCCAGCCACTTATAAAGTGAAGGTAACGGCTCTCAGCTAATCGGCCAACCCCATCACTGGACCAAGTGCTCAATGATTGTAGCTATTCAACTTGCGCACTGGCCACAGCAACAGGCTGATGGTTATGGTCCAACCAGACATTGACACTTTCGACACTTTCTCCTGATAACTTCCCTGCCCAACGATTCAGAATAAAAAGATTGGTGATGAAATCGTACTGCGCCTTGAGCAGATCACGACGCGCCTTGAATTCGTTTTGTACAGCCGTCAATACATCCACGGAATTGACGACACCATAGGTAAACGCCTTTTCAGCCGCGACACGGGATTGCTCGGCCGACGCCACCGCATTACGGTTGGCGCGAATTTTTTCTATGCTGGAGTCGGCGGTCAAATACGCGTTTGTCGTTTCCTTGACCACTTGGCGACGAGTCGCAATCAGTTGTTGTTCTGCGGTAAGCTGATCTTGATACAGCTGCCGCACCCGCGCTGACGTGGAACCACCGCTGAAAATCGGAATTTGCACCCCAACGCCAGCTACATAGCTATCGGTCTGGGGGGCCAGCGAGTTGTTATAACCTTCGTTAGTCTGTTGCGCACTCAGGTTCAGATTAACCGTCGGGTAATGCCCGCCCTTGCCCGCGCGCAATGCAGCCTCGGCAGCGTCCTGTGCGCTTTCACCGGCCTTGATGGACGGGTTCGCGCTGATTGCCTGTTCCACCCACGATTCCAGGCTCTGCGCTGACACTTTGAACTCGACATCACTACGAACGCGACTCAGCCTTTCATTGACCGGACGCCCAATGATTTCCGAGAGCGCAACACGGCTCAGACTGGACTGGTTGCGCGCGTCAACTTCCTGGGCGGCCAGCGAATCGACCCGCGACTTGAGGTCCAGTAAATCGGTGACCATAGCCAACTGTTTACTGTACAGGGCGCTGACTCTGTCCAGGTTTTTCTGGGTAGCCCTACGTTCGGCCTGTACCAGTTCTAGTTCGTCATCGGCAGCCAATGCGAAAAAATAACGCTGCGCAAGATCAACAGTGGCCTCTGCCTGCGCCTCCGTCGACTCGGAGTCCGCTTGTTTGGCCAGGCTTTTATAGTGCTGGTAGTTTTCCCATGCAGCCTTGTTGTACAGCGGCTGAGTTAACCCCACCGTGTAATTGCGGCTGTCGTATGCCTCGTTGAGTCGTATGTTGTTCTGCTTGATACGGTTGAAACCCGCGTTCGCAGTCACCGAAGGCAGTAGGCTGCCAAACGCCTGCTTTTCCTGTTCGACAACCGATTGCGCCCTGGAGTAAGAAGCAATTACCCGGGGGTCTTCAAGGCGTGACTCGCGATACAGCTGCATCAAGTCAACGGAATAGGCCTGCTTGCTGATTGAATTCGTCTGCACAGCGACATTCGAGGATTGGGCGACCTTTGGTTCGGCGGCATGAACAGGCAACGCCAACGAACCCAATATCAGACAGGGAAACAGGCGCACGATCACTCCTCGATCATCGACTGGGCGATAACATCACGTGCCGGCTGCATCAAATATTGCAGCATGGTGCGCTCTCCCGTGCTGATCAATACCTCTGCCGGCATGCCCGCCAACAGCTTGCGATCACCCAGCTTGCGCGCACCATCCCCGGTGACACTGATCCGGGCCAGATAATACGGTGCGCCGGTTTTTTCATTGATCAAGCGGTCGCCGGACACGCTCGTCACCCGACCTTCGATGACAGGTGTCGTGGCCGTGTTAAAGGCGCTGAAGCGAATGTCCGCCAATTTGCCAATAGCAATTCGATCGATGTCATTGGGGGCTACCTGCGCTTCAACCACCAGATCGGAAACCGACGGAACGATATCCAGCAAGGGCGTCGCCGGACGCACAACACCACCGATGGTGTGAACCGTCATGCCGATCACCATCCCGTCTTCCGGAGCGCGAATAACCACCCGGCTCAGGCGATCTTCCAGCGCCGAGGCTTTTTCCTGCAGGTCGTAGGCCTTGGTCTGGGTCTCTGCCAACTGCCGGGTAACGTCGGCGTCAAAGTCCTTGTCGATCTGCAGGATCTGTAACTGCGTTTCATTGATCTGCAACTTGGTCTTGATGTTCGACGATCGGTGATCCGCCACTTCAGACTTGAGCAAATCCAGCTTGCGCGCCTGTTCCAGCATCCGCTGCTTGTCGACAAAACCTTGGGCCAGCAATTCTTTCAATTCGGCAATTTCGCCGCTGTAGGATTCTTGCAAGTTGGTCTTGGTACCGATCATGGTATCGGTGCCCTTGATTTGCTGATTCAACTGACCGATACGTTCTTGCAGGACCGAAATTTGTCCAAGCCGCGAACTACGCCGCGCGTTGAACACCTGAGTCTCGCCGTAGCGCGCCTCGGTACTGCGCTGACTGTCGGCATTGATATCGCTCGGGAACGCGATCGTCGCAAGGTTATCGCGCTCGGCGAGCAAGCGCGCCTCCATCGTCCTCGCAGCGATCAACTGACTGCGGGTCATCTCGTATTCCGAGCGCAGTTGAGCGTCATCGAGCACGATGATCGGGTCACCTTTCTTCACCACATCGCCATCATGTGCAAGCAGGTCCTTGACGATACCGCCCTCCAGATGCTGTACCGTCTTGCGATACGTTTGCACGGTAACCACCCCCGGCGCGTACGCCGCACCGTCGAGTGGCGCAAACGCCGCCCATCCGCCGAACAGGCCGAATGTCACGAACACAATGTAAAACCCGATACGCCTTACGGATCCATCGGAGGTGGGCAGATCTGCGAAAGTGTCGGCAGGACTAGTGAGCGTATGGTTCATCGATAGCATCCTGTCAAACGTCGGCCGAAGCGACGTCTGTGCCGGCCGTTGCGCCAGGCTTTTGCTGGGTGGCCAATTGAGGCGAATTGAGTTGCGCGAGAACCTGATCCCGCGGGCCGTACAAGCTGATCGTGCCGGCGTTCATCACCAGCAAGTGATCGAGATGGGCCAATATGGAGGTGCGGTGGGCGATAACGAAAACCGTCGCACCCGTGAGTTTTATCTGTTGCAGCGCCAACGCCAGCGCGCGCTCCCCGACCTCGTCCAGATGAGCGTTCGGCTCATCCAGAACGATAAGCCGCGGGCTGCCATAGATTGCCCGGGCCAACCCTATACGTTGTCGTTGCCCGCCAGAGAGATTGATACCCCCCTCGCCAATGACCGTATCGTAGCCACTGGGCAACATCAGAATCATTTCGTGAACACCGGCGATCCTGGCCGCCAGCACCACTTTTTCCGGATCAACCACACCAAAACGCGCGATGTTGTCGCTGATTGTGCCTTCGAACAATTCGATGTCTTGCGGCAAATACCCCAGATGCGGTCCCAGCTGGCTTTTGTCCCAATTGGCAATATCGGCACCATCCAGACGTACCACGCCATTTTGTGGCTTCCACACCCCCACCAACGCTTTGGCAAGCGTTGACTTGCCCGAGGCGCTTGGACCGACGACACCGATCATTGACCCTGCCCGCGCATTGAAACCGATGCCCTTGATGATCGCGGTCTTGGCACCCGGTGCACCCAGTGTGAGGTTTTCTACCGTCACGTGACCGATCGGAGCGGGCAATTGCATACGCTCAGGTTCGGCATTTTGCTGGTCGAGAATGCTGTTCAGACGCGCGTATTGTGAACGCGCAGAAATAAATCCTTTCCAACTGCCAATCATCAAGTCCAGAGGCGCCAGCGCCCGACCCAGCAGCACGGAACCTGCGATCACCAGCCCCGGGCTGATCTCGTGGCTGACCGCCAGATAAGCGCCAAGGCCAAGAATCAGGGACTGAACGAGCATTCGGAAGGTTTTTGAAATCGTTGTGATGATCCCGCTGCGATCGCTGGCCCGTGACTGCAACAGCAGGACTTTCTTTTGACGCAGACTCCAACGTGACATGAGGGAGTCCAGCATACCCATGGACTCGATCACTTCGGCATTGCGCAGATTCTTGTTGGTGTGCAGTGACGCAGCAATGCTCTCTTTGTTGGCCGCCGCCAGAACTTTGCCCGTGGACTGCTCATTGATGTAGGCCAGCGCCAGCAAAATCACCGCACAGCCGATTGCCGTCCAGCCGTACCAAGGGTGGAACAGGAACAGCACCGCGACATAGATCGGCAGCCACGGCGCGTCAAAAAACGCGAACAGGCCATTGCCGGACATGAACTGGCGCAGCCCGGTCAGGTCGCTGAGCGGCTGCGCCGAAGCATCCATGCCACCGCTGTCCAGAGCCCGTTTGAAACTGGCCCTGTAGACATCACGGCTAAGCAACACGTCGAGCCTGGTGCTGACACGAACCATGATCCGCGAGCGTACCCACTCCAGCAGTCCCATGGTCACGAGCAACACGGTCAGGATTATGGTCAACATGGCCAGGGTTGTCAGGCTACCGCCCGTGACGACCCGTCCGTAGACCTGAAGCATGTAAAAGGTAGGAACCAACATCAGTGCGTTGATGAACAGACTGAAAAAACCCACCGATATGAAACTGTTCCTGCAGGCCCCAAGGGCTACTTGCAAACTATTTTCGGTTCGACTGCGCATCATTTCGGAACTGACAACCTGGTGTGTTTATCGGGCTTTGCGGGGCGCGCGAGTGTAGCACCTGAGCGACAATCGCAGTATGAAATCGCCATCATGACCGACATTGAAAAAGTAATCGCCACGCAGTATCCCGTCGCTGATCATTGACGACTCAATAAACCCGCCATTAGTGATTAACGGTTCTTTAACATACCGGCTAAAGAACTGTAAAATAAGCAAAATTTCGGCCAGCAACGCCGTTTGCAGCGTGTTTTGGATATTGGGTTGGCCACCCACTCATCAGGGAGTCAATTTTGATCAATTATTTTGCTTTACTCGCCAATATGGTCCGACAAGAATCGGCTGCAACCGGCATGTTGCTTCAAGATGTAGCCCGCGAATTATTGGCCACCAATACGACTCACTCGGACGGCGCCTGGTGGGCTGCCCATGGTAATGACCCCTTCTATACCGCCGAGCAGATCTATAAAACCATCAAGGGTGACCCGACTGCCGAACGCCCGGAACTCCTGTGCGGCAATATGGTTAACGTGTTCAGCGGCCTCTGCGCCGAGCTTGGCCTGCAAAAACGTACCATTTGGACGTATTCAGATTCCCAGGGTTATTTTCAGGGGCATACGTACCTGGAAATTTTCAATACCACAACCAACAAGTGGGAAATCCAGGACGCGGACTACAACGTCTATTACACCGATATTCGCACGGGCGAACGTGTCGGTGTCATGGACATGATGAAAGCAGACGATGTTGAGTTTTTCATCCCCCACAACGCGAATGAATCCGGATGGACAGAGACAGGCGCAGATGCCTTGCGCCAGGCCAATCTCTATGCGGCCCAGATGATCACTACTGAACACAAGCTCTATACCAGTAACGACAGTCTGAGCGATACCTTGCTGGACAGCATCTCCAATTCGCTCAGCGGGGTCTTTACCTATACGGTACAGGGCTCTGCCGGCAATCCAAACGTCACCCATTTTACCGACAGCAATGCCATCACCGATAACGGAAGAGCCACGATAACCGGCACCTCGGGAGCGGACCTTGTTTCCTATGATGGCAGCGCACTCAGTCCGGTGTTCGCCACGCTGATCGGCGGAGCGGGCAATGACACGCTCGCTCTACGTTGGTCCGGCGGTCAACTTTACGGCAATGCTGGCAATGACGTCCTGATCGGCGGACAGCAGTCAGATCTCCTCTCCGGTGGTACAGGTGATGACTACTTGTCTGGCGGAGGCGGTGCAGACCAGTATGCGTTTTCCAAGGGCGACGGTTTCAACGACATCGTCGACAGTTTCGGCGTAGGCGCAGATAAACTTGTTTTCCTCGGCGTCAGCGGTGCCGGCGGTACTGGCCGCGCGCAACTGTCGCAAAATGAATTCAATTTGAGGGTCGACCAGAAGTTAACCACAGACGGAATCTATCTTCGTTATGACATCGATGGCGATTTCCGTTTTGATGGCGCAATGCTGATCGAAGACCGTACGACACTGCTCACCGCCAGCGATGCAACTTTTGTTTTCAACGCTGATCCACACGCAGGCTTCAAGACCACGACTGTCACCGGGACCCCAGGTGCCGGGTACGCCGAAAAAATCTACGGCGGTACCGGCGCAGACAAAATCCTCTACACAGGCACCCTTGGCGCCGAACTGGCTGGCAGTGCCAGCGGAAAAAACAGTGGCGATGACGTCATCCAGTCTCGCTCGGATGCAAATTGCTCGCTGTACGGTCAAGATGGCAACGACGTATTGGTTGGCGGTAACGGCAGCGACTTTATCGTCGGAGGTACCGGCAACGACCTGTTGGTTGGCGGAAACGGTCGGGACGTCTTCGCATTCACCGCAGGCTCCGGCTCGGACACCATCCAGGATTTCAAACAAGGTGAAGACACCCTCTACGTCTATGGCTGGACGACCGCCAAGGGAATCACGCAAACGCTACAAGACCAGGGGCTGGTGGTGTCATTCGACACCGCGGGTGACGGTGCTCACGGTGGCAATATCACGCTGGTTGGCCAGACCACCTTGTTGAACGCTGCTGACATACACCTTGCCTGAACTCGGGTGACTGGTAGCAATAACAGCTCCAGCAACCACAGACGACCGGCCCGCCGGGCATAAGTCTCGCTACAGACAAAGGCCGATCAATGATCGGCCTTTGTCGTTCTATCACTCGCTCAGTTCACTTCGATCCTGTCGCGGTTTCTATCCAGAATCGCTTTGCCGATGCCCTTCACTTCCAGCAATTCGTCAACTGACGCAAACGCGCCATTGCTTTCACGATAAGCAACAATCGCTTTCGCTTTTTCCTCACCCACACCCGCCAACTCTCGTTGCAGCGTAGGTGCATCAGCACTATTGAGATCAACTTTGCCGGATTGCGCCTTGGCGGCTACATCCTGCACCTGAGGAGCGTTGCTGACCCCAGGTGCGTTGACAGGTGCGGCGATTGCCGAAAGGGAGGCACTGGTAAGAAGGGCAAAAACCAGAGAAAGAAAATTGCTTGTGCGCATTTGTGAAGCTCCATGCCATCGTTTGAGAAAGCAGCTTTTCCGAAGCTGCCCTCCAAACCTAGGTCATGTTATCGAACTGTCAAAAATGTGTTCGTTGCAGGATATGAAGCAGTCAGGGCTCCAGGCGGCGTTGCTGGTAAATCCAGTCGACAATCTCACCGTCCGGGGTGTAACCGCTGACAGTGTCGCGCAACAACTGACGGACGCGCGCATAGTCGTCCTGATCAACCGCAGCGAGCAACTCGGTGAGCCTCTCCTTCAGCAGATCCCACGACAGGTGATCCTCGTTGGCAGTCATGATCATCGGGTGCTGCGTAGCCGCTACGTTGTCACCGATCAGCAACTCTTCGTAAAGCTTCTCGCCAGGGCGCAACCCGGTGAACTCGATAGCGATATCGCCATGCAGGTTTCTTTCCGAGCGCACGCTCAGGCCGGACAAATGGATCATCTTCTCGGCCAGCTCGACGATCTTCACGGGCTCACCCATGTCCAGGACAAAGACATCACCGCCCTGCCCCATGGAGCCCGCCTGAATCACCAATTGCGCCGCTTCAGGGATGGTCATGAAGTAACGAGTGATCTTGGGGTGCGTAACAGTCAGCGGACCACCCGACTTGATCTGTTTGTGAAACAGCGGAATGACCGAACCCGACGATCCGAGGACATTACCAAAGCGCACCATCGTGAAACGTGTTTTGTTCACGCGTGAAACGTTACTCGTATCACCGAACAACACCGGAGCCAACTCGCGACTCAATGCTTGCAACGTCAGCTCGGCAAGGCGCTTGGTGCTGCCCATGACATTGGTAGGTCGTACGGCCTTGTCGGTCGAAATCAGAACAAAGTTGGCCACTCCTGCCTGGAGTGCGGCCTGGGCCGTATTAAGCGTGCCGATCACATTGTTGAGTACGCCTTCGGCAATGTTGTGCTCGACCATTGGTACATGCTTGTAGGCTGCGGCGTGATACACCGTGTCCACTCGCCAGGACTTCATCACGTCAAGCAGCTGGCTCGGGTTACGCACCGAGCCAAGAATCGGCAAAAGACGAATGGACAGGGACTCTCGAGCGACCCGCTGCTCCAGCTCGGACAAGATGGAGTAAAGATTGAACTCACTGTGTTCAAACAGCAGGAGCGTTGTCGGGCGCAGCGCCAGAATTTGCCGGCAAAGCTCAGAGCCGATGGAGCCACCAGCGCCCGTGACCAACACCGACTGACCCGTGATGCAATGCTCGAGCAAGTCAGCCTGGGCCGGTACTGCATCCCGTCCGAGCAGGTCCGCAATATCTACTTCCTGGATATCGTCAACCTTGACCCGGCCACTGGCCAGGTCCATGAAACCCGGGATACTTCGAACGTGCAGCGGAAAGCCTTCGAGAAACCCGAGAATCTCGCGCCGGCGCCCGCGGTTGGACGAAGGAATAGCGAGGAGAATTTCCTGGGCGCCAGTGTTGTCGATCATCTGCTGGATATTATCGGGCTGATACACCTGCAACCCGGAGATCACCCTGTCGGCGATTCCGCTATCGTCATCGATAAAAGCCACAGGCCGCATGACGCGCCCCATCCGCAGTGCAGCAACGAGTTGATTACCCGCCGCCCCCGCACCGTAGATAGCTACTTTCGGCAGGCCGTCATCCCGACTGGTGAAAGGGACGTGCTGAGCAGCACTGAACCAATCGCCCATGAAGTACTGACGCATGCCCAGGCGCAGTCCGCCGATCATGATCAGGCTCAGCCACCAGTAGTTGAAAATGATCGAGCGAGGAACAACGTTTTGGTGGTTGCTGTACCAGTACACCACAACGCCAAGTATCAAGGACGATAGTGTCACCGCCTTGATAATGGCAATCAGTGCGTCATTTCCGAAGTAACGCATGACGGCACGGTACATGCCAAAGCGGACGAAAAGAGGGATGGCGATTACAGGGGTACTGACAAAAAGCCAGACGTGCTGAGTGAACGGGTTGATCAGCTCGTCCACCCCCAATCGAACGACAAACGCCATCCACAGGGCAAACCAGACCAAGAAAATATCGGTCATCACCTGCAAAATACGTTTATGTCGTCTTGGCAGACTTAACAACTTTGCCCGAATCTTATCCATAAACCCTCTTAACACCTCTCGAAGCTCCTAGCATTGATACAGCAACCACAGCTCTCGGTAACTCGCTTGCCGACGAAGCAATGCTCAGAACCCAATGCGTCAATCACACCTTGCCGGCGATTTCCAACTCGCCTGCGTGAAACTTGAAAGCCAGCAACACCAAAGGCACGTAGGCCAGGACCAGTCCTGTCACGCCATCGAGATACTGCATGGCCACCAATATAGCGACTGGCACCAACCACAACAAATTGATCGCTGCGATGGCCAGAGTGACCACCCGATGGCTGCGATACTTTCGTGAAGCGTACTGGTAGCCATGACTACGATGAGCCTCATAAACCTTATCCCCGCGCAACAGCCGACGAATGAGGGTAAAGGTGGCATCCACAATAAAGACGCCCAACAAAATGAGCCAGACCCAGAGAAACAGAGGGTTGGTCCACGCCGCATGTAGCGACATCACCGCCAATACGATGCCCAGAAAACCACTGCCGGCATCCCCCATGAAAATCTTCGCTGGCGGAAAATTCCAGGCAAGGAAACCCGCTACGGCCATCGCCAGTACAAGCGGCGCAATGGCGAGGCTGGTGTGGCCTGCGACCCAGTAGACCAGGCAAGCACCAACACAGGCGCAAATGGCCTCGACGCTGGCCAAGCCGTCAATACCGTCCATGAAGTTGTAGAGATTGAGCATCCAGACCAGATAGAACGCCCCGATGACATAGCCGAACCAGCCGAGACTGAACACGTGACCAAACAGATTGATCGGTGCCATCCCGCCAATCCAGCACAATGCCCAGATGGCTCCACCGAAATGCGCAAGCAGGCGCCAACGCGCGGCAATATGCCCATGGTCGTCGAGAAAACCGACGATCGCGATCCAGCCGCCGGCCCCCAACAGAGCCAACGCCATCGGCCAGGCGACGGCGTCTGTCCAGGCCAGGACCGGCAGTGCAATCAAAAAGCTTACCACGATCGCCACACCACCACCCCGAGGGGTAGGAACCGAGTGTGAGCTACGCGCATTGGGAACATCTATCAGGCTGCGTGCCAATGCGTATTTGCGCAATGCACCGGTGCCCAGGAACGAAACAGCCACCACCAACGCCAACAACCATATTGTGTTCAAAGGTCAACTTCCTGAAACAACCAAAACCGGTTCTGCAACTGAACCGGCATTGTCATAAGCCAGCTTGGCGCTGACTTTCCTTGTAGTAATTGGCAGTCGATGCAAGCGCCTCATCGACGCTGATCGGAGGAATCCAGCCCAGCAATTCTCGAGTCTTGCTTATATCGACTTGCAACGAACCGCACAGGCGTTGCGACAATGACTGCTTGCCCAGAAGCTGCGCACCCCGTTCAAGCAGCACGCTCGGCACAGGTAACAGGCGTGCAGATTTACCCAATGCCTGCGCCATCCGCGTCAACAATTGCGTCGTGGACAAATCCTCGCCATCGCTGACGAGAAAGGTCTGATTGGCGGCGGCCGGATGCCGGACACAGGTCACGATCAAATCAGCAAGATTGTCGAGCGCGACCAGACTGCGCCGATTATGGATGGCGCCGAATGGCAGGGGTATTCCCTTGTCCAGCCAACGCATCATGCTCAAGAAGTTGGCTCGCACACCCGGGCCGTAAACGAGCACCGGACGGATGATGACCACTTCCATGCCACTGGTGCTCGCAATCTCGCGCAGCCCCTGTTCGGCCTCCATTTTCGAAATGCCATACGGGTCGGCAGGTGCAGGTGCCGCGTCGGCGAAGTACGGCTGGTTGAGCGGCGTACCTTCGCCATTCACCTTGATCGAACTGATGAACACGAAGCGACGAGCACCCAACGACGCCGCCTGCCGAGCGAGGCTCAGCGTGCCTTCGACATTCACCTTGCGAAACGCCTCAAGCGGATCGGACTCGGTATCATTCATGACGTGAACGCGCGCCGCGCTATGAATGACCACTTGCACTTGATCCAGTGCCTGCGACCAATCGGTATCAGCGCTGAGCCCGGCGGTTCGAACGGTAGTAGCGCGCGACGGACAGTCAGGCAAGGCGTGCCCACGAATGGCTGCCACTGGCTCCAGATCGTCAGAGGCCGCCAAGCGAGCCAATACCGCGCGACCAACGAAACCCGTGGCACCTGTCAATAAAACACGCATTTTTCAAACCTCGACGACGCTCAGGATTTGGACCAGACAGTACGATTGATGTAGTCGGTATAACTCAACACAACCCGAACTACCTGCTTCGACACAGGACCTGCCTGGTAATCCCTCACGACCGGGATAACGCGCTGGCTACGATCATGCTGGCTGGTCACGACACGTACGGCATCCAGCACGCCTTCCACCTTCAGGCCACTCATGATGAGAGTGCCCTCATCCATTCCTTCCGGCCGCTCGTGCGCATTACGAATAGTAATGGCAGGAAGATTCAGCAGCGACGCTTCCTCGGTAATGGTGCCGCTATCGGACAACACGCAAAACGCCGACATCTGCAACTTGATGTAGTCGAGCAGACCGAAAGGCTTCGAGAAACGAATCAATGGGTGATCCAGGGATTCACCGATCGCTTCCAGACGCTTGCGGGTACGAGGATGCGTGGAAACGATGATGGGATACTGGTACTTGTCGGCCAGGGCCCGCAGGGTCTTCAGCAAGTCGCGAAGATTCTCCGGCGTATCGACGTTCTCCTCACGGTGAGCACTGATAATGAAGAACTTGTCCTGCTCCAGGCCTTCTCGCGACAACACGTCGGATGTGAGGATTTTCGGCATGTAATAGTCGAGTACCTCCTCCATGTGCGATCCGGTCTTGATGATCGTTTCCGGACGAATGCCTTCAGCGATCAGGTAACGCCGGGCATGTTCTGTCAGGACCATGTTGATATCGCTGAGGTGATCGAGCACCTTGCGATTGAGTTCCTCAGGCACGCGCTGATCGAAGCAGCGGTTGCCGGCTTCCATGTGGAACACCGGAATCTTGCGGCGCTTGGCGGCAATGACGGCCAGACAGGTATTGGTATCGCCGTAGAGCAGAAGCGCATCAGGCTTCTCGGCCTCAAATACTTCATCCGCCTTCGAGATCACTTCGGCGATGGTTTTGGCGGCGGTATCACCGGCAGCACCCAGGAAGTAATCAGGCTTACGAATTTCAAGATCATCAAAAAAAACCTGATTCAATTCGAAGTCATAGTTTTGACCTGAGTGGACCAGCACATGATTAACCTGCTTATCAAGCTCGGCAATAACGCGGCTCATCTTGATAAGTTCTGGTCGCGTACCGACCAGCGTCATGACCTTAAGCATTAAGCTGCTCCTGAATGTATTCCAGGTTCAAAAGAAGTTTCTTCACGCCTTCAACATCCAGACGTTCGGTATTGTGCGAGGTGTAGTCGTCCAGATCGGAAATTTCCTGCTCGCCTTCAACAAAGAACTTCTTGTAGTTCAGGTCACGATTGTCCGATGGAATGCGATAGTAACGCCCCATGTCTTCGGCTTTGGCCATCTCTTCGCGAGAGATCAGCGACTCGTAAAGTTTTTCGCCATGGCGGGTGCCAATGACCTTGACAGCATTGTCGCGAGCAAAGAGTTCCTTGAGCGCTTGCGCCAGGTCCGCCACTGTCGAGGCAGGTGCTTTCTGGACGAAAATATCACCTTGCTCGGCGTGTTCGAATGCGTGCAGTACCAGATCGACAGAATCCTCGAGCGACATCAGGAAGCGTGTCATGTTCGGGTCGGTGACGGTCAACGGCTCGCCGCTTTGCAGCTGGTTGATGAACAACGGGATAACCGAACCGCGCGATGCCATGACGTTACCGTAGCGAGTGGCGCAGATCACCGGGCCTTTCGCCGGGATCATCCGCGACTTGGCAACCATCAGCTTCTCGGACATGGCCTTGGAAATACCCATGGCGTTAATCGGATAGACAGCCTTGTCGGTACTCAGTACAACGACACGTTGCACACCCGATGCAATTGCCGCGTTCAACACGTTTTCGGTACCCATGACGTTGGTACGCACGGCTTCCATCGGGTAGAACTCGCAGGAAGGCACCTGCTTGAGGGCTGCGGCGTGGAAAATGTAATCCACCCCCACCATGGCCTGCTCAAGGCTATCGCGGTCACGCACGTCACCGATATAGAACTTCACTTTGTCATTGGACAAGGCAATGCGCATATCTTCCTGTTTCTTTTCGTCACGACTGAATACACGAATCTCTTTTACGTCGGTATCCAGAAACCGCTTCAATACCGTATGGCCAAACGAGCCCGTACCGCCCGTGATCATCAAAACTTTATTATCGAACATAACTACCTTCCCAAACCTGATTGAATTTAATGATCAACGCAACGCACGCATCGATTTAACCAATTCCAACCATGAAGGTGGAACGTAACCGGTTGCAGCCTGAAACCTCGAGGAGTCCAGTGAGCGATCTATGGAAACCTGACTGTCCGCGATGATATCGATTTCCTTTTCGTAAACTTCCGCTACCAGTTTCAGAAGCGACAGCTTGTCAATCGGAGCCACCGATACATGGTAAAGGCCATGAAGCTCCGGATTCGGTATTACGTAGTCGCGAATGACACGCGCCAGTTCCACGGTAGGAAGCCCCGAGAAAATGGCCTTCTCATAACCCTTGACCGGTCCGTTCTGCGACAGGAACCAGTCCACCAGCGAATACTGGCTTCCCAATTCGTGACCAATGATGGAGGTCCGCAGGGTGACCGCATTCGATTCAGAATGAAGCTCGCCAATATACTTCGACTTACCGTAGAGATCCTCCGCGTCGGAGATATCGTCTTCGGTGTACGAACCCTTGCGGCCGGAGAACACGCAATCGGTGCTGATGTGAATCAGGCGGGCACCGGACAGCGCACACAATTTGGCAATGCGGTGCGGCAACATAGCATTGATAGGCAGGGCCGACAGAGGATCCTTGGCATCAGCCAGTTGCTTGATCAATCCAACGCAGTTGATGACGACATCCGGCTTGACCTGCGCCAGTACCGAAACCAGGGAATCATGGTCAAGCACGTCAACGTTACTGATCAACGAACCGTGGGTGTCTTCAGAAAAGTATTTGGCGCCATTGGGGTTGCGCAAAGTGCCCCACACCTCGAGGTGCGGGTTTCCGTGGAATTGCCTGAACACCGTGCTACCCAGCATTCCGGTGACCCCTAACACAAGAACCTTCATTTTGACCTACCTTTCAATTCGTTAATCCTGCTGTAGAGAATCTCGACCAGGCGCTGGCTTTGCCGCTCCATTTCGAAATGCTCGAGGTAGTACGCTCGTCCTGACTGCCCCAGAGACTCTCGTTGTTCCAGAGTCATGCGGAAAAGTTGCTCAATGCCGTTCGCCATACCCTCGGCGTCCTGCGCCGGACTCGTCAGACCAGCCCCAGCCTCCCGAATGACGCGAGCCCCCTCGCCATCCAGAGCAGCAATGATGGGCCTCCCTGCTGCCAGGTAAGCTTGGACTTTACTGGGGATGGTATAGGAGAACGCCTCATCCTGCTTCAACGTCACTAACAATCCCGCAGCCCGTCTGAAAAAATGAGGCATTTCGCTCGCCGGGAAACGTCCGGCAAGGATGAGGTTGTCCAATGTTCGTGATTGCTTCTGACTTTCGATCCAGCCCAACATACTGCCACTGCCGACCAGGACAATTTTCAGCCCCGATAAATGGCGAAGCTTGTCAGCCACCTCGACAAGGGTTTCAACCGACTGCGCAGTCCCCAGGTTTCCGGCGAAAACTAGGCAGAAGTGATTATCCAGCTCTGCAAGCAATGGCGCAGGAATCCGGGCTTGCTCGGTACTTGGAGGGACGTCCTGATAGGAGTTTGGGTAATAAACAACCTTACCAGGATCAGCATAGCGGGAAACCGGCTCGCGAAAGGCCCTCGACTGAACGAGCAGTGTATCGACGAACGCGTAGATGCCCCTGACCATCCAGCCCACCACACGCAACGCTGCCTTGTTTTTTATGAAACCCGTTGCACTGAGGCTCTCCGGCCACAGATCCTGAACCCAAACAGCCAGATGGCTCTTGAGTTTCCACTTCAAGTAAATGGCAGGTATGACCGAGGTAATCGGGGATGGCGCAAATACAAAGATCGCGTCGAAATGCTGCCCTTTGACTGCGCGCGGGTAGAATCTCAGCCCATTGACGATGAAGGACAAATAATTCAGCACCAGGTTTTTTGCACCCGATGAACCACGCGGTCTAAGCGGCGCGCGACAAACGCTCACCGAAGAGTCATAGGTTTGTTCCTGGTACCCCGAAGCGCTGTAACCGTCGAATACCGCTCCATCCGGATAATTCGGTTTTCCGGTGAGAACTTTTACGACGTGTCCCTGAGCAGACAGGTTTTTGACCAGATCATTGATAATAAAAGATTCGGGCCAAAAATATTGCGACACCACAAGAACTTTCATCTATCAAATACTTCCTTTTGCGCGCGCGGCCAATGCCAGCAACTCGAGCCAGGTTTTTCTTGAGGTGTTTTCCCAATCAAACTTGTCGCTTTGCGTAACTGCCGCGGCGGACAGCCGTTCCAAAGTATCCGGGCTTGTTAACGCTTCGCTGAGAACCTTACGTATATCCTTGGAATCAAAAGGAGAAAAATAAAGTGCCGCGTCCGCTCCAAACTCCGGCATCGGCATTACATCCGAACAGATCATTGGCCTGCCCGATGCAAGTGCCTCAAGAAGAATATTTGGGCAGTTCTCACAGGATGAAGCAAACAGATTCAGATAGGCGTGATGATACAGAGGAGGAAGGCTCTGATAGGGAATTGCGCCCAGCAGAACCACCTGCTTTTCCAGGCCGAGCGCTGCAATCAAAGACTTTACGCGCTCCGCTTCTGGCAGGTTTGTTTCACCCACGAGAATCAGCGGAAACCTTTCACGAAGTTCAGGAGATAGTTCCGCGTAGGCACTAACTACTTCATAGTGATGCTTGTAAACGTCAAACCTTGACACATATAGAATATATTCACTCGCCGGCAGAAAATCAGGGCGAACAGTAGTACCACTGTGCGTGCGAAATACCGAACCAATCCCATGAGGGATTGTCACCGCGTTTTTTACCTGCGTCAGTGACTCGATTACACTCCGCGCATAATTAGAGATAAAAATCGTTAAATCAGCTTGCGACATGCTCTTGAGCATAATGCGATTCAACAACCAGTTCCTCACGCGCTGCAACCCTAACGGGATACTTTTCCGTACGCGCAGATCGAACGGGATCATGTTCCGAAACATCGTCGCGACCTTGCAGCCAGCGGGTGCACGAGTGCCCACTACCCCACCAGGGCAAAACAGAACATCGGCCTTTTCCGCTTTCAAGATACCGGGCAGCACCCACTTTTCCCAGAGTGCCCTGACAACCGGGTTCTCTGTGGGCCAGGCCGGCTCGACCCGACGGATCGCTGGATGATCCGGCAGTTTCAGTGAGGCTGGAGCGAAAACTAGAATTTCAAGGTCTGCATTAACAGGTACAAACTGAAATAGATTGATCAGATATGTCTGCCCCCCGCCAAGACGGGCAGAGAGCGCATTGAAAACTATCTTCATAAAACACCTTTGCTCAATATAAATTAGCGACTATTTTTATCAAGCCAGGACTGGAACATTAGAATATTCCACAAATGAAGACTGCGATCGTAGGTTCCGTTTTGATGCTGGAGCCATGCCGAACGAATTTTCTGACAATCAAAATAACCCTCTCTCTTGATACGCTCTTCCGCCAACAACTCCTCCGCCCACTCTCTAAGCGGCCCACGCAGCCATTGCGCCAGGGGAATGGAGAACCCCGCCTTTGGCCTGTCGAAGAATGAAGTGGGTACGTAGCGCTTCAGCAGCTCGCGAAGTGGCCATTTCCCAGCGCCATTTTTGATCAACTGGTCTGAAGACAGAGAAAAAGCCAGCTCCGCAACACGATGATCGAGCAATGGCGCTCGCGTTTCGAGGCTCGCGCTCATTGCGCCACGGTCTACTTTGACCAGCAAGTCGTCAGGCAAATATTGAGAAACGTCCCACCGACGCATTTCCTCAATATAGTCCTGCGCCGACTCCCAACAAATCATTCCCTGATCCTGAGCGCCAACACCCAGCACAACATTATCAGTAGGCTGCCACTGTGACATCAAACCGGTGTACATCTGCGCCAGATTTTCAGATGCCAGCAGTTCGGACATTCTGTAGATACGTCGACCATTCACCTTCGCTCGTACCGAACCCGGAAGAACAGAGCAGACGTTGTCCCAACCTTTGGAGGATAGCGTGCGAAGTGAATAAGCCATGATTCGGCGTGCAGGCAATGGAAGCTTTTCTATACGCGCCCATAAGCCGGCAGTGATCTGGTAACGAGGATAACCTGCAAAAAGTTCGTCACCGCCGTCTCCGGACAACGCAACCGATACGTGTTGCTTGGTCATCCTGGAAACCAGGATCGTAGGGATCTGCGAGGAGTCAGCGAAAGGCTCGTCGTATATTTCCGGCAAATGCGGAATTATCGAAACTGCGTCATCTGCACCCAGGTAAAATTCAGTGTGATTAGTCCCCAGGTGCTTGGCGATGGCCTTCGCATACGGCGCTTCATCAAATTCAGGTTCATTAAATCCGATAGTGTAAGTGTTGATACTCGAACTGCTTTGCGATTGCATCAAAGAAACAATCAGGCTCGAATCCACTCCCCCGGACAGGAACGCACCGAGTGGAACATCTGCAATCATCTGCGACTTTACCGCTGCCGAAAGCCGTTCGCCCACTGCATCTACCACTTCTTTATCAGTAGCCTGAGACAGCTCGTCCCTCAATGTACTGGATTGTGATAACGACCAGTATGCAACCGGCGTCTGCTCGGAAGAAAATGATTCAACAGTCAGATAGTGGGCTGGCGGCAGTTTCTTGATGCCTTCGTAGATTGACTCCGGGGCTGGAACATAGCCGAACCTGACGAACTTCGCCAGCGCGTGACGATCAATGCGCAGGTCATCACTGAATGCCGCCTTTATTGCCTTCAACTCGGAGGAAAAAACAAAACGGTTACCGACGATGCCGTAATAAAGGGGTTTTTCCCCCATACGGTCACGGGCTAGCGTAATCGTCTTGGAAAGTTTGTCCCAGACAGCGAATGCAAACATGCCGACCAAATTTTCAAGCGTTGCGCGGACACCCCACGTCTCGATCGCTGCCAACAGTACTTCCGTGTCAGAGTGACCTCGCCAGGTACGTGTCGACCCGGAATCAATCAGTTTCTGGCGCAGCTCGTTGAAGTTGTAGATTTCACCATTGAAAACAATAACGAAACGCTCGTTATCGGACACCATTGGCTGACTTCCATGTACCGACAACTCCAGAATGGAAAGCCGCCGATGGCCTAGCGAAATCCCACTATCGGCATCTGACCAAACTGCTCCGTCATCGGGCCCGCGATGTATCAGCGCATCTACCATTGTGCCAACGGCAATGGCGCTCTGCTGATCCAGCTTCCACCCGACAACTCCCGCAATTCCGCACATACCTACGCTCTCACTCCAGTGAAAATTTTTATACTCACTTCAAAACCCGAACGAGTTTCATCGCGAAGAATAATCCTAAGGACATCACATAAAAAACCAATGAGTTCAGCAAGTATATTTCGCCATACCAAACCCAGTGCATAACCGATGCAGCACAAAGCATATACAGAAAAATTCGCAAGAAGTCGTCATCGCGGCAACGCGAATCAATCATCCGCAGGAAACTGACGCTGATGAATCCATTGAGGAACACGCCAAACAACCCAAAGTTTTCGAACGCAACGCCGGCGACATGGATCCCGCCCAAACCGGTAATGTAGTACCAGAGGGCAGGATTATCTACCATGATGGGCTTTGCCACACCGAAAGCCGAATAGATGGGAGAAGGCGCGAGCGAAAGGAACATGTCCACGTAGGTTTGGCCATACCGAAGGTGTTCGCCATCCCAGAAATTGGTCAACTGTTGGACAAGAGGTAATATTATCGCGTTCCATGAGTTGAACAAGAAATACTGCGTAATATTATCTGAAGTCAAATCAACTTCCATTCGACTCATCGAAACAACCACACCACTGGCCAGAACAAGCGCCATGAAAGTCGTGACAAATAACAACACCTTAAATTTTATAAGATGATTGTAACGAAACATCAAACCCAGCACATAGGCCACAACCAACACAACGAAATCCCGATCTCCAGTCATTGCGTTAGCAACGCAATAAGCGATTACCAGAAGCGCCGACAAGGCAAGCATGGTCCTGGAGGGGTAGGCAAACACCGATGCAGTGACCGCAATGATGGAAAAAACCACCACCGATTCAATGCCCGCAAACATCTCGAGTAACGCATTCGCATTTACGAATCTGAACAGAATAAAAAAGACCGAGAGCGAAAGAAACACCAGCGCGGCCAACTTGAAGTCCACTGGGGAAAAAAAGGCAACGCTGTTCGAGTAAAGACTTCTGGAAGGAACCAGAAGCGACAACAGATAGGCAACCAGCCCGCCCGAGACCCCCAGGAGCCAGACGAGTGACAGCCTGAGGACCAAAAGGTCATCCAGATAAAAATTATAGTTCCCGATAGGCCAAAGCGTAATGGTGTTCCCCCATAGGGAGCTTATGAGTCCAAGAAAGGGTACCGAATAGCAGACAGCGTACAACGCCACAAGATATTTTTTTAATATCAGGCACAATACACATTGAGCGACCAAAATCAGTAAACTTGCCGAAACCAGTAATATAACCATGAGCCTTAACCAAAAAAATCAAAGCAATAGAACCGCCAACCAGGTTCAACACTGGCCCCAATATCACTTGTAGACATGCGCTTTTCGTAAGCATGGCTCATATCAAACATGTTTTTCATCGCACCAACTTACGCCCACCCAAGGCTGCAAGCACAACAATCTGCGCAGCCAAGGCCAGCACGAATGATCTGAAAAGATCAATTGCCAACATATCGCCTTTCACACCCGCAAAAATTGTCGACGAAAGGTAGACAACTGCGTATATGCAACTACCCAGAAAAACAACTCTCGTCAAGTTTTTGCTATGCAGGATTTGAGTGACGATGGTAGTCACAAGACCAAGCCCCCCCGCCACCACCGCGTAAGTCAGAAGATTATCCTTGCTGCAAAAACCACTACCAAGGAAACACAGCCAGTAACTCTGCGTCACAACCAAGAACAAAGGCAAGCAAACCGCGATTGCGACACCGAGTGTCAAATACAGTTTACTGGCACTGTTGCCGCGCCCTGCGAGTTTGACGATAGCATAAGAAGTAAGCGAACTTGGAAGAACCGTAACCAGAATATAAAACAGGAAAAAAAGGTTGAAATAGCCTACTTCTGACACATTCAAACTCGAGTTAGCAAAAATCATCAGACAAACGATGTGGACAGGCGCCCCCAGAAGCATGCTTCCAGCGATTGCAGGTGCCCCGGACCGGGATAGCAGCGCTATCATCTTTGCAAAAGAGAAATACTCACGCCCTTGCGTTTTGTCTTGTGAGAGCTTGCTGGCCTTTATCATCAAGAAGCCGAACGCAGGAGCGATCAAAGTGCAAAGTGCAAGTGTCAGTATCACACCCTCTATACGCCCATCAGCCTTCGCGATTGCTACCACCAGCAGCAATCCAAGCAGCCCGTGAGCGGCCAAAGCGGCCACCCATCTACCCGTGGTGTTCAAGGAGAACATCAGGCCGGTGATGGTCAAATTGCAAACACAAGCAAAACCGAGCAAAAACGCTCCAACCATCAAGTAGCCCGTACTTGCCTCATAGGACGAAGCCGGCGCCGGGAAAGCCGAAAACACGACAATACAGAGGGCACCCACAACAATGCCACCCCATGCCATGAGGCTCAAGGAAGTCCTGTAATTTACATTTTCGGCATTCAATACCGCATAGCGACTCAGCGCCACACTCAAGCACTCGCCCGCCACAGTCGCGATGCCTGTGACGATAGCGTAATGGTAAGAGAATACACCGTACAACTCGACCCCCAGAATCCGGGCCAGGCTGAACAGCATAACAAACATGCAAAGTTTGTTTGCCAAAACGGTGATTGCACTGATCTCTTTAATCACCAGAGTCAGCTTCTTGCGAAGAAAGAGACGTACCAGCCAGCTGCTTTCAACATGCCCTCGCCAACATTGAACAGGGGTTGATAACCCAGCAGATTCCTGGCCTTGTCTATATTGGCTTGCGAATGCCTTACATCACCGGCACGAAAATCCCGATATACCAATTCTGACGTAGTTGTGACATCAACATTGGCCAAAGCGCCCTTGATGCAAGCAAAGACCTCATTCAATGTTGTGCGGTCTCCAACGGCGACGTTATAAACATTGTTTTTGGCTTCAGGGCTCGCACAGGCAGCCAGAATATTGGCCTGGACCGCATTCTCTACAAAGCAGAAATCGCGACTCGTTTCACCATCACCATTAACGAAAACTTCCTCGTTACTGATCATGGCTGCAGTCCACTTCGGAATAACGGCTGCGTAGGCGCCATTCGGATCTTGACGCTTGCCGAACACGTTGAAATAACGAAGGCCGATGGTTTTGAACCCGTAAGTACTGGAAAAAACCTCGGCGTACAGTTCGTTTACATACTTCGTGACTGCATAAGGAGAAAGAGGCTTTCCGATAACCCCCTCAACTTTTGGAAGAGCCGGGTGGTCACCATAGGTAGAACTGGAAGCTGCGTAGGTAAAACTCTTCACCTGCGCGTCTTTCGCCGCAACGAGCATATTCAGAAAGCCATCAATATTGGTGCTATTGGTGGTAATAGGATCATTGATGGAGCGAGGAACGGAGCCAAGTGCTGCCTGATGCAGAACGTAATCCACTGGAGTATCGGTGGACCCAGCAAAACTCATCGCTTTCCTGCAGTCTTCAATATTTCTGATATCCCCGGTAACCAATGCGAATCGCGCCCATTGCTCCGGACTCACTACCGATTGCACTTCGTCGAGATTACGTTGATGGCCAGTCGCAAAGTTATCGAGCCCCACAACCCGTTGATCCAGTTGCAGCAGCGTCTCCAATAGATTGGAACCGATAAATCCGGCAACACCCGTGATCAACCAAACTTTTGGAGACTGTTGGATTTCAGCTTTGACTTGTTCGAAACGGATCATGTAATTCTCGACTTGGCAATTTTGAATTCAGCGATAACGAATCAGGGTCTTCGCAGACCCTGAGACTCAAAGACGCAGGTCTGACTGAGAAGCATCCAGGAGATACTTAAGGTCATAAAGAACGTGTTCGGCTTTACCCAAACTGCGAATGCTCTCAGCGCCCATTGCGGAAAATTCGTTATGTGCCACAGCCAGAATAATACCGTCGTAGGAGTTGACCTCTGGCTGACTGACAGGAGTGATTGAGTACTCATGCTGTGCTTCAGCCACATCTACCCACGGGTCGTACACATCAACAACAATATTGAATTCTGCAAGCTCATTAACGATGTCGATGATTTTGGTGTTTCGCAGATCAGGGCAGTTTTCCTTGAACGTCAAACCCATAATCAGTACTCGAGCACCGTCGACATGAATTTTGCGCTTGAGCATGGCCTTGACCAGTTGAGACACGACGTAGGCGCCCATACTATCGTTCAAGCGGCGACCGGCCAGAATGATTTCAGGATGGTAACCAATCGACTGGGCTTTATGCGTCAGGTAGTAAGGGTCTACACCAATGCAATGCCCACCTACCAGGCCCGGGCGAAACGGCAAGAAGTTCCACTTGGTCCCGGCGGCTTCTAACACTGCCTCGGTATCGATACCCATTTTATTGAAGATCAATGCCAACTCATTGATCAACGCAATATTCAAATCGCGCTGAGTATTTTCAATGACCTTCGCCGCTTCGGCAACTTTGATGCTCTTGGCCTTGTGAGTCCCGGCAATAATAATTGTGTTATAGAGTGCATCGACGAGATCGGCGACTTCCGGAGTTGAACCGGCTGTAACTTTTTTAATGGTAGTAACGCGGTGTTCTTTATCGCCAGGATTTATACGCTCCGGACTATAACCTGCAAAAAAATCAACATTGAATTTGAGGCCAGATACTTTTTCCAGCACCGGCACACAGTCTTCCTCGGTAGCGCCAGGATAGACGGTTGACTCATAAATTACGATATCGCCCTTTTTCAGAACTCGACCAATGGACTCACTCGCCTTAACCAAAGGCGTCAAGTCCGGCCTTTTGTGCTCATCGATCGGGGTAGGCACGGTAACAATAAATACATTGCTGGCAGACAATTCATCCAGAGCTGAGCTAAAACTCAAGCCCGACGCCGACTTCAACTCATCATCGGACACCTCGAGAGTAGCGTCATGTCCAGCTTTCAGCGCATCAATTCGACGCTGGCTGATATCGAAACCAACCACTTGCATTTTTTTGCCAAACTCAACCGCCAGCGGCAAGCCCACATAACCGAGACCCACTATGGCCAACTTCACGTCTTCGAGTTTAAGCATTGTTTTCCCTTGCCATTCATCAATATTAAGTCGATGGTAAAAACCACTTCTTATCTCGCGCGTCAGAAACGCACGAGATAGCTACGTAAATTTGAAATTATACCGAAAGCTCCGCTGAGAACCACAATCATTTCAGCAGCCAGGGAAAGAATCTGCGTCCTTCCTTGGCGTAATGCGGGTGCAACCTCGATGGCAAGGATAATAGCTGCCTGTGAAACGACTGAAAACTACCAACGATCATCTGGGATCATCGCCGCGTATCACACTATCAGGAAAATCCCGACCCCACCCGTCGAAAAATCCGGACGAAGGCTGAATGCGGGCAACATACCACTCACCCATGCCCCATCCTCACCAAGACCGACCACCGGATGCCCAATCGATCCAGCTGGAACAGACCATCAGGCATCAGGCCTCCCCAGCCCCTCCACTCTGGGCGACAGGATGTTGAAATAGTACCGGGGACGAGGAGAATCTAAATCTAATCTTCCAGTTTCGTGACGAAGAACCCACGCAACATTACGAAAGCCATACCCAGGATAAACCCGGAAATAATGCCCAACACAATGATCAATGCCTTGTTAGGCTTGATTGGGTTGTCCGGCAGCTCCACATCTCCGTCCTGCCGATAGACAGAAACTGCGGCCGCGTCAATCTTCAATCCTTTGAAAAAACTATACTCTTCCTGAAGTTCGCGCAGATTTCCTATAAACGGGTCATCTGAGGTACGAGCCTGCAAGTTCTCAATTTCCGCCTTCAGCGCTTTCGAACCACGCATGTACGTAAGCTGACCAGACTCCCCACCCGCAATTACCGCCTGATTCACAGTAATGGCAGGCGGCCGTTCCAGACCAATAGCTTCAGCAATACGCAACGCCTCACCCAACTTGACGATCGAGTCTTCTCTCGCCTTTCGGCTATTCTCTCTGGCGGAATTTATCTGCTGCTCCAAATTCCGCGCACGAACCTCGGACTCGACCGAAAGGTTCCGTATCATTTCGTTTTTAGCCAATTCACCAGCTTCGGAGATGAACTCGGCAGCCCAACTCTTTGCCTGTTCAGGGTTACTGGTCTGCACGACAACCAGATATCTGTCCGAGCCCTCCCTTAGCGGGGAGACAACGCGAAGCACCTGAGAGAAATTCGCATACAAAACGTCCTGAGGGCTTTTGCGCTCATCCCCGGACAAACTTGGCACATAGACTCTATAAAAAAAATCTCGACGCAGCGACTCCGCCTGCAAACGACGAGTGTATATATCGTAGACATCCTTTACGCTATAAGGAACCAGCTCTGCCTCTGTTGTCCGGCCGTAATTAAAGTTAGCGATATCGTTCTGCGTGGGCGGGATCACGAATGCCCGCGCCTCATAAATTGGCGTTACGACAAACGCATAGCTCGCTGCAACAACAGCACCCAGGACGGTAAAACCTAAAACGATAAACTTTTGTCGCAATATGGCATTAACAAATCTTTGAAACTCAAAATCACCTAGACTATTTTCTTCTTTGGAGTCAACGTGCATATACTGGAAGCCTTTACTTAAAGAGTACTTTACATTCCGAGAGTGCATTACTTAAGGGCAGGCCATCAACGCGAACTCCGCGACTCCTGCCGAAACTGTATAATACCCTCTCTCTTAAAGAATACTTGCAGGATATCGCATCACGACACCCCGGCTGCACGCTCGAAAACAAAGTAACAATATTAACGGGAAACCTGCCTCGCTCTCCTCCTGGATCTCAAGGCATAAGCGGCGACCATCAACCCACCCACGATCATCCCGACCAGAAATGAGATAACCCCGACAATTGACACCTGCAACTGGGGGGATGAAAAACCGAAAAAGGAAACGACGACTAGCTGCTGGTTTTCCAGCACAAAAAGCAAGCACGCTAGCGCCACCAACACGACGAGCCCCGTGATCGCCAACCGACTGAAGCGACTCTTGGCGCCCCAACTACTCCTCACCGTAGCCCTCCTCCTCTTCATTCACTCGATCACGCAATTCCTTACCCGGCTTGAAATGCGGAACAAATTTTCCGTCGAGGCTAACTGACTGACCGGTTTTCGGGTTACGACCGACACGCGGTGCCCGATAGTGCAGGGAGAAGCTGCCGAACCCCCGGATCTCGATACGATCCCCGGTAGCCAGGCATTGGGACATTTGTTCAAGCATGGTCTTGATGGCCAACTCCACATCCTTGGATGAGAGCAGCCCTTGATGGGTGACAATTCGTTCGATCAACTCCGACTTCGTCATATTTTTCCCTTCTTTTTCAAGCAGCTAGATCAGCGCTCCAAAGGTTTTAGCACGCCGGAATGAATTTGAACAGCCCGACCTTAACCTTGCCCACACCCGAACAGGAATGCTCGATTCCAGGACGGTTAGTGAAGAATCCTGGGACATGCGCTCATCGGCAGATCACCAGCATTGTCCTCGTAAAATAACCCGCGGGATTAAACCCAAAAGGAAATTCATCTTCGCCCCTGGCATCGTCGGACCTTGCCAGAATCTTGTAGCCTGCCCCAGGGCACTCCTTAGCCGCGCGCTTGTAGCACCTTTCCCACTTCGAGCCGAGCCCCGAACAATCGACCTCAATGCCACTGACACCACGCACGGCGTGAGTCTTGGCATTAGTAGTGCAACCCGCCAGTGTCAGTACAGCCATTACGACAATGAGCTTGTTCATTCACTTCCTTATGCCAGGCAACATGCCCGACGTCACCCTCTTCTGCTACAGACTAGCTGCAAATAAGAGCTTGATCCGCCTAAAGAAAGAGACACCTGTGCGCGCCCTTGGTTTCATCTCCCGCATTGGCCTCCAATCACACCAAATTCCAGACACAAAAAAGGGCGACCGAAGTCGCCCTTTTTACAGAAAATCAGAACTTAGTTCTGCTTTTCCATTTGTGCACGCAACAGGTCGCCCAGAGTGGTAGGACCAGCAGCGACGTCAGCAGCAGGCTTGTCTTTCAAGCTCTGGATTGCTTCTTTCTCGTCTTCAACGTCTTTCGACTTGATCGACAGCTGGATTACACGGCTCTTACGGTCAACGCTGATGATCTTGGCTTCTACTTCTTCGCCTTCTTTCAGAACGTTGCGCGCGTCTTCAACGCGGTCACGGCTGATTTCGGAGGCTTTCAGAGTCGCTTCGATATCGTCGGCCAGAGTGATGATGGCGCCTTTGGCGTCAACTTCTTTCACGATGCCTTTAACGATTGCGCCTTTGTCGTTCTCTTGAACGTACTCGGAGAACGGATCGCTTTCCAGTTGCTTGATACCCAGGGAGATGCGCTCGCGCTCTGGGTCAACCGACAGGATAACGGTGTCCAGCTCGTCGCCCTTCTTGAAGCGGCGAACGGCTTCTTCGCCCACTTCGTTCCAGGAGATGTCGGACAGGTGAACCAGACCGTCGATGCCGCCGTCCAGACCAATGAAGATACCGAAATCGGTGATCGACTTGATGGTGCCGGAGATTTTATCGCCCTTGTTGAACTGGCCAGAGAAGTCTTCCCATGGGTTGGACTTGCACTGCTTGATGCCGAGGGAGATACGACGACGCTCTTCGTCGATGTCCAGAACCATGACTTCCACTTCGTCGCCGACTTGTACGACTTTCGAAGGGTGGATGTTCTTGTTGGTCCAGTCCATTTCGGAAACGTGTACCAGACCTTCAACGCCTTCTTCCAGCTCAGCGAAGCAGCCGTAGTCGGTCAGGTTGGTTACACGAGCGGTAACGCGAGTGCTTTCTGGGTAACGGGCTTTGATAGCAACCCATGGATCTTCGCCCAGTTGCTTCAGGCCCAGGGAAACACGATTGCGTTCGCGATCGTACTTCAGAACCTTGACATCGATCTCGTCGCCAACGTTGACGATTTCGGAAGGATGCTTGATACGCTTCCAGGCCATGTCGGTAATGTGCAGCAGGCCATCGACGCCACCCAGATCGACGAATGCGCCGTAATCGGTGAGGTTCTTGACGATACCTTTGACTTGCTGGCCTTCCTGCAGGGATTCCAGCAGAGCTTCGCGCTCGGCGGAGTTCTCGGCTTCCAGGACGCTACGACGGGAAACGACAACGTTGTTGCGCTTCTGGTCCAGCTTGATGACCTTGAATTCCAGCTCTTTGCCTTCCAGGTGCGTGGTGTCGCGCACTGGACGAACGTCAACCAGGGAACCTGGCAGGAACGCACGGATGCCGTTAACGTCGACAGTGAAGCCGCCTTTAACCTTACCGTTGATAACGCCCTTGACCACTTCCTCAGCTGCGAAGGCTGCTTCCAGAACAATCCAGCATTCAGCGCGCTTGGCTTTTTCACGGGACAGCTTGGTTTCACCGAAGCCGTCTTCAACCGAGTCCAGAGCAACGTGAACTTCGTCACCGACGTTGATGTTCAGTTCGCCAGCGTCGTTGTAGAACTGCTCAAGCGGGATGAGTGCTTCAGACTTCAGGCCAGCGTGAACGGTTACCCAGCGAGCCTGGTAATCGATATCAACGATAACACCGGTGATGATGGAGCCTGCCTGAAGGTTCAGGGTTTTTAGGCTTTCTTCAAAGAGTTCCGCAAAGCTTTCGCTCATTTTAATTCCTGTTGATGAGGGCGAAGAATACGCCCATCTCCACACCCCAGACGGTGTGGGTTAGTTTCAAATAAAAGAAGCGCCGCAGGACTATGACTGGTCCCCCGCGACCCTCTTGGTCACCCGGCGATATCGCGAATGGCGATCTCGCTCATGATGCGTGCAAGCACCTGATCGATGGATAATTCCGTGGAATCCAGCTGTATGGCGTCAGCCGCCGGCTTGAGCGGGGCTACCGCTCGCTGGGTGTCGCGCTCATCGCGCGCACGTATCTCATCTAGCAGACTCGACAGACTAACACCCTCGACCTTGCCCTTCAACTGCAAATATCGACGACGGGCCCGTTCCTCGGCACTGGCCGTCAGGAAAATCTTCAGCGGTGCGCCAGGAAAAACCACGGTGCCCATGTCGCGACCATCGGCCACCAGGCCTGGCGCTTCCTGGAATGCGCGCTGGCGTTGCAGCAGCGCCTCACGCACAGCCGGCAGCGCAGCCACCTGGGAAGCACCGGAGCCGACACTTTCGGTGCGGATGACATCACTGACTTCATCGCCTTCCAGGATGATGCGCTGCAGCTGACCGTCGGTCGCCGCAATGAATTGCACATCCAGATGAGCGGCGAGTTTCTTCAGCAGCTCTTCATTGGTCAGGTCGACACCATGGTTATGCGCAGCGAACGCCAGCAGTCGGTACAAGGCACCGGAATCCAGCAGGTTCCAGCCCAGGCGCTTGGCCAGTATCCCGGCTACCGTGCCCTTGCCCGAGCCGCTTGGCCCATCAATGGTGATGACCGGTGCAATGTTGTTCACGACTCAGCCTCTTGGGCAACACGGATACCAACCTGGGCACACAGTGCCAGGAAGTTGGGGAACGACGTCGCGACGTTGGCGCAATCATGGATGCGAATCGGTGCACTTGCGCGCAGCGAAGCGACGCTGAATGCCATGGCGATGCGGTGGTCCCCGTGACCGTGCACTTCGCCACCGCCAATCTGGCCGCCGTCGATGATGATGCCATCCGGAGTCGGCTCGCACTTGACGCCCAACGCCAGCAGGCCGTCCGCCATGACCTGAATGCGGTCGGATTCTTTCACCCGCAACTCTTCGGCGCCGGTCAGCACGGTACGCCCTTGCGCACAGGCGGCAGCGACGAACAGCACCGGGAACTCATCGATAGCCAGTGGGACCAGCTCTTCAGGAATCTCGATACCTTTGAGTTTAGCTGCACGTACGCGCAGGTCAGCTACTGGCTCGCCACCCACTTCACGCTGGTTTTCCAGAGTGATGTCGGCGCCCATCAGACGCAGAATGTCGATGACACCGGTACGGGTCGGGTTGATGCCGACGTGCTCGAGCACCAGTTCCGAACCTTCGGCGATCGATGCCGCCACCAGGAAGAACGCCGACGACGAGATATCGCCCGGCACTTCAATGTGGGTCGCCGTCAGCTTGTTGCCGGACTCGACCGAAGCGGTTGCGCCATCAACGCTGACCGGGTAGCCGAAACCGCGCAGCATGCGCTCGGTATGGTCACGGGTCGGAGCCGGCTCGGTAACGGTAGTCTTGCCCTCGGCATACAGACCCGCCAGCAGCAGGCAGGACTTCACCTGAGCGCTGGCCATCGGCATGGTGTAGGTCAGGCCCTTGAGCTTGTTGCCACCGCGAATGATCATAGGCGGACGGCCTTCAGCGGCGGTCTCGATCACCGCACCCATTTCCCGCAGCGGGTTGGCCACGCGATTCATCGGGCGCTTGGACAACGACGCGTCACCGGTCAGGGTGCTGTCGAAGTCCTGCGCAGCCAGCAAGCCGGACAGCAGGCGCATGGAAGTACCGGAGTTACCCAGGTAGATCGGGCCCGGCGCAGGCTTGAGGCCATGCAGGCCGACGCCATGGATGGTCACGCGACCATGGTGCGGGCCTTCAATGACCACGCCCATGTCGCGGAACGCCTGGAGGGTCGCCAGGGCATCTTCACCCTCAAGGAAGCCTTCGACCTCGGTGACGCCTTCGGCCAGGGAGCCGAGCATGATCGAGCGGTGGGAAATCGATTTGTCACCTGGTACGCGAATCCGACCGGACAGGCGGCCACCAGGTTGAGCCAGGAAAATCAGATCGTTGGAATTCATAGCGTCCACATAGGCCCTGCGGGCCAGGATTTTACTGAAATGCTCGCGGGCAACCCGGGCGCGAGTGAAAACGCCCAACAATTGGTGCCCATCCCCTGCATCGACCGCGTCGCGCAAGGCGTCGAGGTCGCTGCGAAATGTATCGAGTGTGCGCAGGACAGCTTCGCGGTTGGCGAGAAAGATGTCGTGCCACATCACCGGGTCGCTTCCGGCGATTCTTGTGAAATCACGGAAGCCGCCCGCAGCGTAACGGAAGATCTCAAGGTTTTCATTGCGCTTGGCCAGCGAATCGACCAGCCCGAACGCCAACAGATGCGGCAGGTGGCTGGTCGCCGCCAACACTTCATCATGACGCTCGACCTGCATGTGCTCGACATCGGCGCCCAATTCACGCCACAAACGGTCGACCACGCTCAAGGCGGCAGGTTCGGTCTGATCCAGCGGCGTCAGGATGACTTTGTGGCGGCGGAACAACTCGGAATTCGAGGCCTCCACCCCACTCTGCTCGGACCCGGCAATCGGATGCCCCGGCACGAAACGCGGCGGCATGCCACCGAACGCTTCGGCAGCGGCGCGCACCACATTGCCCTTGGCGCTACCAACGTCGGTCAGAATCGCCTGCCCCAAATCCATGGCGGCCAAGCGACCAAGGAGCTTTTCCATGGCCAGGATCGGCACGGCCAGCTGAATCACGTCAGCGCCCTGGCATGCAGCAGCCAGGTCCTCTTCACAGCGATCCACCACCCCCAACTCGACCGCAAGCTTGCGCGATTGCGGGTCGAGATCGACCCCGACCACTTCACGGCACAGACCGCTTTCGCGCAAACCCTTGGCAAACGAACCGCCGATCAACCCGAGACCGACCACCACCAGGCGACCGATCACAGGTTCAGCAGATTGCAGCGCAGTAACATCAACCACGAGCCAGAACCTTGCTCAGCGCTTCCAGGAAGCGGCTGTTCTCTGCCGGCAGGCCAATGGTGACGCGCAGGTGGTTCGGCATGCCGTAGTTGGCCACCGGACGCACAATCACGCCCTCGCGCAGCAAGCCCTGGAACAACGGCGCCGCGACCTGACCGAGATCGACGCAAATGAAGTTGCCTTTGGACGGGATCCAGCTCAACCCCAGCTCACGAAAACCGGCTTCCAGTTGCTGCATGCCGGACTCGTTCAGCTGGCGGCTTTGCGCCAGATACTCTTGATCCTTCAGCGCCGCACAAGCCGCAGCCAACGCCAGGCTGTTGACGTTGAACGGCTGACGCACGCGGTTCAGCACATCCGCCACGACCGCGGTGGAAAGACCATAGCCGACACGCAGCGCCGCCAGGCCATAGGCCTTGGAAAAGGTGCGCGAAACCAGCAGGTTCGGATAGGCCGCGAGGAAGTCCAGGCCGTCCGGCAGATCGCTGCCTTCGGCGTACTCGATGTAGGCCTCGTCCAGCACTACCAACACGTGCTCCGGCACGTCCTGCAGAAATTCGTCCAGTGCTTCGGTATCGAACCAGGTCCCGGTCGGGTTATTAGGGTTGGCGATGAACACTACGCGGGTGTTGGCATCGATGGCGGCGAGCATCGCCGGCAGGTCATGCCCCCATTCCTTGGCCGGAACGACCTTGGCTTGAGCGCCGACCGCCTGAGTGGCGATCGGATACACCGCAAACGCATGCTCGCTGAAGACCGCATTCAGACCCGGCGCCAGGTACGCGCGCGCGACCAGTTCCAGAATGTCGTTGGAGCCGTTGCCCAGGGTCACCTGGCTCAGCTCGACACGGCACTGCTCGGCCAACAGGGACTTGAGCGCGAAACCGTTGCCGTCCGGATAGCGGGTCAGCTCGGCCAACGCGTCACGGATCGCCGCCAGCGCCTTGGGGCTGGCACCCAGCGGGTTTTCGTTGCTCGCCAGCTTGACGATGCTGGCTGGATCGAGATCCAGCTCACGGGCCAGTTCGTCCACGGGCTTGCCCGGAACGTAAGGCGAAAGTTGTTGCACGCCCGGCTGTGCCAGAGCGAGGAAGTTGCCACTCATTTGCTACCGCCCCTTAGAGAACTGCTTTCGGGTAGGAACCCAGCACCTTGAGTGCCACTGCTTCCTGACTGATTTTTTCCAGCACACCCTTGATCAACGGATCGCGGTGGTGTCCGACGAAGTCGATGAAGAACACGTAGGTCCATTTACCACTGCGCGAAGGACGGGTTTCGATCCGCGTCAGGTCGATGCCATTGTCGTGGAACGGCACCAGCAACTCGTGAAGCGCGCCCGGCTTGTTGCTCATCGAGACGATGATCGACGTCTTGTCGTCGCCGGTCGGCGGTACTTCCTGATTGCCGATCATCAGGAAACGCGTGGAGTTATCCGGACGATCCTCGATTTTTTCGGCCAATCGCGTCAGCCCATACAGGCTGGCCGCCATATCGCCAGCGATCGCTGCCGAGTTCCACTCGCCCTTGACCCGCTTGGCCGCTTCAGCGTTGCTTGATACCGCCACGCGCTCGACATTCGGGTAATGCGCGTCCAGCCACTTGCGGCACTGGGCCAGGGACTGGGCATGGGAGTAGATACGGCTGATGCTGTCGGTCTTGGTGTTTTCACCGACCAGCAGATGATGGTGAATGCGCAACTCGACTTCTCCGCAGATCACCATGTCGTGCTCAAGGAAACTGTCGAGGGTGTGGTTGACCGCACCCTCGGTGGAGTTTTCCACCGGGACCACGCCAAAGTTCACCGCACCGGCCGCCACTTCACGGAACACTTCGTCGATCGCCGCCATCGGCTTGCTGATCACCGCGTGGCCAAAGTGCTTCATGGCCGCCGCCTGGGTGAAGGTGCCTTCAGGGCCGAGATAAGCCACTTTCAGCGGCTGCTCCAGCGCCAGGCAAGAAGACATGATTTCACGGAACAGCCGCGCCATCTCTTCGTTGCCCAGGGGCCCCTGGTTACGCTCCATGACTCGCTTGAGCACCTGAGCTTCACGCTCAGGTCGATAGAACACCGGCACTTCGCCTTCGGCCAGCGAGGCCATCTTTACCCGCGCGACTTCCTGGGCGCAACGCGCACGCTCACTGATCAGCTCCAGGACTTTGGTGTCCAGGGCATCAATGCGAACGCGCAGTGCCTTGAGTTCTTGCTCAGACATTAGCCATGTTCCTTCTCGAACTCTGCCATGTAGCCCACCAGCGCATTGACCGCGTTGAGGTCGACGGCGTTATAGATGGAAGCGCGCATGCCACCCACGGAACGGTGACCCTTGAGGTTCAGCAAGCCACGCTCGTCGGCGCCAGCCAGGAACGGCTTGTCGAGACGGTCATCAGCCAGACGAAACGGTACGTTCATCCACGAGCGGTCCGACTTGTTGATCGGATTGCTGTACAGGCCGCTGGCGTCGATGAAGCCGTACAGCGTGCGCTGTTTCACTTCATTGAGCTTGCCGATGGCCTCGACGCCGCCCTGCTCCTTGAGCCATTCGAACACCAGGCCGGACAAGTACCAGGCGAGAGTCGGCGGGGTGTTGTACATCGAGCCGTTGTCGGCCGCGACCTTGTAGTCGAGCATGGTCGGGCACAGGGAGCGAGCATTACCCAGCAGGTCTTCGCGAACGATGTTAACCACGATGCCGCTCGGGCCGATGTTCTTCTGCGCGCCGGCGTAGATCATGCCAAAGCGCGAAACATCCACCGGACGCGAGAGGATGTCAGAAGACATGTCGGCCACCAGCGGCACATCACCTGTTTCCGGGATCCACTGGAATTCCAGGCCGCCGATGGTTTCGTTCGGCGCGTAGTGCACGTAGGCCGCGTCTTTGGACAACTGCCACTCGTTCTGACCAGGAATGGCGAAATAATCATACGGCTTGGCGGTGGCGGCAACGTTGACGTGACCATAGCGCGAAGCTTCTTCAATGGCTTTCTGCGACCAGATACCGGTGTCGATATAGTCGGCAGTACCGCTTTCCGGCAACAGGTTCAGCGGGATCTGAGCGAATTGCTGGCTAGCGCCGCCTTGCAGGAACAGCACTTTATAGTTCGACGGGATATTCAGCAGATCACGCAGGTCCTGCTCGGCCTTGGTGGCGATGGACACGAACTCATCACTTCGATGGCTCATTTCCATGACCGACAGGCCCTTGCCGTGCCAGTCGAGAAGTTCACCCTGGGCGCGCTGCAGGACAGCTTCAGGAAGCGCCGCAGGACCGGCACAGAAGTTATAGGCTCTCTTGCTCACATCCAATCTCGCTCTGATTTGGTGGTATCACGCATTACATCATCAGCCGACACGAATCGAATGCGGGAGCGGACTTGCCTGTGGCGAGGGGGCTTGCCCCCGTTGGGGTGCGAAGCGCCCCTGGAAACCAGTCACCGCAGCCTCGCATGAGACGACAGTGATCGGCTTACGATTGCTGCGCAATCGAACGGGGGCAAGCCCCCTCGCCACAAAAGCCCGGCACCCACAAGGGATCATAGGCGTCGACATTTCATACCGGACAAACAACAAGGGGGCGAATTTTCATCCGCCCCCTGCTTTCCTGCTTATTCCTGCGGTTCTTCGTCAGCAGCGGCGTCGAGTTGCTGGTCCTGGGCAACATCGTCGATCACGACCTCACCGTCGAACACTGCACCCTCTTCACCTTCAAGCTCTTCACCCTCGACTTCCGACGGCTCCTGAACCCGCTCCAGACCGACCAGCGTCTCGTCGTTGGCCAGTTTGATCAGGGTCACGCCCTGGGTATTACGACCCAGACTCGACACTTCGTCGACACGGGTACGCACCAGGGTGCCCTGGTCGGAAATCAGCATGATCTCCTCGCCATCGAGCACCTGGACAGCGCCGACCAGACGGCCGTTACGCTCGTTGCTGACCATGGCGATAACGCCCTGGCCGCCACGCTTGTACTCAGGGAACTCGGTGATCGCCGTACGCTTGCCGTAACCACGGGCCGAAGCCGTGAGGATCTGGCTGCCTTCTTCCGGAATCAGCATCGAAATCAGCTTCTGCCCTTCCGGCAGACGCATGCCGCGAACACCGCGGGCGGTACGGCCCATGGCACGGACGTCGGATTCCTTGAAGCGCGTTACCTTGCCGCCGTCGGAGAACAGCATGACTTCACGCTCGCCATCGGTGATGGCAGCAGAAATCAGCACGTCGCCTTCGTCCAGCTCCAGCGCGATCAGACCGACGCTGCGTTGACGACTGAAGGATTCCAGCGGGGTCTTCTTGACGGTGCCGTTGGCGGTGGCCATGAAGATGAAATGACCTTCGGTGTATTCCTCGACCGGCAGCATGGTGGTGATGTATTCACCGTCATCCAGCGGCAGCAGGTTGACCAGCGGACGACCACGGGCAGCGCGGGACGCTTCAGGGATTTCATAGGTTTTGAGCCAGTACACCTTGCCCTTGCTGGAGAACAGCAGCAGCGTGGTGTGGCTGTTGGCTACCAGCAGGTGAGCGATGTAGTCCTCGTCCTTGACGCCGGTCGCCGACTTGCCCTTACCGCCACGACGCTGGGCCTGGTACGCAGCCAATGGCTGGGTCTTGGCGTAGCCACCGTGGGAAATGGTCACGACGCGCTCTTCTTCCGGGATCATGTCACCCAGGGTCAGGTCGAGACGGGCATCAAGGATTTCGGTGCGGCGCACGTCGCCGTATTCGGCGCGGATCACTTCCAGCTCTTCGCGGATCACTTCCATCAGGCGCGTGGCGCTGTTGAGGATGCGAATCAGCTCGCCGATTTGGTTGAGGATCTCTTGATACTCGGCCAGCAGCTTTTCGTGTTCCAGGCCGGTCAGGCGGTGCAGACGCAATTCCAGAATGGCTTGCGCCTGCTCCGGCGACAGGAAGTACTTGCCTTCGCGCAGGCCGTACTGCGGATCGAGGTTTTCCGGACGGCACGAATCGGCACCGGCACGCTCCACCATCGCCACCACGGCCGAGGATTCCCAAGGGGTGCTGACCAGCGCTTCCTTGGCTTCCGACGGGGTTGGCGATGCCTTGATCAGGGCGATGACCGGGTCGATGTTCGACAGGGCTACTGCTTGACCTTCAAGAATGTGACCACGCTCGCGCGCCTTGCGCAGTTCGAACACGGTACGACGGGTAACCACTTCGCGACGGTGACGCACGAAGGCTTCCAGCAGGTCCTTGAGGTTCAGGATGCGTGGACGGCCATCGATCAGCGCAACGATGTTGATACCGAATACCGCTTGCAGCTGGGTCTGGGCGTAGAGGTTGTTGAGGATGACCTCAGGCACTTCGCCGCGACGCAGCTCGATCACGACGCGCATACCGTCCTTGTCGGACTCGTCACGCAATTCGGTGATGCCTTCGAGTTTCTTCTCTTTCACCAGCTCGGCGATCTTTTCGATTAGACGCGCCTTGTTGAGCTGGTAAGGGAGCTCGGTGATGACGATCTGCTGGCGACCACCGACCTTGTCGATGTCTTCGATCATCGAGCGGGCGCGCATGTAAATGCGTCCGCGACCGGTGCGGTAGGCTTCGATGATGCCGGCGCGACCGTTGATGATCGCAGCGGTCGGGAAGTCCGGACCGGGAATGTATTGCATCAGCTCGTCGACAGTCAGCTCAGGGTTGTCGATGAGTGCCAGGCAACCATCGATGACTTCACCGAGGTTGTGTGGCGGGATGTTGGTCGCCATGCCCACGGCGATACCGCTGGAGCCGTTGACCAGCAGGTTGGGAATACGGGTCGGCATGACCGCCGGGATCATTTCGGTGCCGTCGTAGTTCGGCACCCAGTCCACGGTTTCTTTATGCAGGTCGGCCAGCAGTTCGTGCGCCAGCTTGGTCATGCGCACTTCGGTGTATCGCATGGCTGCGGCGTTGTCGCCGTCCACGGAACCGAAGTTGCCCTGACCGTCTACCAGCAGGTAGCGCAGGGAAAATGGCTGCGCCATCCGAACGATGGTGTCGTACACCGCGGTATCACCGTGCGGGTGATACTTACCGATCACGTCGCCGACAACACGGGCAGATTTCTTGTACGGCTTGTTGAAGTCGTTGCCCAGCTCGCTCATCGCGAACAGCACGCGCCGGTGCACGGGCTTCAAGCCATCGCGCGCATCCGGCAGTGCCCGCCCGACGATTACGCTCATCGCGTAGTCGAGATAGGACTGCTTCAGCTCGTCTTCGATATTGACCGGGAGGATTTCTTTGGCCAGTTCGCCCATGAGAAGCCTGATTCCTTTTTCTGGTGAAACTTCGTCACATCCATATGGGACGAACGAAGCTCGCCGATGCAGGCTGAGTGCCATGCACCGACTTACGACAAATCAACGAGTTATGCCAAGGATCTGCGCAGTAAAGGTTGCCCCATAGGACAACCCTGGAAACCGCCGGATGTTATCACAAGAGCCGCCACGCACCTATCCCCCAGATGCGCATGGAGCATAGTAAGTTGACCGGTGACAGGCTTGACGGGGATCAGAGGGGCTTAGAGCTGCTGCGAATGCCGAATTCGGAGCAGAATTACGGATGTTTATTGACTTTCAGCCCCTGATAGCCAGCAGCCTGGCTCCCACATTTGATCCGCGGTGACCACAAACCCTGTGGGAGCCAGCCTGCTGGCGATGGCGTCCTTTCGAACGCCACGGCCAATCAATGCAGACGCTTGCGGCACATCAACTGCGCCATCTTCGCCGTATCCGGACGCTCGACTATGCCTTTCTCCGTGACGATGGCATCGATCAAATCCGCCGGAGTCACGTCAAATACCGGATTGAACGCATCGACATCAGCACCCACACGCTTGCCGCCGACTTCCAGCAGCTCGCGCCCGTCTCGCTCTTCGATCGGAATGTCGTCACCGCTGGCCAGGTTCATGTCGATGGTCGAACTTGGTGCCACCACCATGAAACGCACACCATGGTGCATGGCATTGACGGCCAGCTGATAGGTGCCGATCTTGTTGGCCACATCGCCATTGGCGGTTATCCGGTCAGCGCCGACGATAACCCAGGTGATGCCCTTGGTCTTCATGATGTGCGCTGCGGCGGAGTCGGCATTGAGGGTCACGGGAATGCCTTCGTTGGCCAATTCCCACGCCGTCAATCGCGAACCTTGCAGCCAGGGACGGGTTTCGTCGGCATAAACGCGCTCGACCATGCCCTCGATGAACGCACCGCGTATCACTCCGAGTGCCGTGCCGAAACCACCGGTAGCCAGCGCGCCGGTATTGCAATGGGTCAGGAATGCCTGGGCATTGCCCTGATGCTTGCGGATCAAGTCCACGCCCAACTGCGCCATGGTCAGGTTGGCTTCGCGATCACTTTCGTGAATGGCGACGGCCTCCGCCTCAAGCGCCGCCAGCGGATCTGCATCCTCCTTCAGGCGATCCAGGCGGTCGCGCATGCGACTCAAGGCCCAGAAAAGGTTCACAGCCGTTGGACGGGAGTCGGCCAGCAATGCGTAATCCTCTTCCCACGCAGCCTGCCAGTCACCGCCCTCGGCAATCCGCGCGCGAGCCGACAGCACCATGGCATACGCGGCACTGATGCCAATGGCCGGCGCACCGCGCACCACCATCGAGCGAATGGCCTCGGCCACACCGGCTGCGTCGGTGTAGGCAATCCAGGTTTCCTCGAAAGGCAAAATACGCTGATCCAGCAGATAAAGAGCGCCGTCACGCCAATCGATGGCCTTCACTTTCTCTGCAGCCAACAGTCGATCGCGCATCCCTCACCCCGTACTCAGTAACAAAAGCCGCCGATTATAGCGATCCCCCCGCGAAGACGCTCGGGTATACTTCGCCATCCTTTACAAAAGCACTGGAACCAACCCTCGATGCCGAACACTGCCGCTGCGCTCGACTTGTTATTGCTGCCGACCTGGCTGGTACCCGTCGAACCCGCTGGTGTCGTCCTCAAGGAACATGGCGTAGGCATCCGTGATGGGCGCGTTGTGTTTATCGGACCACGTTCCGCTGCACTGAAGCTCAATGCAACCGAAATCCGCGAACTTCCCGATATGTTGCTCAGCCCCGGCCTGATCAATGCCCACGGGCATGCAGCGATGACGCTGTTCCGTGGCCTGGCCGATGACCTGCCACTGATGACCTGGCTGGAGAACCACATCTGGCCGGCGGAAGCCAAATGGGTCGACGAGGCATTTGTGCGTGATGGCACGGACCTGGCCATCGCCGAACAGATAAAAGGTGGCATCACCTGCTTCTCTGACATGTACTTTTTCCCGAAAGTTGCCAGCGAACGCGTGCATAACAGCGGCATCCGCGCGCAAATCGCCATTCCGATCCTCGATTGCCCGATACCGGGAGCCAGCACGGCGGACGACGCCATTCGTCAGGGCGTCGAGCTGTTCGGCGATCTCAAGCACCACGAACGCATCAAAGTGACTTTCGGGCCTCACGCACCGTACACCGTAGGGGATGAAAACCTGGAAAAAATCCGGGTAATTGCCGAGGAACTGGATGCGTCGATCCACATGCACGTGCATGAAACCGCCTTTGAGGTGCAACAGTCAGTCGAACAGCGCGGCGAGCGCCCATTGGCCCGACTTGCCCGCCTCGGTTTGCTGGGGCCGCGCTTTCAGGCGGTTCACATGACCCAGATCAGCGAGGAAGACCTGACGCTGCTGGTCGAAAGCAACACCAATGTGATTCATTGCCCGGAGTCGAACCTGAAGCTGGCCAGTGGTTTCTGCCCGGTCGAACGTTTGTGGCAAGCCGGGGTAAACGTGGCTGTCGGCACCGACGGCGCGGCCAGCAACAACGATCTGGACCTGCTCGGCGAAACCCGCACCGCCGCCTTGCTGGCCAAAGCTGTCGCCGGCTCCGCCACTGCGCTGGATGCCCACCGCGCCTTGCGCATGGCCACCCTCAACGGCGCCCGCGCACTGGGCATGGAAGCCGAGGTCGGCTCGCTGGAGATCGGTAAAGCTGCCGACATGGTGGCATTCGACCTTTCCGGCCTGGCCCAGCAACCAGTCTATGACCCGGTTTCGCAGCTTATATATGCCTCTGGCCGGGACTGCGTGAAACACCTTTGGGTCGCTGGCAAGCAATTGCTCGACGACCGTCGCCTGACGCGGCTTGATGAAGAACAGCTCTGCGCCACCGCCAAGAGCTGGGGCCAGCGCATCAGCGGTCGTACCGAATCGTAAGCACCCGACCTCAACATCGGGGCAACAGGATTTTTCAAGTTTTTCGAGGATTTAAACCATGAGCAACGTCGACTACGCCGAAATCGCCAAATTCGAGGCCCTGGCTCATCGCTGGTGGGACCGTGAAAGCGAATTCAAACCACTGCACGACATCAACCCGCTGCGGGTGAACTGGATTGACGAGCGGGTCAACCTGGCCGGCAAGAAAGTTCTCGACGTCGGTTGCGGTGGCGGCATTCTCAGCGAAGCCATGGCCCAGCGCGGCGCAACGGTAACCGGCATCGACATGGGCGAAGCACCCCTGGCGGTCGCGCAACTGCATCAGCTGGAGTCGGGCGTCAACGTCGAGTACCGGCAGATCACCGCCGAAGCCCTGGCCGAAGAAATGCCCGAGCAGTTCGACGTGGTCACCTGCCTGGAAATGCTCGAGCACGTACCGGACCCGTCCTCGGTCATTCGTGCCTGCTTCCGCATGGTCAAGCCCGGCGGCCAGGTGTTCTTCTCCACCATCAACCGCAACCCGAAAGCGTATCTGTTCGCCATTGTCGGCGCCGAATACATCATGAAGCTGCTGCCACGCGGCACCCACGACTTCAAGAAATTCATTCGTCCTTCCGAGCTCGGCGCCTGGAGTCGCATGGCCGGCCTGACTGTCAAGGACATCATCGGCCTGACTTACAACCCGCTGACCAAGCACTACAAACTGGCATCCGACGTGGACGTCAATTACATGATCCAGACCCTGCGCGAGGAGTAAGCCGATGCGAATCAGAGCAGTTCTTTTCGACATGGACGGCACCCTGCTCGACACCGCGCCGGACTTCATTGCGATCTGTCAGGCGATGCGTGCCGACCGCGGCTTGCCGCCGATCAACGACAAGCACATCCGCGACGAGATTTCGGGCGGCGCCAGGGCGATGGTCGCGGTGACCTTCTCCATGGACCCGGAATCGCCGGGGTTCGAGGAACTGCGCCTGGAGTTTCTGGAGCGCTACCTCGTTGGCTGCGCCGTCCACAGCAAGTTGTTCGACGGCATGGGGGAATTGCTCGCCGACATCGAGAAGGCCAATCTGATCTGGGGCGTGGTCACCAACAAGCCGCTGCGTTTCGCCGAACCAATCATGCAGCAGCTGGGATTGGCCGAGCGCTCGGCGCTGCTGATCTGTCCGGATCATGTGAAGAACAGCAAACCGGATCCGGAGCCGCTGATCCTGGCCTGCAAGATGCTCGACCTGGACCCGGCCAGCGTGCTGTTCGTCGGCGATGACCTGCGCGATATCGAGTCGGGGCGTGATGCGGGTACCAGGACCGCCGCCGTGACCTTCGGCTATATACACCCGGACGATAACCCGCGGCATTGGGGCGCGGATGTGGTGGTGGATCATCCGCTCGAGTTGCGCAAGGTGCTTGATAGCGCGCTTTGTGGTTGCTGAGCGTACTGATTGCAGGGTGCTTTGTGGCGAGAGGGCTTGCCCCCCCGCTGGACTACGCAGTAGTCCCAGTTTTTTGGGGCCGCTTCGCAGCCCAACGGGGGCAAGCCCCCTCGCCACAGCAAGCCCCCTCGCCGCAAGCCCCCTTGCCACAGGAACTTCCTCGCCATGAGCGCGTTGCCTGCCTACTGAATTGTTGTGAGGTTTTTTATGTTTGATTACTCCGCTCACCCCGAATTGCTCAAGGACCGGGTCATCCTGGTCACGGGCGCTGGTCGCGGCATTGGCGCGGCCGCTGCGAAAACCTATGCAGCCCACGGCGCTACAGTGCTGTTGCTGGGCAAGACCGAAGCCAACCTGACCCAGATCTACGACGAAATCGAAGCCGCCGGCCATCCACAACCGGCGGTCATTCCGTTTAACCTCGAAACCGCCCTGCCCCATCAATACGATGAGCTGGCAACGATGATCGAAAGTGAATTCGGACATCTCGACGGCTTGCTGCACAACGCATCGATCATCGGCCCGCGCACGCCGATCGAACAGCTCTCCGGCGAAAACTTCATGCGAGTCATGCAAGTCAACGTCAACGCCATGTTCATGCTCACCAGCACCCTGCTGCCGTTGTTGAAGCTGTCTCAGGATGCTTCGGTGGTGTTCACTTCCAGCAGCGTCGGTCGCAAGGGGCGTGCGTACTGGGGCGCTTATGGCGTCTCCAAATTCGCCACTGAAGGTCTGATGCAGACCCTGGCTGACGAAGTCGATACCGTGGCGCCAGTGCGTTCCAACAGCATCAACCCGGGAGCCACCCGCACCAGCATGCGTGCCCAGGCTTACCCAGGGGAAAACCCGCTGAACAACCCGACGCCCGAAGAGATCATGCCCGTGTACCTGTACCTGATGGGACCAGACAGCACAGGCATCAACGGCCAGGCTTTCAACGCACAGTAGATATGCGTATTGCGTTGAGTGTCGCGCCGGCCTGCCCTCGCGACACTCAACGCAAGTTCAATCAAGTACTCCCCCCTGCCAGCCCAATCGTCAAAGTTAATGACTCTTTAATAGATTGATTAATAACGACTTTTATTAAACTGAACTGAATGACACGCCTTTCGCTCTAAAATTGCTCAACATGCAACGTGAAAGCAGGTGGGCGTCGTTTACGTCGATAGTTACTCATGTTCGACAAAGCAGATTAAACTTGTACGAAATGTCCTACGGGACTGATGGACCAGTACGACGCGCAGCCCATAGCCGCTCTCACCCAGCTTGTAAGACTGTCTTACCGCTTAGGGGCGCACGCCTTATGAAAACACCTTCCCAGACCAATGCAATTGACTTCGATAGCGCCAAATTGCAACGCCTGGGCTTTGGTCAGCAATCTCCCCTTCTGGAAAGGCCCCTCAGCCTTGCGCAATTGCGTCAACAATTGAGCATGCAACTGCAAACCAGTCTCGAGCCGCAACGCATTCTCGGAATTTTCTATCGGGAAATTCAGCGAATGGTGCCCCTCGACGCTCTGAGCTATCAGCACAATAGCTGCGACCTGCGCCTGGAGTTCGGCGAGCGCGGCCACCACTCGGTCAGCTACAGCTTGAGCCATGAGGGCGAGCATCTGGGCGAGCTGGTCTTTCGTCGCAATCGGCGTTTCGATGAGCAGGAACAGGGAAACCTTGAGTCCTTGCTGGCGGCGTTGCTGTATCCGATGCGCAATGCCTTGCTCTACCGTACCGCCACCCAAAGTGCCTTGCGCGATCCACTGACGGACATTGGCAACCGCATCGCCATGGATCAGACGCTGCTACGGGAAACCGAGCTTTCACGGCGCCACCTGCAACCGCTCTCACTGTTGATGCTCGATATCGATCACTTCAAGAGAATCAACGACAGCTATGGCCACGGCGTTGGCGATGACATGCTCAAGGCGGTTGCTGCCTCGATCAAGCACCAGTTGCGTAACGTGGACATGGTGTTCCGCTACGGCGGCGAGGAGTTTCTGATTCTTCTGTCCAACACCACCCGGGAGTCAGCGGCCATGGTCGGCGAACGCCTGCGGTTTGCCATTGAGGCCGAGCATTATCTGGCCGAAGGCAACTCGATCGAACTGACCGTCAGCCTCGGCTGCTCGACCCTGCAGCCCGGTGAGTCTGCCGACAGCCTGCTGCGAAGAGCCGATAGCGCGCTGTATGTGGCAAAGCGCGAGGGGCGCAACCGGTTGGCGATGGCTGGGTGATCGATTAGTCCAGCAAATAATCAATGTGTGGCGAGGGGGCTTGCCCCCGTTGGACTACGCAGTAGCCCCCAGGAACAGTGTTTTGGGGCCGCTTCGCGGCCCGACGGGGGCAAGCCCCCTCGCCACACATGCCCCCTCGCCACAGTTTCTCCTACATCAACCAGCCATTGAATCAGCCTTCGGCCAGTGCCATGCGCTCACGAGCGAGCGGCGTTCGCTCCGAGTGCTCCAACTGCATGCAACGTTCAAGAAACAGGTACATGTAGTCGTAGCTCTTGCACACGGCCTGACGCAATTGCGCTTGCAGGGATTTGCTCGGGTTCATGCCAGCTAACGTACAGATGATTTCCAGCGCCTCCCAGGGATGGGCATCATCGTACTGGGCATGCATCTTCAGCCATTTCATCGCGCGCTTGCGATCTTCCTCAGGGAAGGAAGCCGCATAGACGCCGTTGGAACAGACCACCGCCGACCACTCACCGGTGGCCCCTTCGATGGCATAGTTGGTGGCGGCAATGGCAACGATCAGCGAATCGGCCGAACTGGTATGCCAGCACCAATGGCTCAGGGCGTGAAGCTCCGGGGCCACCTGTTGCGCCTGCAGTTCTTCCAGACTGACACCGTGGGCACGACTCCAGTGCACCCAGTAATCGGCGTGATTCAATTCGACGCGAATGTTGCGCATCAGCCAGCGCCGCGCCATGTCCTCACCGGGATGACGGGCAAAGCGGGTCTTGGTCAGGTTTTGTGCCATGTACAACGCGAACTGTTCTACCACCGGCCAGCCACCGATCAGGTACTGGCGCATGGTCCTCGCACTGAGCTTGTTGTCTCGCATGCGCTGATACAGTTCGTGTTCGACTACCCGGCGTTTGCTCTCGCTGCAATCCTGTATCAGGCGCTGGGCCCAGGCGGGATAACTTGCAGCTTCCATGAGGGGTCCGGTTCTGTTGAATGTGTCGATCACTGTCGAGCTCCTTTTGATTGTGATTGTTCAGATCGACAAGAGACTTCAACGGAGCGTGCCAGGGGCCTTGAACAACAAAGGCTGGGGCCTGGCAGGACGACTTAGCAAGCTATCGCAGGTAAACCGATGCGGGCGTTCAATGACATACCCTTGAGCATAATCCACCCCGATTTCCAGCAATGCCTGCTCGATTTGAGGCGTTTCGACAAACTCTGCAATCGTACGCTTACCCATGACATGACCGATGTGATTGATCACTTCGACCATGGCGCGGTTAATCGGGTCGTCCAGCATATCCTTTACGAAACTCCCGTCGATCTTCAGGAAGTCTACAGGCAAATGTTTCAGGTACGCGAACGAGGACATTCCGGCACAAAAGTCGTCGAGCGAAAAATGGCAGCCTAAGCTTTTGAGTTCATTAATAAATCTGATAGCGCTGCCAAGATTTGAAATTGCACTGGTTTCAGTAATTTCAAAACAAATCATTTCAGGGGGAATCGAGTACGTGACAAACCGTTCACGGAGGAAGTCCAGAAAGGCCTCATCACCAATGGTCGTACCTGACAGATTGATCGCACACATGGCCAGCGCCGCCGCGCTCTGCTCGGCCTGACACTGGGCAATGATCTTGAACACGTTCTCTACCACCCAACGGTCAAGGGAACTCATCAGACCATAACGCTCGGCCGCTGGAATGAAACTGTCGGGCAGGATCATGCGCCCGGCTTCATCATGCAGGCGCAGCAGGATTTCGATATGTCCACTGCCGTGTTCGGTATGGCCCAAGGGTGCGATTTCCTGGGCGTACAGGCAGAAGCGGTCCTCTTCCAGCGCAATGTGCAAGCGCTGTACCCAGGCCATTTCGCCAAAACGCAGGGACAACTCCGAATCGTCCGGGTAATAGACCTGAACGCGGTTACGCCCCTTTTCCTTGGCCATATAGCAGGCCATGTCGGCAGCACGCAGTGAAGCTTCGAGCGTTGTCGGGATCTGCGTAACATGCACCAGCCCGACACTGACGGTGGTGACGAATGAACGCCCCTTCCACACGAAATGCAGGTTCTGCACAGTCTGGCGCAGGCTCTCGGCAATCTTTTCCGCGGCCTCTGGCGCACAGTTTTCCAGGAGGATGCCAAACTCGTCGCCGCCCAACCGGGCCAGGGTATCGCCTTCACGCAGACCCGATTGCAACAGCGCGCAGATATGTCGCAGCAACTCATCACCCGCCGCGTGACCGCAGGTATCGTTGACCAGCTTGAATTGATCCAGATCCAGGAACATCAGCGAATGGCGTCCGGCGTGCCGTGTCAGGTTGTGCAGCGCCTGCTCCAGGCGGTACTCGAATTCGCGACGGTTGGCGAGCCCGGTCAAGGCGTCGTGGGTCGCCTGCCAGGACAGATTGGCGATGTACTGCCGCTCCTGAGTCATGTCGTGCAGCACCAGCACAGTGCCGCTGACTTTACCCGCGTTAAGGATCGGCGCCCCCACCAGGGTAACCGCCACCGTGCTGCCGTCCAGGCGCTGGATCAGCCGGGAATGGTCACTGCCACCGCTCAACTGACCGCTCAAGATATGTTCGATCAGGGTAAAGCCATCCGTCTGGGCATTTTCGTCCAGCAGATTGAACAGCGCCGCCAGCGGCAACCCTGTGGCTTGCTCGGCTTTCCAGTGGGTCAACGCTTCGGCGGCCGGGTTCATGTAGGCGATAGCGCCTGAAACATCCGTGGTGATCACCCCATCGCCAATCGACTGCAAAGTGATTTGTGCGCGGTCTTTCTCCAACTGCAGGGCATCGGCGAAAGCATGGCGTTGCTTGAGCAGTTTACGGGTGCGCAACAAGGCCAATACGATCAGGCCCAGCGCTGTGGCCAGGTTCGTGACCAGCAGCAGACGCAGAATCATCCGCGAGCCTTCGCCCAGGGCGTCACTGAAGGCTTTCTCCGCTGGAGTCACGCCATCGTTAATAACGAAAATCTGCTCCTTCCAGCGCCGGATATCAGCCTCGGATGCCTGATCGGCGCTGATGCCGAGATGCATTTGCTGTGCAACTTCTTCGAGCCGGACCAGATAGGTATCACCGACCATCCACCGCTCGATAGCTTTTTCCAGATAACTGAAATGACGAAAATTGAGGTAAAGCCAGATCACGCTGGAGACGTCGTCCGGGTGGTTGCCACCCTTGAGGATTGCCAGTCGCGCAATCTCGATGTCCGGGGGTTGCTGGTCCAGCGCCAAGCGCAACTCATGACCACTCTGGGGCACCGCGATGGCGTTCTGATATTTGCGGAAAATTGCCTCATCGCGACTGTCAGCGTAGAGGTTGAGGTAATAGATGGCGTCTTTCTGTCCCTTGGACCACAGGCTTTCACCAGCAACGTAGCCACGGACCGCCGACAGCACATAAAGGCTGACCCCACCCAGCAGGGCCTGAAATAGCACAACGGCAATGAATGGCCAGACGATGCCCAACAACCGTGGCGTTCCGAGAGTCCGCGTTTGATTCATGAGGTCCCTTGTCTTAGCACTGCTCAATCGCCATCCGGACGATAATTGCTATCGCTAGACTAGGTGGCGAATCCATTCCCGGCAAGCTTCAGCTCTTGCCCGGACGATTCGCCATGGTGGTGAACTTCGGGTGCGCAACGGCTTGCTGTATTCAAACGGAGATCGATAAACCCTGCCGGCTGCGCTACAACTGCTGCAAATGCCCATACAGCTTTGCGTACAAGCCACCATCGGCAATCAGCTGCTGGTGGTCGCCATCTTCGGCGATTTGACCGCCATCGAACACCAGTACCCGGTCCGCCTGTTTTACCGCAGAAAGTCGATGGGCAATGATCAGCGTGGTGCGATTGCTCAGGAAACGCGCCAGGGCCTGGTGCAGGTTGTACTCGGTGGCGGCGTCCAGCGCGGACGTGGCCTCGTCGAGGATCACCACTTTAGGCTCGGCCAGCACCATCCGCGCGATGGCCAGGCGTTGCCGCTGACCGCCGGACAAACGGACGCCGGAGCGCCCGACGATGCTGTCCAGGCCATTGGGCAATTGTCGGACTGTAATGTGCAGTTGTGCGATTTCCAGTGCCTGCCAGCAGGCTTCGTCACTGCGCTCGCGGCCCATGGTCAGGTTGGCGCGGATGGTGTCGTTGAACAGAGCCGGATGCTGCAGGACCACGGCGACATTTTCCCGCACGGTTTCCAGGCCGATCTCTTGTTGAGTCGAACCGCCGAAGCGAATGGTTCCGGCCAATGGCGTGTACAAACCCAACAGCAGCTGCACCAGGGTGCTCTTGCCGCCGCCACTCGCGCCGACGATCGCGACCTTTTCACCGGGGGCAATGGACAGGTTCATCTGGTTCAGGACCAGTTCCTCACCGTAGCCGAAGCTCAACCCCTGGACCTCGATCCCGACGGTTTCGCGACCGTGAAACGGGTCGACTCCGCCCGGGTATTCGGGCTCGTCGGCACGGGACAGCAGCTCATTGATCCGTGACAGCGCTCCGCCGGCGGCATAGTAGGCGTATTGCAGGTTCAGCAATTGTTCCACCGGACCGATCATGAACCACAGGTAGCTGAACACGGCGAGCATCTGGCCGATGGACAGGTCGGAGAACAATACGGTGAGCATGGCGGCAGCACGAAAAATATCGATGCCGAACTGGAACAGCAAGCCGCTGGCCCGGTTCGACGCATCGGTCTTCCACTGCGAATTGACCGCATAATCGCGCACATCCCGGGCGCGCTGCCCCAGGCGACCAAGGAAGAACCCCTGGCGGTTGCCGGCACGTACTTCCTGAATCGCATCGAGGGTTTCGGTCAAGGCCTGCGTGAAGCGCGAGGTGCTGTCGTTCTCGAGCTTCTTAAGGTGTTTGACGCGCTTGCCCAACTGCACCGTGGCGTAGATCACCAGCGGGTTGAACAGCAGAATCAGCAGCGCCAGCTTCCAGTGCATCCACATCAGGATGCCGGAGGTACCGACCAGGGTCAGCATGGCCACGAGGAAACGACTGAGGGTTTCGCCGATGAATTTGTCCAGGGTATCCAGATCGGTGACCAGATGGGTCGTGACCGTGCCGCTGCCCAGGCTTTCGTATTCGCCCAGCGAGATACGCTTGAGCCGTTCGATCAGGCGTATGCGGATACGATAGACGATGTCCTTGGCCAGCCCCGCGAACAATTTCGCCTGCACCACGTTGAACAGCAGGGCGCTGCAACGCAGGATCAAGGTCACCAGCAGCATCAGGCCGATGTAGCCCGCCGCTTTCTGCCAGGCGTCGGGCAAGGCGTGGTTCATGACCTTCAACGCCGCGTCACCGTGGCCCAGCAACACCTCGTCTACCAGCAACGGCAGGAGCAACGGAATCGGCACGCTACACAAGGTTGCCAGCACGGCCACGCCGTTGGCGATCCACAGGGATTTCTTGTGATGCAGGGCCAGGCGGCGGATTTCCGCCCAGCTCAGGCGGTCGACACGTTTTGCTGCAGGGCTATCGTCGGGCAAATCAGGCACAGGCAGCACGCTCCAGCCAGCGGCCGAGCAGCGGGGACAGCTCACTGAGCGGTTGATAGCCATTGGTCAACAATGCCAACTGACCGTTACGCTCAGCCAGCAGGGTCGGGAAACCGGCTATGCCCAAGTCCTGCACCCAGCTGAAATCCGCATTGGTTGCAGCGTGCATATCGGCACGATCGAAGGCTGCAGCAAATTCGATCCGTGGTACGCCGGCCTGCTCGGCCAACTCCACCAGCACACTGGCACGAGTGACGTCGCGACCTTCGGCATAAAACGCCTGCTGAATCAGCCCCAGCAGTGTCCACGCGCAATCCGGCGCCAGGCCGCGCGCCGTCACCAGCGCCCGGCAGGCAGGTTCGGTGTCGTAGACAAAGCCGTCAGGCAACGCACCTTCGAGTTTGAACGGTTGGCCGGTGGCTTCGGTGACCGCCCGCCAATGTTCAAGGATATAACGCCGGGTGCCTGGCTCCAGCGCTGCGCCGTTGCCGGTACGCAGCCCGCCCACGATCAGGTGGACGTCAACGCCAGCAGCTTGCGCCTGCTCCACCAGTGCGTTGGCTACCGGGGCAAAGCCCCAGCACCAGGAACACATCGGGTCCATCACATAGAGCAGGCGCGCGGACATGGTTCAGGCCTCGGAGGTTGCTTGCTTGTAGTTGTAGCCGATCGGGTGAGGCTGGTTACGAGCCTTGGCCAGTTCGATCTGCTTTTGCCGGTCGATGGCACTGCGACGGGTCTTTTCACTCAGCTTATCCCAGCAATGCGGGCAACTGATGCCGGCCACGTAATGCTCGGACGCACGGTCTTCCACGCTGACCGGTGTACGGCAGGCATGGCACTGATCGTAGTCACCTTCGCTCAAGTCGTGGCGCACGGTCACGCGGTTATCGAACACGAAGCAGTCGCCCTGCCACTTGGTCTGTTCCTGCGGTACCTCTTCGAGGTACTTCAGAATGCCGCCCTTGAGGTGGTAGACCTCATCGAAGCCCTCGCTGAGCATAAAGCTCGACGCCTTCTCGCAGCGGATACCACCGGTGCAGAACATCGCGACCTTCTTGTGTACGGCCGGGTCGAAGTTGGCTTTGATGTAGTCGGGAAACTCGCGAAAACTGGTGGTTTTCGGGTCGATGGCGCCTTCGAAGGTACCAATCGAGACTTCGTAATCGTTACGGGTATCGATCAACAGAACTTCAGGGTCGCTGATCAGCGCATTCCAGTCCTGCGGATCGACGTAGGTGCCGACCTTTTTGTTCGGGTCCACGCCTTCGACGCCGAGGGTGACGATCTCTTTCTTGAGCTTGACCTTGGTGCGATAGAACGGCTGCTCGTCGCAATACGATTCTTTGTGGTCGATGTCGTCCATGCGCGGGTCGTTCTTGAGCCAGGCCATGAGCCCGTCGATACCTTCGCGGCTGCCCGACACCGTGCCGTTGATGCCTTCTTCGGCAATCAGCAGGGTGCCCTTGATGCCGTTGTCGACCATTGCTTGCAGCAGCGGCTCGCGCAGGGCGACGTAATCTTGCAGGGTGACGAACTTATACAGTGCCGCCACGACAATCTGTTGTGTCATGGGTAAATCTCCAGGTGGCTACCCTCGCAAAGGGTGAACCGGATATGAAAAAAAACGCGCCGGGTTAGCGGCGCGCTGCTTAGTCTAACAAAAATACTGAGGCATTTGGACTGTGGCGAGGGGGCTTGCCCCCGTTGGGCCGCGGAGCGCCCCCCCACCATCAGTTCAGACCAATCGAGATATCCGGATTTACGACTGCTGCGCAGCCGAACGGGGGCAAGCCCCCTCACCACAACAGCCCTGCAACCATCAGCCTTCAGCCTTCAGCCCTCAGACCTCCAGCCCTTGACATCAATGCTTGCTGCCACCGGCACAGGTCGGCGACGCCGGAGCCGCATCGATCTGTGCCCATTCCTCCGGCGTGTAGGTATGCAGCGCCAACGCATGGAACTCGTCCATCAGCTCGCCAAGCGTGCCGTAGACTTTCTGGTGGCGCTTGACCCGGCTCAGGCCTTCGAACTGCGCGCTGACAACCACAGCCTTGAAGTGGGACGAAAGCCCACGACTGTGCATGTGGCTCTCATCCAGCACTTGCAGATGCTCGGGCTGCAGCAGGCCCAGCGTCGATTCGATGCGTTGTTGCATGGTCATACCGAACTCCGCTTAAGGCTTTTTCTTGGCTGGCGCGGCTGCGTCTTTTGGCGTCAGCTCAGTGGTCATGTCCGCCAGCAGCTTGTTGACCACAGGCACCGCGCTTTCCAGCTTGGCCTGGGTCATCTGGGCCGATTGCTGGGTCAGTTGCGGCATTTTCTCCAGGACTTTCTTGCCCAGTGGCGACTTGTAGAAGGCAACCAGATCCTTGAGTTCGGATTCACTGAAGTTGCTGGTGTAGAGCTTGACCATGTCCGGTTTCAGCTTGTTCCAGCCAATGGCCTGGTCCAGAGCGGCGTTGGCCTTGGCCTGGTAGGTTTCCAGTACGGCTTTTTTCGATTCAGGGGCTTTGGTCTGTGCGAAACGCTGAGCAAACATCTGCTGAACTTGCATGTACACCGGAGTGCCCAGTTTGTCAGCGTGCGCCATGGTCAGAAAAGCCTCGGCACTGGCGTTGTGGCTGGCGGTATCGGCAAAAACCTGGCCGCTGGCGCAAACCAGTGCAACCGCGGTACAGATGGCACGTAGACGAGTCATCGAGTTTCCTTTTCTAGCAGGCGAGGTAAAACCCCAAGGGCGTCCATTCTGCGCCTAAAAAAGTGTGTCGCTCAACCCCAAGCCTTGTCGCGCCTGAATTAGAGGGGTTGAATGGATCAAATCGACATTGATGGAACCCCGGCCGTCCAGCACGGCCTAAACTGCGCAATCGGACCTACAGGAGTGAGCAAGATGAGCCGTATCGAAACCGACAGCCTTGGCCAGGTGGAAGTCCCCGATGAAGCCTATTGGGGCGCTCAGACACAACGCTCGCTGATAAATTTTGCCATCGGCACCGAACGTATGCCGCTGGCGGTACTGCATGCCCTGGCACTGATCAAGAAAGCCGCGGCACGGGTCAATGATCGCAATGGGGATGTGCCGGCCGATATTGCCCGGCTGATCGAACAGGCCGCCGACGAAGTGCTCGCTGGCGAGCACGACGACCAGTTCCCGCTGGTGGTCTGGCAAACCGGCAGCGGCACCCAGAGCAACATGAACGTCAACGAAGTGATCGCCGGTCGCGCCAATGAACTGGCGGGCAACCCCCGCGGCGGCAAGTCTCCGGTACACCCCAACGATCACGTCAATCGCTCCCAGAGTTCCAACGACTGCTTCCCCACGGCCATGCACATCGCCGCAGCCCAGGCCGTGCAGCAGCATCTGTTACCGGCAATCAGCGAACTGTCCGGTGGTCTGGCGGAGCTATCCGCCCGTCATATGAAACTGGTCAAGACCGGTCGCACCCACATGATGGACGCGACCCCCATCAGCTTTGGCCAGGAAGTATCGGCATTCATCGCACAACTGGATTACGCCGAACGGGCGATCCGCAGCGCATTACCCGCTGTGTGTGAACTGGCCCAGGGTGGCACTGCGGTCGGCACCGGGCTGAATTCGCCCCACGGCTTCGGCGAAGCCATCGCCGCCGAACTGGCAGCCCTTTCCGGTTTGCCGTTCGTTACCGCGCCGAACAAGTTTGCCGCCCTGGCCGGGCATGAGCCGCTGACCACGCTGTCCGGCGCGCTGAAAACCCTCGCCGTGACCCTGATGAAAATCGCCAACGACCTGCGCCTGCTCGGTTCCGGCCCGCGCGCAGGTTTCGCCGAGGTCAGACTGCCGGCCAACGAGCCGGGCAGCTCGATCATGCCGGGCAAGGTCAACCCGACCCAATGCGAGGCGCTGTCGATGCTGGCCTGTCAGGTGATGGGCAACGACGTTGCCATCGGCTTTGCCGCCAGTCAGGGCCACCTGCAACTGAACGTGTTCAAACCGGTGATCATCCATAACCTGCTGCAGTCGATCCGTCTGTTGGGCGATGGCTGCAGCAACTTTCAGCAGCATTGCATCGCCGGCCTGGAACCGGATGCAGAGAAAATGGCTGAGCACCTGGAGCGTGGCTTGATGCTGGTGACTGCCCTCAACCCGCACATTGGCTATGACAAATCAGCGGAAATTGCCAAGAAGGCCTACAGTGAAGGGTTGACCTTGCGTGAAGCGGCACTGCAGCTGGGGTATCTGACCGATGAACAGTTCGATGCCTGGGTAAGGCCGGAGAATATGCTCGAGGCTGGGACCAAGGGCTGAGTCTTGTAGCGCCTTCTAGTCCGTCTTCGCGAGCAAGCCCGCTCCCACAAGGTTGTGTCGTTCACAAAAATTGTGATCAACACAACCTTGTGTGGGCTTGCCAGCGATGAACGATAACGCGGTCTATCGCCCCACCGCCATGCGCACACGCCGCGCCTTGAGCCCGGCAATCAACGACGGCCCCAACGCCACCAGCGCCGACCCCAGCACCACCAGCACCGCGCCGCCATACCCCAGACCATTGATCGCCTCGGTGTGCACATAGTCCGGCCATAACCACGCAGCCATCGCGACGGCCGCGAAGGTCACCAACGGCGTGATCGCCAATGTCGCACTCACCCGTGAAGCTTCCCAGTGGGCCAACGCCTCGGCGAACGCACCATAGGCGATCAGGGTGTTCATGCAGCACGCCAGCAACAGCCAGCCTTGCAGCGGGCTCAGTTGCAGCGCTTCGAGCGGATGCACCCAGGGCGTCAGCAACAGCGCGCAAAACAGGTAGATCACCATCATCACCTGCAATGAATTCCACACCGACAGCAACTGCTTCTGCCCCAGGGCATAAAAGGTCCAGACGGTGGACGCCAGCAGCACCAGCAGGACGCCGGCGGTGTAATCAGTCAGCGAACTCAACAGCTCGCTCAAGCGTTGGTTGAAGAACAGCACGAAGCCAATCAGCAACACCAGCAAGCCAATGCCCTGCCCCAGGCTGAACCTCTCCTTGAACACAAACAGGCTGGCGATCAGCAGCATGATCGGCCCCATCTGCACCACCAGTTGTGCCGTGCCGGGGCTGAGCAGGTTCAGGCCCATCAAATACAACACGTAGTTACCGACCAGGCCGAGCACCGCCATCAGCAACAGCCAGCCACCGCGCGGGCCAAGGGCTTTGCGGCTAGGCAGGCGCCTGGTCGCCGCCAGATAGATGAACAGGCAACCACCGGAGACCAGCAGGCGAAACCAGGTCACGGTCACCGGGTCCATCACCAGCAGCACTTGCTTGAGCTTGATCGGCAGGATTCCCCACAGCAGGGCGGTCAACAAGGCCAGGAACAGACCGTACACCCAGCGACCCGAAGAAATGTGCATGCGAACCCCAAAAGCCCAAGTGGCAAGAGTGGTCATTCTAAGGGCAGAGGCGTTTGGCACACAGGGACAGTTGGGTGCTCGCCGCGAATGAAACTGTGCGGGTCGTAACGTGAAAGGCCGCGGCGCCTGCCTTCGCGAGCAAGCCCGCTCCCACAGTGAATCTGCCGCGCACACAAAATCTGCGTACGGCCACAAATTCCCTGTGGGAGCTGGCCTGCCAGCGATGGCTATCTAACTGACAACGAGGAACATCCAGGCTTAACGCACCGCCTCAAACAACCCGGTAGCCCCCATCCCGCCACCTACACACATGGTGACGATGCCGTAACGCAGATTACGTCGCTGCAACTCGCGAACCAGGTGCCCGACCTGGCGCGAACCGGTCATGCCGAATGGATGGCCGATGGAAATCGAACCGCCATTGACGTTGTACCGGTCATTGTCGATCTCCAGCCGGTTACGGCTGTACAGGCACTGCGAAGCGAATGCTTCGTTGAGTTCCCACAGATCGATGTCGGCAACCTGCAAGCCTTTGGCCTTGAGCAGTTTCGGCACCGAAAACACCGGGCCAATACCCATCTCGTCCGGTTCGCATCCAGCCACGGTAAACCCACGGAAGAACGCTTTGGGCTTGAGCCCCAGTTCCAGGGCTTTTTCCAGGCTCATCACCAGCGTCATGGAAGCGCCGTCCGACAGTTGTGAAGAGTTGCCGGCCGTCACCGACCCATCTTCGGCGAACACCGGTTTCAACCCGGCCAGACTCTCCAGGGTAGTGTCAGGACGGTTGCAGTCATCACGATCGACAATGCCCTCAAGGATCTGCACCTGGCCGCTGGCCTTGTCTTCGACGCGGTACTTCACCGCCATCGGCACGATCTCATCATCGAACAGCCCGGCGGCCTGCGCCCGGGCCGTGCGTTGCTGGCTCTGCAGGGCGTACAAGTCCTGCTCCTGGCGACTGACGTCATAGCGTCGGGCGACGACTTCAGCGGTCTGCCCCATCGGGTAGTAGATGCCCGGCACCTGTTCCTTGAGCAGCGGATTGATCAGGTTGTCGGTGTTGACGCTTTTCATGGTCAGGCTGATGGACTCGACGCCGCCAGCGACGATGATGTCGCTGCAACCCGAGGCGATCTGGTTGGCGGCGATGGCGATCGCCTGCAAGCCCGACGAGCAGAAGCGGTTGAGGGTCATGCCGGCAGTGCCGATGCCCAGGCGCGACAGCACCGCGACATTGCGACCGATGTTGAAGCCCTGGGCACCTTCGTTGGAACCGGCGCCGACGATGCAGTCCTCGACACTGGCCGGGTCGATACCGGAGCGCACCAGCAAGGCGTCGACACAATGCGCCGCCATGTCGTCCGGGCGGGTCATGTTGAATTTGCCGCGAAAGGATTTGGCCAGCCCGGTCCGCACGCTGTCGACGATCACCACTTCACGCATGGCATACCTCATTGTTGTTGTCGGTTGAGAGTGGACCGAGCATAAGTCCAGCCCTTCACCGACCGCGACAATCATTCACCCCGCGTATGCGTAACCATCGGTTCACTTGCGGCCTTTGTGCTTGTCGGATTTTTCGAAGGCCTCTTCCAGCGCCTGGTTGATGGTGCGCAGAACCTTGACCCGCGCCCAGCGCTTGTCATTTGCCTCGATCAGCGTCCACGGCGAGATTTCCGTGCTGGTGCGATCGACCATGTCACCGACCGCTGCGCGGTAGTCGTCCCATTTGTCGCGGTTGCGCCAGTCGTCTTCGGTGATCTTGAAGCGTTTGAAGGGAATTTCCTCGCGTTCCTGAAAACGTTCCAGTTGGGTCTGTTTGTCGATGGCCAGCCAGAACTTCACGACGATTACCCCGGCCTCCTCCAGCTGTTCTTCGAAATCGTTGATTTCACTGTATGCACGCAACCAGTCCGCCGCGCTGCAAAAACCTTCGATACGTTCCACCAGCACCCGGCCATACCAGGAGCGGTCGAACACGGTGAACTTGCTCCGCGCCGGAATGTGCCGCCAGAAACGCCACAGATACGGCTGCGCGCGCTCTTCTTCAGTGGGCGCGGCGATCGGCACGATACTGTACTGACGTGGGTCCAGTGCCGCCGCCACCCGGCGAATCGCCCCACCCTTGCCTGCGGCGTCGTTGCCTTCGAACACGGCCATCAGCGCGTGGCGGCGCATGCGCTTGTCACGCATCAACCTGGAAAGCCGCGCCTGCTCGGTGATCAACTGTTGCTCGTAATCCTGCTTTTCCAGGCGCAGGGTCAGGTCCAGGCTGTCGAGCAGGTTCACTTGATCGACACTGGGAACTACCGGGGCGGCGCTGACTTTCTCCGGGTGAACCCGGGGCCGTTTCAGTGCTTGCTGCAGGCCCTCGAACAGTATCCTGCCCACCGCCAGGCTTCGATAGTGCGCATCCATCCCGGCGATCACATGCCAGGGTGCGTAGTCACGGCTGGTACGGCGCAAGACACGCTCGCCGTATTTCACGAATTTGTCGTAGGTTTGCGATTGTTGCCAGTCCAGCGGGCTGATGCGCCAGCTGTGCAACGGGTCGTCGGCCAAGGCCTTGAGACGCGCCTTCATTTGCTTCTTCGAGAGGTGGAACCAGAATTTGAAGATCAGCGCGCCTTCGTCACACAACATCTTCTCCAGGCGCTCGGCGGCGTTGATGGCCTGATCGAGTCGCGGGTCCTTGAACTCGCCATGCACCCGCCCCTGCAACATCTGGCTGTACCAGTTGCCGAAGAAAATCCCCATGCGGCCCTTGGCCGGCAACATCCGCCAGTAGCGCCAGGCCGCTGGTCGCGCCAGTTCTTCATCGGTTTGCTGATCGAAGGTGCGGACCTCGATCAAGCGTGGGTCCATCCACTCATTGAGCAACTTGATCGTCTCACCCTTGCCGGCGCCTTCGATACCATTGATCAAAATGATCACCGGAAACCGCCGCTGCTGCTGCAACTCGAACTGCGCTTCGAGCAGCGCTTCGCGCAGCGCCGGTACTTCGGCGTCATAGGTTTCTTTGTCGATGGCGTGATCGATTTCGGCAGACTCAAACATGGGTAACTCCCTTCCAGATGTGAGCAAGACTAGCGGAGATAAAGAGTCACGGTTGAGCAAAAAGGTCAAAAGATCGCGACCTTGGGCAGCACACCGATCAGCTAGAATGGCGCTCTTGCCGTTGCCGAGCCTGTCATGAAACCTGTACTGCCCCACGCCCAGCTCGACTGGGACGACCAAGGTCGCCCGTATTCGCGAGTGTTCGACGATGTGTATTTCTCCGATAAGTCGGGGCTGGACGAAACACGCTACGTGTTCATCGAGCAGAACCGTCTGGCGGAACGCTTCGCCGCCCTGACGCAGGGCGGGCGCCTGGTCATCGGCGAAACGGGTTTCGGCACGGGGCTGAATTTCCTGTGTGCCTGGCAGGTTTTCGAGCAACACGCAGCGTCCGGTGCGCGACTGCACTTTGTCAGCGTCGAGAAATACCCGCTGAGCCCCGCCGACCTGCAACGCGCCCTAGCGCTGTGGCCGGAACTCAAGGTGTTTGCCGATCAATTGCTCGCGCAGTACGTAGCGATCCATCAGGGCTTTCAGCGTCTGACCCTGGCCAACGGCCGCGTCACCCTGACCCTGCTGATCGGCGATGCCCTTGAACAACTGCCGCAACTGGACGCACGAATCGACGCCTGGTTCCTCGACGGCTTCGCCCCGGCGAAAAACCCGGACATGTGGACCGCCGAACTGTTTGCCGAACTGGCACGTCTCGCCGCCCCAGGCTCGACCATCAGCACCTTTACCAGCACCGGTTGGGTACGCCGCTTGCTCAACGCTGCCGGTTTCAAGATGAAACGCACGCCGGGTATCGGCCACAAATGGGAAATCCTGCGCGGTGAGTTCCTCGGTTGGCCGCTGGATGTAGCGCCACCGGCACAGGCCAAACCCTGGTTCGCCCGCCCCGCTCCCTTGGCCGGTGAGCGTCGTGCATTGGTAATCGGTGCTGGCCTGGCCGGATGCGCCAGCGCCGCCAGTTTCGCCGCACGGGGCTGGCAGGTCAGTCTGCTGGAGCGTCACGACGCCCTCGCCCGGGAAGCGTCGGGCAATCCGCAGGGTGTTTTGTATCTCAAGCTGTCCGCCCACGGCACGGCCTTGTCGCAATTGATCGTCAGCGGCTTCGGCTACACCCGTCGTCTGCTGGAGTCCCTGCAACGCGGGGTCGACTGGGACGCTTGCGGTGTTTTGCAACTGGCTTTCAATGCCAAGGAAGCCGAGCGTCAGGCGCAATTGGCGGCGGCGTTTCCCGACGATCTGCTGCAGGTGCTCGATCGGGAACACGCCGAAATCCGCGCCGGCGTCCATTTGCAATCGGGAGGGCTGTTCTATCCCGAAGGCGGTTGGGTGCATCCCCCCGCGTTGTGCCAATGGCAAGCCGCACACCCGAACATCCAGCTGTTGACCCACCACGATGTACTCGAGTTGCGCCAGACAAACGGAAAATGGCAGGCCTGGGAAGGAGACAGGCTCCTCGCCGAGGCCCCGGTGGTGGTGCTGGCCGGTGCCGCCGAGATCAAGCGGTTTTCCTTCAGTCGCGATCTGCCACTCAAACGCATTCGCGGACAGATCACCCGCTTGTCCCAGACCTCTGCCAGCCAGAGCCTGAGCACCGTGGTCTGTGCCGAGGGCTATGTCGCCCCGGCCCGGCTGGGCGAACACACCTTGGGCGCAAGTTTTGACTTCAACAATGACGACCTGACACCGACTGCCGCCGAACACGAAGGCAATCTGAAGATGCTCGAGGAAATTTCCCTCGACCTGCTCCAACGCCTCGGTGCCGCGAACCTGCAACCCGAAGCGCTCGAAGGCCGTGCAGCGTTTCGCTGTACCAGCCCCGATTACCTGCCGATTGTCGGTCCGTTGGCAGACAGCTCGGAATTTGCAGACGTCTATAAAGCCCTGAGCAAGGATGCCCGGCAAACCCCGGACACCCCTTGCCCGTGGCTCAATGGCCTGTACGTCAACAGCGGTCACGGCTCGCGAGGGTTGATTACCGCGCCATTATCCGGCGAACTGCTGGCTGCGTGGCTTGATGATGAGCCTCTGCCACTGCCAAGGGCCGTGGCAGAGGCCTGTCACCCCAACCGTTTTGCCTTGCGACGCTTGATCCGCGGCAAGTCCTGAAGGCTCAATCCAGGGCGAAGCAGGTCTTCAAGTCCTCGGCCTTGATAGCCTCCCGGGTCAATTTTTGCAGCAACTGTGATTCAGCTTTTTGCATCTCTGCCATGATGCCGTCGACCTTCTTGCGATAATTTTCTCCAAGCGTTTCCTGATTTTCGAAGGCCGTTTGCACACGGGGGTGGAAGGGTGTGGCGGCATCGGTGAATTGCCTGGGGTGGTGTTCACGCAAAAAGTCGCTCCAGAACGGGCGCTTGCTCAGGAACTCCACCAGCCCTGGCGCGAGCTCAGCGCTGACGACCCGGTTATACGCCGCATCGAGTTTCGCCGGGGTGACACCGGCAAGCGATGCATACCTCATATGTTTGGGCTGACCGATCAGGTCGAGCCTTTCGGCCAGACCGGTAAGATAAGCCAGCTCCACCTCAACCGGATCAAGCTTGGGATCGGCCGTGAACTCCTCCTTGGCTATTTTGGAGAGATAGTCCTGGCGAAACAGGCGTCTACCCAGTTGCAACAAGCGAGCCGCCCTGTCGTGAGCGTTGACGGCCTGGCGAACCACCTTGTCGACTTCGACGGCCACTTCAAGTTTACTGAAAATGATGGCCGCCGAATCGGAGCAGTTGGCCCTCATGGCCATCGGCAGCAATTGCTCGCGTAGAGCCGAATCGGCCTGAGCGGCGTCGATCACAGTCCATACCCGGCGAGTCATGTCTTCGCGTACATGGCGGGTATCCGCCGTGCCTGCGACCTGTGCCAGCAGTCGAAAGAACTCACCGGCAGCGGGTTCATTTTTCAGCGCGAGCCACGTGCGGTTACGACTGGCATAAAGTTCTTCGGTCGATTTTGGTATCCACAAGTCTCTGGCCCTTTGTTCATTGATCATTGCCTCATCATTAGCGATGAACCCCATCCCCTGGCCCGTGGCGTCTCTATGGGTGGTCAGACTCGCTCGACTTGCGGTGGACAATGGGTTCAGACGAAGGTTGATGGCCTGGGCGACTCGATCCGGGAGTTGAAACACCCACTGCGGCAGTTCCCGAATCTCGTTGCCACGCAAGTCCACCATGTCCAGATTGGGCAGACTACCTATCCCCAAGGGAAACTCCGTGGCATAGGTATCGTTCAGGTACAGCGCCTGCAAATTGAACATTTTACCAACATCGAGCGTGGCCCCCAGACGGTTGCCGGTAAGCCTCAAGGTACGCAGCTCGCGCATATCGGCCAGCTTGCGCAGCGTGTGCTCGGTCAGTGCCACCTGATTGCCATCCAGACTCAAGTGCTGCAGCGCCGGCATGTGCGAGAGCGCTTCGGGCAATCGCGTGAGCTTGTTGCGGTCCAGATCCAGTCGGGTCAGGTTTTTGAAAGGCTTGAGGAAGTACGCCAGTTCATCGCCCGCTTGCATATCCTTGATGGAAAGGATGCGCACATGGGCGACATCCTGCTCGGTCAGTGTCGGCAGTTGCCCTACCGGTTCGCCCTCAAGCTTGAGCGTGGTCAGCGCCGGGTCTTGCGGCCAGCGCGGCGGCGTTACACGGCGCCAGCAATTTTCGATGGCATTGGCCACATGGCGTCGGCCGACCCGAATATCATTGAGCTGCCCCGGCAATTTGGCCATTTGCACCTCATCGTCGCGCCACGCGTACAGCCCCTTGAGGAAGGCCTTGAGCTGCTGCTTGAGCTCCTTGAGCCGGGTTACCCGTGACGTCATATCGCTGCCCGCCTCATCGAGAAAGGCGGACACCTGGGCATCAGTGAACGTGGGGTATAGTTTTCTGACTTTGCGAACCAGTGCTCTTGCGTAAGAACCCGCAGCGGGCGGATCCGCCTGGGTACACCCGGTAAGGTGTTGCGCGACCTCACTGCGCTCATTGCGCAGCAGCTTGCCGGTACGCTGAGGGTCACGAGCGGCGGCCGCAAACAATCGTGAGCGCTGCGTGTGGATATCCACGGTGTCGACGCCCGTGAAGGACATGCGCGTGCGCTGGCTTTGTGGCAATGCATGGTAGATCGACTCAACCAGGTGCCTGGATGTTTTGCTCTGCGACGAAGCACCATCGATTGAGGTGACCTGGTAGCCGCCGGAGGTTTTGACGATGATTTTGCGCTGTGACGCCCCTTCTTTGCCCACGCGGTCCAGCAGCGTGCCACTTTCCGAGTCCTGGCGTACTTCCAGGCGCAGATCGTCATCCCAGCCCTGCAACTGATCCATCAATCTCAGGGCCAGATTGTCAGTGTCGGCATTTGCCAATTGTGGCTGGTGCAATCCGGCAAGTGCTCGATCCTGCCTGATTGCGAACTGGGTCTCCCGGGCCTGTTGCGCCAGGTCCAACCCGATCCTGCGTTCTTTGAGAAAGGTGCGATCTCGGGCAGAGGCATTATCGAGCAACTCCTGACTGACCCGGTTGGGAAGGTCAGGGAACTGTTCGCGTAGCGTAGCGACGTCACCGGTGGCGGTGCCGTCATGGGCGCTATAGAGCCAATCGAGCAATGGCTGGCGATCACTTTTGAGGTGCGCAGCGATTTTCCCGGCCAACAGTTGCGATTTTGTGGCGGTCTGCGCTGTGCCGATCAGCGCTTCGACGTCATTCTCGTGCAGGTCACTGATGACCCTATCGAGCAACCGACCCGAGTCAAGTTCCGCCTGGGTAACCTCCAGGCAGTTAACCTTATCAACCGCTGACGCGGTTTGCGGAAAGCGTGAGACATTCCCTTTCGCCTCTCCTTCTCCTTCTCCTTCTCCTTCTCCTTCTCCTTCTCCTTCTCCTTCTCCGAGCACTTCAATGAAGCGCTCCGCTGGCCAGCCAGGCAACCTTGGCAAGGTCTGCAATTGCTCCTGCACATAGTCCGTGTTCGCGGTCTCGCCCTGCTCCATGGCACTGATTACCGCGTTGACTCTGCGGTTCAGCCTGAAACGCTCGACGCAATCATTGAACCGCTGCGGCAGATTGAGGTTGCTTTCGTGCAAACGGTGCAAGCTGGCGGGTGACATTCCAGTGATGTCGGCAATCGCCGTCAGATCGTCACCCAGATCGCTCAGGCGCGGAGCCGTACGCCGCAGCGCGTAAGCGCCGTCAGGCCATTCATGGGCATGCTCGTAGGCATGCCGCCAGCCGCCTTCCAAGGTTCTTTCGATGGCTGGCTGGAATCTGTCCGAGTGCCCGGGATGGTTGATCTGCCATGTCTGCTGCGCAGCATTGCGGGAAACGCGGTAGCTGGCCCCATCCAGGCTGATCGATGTGAGCTCGCCATCGCGGTAGATGCCCTGCGAATCCGCCTGCAAGTCCGCGGCCTGCGTCGAGGCTTGCCGATAGGGCTCAAGGTCCGGCTTCCAAAGCCTCGCTTTACCATCAGCGCGGGTCACTGCCTCGAAGCCGTCGAAGAATGCCGCCTGTTCTTTCACGCCTTTGCTGATGGCTGCCGAAACGATCTTGCCGCCTGCCGCAAAGGCAGCCATTTGCGCGAGGCTTTCCACCACATTGAGCAGATGCGACAGTGCTTGATGATGCTCGCCGTGCGACCAGTCCTGCACACCTTCATAGACTTCACTGACGATTTCGACCACCGCCGCCGTCAACATCACCTGACCAATCACCGGCACAAAAAACGCGGCGGCATTGAGCAGTAACAAGCCTGCATCCAGCAATGCCTGGATATTTTTTTCCCGTTGCTGCTCATCGACATCCGCCGTCGGTACGGCAAGGTTGCGCGCGTCCTTCTGGGTTTTGCTGAGAAACGCACTGAACAAAAAGTCTGCCACGCCAGTGTCGACAGGCATGGCGACGAGCGTGCCTAACTTGCGGTCTTTGTTGAAATGAGTGAAGAAATCGCTCTTGTCCGGACCAGGAAGGTAATGCTCGACAAAGTGTTTTTTGTAACTCTTGCTTTGCAAGTGGAGCTCGAGATAGTCGTTGAAATCCTTCAGAGAGGGGTACTCATACAAGGGGCGCCGGGGTTCGTTCGGCATATACACAACACACTTGGCCAAGGGGGCGGTATCGATCGACGCCTTGCTGAATATCAGCGCGCTACAAATGCAGCAGTCGTGAACCGTCAAGCCTTGCCAGATCACCGCAGCGCCATCAAAGCGCGCCTCTGTGCATTGCGCCGCCGGGAGATTCTGTTCGATCACACTCAACAGCATGGTGTACGCATCTTTGCTGATGTGCTTTTTCAGGTAGGCGATATGAGCAGCGACTTGCATGTCCAGCAGCTTCAGTTGCCGGATATCGCTGGTGGACGCGCGAACATCGACGGGGGCATCTGCGACAGGTTTGGCCGGCAGTTTCAGAACGTCATTGATGTGAGTCTGGTAGCGGGTACCGAGATCAAGCTCACGGCAAAGCGTGGCGAAATTGCCCGGGGTGATTTGCGAGCCTGACTGGGGCTGATCGTTGATTTTTATCAACGACTGCGTGGGGATGCCTCCAGTCCTGGTTTCCGCGGATGTGAAGTTCTCCATTGCAGCCTGAAGCAGACTGCGGGATGTGGTGGTGGTCCCTTCCAGGAAACCGATAGGAGCCAGCCCTGTCGAGTTAAACTTCGATTTGATGATCTCCAGGGTGTCACGCTCGACGTCGACCTCGGTGCTCCACTTTTCCTTGAGCTTACTCGTCAGTTCCTGCTTGCAGAACTCATCCAGCGGTTTGAGTCTTGCGAGTACTTGCGTGGCCTTGGTGTAACAAGGCTGACTCTGTTCCAGCGCGGTCTTCAGGCCCTGCACCACGCTCAGGTCGGCCGCGATCAGCCACTGGGGAATGGATTGCTGTAGAGCTTGGGCTTTGTCCAGGTCAGCCGTATGGAGCAGTAAAGCCTCAAGGCGTTGTTCGGAAGTGACTGTAACGACAGCGGGTGCCGTGATTGCGGTAGGCAGCATGTGCAATGTCCTTATTGCGTCCAGAATCTGTCAGCCTAATGCTTGCGAACGCCGATGAATAATTCGAATACCGGGTCCGATTCGCGCGCATCCAAGCAACTATTCCCATGCATCGCAGCATTATTTACCGCCACTTCAACACTCGTTTGAGCATTGCCTGCCATTCGTCCGTCACAGCTGCTTATAACCGATCGATATAAAACTCCGAGCAATCAGCCGGGTCAGTTTCTGAGTGCCCGCCGTTTTGGCGTGGCAGCGATTGACCCTCCCCAACGGAAAAACCGGTAAGGAATTTATGTGCGGATTAGCTGGCGAGTTACGTTTTGATCATCAACCTGCCGACCTCGCGGCAGTTGAACGAATCACCCATCACCTGGCCCCTCGTGGCCCCGACGCCTGGGGCTTTCACAGCCAGGGACCGATCGCCCTGGGCCACCGGCGCCTGAAAATCATGGACCTGTCGGACGGCTCGGCGCAGCCGATGATCGACAACCAACTGGGCTTGTCCCTGGCCTTCAACGGGGCGATCTACAACTTCCCGGAACTGCGCGCCGAGCTTGAAGCGCTCGGTTATGCCTTCTATTCCGGTGGTGACACCGAAGTGTTGCTAAAGGGTTATCACGCCTGGGGCGAAGCGTTGCTGCCCAGACTCAACGGCATGTTTGCCTTTGCCATCTGGGAGCGCGATGCCCAGCGCCTGTTCATCGCCCGCGACCGGCTCGGCGTCAAGCCGCTGTACCTGTCACGCACCGGCCAGCGCTTGCGCTTTGCCTCGGCGCTGCCGGCGCTGCTCAAGGGCGGCGATATCAACCCGATCCTTGATCCGGTGGCCCTCAATCATTATCTGAATTTCCACGCGGTGGTTCCGGCACCACGCACCCTGCTGGCAGGTATCGAAAAGCTGCCGCCAGCCACCTGGATGCGCATTGAAGCCGACGGCCGTACCGAACAGAAAACCTGGTGGACCCTGCCCTACGGCCCACATGCCGACGAGATGAATCTGACCCTCGAAGACTGGCGCGACCGCGTGCTCGACAGCACCCGCGACGCGGTAGCCATCCGCCAACGGGCGGCGGTGGATGTCGGCGTACTGTTGTCGGGCGGCGTCGACTCCAGCTTGCTCGTGGGCCTGTTGCGCGAAGTCGGCGTGGACAACCTGTCGACCTTTTCCATCGGCTTCCAGGATGCCGGTGGCGAGCGCGGTGACGAGTTCCAGTATTCGGACCTGATCGCCAGACACTACGGCACCCGGCATCACCAACTGCGCATCGACGAAAAAGAAATCATCGAGCAATTGCCGGCGGCGTTCCGCGCCATGAGCGAACCGATGGTCAGCCATGACTGCATCGCCTTCTACCTGTTGTCCCGGGAAGTGGCCAAACACTGCAAGGTGGTGCAAAGCGGCCAAGGTGCGGACGAGCTATTCGCCGGTTACCACTGGTATCCCCAGGTGGACGGTGCCAGCGATCCGTACGCGGCGTACCGCGAAGCGTTTTTCGACCGCAGTTACGACGAATACGCCGCCACCGTGCAGCCGAAATGGCTGATGGCCAATGACGCCGCTGGCGACTTCGTCAAAGAGCATTTCGCCCAACCAGGTGCCGACGCCGCGGTAGACAAGGCCTTGCGTCTGGACAGCACGGTGATGCTGGTGGATGACCCGGTCAAACGCGTCGATAACATGACCATGGCCTGGGGCCTGGAAGCGCGCACGCCGTTTCTCGATTACCGGCTGGTGGAGTTGTCGGCGCGGGTGCCGGGCAAATTCAAGCTGCCGGACGGTGGCAAGCAAGTCCTGAAGGAAGCCGCTCGCCTGGTGATTCCGAGTGAAGTCATCGACCGCAAAAAAGGTTACTTCCCGGTGCCGGGTCTCAAGCATCTGCAGGGCGACACCCTGGATTGGGTGCGTGAACTCCTGCTCGATCCGAGCCAGGATCGCGGCCTGTTCAAGCCGGCCATGCTCGACCGTCTGCTGACCGATCCGCAAGGTCAATTGACGCCGTTGCGTGGCTCGAAGCTGTGGCAACTGGCGGCCCTCAATCTGTGGCTCAGTGAACAAGGAATCTGATCAATGAAACCTCACGCCACGGCTATCAACCAACGCCTGTTGCGCGGCCAGACACCCTCCTACGAGCGCCTGCAGGCGCGCCTGGCCGAAGACGGCAGTGAACTCGGCGCGGCGCCGATTGCCGTGCATTGCGGTTGGGGCCGGCTGCTGATTGGCCATACCTTCGCAGACGCGGCGAGCCTGGCCCTGGAACTGCTCAACGAACAGCCCGGCGAACGCGACATTGCCTTGTATGTCGCCGCGCCGCAGCAAGTGCTGGGGCTGGAGCCGGCCCAACTGTTCCTCGACCCGTCCGACACCTTGCGCCTGTGGTTCACTGATTACCGTCAGGCGACCCGGGTGTTTCGCGGGTTCCGCATTCGCCGTGCACAAAGCGAAGCAGACTGGCAGGCGGTCAATCATCTATACCAGGCGCGCGGCATGCTACCTATCGATGCCACCCTGCTCACCCCGCGACACGCGGGCGGCCCGGTGTACTGGCTGGCCGAAGACGAAGACAGCGGCGCGGTCATCGGCAGCGTCATGGGGCTCAATCATCACAAAGCGTTCAACGATCCGGAAAACGGCAGTAGCCTGTGGTGCCTGGCGGTCGACCCGCAGTGTGCTCGGCCGGGTGTCGGTGAAGTGCTGGTGCGGCATTTGATCGAGCATTTCATGAGTCGCGGCCTGGCCTATCTAGACCTCTCCGTACTGCACGACAACCGCCAGGCGAAAAGCCTGTACGCCAAGCTTGGTTTTCGCAACCTGTCGACCTTCGCCATCAAGCGCAAGAACGGCATCAACCAGCCACTGTTTCTGGGGCCGGGCCCTGAAGCGGAGTTCAATCCCTATGCGCGGATCATCGTCGAGGAAGCTCATCGGCGCGGTATCGATGTGCAGGTCGATGACGCCGAAGCCGGAATGTTTACCCTCAGCCATGGCGGGCGCCGGGTGCGCTGCCGCGAATCCCTCAGCGATCTGACCAGCGCCATCAGCATGAGCCTGTGCCAGGACAAGAGCCTGACCCACAAGGTGCTCAAGGCCGCGGGCCTGAACCTGCCAAGCCAGCAACTGGCAGGTAACGCCGACGATAACCTGGCGTTCCTTGACGAGCACCAGCGCGTGGTCGTCAAGCCGCTGGATGGCGAACAGGGACAAGGGGTGGCGGTGGATCTGAAAACCATCGAGGAGGTCCAGCAAGCCATCGACGCTGCCCAAGGGTTCGACAGCCATGTGCTGCTGGAAAGCTTCCACGAAGGCCTCGACCTGCGGATTGTGGTGATCGGCTTTGAAGTGGTCGCCGCAGCGATTCGTCGACCGGCCGAAGTGATCGGCGATGGCCAACACACCATCGGCGCCCTGATTGAAGCCCAGAGCCGGCGGCGCCAGGCGGCTACCGGCGGCGAAAGCACAATCGCGCTGGATCATGAAACCCAGCGCACCTTGCATGCGGCCGGGTACGACTACAGCAGCATCCTCGCGGCCGGTGAGCATCTGTTCGTAAGGCGTACGGCCAATCTGCATACCGGCGGGATTCTTGAGGACGTGACGGCGATCCTCCATCCGGCCCTGGCGGACGCGGCGATACGCGCAGCGCGGGCGCTGGACATTCCCGTGGTGGGTCTCGACCTGCTGGTGCCAGCCGCCGATCAGCCGGAGTATGTGTTTATCGAAGCCAACGAGCGCGCCGGGCTGGCCAACCACGAACCGCAGCCGACGGCGGAGCGGTTTGTGGATTTGTTGTTTCCCCATAGCCAGCCAGCGGTTTTGTAGTTGTGTGGTGTCCGGATTGGCCCCTTCGCGGGCAAGCCCGCTCCCACAGTGATCGGCGCCGCGCACAAATTTTGTGTCCACCGCTGAAACCTGTGAGAGCGGGCTTGCCCGCGAAGGGCCAGTCCGGACGACAAAGATTCACCTCATCGAAACCATCGGTGGCCTCAACTCATCAGGAGTTTCCATGACCCATAATATTCCCGAACCCGATCTTGCCTACCTGCAAAAAGTCCTGCTGGAAATGCTCGCCATCCCCAGCCCGACCGGGTTCACCGACACCATCGTGCGCTACGTCGCCGAACGCCTGGAAGAGCTGGGCATTCCTTTTGAAATGACCCGCCGCGGCACCATCCGCGCCACGCTCAAGGGCAAGAAAAACAGCCCCGATCGCGCCGTTTCCGCCCACCTCGACACCATCGGCGCGGCGGTACGCGCGGTCAAGGACAACGGGCGCCTGACACTCGCCCCGGTCGGTTGCTGGTCGAGCCGCTTTGCCGAGGGCAGTCGGGTCAGTCTGTTTACCGATAATGGCGTGATCCGTGGCAGCGTGTTGCCGCTGATGGCTTCCGGGCATGCGTTCAATACCGCCGTCGATGAAATGCCGATCAGTTGGGATCACATCGAACTGCGCCTGGACGCCTATTGCGCCACCCGCGCCGATTGCGATTCCCTGGGCATCAGTGTCGGCGATTTCGTCGCCTTTGATCCTTTGCCGGAGTTCACCGAAAGCGGTCATATCAGCGCCCGTCACCTGGACGACAAAGCCGGTGTGGCAGCGCTGCTGGCGGCGCTCAAGGCCATCGTCGACAGCGGTGAAGAGCTAATGATCGACTGTCACCCACTGTTCACCATCACCGAGGAAACCGGCAGTGGCGCAGCGGCTGCACTGCCTTGGGACGTCAGCGAGTTCGTCGGCATCGACATCGCGCCGGTCGCGCCCGGCCAACACTCCAGTGAACACGCGGTGAGCGTTGCCATGCAGGACTCCGGCGGCCCCTATGACTATCACTTGTCGCGGCACCTGCTGCGCCTGGCCAGTGACAACGAATTGCCGGCGCGTCGCGACCTGTTCCGCTATTACTTCAGCGATGCGCACTCGGCAGTCACCGCCGGCCATGACATACGCACCGCCCTGCTCGCCTTCGGCTGCGACGCCACCCATGGCTACGAGCGCACCCACATCGACAGTCTCGCAGCCCTGAGCCGCCTGCTCGGCGCCTACATTCTCAGCCCGCCGGTGTTCGCCAGCGATGCACAACCGGCCAAGGGATCACTGGATCGGTTCAGTCATCAGCTCGAACATGACACGCAGATGGAAAGCGACACGCGGGTGCCGCCCGTGGACAGCCTGGTAGGGCAGCGGTCAGATAACTGAATGACCCAACCGCTGACTGAATAAACACAACACCTGTGCAGGTGCTTGGGGAATCTTGGGTAGCCGTCATGGGGCTTTCGCCGTAGCATCGCGCGATTGTTTAGCGAGGTGCCTATGCTGATCCCCCACGACCAACTTGAAGTCGACACCCTGACCCGCCTGATCGAGGACTTCGTGACCCGTGACGGCACCGACAATGGTGATGACACACCACTGGAAACCCGCGTGCTACGCGTGCGCCAGGCGTTGACCAAAGGCCAGGCACTGATTGTTTTCGACCCGGAAAGCGAGCAGTGCCAGCTGATGCTCAAGCATGATGTGCCCAAGCACCTGTTCGACTGACAATCTCAGCCCTCCTTGGTTTTCGCCAGCTTGGCCTGGATGCGATCGTAAATCTCGGAGCGGTGCACACTGACGTCTCGAGGCGCTTCGACGCCAAAACGGATGCTATTGCCGTTTACAGCGAGAACGCGCAAGGAAATGTTGTCGCCGATGGAAATCACTTCGCCTACAACGCGGGTGAGTACGAGCATTGTCTGTGTCCTTCAGGGGTTACCGGCCCTTGAAGATGCCCCGTGTGCGGCGTCCCTACAATGCAACGGCAGCAAATCAGTCCTTCCCTACAACGATGACTCGCCCCTCTGAAGGAAAGATCTGACACGAAGGTTGAGTCAGGACGCAGAGAACCGCGGTCCGAACAGGATGATGCCCGCCCCGATCACACACAGCGCCATGCCGAGCCAGTCCGAACCCAGCGGACGAATGCGTTCGACCAGTGCCAGCCAGCCGATCGAAGCGATGATGTAGATGCCACCGTAAGCGGCATAGGCCCGACCGGCATAGGTCGCCTCGACACGAGTCAGCAACAGCGCGAACAAGGTCAGGCTGAACAGCGCCGGCAGCACCCACCACACACTTTTACCCTGACGCAGCCACATCCAGAAGGCGAAGCAACCGGCAATTTCGAACAGCGCCGCGAGAAAGAACCACAGATAGTTGAGCATGCAAGCGCCTCGCGAGGATGACCGATGACGGCCACCCTAACGACAGCGCTGCCGGCGGGCAAGATCAGCTCGCGGTCTGCTTGGCCTTGGCGCGCATTTTGTCGGCCATGACGGTCATTTCGTTGTACAGCAATTGTGGGTTTTTCTGCTTGATCGCCCAGGCCATGCGTCCCTGTTCGTGCGGCAGGATCATGAACTCGCCGGCGGCTACCTGCTGATAGATGTAGTCGGCAATATCGGCAGCGCTGATGGGTGAACTTTCCAGCAATTTGCCGACTTGAGCCTTCATGGCCGGCGTCGGGCCGCGGAAGGAATCCAGCAGATTTGTCTGGAAGAACGATGGGCAAACCACATGCACGCCTATTTCCTGATGTGCCAGCTCGATCAGCAGGCTTTCCGACAGCGCCACCACACCGGCCTTGGCCACGTTGTAGTTACTCATTGCCGGCCCCTGCATAAGAGCGGCCATCGACGCGATGTTAATGATCTTGCCCTGGCTTTTTTCCAACAGTGGCAAGAACGCCTTGCACCCCTTGACCACGCCCATCAGGTTGATCGCGATCTGCCAGTCCCAGTCCTCCAGGGACAGTTCGCTGAAGAACCCGCCCGAGGCCACGCCGGCATTGTTGACGATGACATCGATACCGCCAAGCTTGATTTCACAGGCCTGGGCAAACGCTGTCAGCTGGCTGTAATCACGTACATCACAGCGCTGGACAAAGCCGTCGCCGCCGGCTTCGCGAACCAGTTTCAGCGTCTCCTGCAAACCGGGCTCGCTGACATCCGACAAGGCCAGCTGCCAGCCTTCACGTGCCCAGCGCAGCGCGATTTCGCGCCCCAGGCCCGAGCCCGCACCAGTGATCATCATGCGATTTTGCATAGCAAACAGCCTTGTTGTTCCGGGGAAGATGTGTCGAGTGTAGCGAAGGATATTGCCGGACCCACGCTCCATCAGATTGCTGAATGGCCCAGGCAAACTGCGCGATAGCCACAGCCCCCCTGAATGGGAAAGAGCGCCGTTCAAATTGCCAAAAGGAAATAATGTGTTTTTCGAAAAACAGTAAAAAAACATGGAATTTTCTTGGCTTCGCACCAGTCGGAATTTTTAGGCAGCGCGAATTTTATTCATTCCTGCTGACAGTAAAAGGCGAAAACTTTCCCGAACACTTTCAACAAGGAAATAGACATGGGCACAATTCTTCTGATCATTCTGATCCTGTTACTGATCGGCGGTTTACCGGTCTTTCCGCACTCCAGAAGTTGGGGTTATGGCCCGTCCGGTATTATCGGCGTGGTATTGGTGGTGATACTGATCCTGTTACTGCTCGGCAAGATATGAAGATGTAAAAGACCCACTCAAGCGCGCAAGACTCAATGCCAGTCAGATAACCTGACTGGCATTTTTTTTGAAGTTTTTTGTCACCGGGATCTTTTCAGGCATCTTTGCCGGCTTGCCAGAAGTGGCTCGCTGGTTATGCGCCGACACCACTGCCAACTGTCAGGATATTGCGCCGGATCGTATTCATCGCTCCAGCACTCCATTGGCGGGTCGGAGCGCTCTGCTTGTTGCACCTGGTCATAGACCTTGCCTGATTCATGGGCTGGCGCAGGACACCAGGGAGGCTGCACCGGTGATACTTCCGACATGGAGGAAACCAACAGGACGATATTTGCGCCCAGCGCCACCACGAGCCATAGCGCACGCCCCATCCCGACAGACTTATTCATGACGCAAGCCTCACTCATCCTTGCTACGCGGCCCGCTCTAACGTCACTCTTGCAAACGCTGAATCAGGCACTGGGCTGCGTCATAAAACGCACTTTGCACAAAGCTGTCTACTGTCAAACCTGACAGGTAGGTCCCTCGATTACGCCCTTGAGCACCCGCGACGCATAAAAAAAATCCGATGCCTGTGGCATCGGATTCTGTTTTTTGCTGCCCGGGATCCGCAGCGAGGCTTGAAGGGCAGGTATCAGCCCATTTGCTCCTCGCTGCCGGAACGCTTAGTCGGGCGTGCCGTCAACCACACCGGCGGTGTTGTCCAGCAAGCTCTTGGTCGCCGTTTGCAGGAACGCTTCGAGTTTGAGTTTCAACTCGGCTATGCGCGCAGGATCGGCAATGACCTCGGTGCGCGGCGTGGCGCCCAACTCGTACTGATACAACTTGGGTGCCATGTCCTTGTCCTTGGGCAGCACAAGAATCTGGTCCGCCGTGAGAATGGCCGTGGTCTGCTCGCTGCCGGACGGTTTGATCACACCGAAACCGACATCGCCTTCAGGCAGGTTGAGCAGGTCGCGGCCCCAGCATTGATGACGAACTTCACCACCAATGCGCCCCATGATGGTCGGCACGATGTCGATCTGGGTGCCCACGGTATGATCACGTTGACCGAACTTTTCCTGAACGCCCGGGGCGATCAACAGCATCGGCACGTTGAAGCGGCCCAGGTCCATTTCGGTGATCTGGCGCTCGTTGCCAAAACCGTGGTCACCGACGATGACGAACAGGGTTTCCTTGAAGTACGGTTCCTTGCGCGCCTTCTCGAAGAACTGACCCAGCGCCCAGTCGGAGTAACGCATGGCGGTAAGGTGTTCATTCAGGCTGCCACGATCGGTCACGCGCTCGACCGGCAATGGCGTCGGCAAGGCGTATGGCGTGTGGTTGGACAGGGTTTGCAGCAAGGCATAGAACGGCTTGCCACCTTCACGCTTCTTCAGCTCCACCAGGCCACGGTCAAACATGTCCTGGTCGGACACACCCCAGGTAGGATCGGAGAACACCGGGTTGACGAAATCGTTACGCCCGATGAAGTTGGTCATGCCCTGGCTGCTGAAGAAACCCGACTGGTTGTCCCAGGCGAAATCGCCGTTATAGACATACACATCGTCGAAATCACGGGCGCTGAGCAACTGAGGCAGGCCGGACAGCTTGTGGCTGCCTTCCGGGGTCTGCATCAGGTATTCGAAGCCCGGCAGGTTCGGGAAGCAGGCCATGGTCGCGAACATACCCTGGTGGGTATGGGTACCGTTGGAGAAGAAGCGGTCGAACAGCAGGCCTTCCTTGGACAACTGGTCGAGGTACGGCGTGATGTTGCCCGGCCCGCCGAGTGCGCCCACCGAGTGACCGGCCATGCTTTCCATCAGGATCACGACGACGTTCTTGATCGGCAGGGTCTTGTCGGCCGGCGGCGTGTAGTCACGGCGAACTGCTGCGGTCTGGGCATCCACCAGCTTGTCGTCCGGCATCACCAGCAGGTCGCGCACCACTTGCTGGGCTTGCGGCTGCGGCAGGGTGGCCTTCCAGATATTGTCGCGATCTTCGGACATTCGGCTCTTGGCCGCCGCAACCAGCGACAGTGTGCCGTTGAGGCCCAACTGGTTGGCGAAGTTCGAATCGGTGGTGTAGACATCACCCCAGCGCAGTGGCGGGCCTTGACGCAGGGTGCCACGGGCGGCGACCACGCAGATCAGCAGGCAAACCACGAACACGCCGATGCGCGCATACCACGGGGCAACCTGGCGTGTGCTGATGCTGCCGCCACTGAACGGGCCGCGGGGACGGGTCGCACGGTCGGCACCCTTGAATGCCATGCTCAGCAGCCAGGTGCCTACGACCCAGGCCAGCAGATAGCGGACTACCGGGAAACCGTACCAGAGCATGCTCATCACGGTTTTCGGATCTTCCTTGACGTACTGGAAGACCAGGCCGTTGAGGCGCTGGTGGAACTCGCGGTAGAAGTCCATCTCCATCAGGCCCAGGAATAGCGCGATGCTGGAGACGACCGTCAGCCAGAAGCGGAAAAAACCGCGCGCTGCCATGGCCCGGACGCTGAACAGCGACAACAGCAACGGGATACTGAGGTAGACCACCAGACGCAGGTCGAAACGCAAGCCGTTGGCGAACGCTTCGAAAAAGGTCGAGGCCGGTGTGTCGAGGATCATTTCGCGGTTGTAGACCAGCAGCGCGACGCGCAGCAGGCTGAACATGACCATCATGACCAGGGCACACAACAGCGTGTAGGCCAGATGTGATTTGACGGTCGGTTGCAGCAGGCGATTAGAAGCTCGCTGCTGATTCAGGGCGTCCGGGATTGCCATGTCGTTTTAGGACCCATTGGAAGTTGAAGTTTCAAAAATACAGCTGCGCCTTACCCTCTTTTGGCCATTACCTGGCTGCGGGGTTTGCGCGGAGCACAAATGTTGCACGATCAACGGCAGCATTGCCATTGATTACTCCCTCCCCTGCCGTTCTTTCATCCAGGTCACTGGAATGCACGGCAGATTGCAGGAGCGCGGGGAATTGTCTTGGAGGGCTGGTGAAAATTCTGTGCAACGAATAATTCGGAAACAAAATAAAAGCGCAGTCCTGTATGCAAAACGCCCCGAAACATTCGAGGCATCCGCTCAAGCCTGTTCAAAAAACCCGCCGTTACTTCTCGGCGCGTTCCTTGAGGGCTTTCAAGGTATTGAATGGCGCATCCACCACGAACTTGTTGGCCACCATCGACGGCACGCTGCCGCCAGGCTCGGTGTGCACCTGATAGGTCACTTCAATCTGATCGCCCTTGGGTACGAACTTCCAGAAACCTTCGACCTTGGCCACGCGGACAAACCCTTTTTCCTCAGGCTGGTACTTGGGTACACCTTCGAGCTTGCGGGTCAGGCTGCCGTCGGCGCCTTCGACGGTGGTGATGTGCATCACCGAATCGCGGGGAGTGACGGGCCACGGGGTATTGAACTGGGTGTAGGTCCAGCTCTGATCACCTTCGTGCTTGAGCAGCTTCTGGGTTTTACATTCGTGAATCCAGGCGCAGGCTCCCGACACATCCTCTTGCAACGCGCGCAGCTTGGCCATGGTGGTCTTCATCAACGTCACGCCCTGGTAGGCCTTGTAATCGGACCCGGCCACTTCACTCAGGGAGATCTTGATGCCGTCTTCGTTCTTGGCGACTTTCCAGTCTTCGGCCTGGGCGACCGAGGTGGCCAGCACAGCCGTCAAGCCACACAACAGAGCAATACGATGCAGCGAACCCATAGTGTTATTCCTTATTGTTGAAGTTCCGTTCGTTGGGCTTGCACCGGCGAACACCTTCAGGTGTTTCGCAGGTGATCGCAGGTGCAAGCCCACACATCACGCCGCCGTCATTTGCTCCCACCAGCCAATCAGCCTGATGGCTTCTTCACTGCTGCTCCCACAGACCTCGGGGTCGGCGTCGAACGCCGAACACACCGTCGGCCGTTCCGGCTGGCCAAAAATATTGCACAGGTTTTCGGCCGACAACTGCAGGCAGCGCTCTCCGGCCGCCTTGCCGTTGGGCATGCCGGGAATCGGTGAACTGATGGAAGGGGCAATGCAACAGGCGCCACAGCCCTCACGGCATTTCATGACGACAAGCTCCTCGCGACGAGCAATGTGTTAATAGAGGTGACACAGAGTACCCGCTAAAACAGTTGTTTTAAATTACCCGCTGGCGGGTTTTTCAGCACAAAGGTGTGTGACCGGCCAGTCTCCGACAAAGCGTCTACCCTGCGGGTCGCGAATCGGGATGGATTACTGTTTGAATTCGAAATCCAGCGCCGCGCCCTCAACGTCCCGGCGTTCCTCATTGCGCAATTGCAGCTGCATTTCGTTGCTGAGCAATCGTCCATTGAGCTGGAAAGGACTGTCGCTGCTCTTGTCACCGAACATCGGTGGCAACAAGGGTTCGCGCTTGGGCAATGGCACGGTGCCGACCGGCTTCAACTCGTCGACCATGCCCTTGGGCAGGCGCAGATCCAGGTGGGCTGACGGGATCTCGGTTTTCACGACCTCACTGGCCGGTTTCGATTTGGCGGCAATGGGCGGGCGCTTTTTCACCGGCGCAGGTGTTTTTTTCACCTCGGTGGCTTTTTGCCCCGACGGATCATTTTTCGGCACGGCCTGGAGACTGCCGCTGGCAGGTTTTTCCTGCGCAGAAGCGGCAATGACGGTTGCCGACTGGACACTGACAAACAGGCAGGTCAATAGCCAGGCGACAGAAAAAAACTGTTTCATGGACCCAACGGTACAAACGGCAGAGGCGTATATGCTCACCCTTTGCCGCCAACAAGACAAGCGCGGGAAACATCCCCATACCCATTACAACCCGGCTGCCACCTCTTGGCAGAGCTGCGTGGCCAGCATGCCCAGGGTCATCAATGCACGTTCGGCTTCACGGTTCCATGGAATGCCACAATTGAGCCGGATACAGTGATTGAACTGTTCGGTATTACTGAAAATCAGCCCCGGCGCAATGCTGATGCCCTGCTGCAATGCGCGCACGTGCAGTTCCTGAGTATTGACCCGCCCGGGCAAACTGACCCACAGAATGAAACCGCCAGTGGGCCGGGTCATCTGCGTGCCTTCCGGGAAGTGCTGCTGCACCGCCAACTGGAAGGCGCTGAGGTTTTTCCGGTATTCCTGGCGAATAAAGCGCAAATGCCTGTCGTACCCGCCATTTTCCAGATAGGCCGCGATGCCCATCTGGGTCACGCTGCACGCAGAATGAGTACTGAAGGTCTGCAGGCGCTGAATTTCCTGCTGGTATTTGCCGGCAATCATCCAGCCGATCCGTACCCCTGGCGACAGGGTTTTGGAGAAGCTGGAGCAATAAATCACCCGATCCAGCCGGTCATAGGCCTTGAGCGACTTGGTACGCCCCTGTTCGAACATCAACTCGCCGTAAATATCGTCCTCGACGATCTGGATGTCGAAATCCGACGCCAGGCGCAGCAACTGTTTCTGCCGCTCCTCGGGCATGGTACCGCCCAAGGGATTACTCAGGCGCGTGGTCAGCACCAACGCCTTGATCGACCATTGGTTAGCGGCCAGCTGCAAGGCTTCCAGACTCATGCCGGTGGCTGGATCGCTGGGGATCTCGATGACCTTCAGGCCCAGCAGATCGGCCAGTTGCAGCAAGCCGTAATAGGTCGGTGATTCGGCTGCGATCAGATCGCCCGGTCGGGTCAGAACGCGCAATGACATTTGCAGGGCATCGACACAGCCGTGGGTAATCACCACCTCCGACGGGTCGACCACCACACCGGCGTCGCGCATGCGGATCGCCACTTGTCGACGCAAAGGCTCGAAACCCGGGCTGAACATGTAGCTGAACGCCCGCGGGCTATGGAAGCGCGTGACTTTGGCCAATTGCTGATGCAAGGCGCGTACTGGCAGATAATCGACACTCGGCACTGCCGCGCCCAAAGGGAAGACGCCCTCGCGACGGGATTCGACCAGTACTTGTTGAATAATGCTGCTGCGGGTCACCAGCCCCGGGCGCTCGACCCGGGCGATGTCGGGCGTCGGCGCGGTCAGGGCCGGCGTCTGGTGTACGTAGTAACCCGACTGCGGCCGGGCACGGATCAGCCCCTGGTCCTCGAGGTTGGCATACGCCTGCAATACCGTGGCATGGCTGACATTCAGCTGCGAACTCATCTTGCGCACCGAAGGCACGCGCTCGCCCGGCTGATAGACCCCACGGCGGATGTCTTCGGCCAGTTGCTGAGCAATACGTTGGTAGAGCAAAAGATTGGTCATGACGCAGCACTCGGTTTCACGGGCATTTTATTCTTGTATAAACAATACCGGAACAGTTTAGAAGTGTACTGGGACAGTTACCACAATAGTCGACCATACAGTGCAGTGTCAGCAAGATCTGTACTGTTTTGCGAAACATTTGCCAGGCACAAAAAAACCCGGCGCTGCATGACAGGCCGGGTTTTCCAGTGACGCAACTCTTAGCGAGCAGCGCCTAGCTGGCCTTGTTCGTCGGAAAACACAATTTCCACCCGACGGTTCTGTGCACGGCCCCTTTCAGTGGCATTGGCATCCACCGGGTATTCATCGCCATAACCTTCAACCTGGATTCGCTTGTCATCAATACCCAGATCCATCAACACGTCCGCCACCGATTGCGCCCGGGCCTTGGACAACTTGAGGTTCTCCTGCTTGCCCCCGGTGCTGTCGGTATAGCCTTCGATGCGCACTACACGCTTGGGATTGAGCTGCAGGAACTGCACGATCTTCAACACCACCCGATTGGCCGAACTCTTCAGTTCCGCCTCGCCGGTATCGAACAACATATCGCCCAGGGTCATCACCAGGCCGCGATCAGTCTGGGCAGTGGTCAAGGCGAGAATCTGTTCTTCGAGCCATTTGCCTTGCTGCTGCACGCTGGCCAGCTTGGATTCGCGCAAGGCCAGTTGCAGGCGCTGGCGCTCCAGTTCTAGCTTCGCCGCGCGCTCTTCGTTGAGCACCTGGTTGGTGTGCTCGCGTGCAATCTCGCTGTAACGCTGGCTGAGGTAGGCGTAGTGCACCACGTCCGAACCGCTGCCCCAATAGCTGGACAGACGATCGGCCCGGGCCAGGGATTCACCGGCGCGAATCACGTCTTTAGGCGCGATACGCAGCACATTGGAATCTTCCTTGACCGTCTGGAATTCGGCACCGGCCTGCTGCAAGGCGGTCTCGCTGCGCTGCCCGGCGCAACCATAAAGGCTGGCGCAACCTGCCACAATCAAACCGCCGAGGGCTTTGCTCCTTAGGCTCATTGGGCATCTCCCACTTGCTTGCGCAGTCGGGTGATGCGGGTGTTGAGCAGAGTCAACTGCTCTTCACTCTTGAGCGTGAGCACCTTGGCTTCAGCCAGGCGGGCATCCAGTTCGGCCTGCTCGGAGCGCATGCGCGCGTTCTTGAAGGACTGATCGTTCATGTTGCCCTGGGCACGTTTGAACTTGTCTTCAGCCAGTTTCATTTCCGGCACATCGTCTACGGTGGCGCCCACGGCCCTGGCTTGTTCGAGTGCCTGTTCGGTCAGGCGCATCTGTTCATTGGGCGCCGGATCGCTTGCACAACCCGTCAGGGCCAGAACGGCCATGGCAGCGAAAAGAGGTCGAATACTCACTAAAAATCCCTACTGTTTTGGGGTACTGGCGGGCAGCTGCCGAGGCGTCTGTTGTTGCGCTTTCCACAGCTCGATGTTGCGTTGCAACACGGCTTCCGTCAGTCCGGACGCGGGCAATTCTGTCATCTTTTTGGCCAACTGTCCGCGCAACCACGGATCGTTGCAGGCCGAGTCATGGGAAATCGCCAGGAACAGGCCCGGCCGGTCGACCGGTTGAGGATGCGCAACAAGGTCGTTGGCCATGCCCAGTGTCTGTGCAGTCGCCATGCCGGAGTATCGCCCGGCCAGGACAAATTCCACTTCGCCCAAGAGCAATTTCTGAAAGGCTTGGGTAAGGTTTGGCGTACGTGCGAGGGTCAATTGCTGCTCGGCGAAAGTGCCGAATTGCGAGGTCAATCGAGACTTATCCGACAGCGCGCCGGGGTGACCGTGCAGGTCCTGGGCGTCGCTGTAGACCAGTGACGAGTCTTTGCGAGTCCAGACCAGATAATCGTTTTCCAGCAACGGTGGATGAATATAGTCCAGCGATTCCAGTGCGCTGACCGTCAATGGCGCGTCGGCCAGCATGTCCATGCGTCCGCTGCGCACTTCGTCCAGGGCCTGGGAGCGTTTGCCGGCATACAGCATCTGGACCTTGATCCCCAACTCCCCCGCCACCTGCTGCAACAGATCGGCGCTGGCACCGATCAGGTGCCTGGGATTCTGCGGGTCTTGCCACAGGTACGGTGGCGCATCCGGACTGCCGGTGACCACCAGGCGTTCGCACTTGCCTGCTGCACCGGACAGTGCTGGAAATATCGTCAAACCCAGGAGTAATGACCAGCCAAATACACGACGCAAATCCATAGCAACACGCTCCCGTTCAGACCGTTTATATCCCCTGTAGGCGCGAGCCGGCTCGCGATGGTGTCAAATGCACCGCGCTTATCCAGGTTCCCCGCGTCATCGTTGACGTCCATCGCGAGCCTGCTCGCTCCTACAGGGTAAAAAAAACAAAAAAAAACCCGACCAGACGGTCGGGCTCTTTTATAAGTGAAGCAGCCGGTTTAAACCAGCTTCTCCAGCTCAGGGATGGCTTCGAACAGGTCCGCCACCAGGCCGTAATCGGCCACCTGGAAGATCGGCGCTTCTTCGTCCTTGTTGATCGCGACGATCACCTTGGAGTCTTTCATGCCGGCCAGGTGCTGGATCGCGCCGGAGATACCGACGGCGATGTACAGCTGTGGAGCAACGATCTTGCCGGTCTGACCGACCTGCATGTCGTTAGGTACGAAACCTGCGTCGACCGCGGCGCGCGAAGCACCCACGGCAGCGCCCAGCTTGTCGGCCAGAGCGTACAGGTGTTTGAAGTTGTCACCGTTCTGCATGCCGCGACCGCCCGAAACGACGATCTTGGCAGCGGTCAGTTCCGGACGATCGGACTTGGCCAGTTCCTCGCCGACGAAGCTGGAGATACCAGCGTCGTGGGCAGCGCCAACGGCTTCAATAGCCGCCGAACCACCGGTAGCGGCAACCGGATCGAAACCGGTGGCACGCACGGTGATCACTTTCACTGCAGCGTTCGATTGAACGGTAGCGATGGCGTTACCAGCGTAGATCGGGCGCTTGAAGGTGTCAGCGCTTTCTACCGAGATGATCTCGGAGATCTGGTCAACGTCCAGTGCAGCGGCAACGCGCGGCAGGATGTTTTTGCCGTTGGAAGTGGCGGCAGCCAGGATGTGGCTGTAGCCATTGCCCAACTCTGCGACCAGAGGAGCGACGTTTTCCGGCAGTTGGTGAGCGTAGGCGGCGTTATCAGCGACCAATACTTTGCTCACGCCAGCCACTTGCGCAGCGGCTTCAGCCACGGCGCCAGCGCCCTGGCCTGCAACCAGAACGTGGATGTCACCACCGATTTTGGCGGCGGCGGCAACGGTGTTCAGCGTGGCCGGGGCCAGCACTTTGTTGTCGTGTTCTGCAATAACCAAGATTGTCATTTCGGCTCCTTAGCTCAAAGCACCTTCGCTTCGTTTTTCAGTTTCTCGACCAACTCAGCAACAGACTTGACCTTGATACCCGCGCTGCGTGCAGCAGGCGCTTCGACTTTCAGAGTCTTGTTGGTGGAGGCGGTGGAAACGCCCAAAGCGTCCGGAGTCAGCACTTCGAGAGGCTTCTTCTTGGCTTTCATGATGTTTGGCAGGGACGCGTAGCGCGGCTCGTTCAAACGCAGGTCGGTGGTGACGATGGCCGGCAGTTTCAGGGAAACCGTCTGCGCGCCGCCGTCGATTTCGCGGGTTACAGCTACGCTGTCGCCGCTGATTTCGACTTTCGAAGCGAACGTGCCCTGACCGTAGCCGCTCAGTGCAGCGAGCATCTGGCCAGTCTGGTTGTTGTCGCTGTCGATCGCTTGTTTGCCAAGGATCACCAGCTGAGGCTGTTCCTTGTCGACTACAGCTTTCAACAGTTTGGCAACGGCCAGGGAGGTCAGGTCTTCGGCGGACTCGACGAGGATGGCGCGGTCAGCACCCAGAGCCAGCGCGGTGCGCAGTTGCTCTTGAGCGGTGGACGGGCCGACGGAGACGACGACGATTTCAGTCGCAACGCCTTTCTCTTTCAGGCGTACGGCTTCTTCCACGGCGATCTCGCAGAACGGGTTCATCGACATCTTGACGTTGGCAAGATCGACGCCGGAATTGTCCGCCTTGACGCGAACTTTCACGTTGTAATCCACAACGCGTTTGACAGCTACAAGAACCTTCATGGATTCCTCGTTACTCTCCGGTGAAAAGAAAGTCGCCTAGGCGAACCTGGCGGTTGATACTCATCGGGCGCAAGGGCACCTCCAAAAACGCCGGCACAGTGTCAAGTGACCATCGCGCATGACGTTGATGACCGTTCGTCAGTGGTGACTATCGAGTCATTCCTTATCGCGGCGTGTAAACTGCGAGTCCGAGCTGCACTGCGCATCACTTCTACTGCCATCGCCCTGTCTTTAGAGGTGCTCTTGAAACCAACAGTCAGCCTACGGCGAGCGCAAAACCGCCCGTATCTTGACCGGAACGCCTATTCCGGTCAATACGCCAAAATAGCCGTTCATACGGCGCGTGACTTTGATTTCTCTGGCCTTGAGGCAATTCAAACAAACGTTTGTATTGGACGCTGGGAGTGGTGTAGATATAATGCGCCACCCAAAGAGAAAGGTGGTCACTCGATTGTCCTCTCCCGACGTTACATCGGGATTCAAGGATGCGACACCGAAACTCCAAAATTAGAAAAAAACTGTTGAGCCTTGAGTAGGAGATAGCCTGTGGAACGCGAATACATGGAATTCGACGTGGTCATCGTCGGTGCCGGCCCCGCTGGCCTTTCCGCTGCCTGCCGCCTGAAACAGAAAGCCGCGCAAGCCGGTAAGGAAATCAGCGTCTGCGTGGTCGAAAAAGGCTCCGAAGTCGGCGCTCACATCCTTTCTGGTGCCGTGTTCGAACCACGGGCCCTGAACGAACTGTTCCCGGACTGGAAAGAACTCGGCGCTCCGCTGAACACGCCGGTCACCCGCGATGACATTTTCGTGCTGAAAAACGCCGAAAGCGCGCAGAAAATTCCTGACTTCTTTGTGCCCAAGACCATGCACAACGAAGGCAACTACATCATCTCCCTGGGCAATCTGTGCCGCTGGCTGGCCCAGCAGGCCGAGAACCTGGGCGTGGAAATCTACCCGGGCTTCGCCGCTCAGGAAGCGCTGATCGACGAAAACGGCGTGGTGCGAGGGATCATCACCGGCGACCTGGGCGTTGACCGCGAAGGTCATCCGAAAGAAGGCCTGTACACCCCGGGCATGGAACTGCGTGGCAAGTACACACTGTTCGCCGAAGGCTGCCGTGGCCACATCGGCAAGCAACTGATCCAGCGCTTCAACCTCGCCAGCGATGCCGACGCCCAGCATTACGGCATCGGCCTGAAAGAAATCTGGGAAATCGACCCGGCCAAGCACCAGCCAGGCCTGGTAGTGCACACCGCCGGTTGGCCGATGGACATCATGGGCACCGAGAACACCGGCGGCTCGTTCCTCTATCACCTGGAAAACAACCAGGTTGTAGTGGGCCTGATCGTCGACCTGTCCTACAGCAACACTTACCTGTCGCCGTTCGACGAGTTCCAGCGCCTCAAGCATCACCCGGTACTCAAGCAGTACCTGGAAGGCGGCAAGCGCATCAGCTACGGCGCCCGTGCCATCTGCAAGGGCGGCCTGAACTCGCTGCCGAAGATGGTCTTCAAGGGCGGCGCGCTGATCGGTTGCGACCTCGGCACCCTGAACTTCGCCAAGATCAAAGGCAGCCACACCGCGATGAAGTCCGGCATGCTCGCCGCTGAATCGGTAGCCGACGCGCTGTTCGCCGAGAAGGACGGTACCGAAGAGCTGACCTCCTACGTCGACGCCTTCAAGAACAGCTGGCTGCACGAAGAACTGTTCGCCAGCCGCAACTTCGGCCCGGCGATCCACAAGTTCGGCGCGATCGTCGGTGGCGGTTTCAACTGGCTGGACCAGAACATCTTCGGCGGCAAACTGCCGTTCACCCTGCACGACACCAAGCCGGATTACGCGTGCCTCAAGCTCGCCGCCGACTGCAAGAAGATCGACTATCCGAAACCGGACGGCAAGATCAGCTTCGACAAACTCAGCTCGGTGTTCATCTCCGGTACCAACCACGAAGAAGAACAGCCTTGCCACCTGAAGCTGACCGACCCGAGCATCCCGATCAGCAAGAACCTGCCAATGTACGATGAACCAGCCCAGCGCTACTGCCCGGCCGGTGTATACGAAGTGATCACCAAGGAAGACGGCGAGAAGCGCTTCCAGATCAACGCCCAGAACTGCGTTCACTGCAAGACCTGCGACATCAAGGACCCTGCACAGAACATCACCTGGGTGACGCCGGAAGGCGCTGGCGGCCCGACTTACCCGAACATGTAAGCCGAACGCCGAAACATCGAAAAGGCTCCCGAATGGGGGCCTTTTTGTTGCCCGCAATTCAGGGCACAACACGGCCGATGTGGGAGCGGGCTTGCTCGCGAATGCGATGTATAAGTCGACATCAGTGTTGAATGAAGTACCGCATTCGCGAGCAAGCCCGCTTGTACACATTGGGTTGTGTTTAAAGCTTGAGACCCAGTTCTGCCGATAGACGCGCCGTAGTGCCCTTTATCAACGGAATCAGCTCGGCCATTTTTTCCAGCGGCATGTACGGCACGGTACTGGCGATACTGATGGCGGCCACGATGCGCTTGCTCGCGTCACGAATCGGCGCCGCCACGCAGCGGATCGACGGTTCGTTGTCTTCCAGGTCGAAGGCGTAGCCGCCGGCCACATACTCGACCATGCGCTGCTGGAACTGCTCCCAGGATTGCTCCGGGTGCTGCGGCCAGAACAGATTTTTCCCACCCACCGGCAGGCTGATTTCGTACAGCCGCTGCCACTCCTGCGGCGAATCATCGAGCATCAATGCCTTGCCGATACCGGTACGCGCCAACGGCATGCGATGGCCAACCCGCGAACGCATTTCCGGGCCATTGCGCCCCGGATTCTTGTGCAGGTACAGCACCTCGTCGCCCTCGCGAATCGCCAGGTGGATAGTGTCGCCAGTCAACGCCGACAGCTCATCCAGATAAGGCCCGGCCAGGGTCACCAACGGCAGCTCTTCGCGTGCCTGGAAACCCAGTTCGATCAGCTTGGGCCCCAACAAGTAACCCACCTGCGGCACCACCCGCAGGTAACGCTCCTCCACCAGGCAACTGGCCAGGCGATGGGTAGTGCTGCGCGTGGTTCCGATCAACCGGGCTATCTCTTTGAGATCGCGGGCGCCACTGGCCACGGCCTGGACCACACCCAAACCGCGAAGCAGGGTCTGGGTACCGGTCGGCGCGGCGTCCTTGGCGATTTTTGGGGCGTCTTCCTGCATATCCAGCCTTTACCGATGAGCGAGTGAACGGGCGGCATTATGGTCGCCCGCGTGCCGCGACTACAACTTGATACGCTCGACCTTGCCCACCAGCAAGATGTAGGAAAGCGCACCGATCAACGCCAGCACCGAGATATAGGTGATCGCCGGGGCAAAAGAATCACCGCTGGCGAGGAAACCGATGACGATAGGCGTAGCGATGGCCGACAGGTTGCCGATGAAGTTGAACACGCCACCGGTCAGTCCCAGCAAACGTGCCGGGGCGAGCGTCGATACCAGCGACCAGGTGATGGAAGCCAGGCCGTTGCCGAAGAACGCCAGCGCGAGAAAGGCGATCACCAGCGGCGTCGACTCGACAAAGTTGGCGCCGATGATCGAGGTGGAAATCAGCAGGCCACTGATGATCGGTAATTTGCGGGCGAACCCTACTGTATAGCCGCGGCGGATCAGCAAGTCCGAAAAGAACCCGGAACACAGCACGCCAACGAACGCCGCGAGAAACGGCAGTGACGCCAACAAGCCGGACTTGATGAAGTCCATGCCGCGGTATTTCACCAGGTAGGTCGGGAACCAGGTCAGGAAGAACCACAGGGTCGAGTTGAGGCAGAACTGGCCGAGGTAGATACCCCAGAGCTTGCGCTTGGTCAGGACAATGCCCAGGTCGGTCCAACTGAATTTGGCTTTGACTTTGGCTTGCTCGGCCTGAATATCCACCAGCCCGCCGCCTTCGCGGATCAGGTCGATTTCTGCCTCGTTGGCACCTTTGAAATCCCGTGGCTCGCGATACACCGCGTACCAGATCACCGCCCAGAGAATGCCCACTGCGCCGGTGGCGACAAACACCATGTGCCAGCCGAATTCGTGTTGCAGCCAGGCCAGAACCGGTGTCAGGAAAGCCAGACCAACGAACTGCCCGGAGGTGTAGAAACCGATGGCCGTGGCGCGCTCGCGCTCGGGGAACCAGGTGGTGACGACGCGGCTGTTGATCGGATAAGCCGGCGCTTCCAGAGCACCCACCGCCATGCGCAGCACGAACAGCGCGATAAAGCTGGCGGCAAAACCGAGCATCACCGTGGCAATCGACCACAGCAGCAGTGCAGCGGTATAGAGAATGCGCGGCGGCACTCGGTCCACCAGCCAGCCGCCAGGAATCTGCATGGCGGCGTAGGTCCAGCCGAACGCGGAAAAGATCAGGCCGACATGAATCGGGTCAATCCCCAGGTCGCTGGTCAGCGCAGGGGCGGCAATCGACAGGTTGCTGCGGTCCAGGTAGTTGATCACCACGGTGATGAACAGCAGGACCATGATGAAAAAACGCTTGCGGCTGGGCGCCACCAACGACGCCTGCCCAGTGAGGGTTTGCGGTTGCATGAGGAAGTGCCTCTTTTTATGTTTATTGAGGTCGAGGTGAAACGCAGATCTCCTTGTCCATGGAGATCAACTGTGGGAGCCAGCCTGCTGGCGATGGCGGTGTGTCAGTCACCATCAATGCTGAATGTGCCTACCGAATCGCCAGCAGGCTGGCTCCCACAGGGGATTGGTGGTTGATCAGGGAGAACTCACCACTCGGCAAAACTGCCATCGGCATGGCGCCATATCGGGTTGCGCCAGCGGTGGCCGACGGCGGCGCGCTCGATCACGTATTCCTCGTTGATCTCGATACCCAGGCCCGGGCCATTCGGGATCTTCACGAAGCCCTGGTCATAGTCGAACACCCGTGGGTCCTTGACGTAGTCGAGCAGGTCGTTGCTTTCGTTGTAATGGATGCCCAGGCTCTGCTCCTGGATGAACGCGTTGTAGCAGGCCGCGTCCAGTTGCAGACAGGCCGCCAGGGCGATCGGGCCCAGCGGGCAATGCAGCGCCAGCGCGACGTCGTAGGCTTCGGCCATGTTGGCGATCTTGCGGGTCTCGGTGATACCGCCGGCGTGGGACGCATCGGGCTGGATGATGTCGACGTAACCCTCGCTGAGTACACGCTTGAAATCCCAACGGGAAAACAAGCGCTCACCGAGCGCAATCGGTGTGCTGGTCAGTGGCGCCAGTTCTTTCAGTGCTTCGTAGTTTTCGCTGAGCACCGGCTCTTCGATGAACATCAGTTTGTACGGATCGAGTTCCTTCATCAGCACCTTGGCCATGGGCTTGTGCACCCGGCCATGGAAGTCGACGCCGATGCCCACGTTCGGCCCCACCGCATCACGCACGGCGGCGACGTTGGCCAGGGCCAGGTCTACTTTTTCGAAGGAGTCGAGGAACTGCAGCTCTTCGGTGCCGTTCATTTTCACCGCAGTGAAACCACGCTCCACCGCTTCCTTCGCAGCCCGTGCCGTGTCCGCCGGGCGGTCGCCACCGATCCATGAATACACACGAATCTTGTCGCGCACCTGACCACCGAGCAGATCACTGACCGACACCCCCAACGCCTTGCCCTTGATGTCCCACAACGCCTGATCGATACCGGCCAGGGCACTCATGTGAATCGCGCCACCCCGGTAGAAGCCGCCGCGGTACAGCACCGTCCAGATATCTTCGATATTGCGTGGGTCTTTGCCGATCAGGTAGTCGGACAATTCTTCAACGGCCGCTGCGACGGTATGAGCGCGGCCTTCGACCACGGGCTCGCCCCAACCGGTCACGCCCTCATCGGTTTCGACCTTGAGGAAGCACCAGCGCGGCGGAACGATGAAGGTGGTCAGTTTAGTGATTTTCATCTTTGGCTCTCTTATTGGATGCAGCGCGCTCGGCGCCGAAAAAGTCTTAACGCAGAGCGTTCCATGCAGCGACGTAGGCCTTGGCATTGGCCGCCACTTGCTCCGGCGTCATTCCCGGCTTGAACAGGCCGGATCCGAGACCGAAACCCTTGACGCCTGCTTCGATAAAGACCTGCATGTTGTCCGGGGTGATGCCGCCGACCGGCACCAGAGTCGTCCCGGCGGGCAACACCGCGAGCCAGGCTTTTACGACTGCCGGCCCCATCTGCTCGGCCGGAAACATCTTCAGCACATCGGCGCCCAGCGCCAGTGCGGCGAAGGCTTCGGTCGGCGTGGCGACACCCGGCGACAGGTACAGTCCGGCGGCCTTCGCCGCGCGCAATACTTGCGGATCGCTGTGTGGCATGACGATCACCTGACCGCCCGCCGCTTTCACTTGCCCGACCTGCTCCGGCGTCAGCACCGTGCCGGCGCCAATCAGGCAATCGGCGGGCAAGGTGCTACGCAGGATGCGAATACTTTCGTACGGCTCAGGGGAATTGAGCGGCACCTCGATGACGCGAAATCCGGCGCCGTACAGGACTTCGCCGATGGCCGCCGCTTCCTGTGGGCGCAGGCCGCGCAAGATCGCGATAAGACCGTTTTGCGCCAGGGCTTGTTTGAGCATGTCAGACCTCCAGTCAGGATTAACGGGACAGGGTGAGCGTGATCAGACCGGCGGCGAGCGCCAGTTGCCACAATCCGTGTTCGGTGGCCTGCTCGGCCAGGGTCACCCGGGCAAAGCCACAAGCGTCGAGCGCGCGGCTGTAGCGGGCGCAGAGTTGGGCGTTACCGATGAGGATGATCGAAGGCAGGTGCACGCTGTTGCGCCGGCGCCGTTGAGCACAGGCCAGGGCCGACAACTCGTGGCCGATCAACAGCCCGGACAGGTAGTCGGCTTGCGCCGTGGCACTCAGTTCGCCGGTCAGGCCCAGGCTGCGGGCGCTGAACAGGGTCGACAGCGGACCGATTTCACCGTCCGCCGATAACGCCACCTGTACACCGCGATCAAAAGCGTCGCCATCGAAGGTCGCGCTACGCTGCTGGGTGCGCCCCAGAATGCTGTGCTCGCTGAGCACGGCGAAGATTTCGCCGGTCATGAAGGTATCGAAATGGACGATGCAGCCGTCGGCCACTTCCACCCATTTCGAATGACTGCCCGGCAGGCCGATCAACAGATCCCCGCCCGCCTCGCCCGCCTCGCCCGCCTCGCCCGCCTCGCCCGCCTCGCCCGGCAGATTTTGCAGCACGCCGAGCACCTGGGTTTCTTCGCCACGCATCACATTCGGCAGACGCGAACGTTGAATCACCCCCGGCACGATGTGCACATCGATTCCACGAATACTGCGAACGGTTTGCAGGGACGTACCAAGCGTGGCGACGTTCGCCGGTGTATCGCGGTAGGCCGCTTCGCGCCAGCCCTGGGCGCTGCCGACCATGCCACAGGCAATCACCGGCAAGCCGGGTTGCGCGTCGAGCCAGTCGCTGCATGCCTCATCGAAGGCCAGTTCGAAACCGTCGGTGCATTCCCGACCGGCAATGATTCGCGGCACCTTGGGCAGTTGCATGATTCCCGACGACAGCGAACGCTGTTCGAGCACCTTGCCACCTTCGGCCAGTTTGTAAGCACGTAATGAGGTTGTCCCCCAATCCAGCGCGATCAATTGCGCCCGCATCGCTTCACCTGTTTTGGTTTTTGGCAGTGAGTGAGCCGGACTATAAACCCTGATGCGCCGAAATCTCAATATATAAATATCACTCCCACATATTGGGATTAATAGATTTCAGGCAAAAAAAATCGCAGACGTCGATTTCTGCGATATTCAAAGCGTACATTGCCCTGCAGGAGCCGACGTGCTGGCGATTCAATCTCAAGGGCTGCATTGCTCTTGAGCCCGCCATCGCTGGCAAGCTAGCTCCTACGGAATGGGTTTACAGCGAAATATCACGGTTCAATTTCCGTCTGCGAACTCGCGAAGGACCTTGCCATCCATGCGATAGCGAACCCACTCTTCCTGCGGCTGCGCGCCCAGGGATTTGTAGAAGTCGATGGCCGGGGTATTCCACTCCAGCACGCTCCACTCAAAGCGCCCGCAATCATTGGCGCAGGCGATTTTCGCCAGATGCCGCAGCAAGGTCTTGCCCGCCCCGCCACCGCGCTGATCAGGGGTGATGTAGAGGTCTTCAAGGTACAGGCAGTTGCTCCCCAGCCAGGTGGAGTAACTGAAGAAGAACACCGCGAACCCGATCGGCAGACCGTCGCGCAGGCAGATCAGGCCATGGGCAGTAGCGCCTTCGCTGAACAGGCTGCGCTCGATGTCGGCGACGCTGGCGATGACTTCATGACGGGCACGTTCGTAGTCGGCCAGTTCAGTGATGAACGCGAGAATTTGCGGCGCGTCACTGGGGGTCGCCGGGCGGATTTCGATCGTCATGGACGTGCCTTGTCAAAATTGAAAACGCCATACTAAGTCGGCACGGGATTTGTGGCGAGGGGGCTCACTGTGGCGAGGGGCTTGCCCCCGTCGGGTTGCGCAGCAACCCCCAATATCTGGATGGCGCCGATCATGGAAGGGGACTGCTGCGCAGTCCAGCGGGGGCAAGCCCCCTCGCCACAGCAAGCCCCCTCGCCACAGTGAGCTCCTCGCCATAGAGGACCTCCGCCGCAGAGCCACACAAGCCTGATACCAAGCCGTTCGTCGCACGTCTGGCACCCATGCAATTCGGGGGCGGACTAATCAACTAAGCACTCTACTCGCTGGAGACGACACCATGATCCTGTCCAGGTTGACCGCCCTCGCCCTCACCGCCTTGTTGGCCTCCGGTGCCTACGCCGGGAACATTGGCTCCAGCACCGGCCCCACCAATCCAGTGGCAAACCCCAAAGCTCCGGCTATCCAGAGCGCCCCCGTGACCCATACCGGTTCAGGCCTCGACAGCGGCCTGCCACCGTCCACCGGCAACGACCCACGGGATCAGGGCAATGATCCTGGTCGCCAGGGCGGCATGAATCTACCGGACACTAAAACACCCACCCAAGGCGGACTCGGTTCGACCACTACCGACAGTTCGGGCAAAGAAGGTGGGATCAGCCAATAGAATGCAGGTCGGCACCGAAGCTGATTCAAGTGCCGGCTTAGCGAGCCTTTTCGAAAGCAAACTCGCTCCTGCGGGCAATAATTGTCAGCGCTGCTTGAGACGGTCAATCACCACCGCCAGCAACAGGATCGAACCGCGAATCACGTACTGATAAAACGTGTCGATGTTCTTCAGGTTCATCGCATTCTCGATGATCGCCAGAATCAACACACCGGCAATCACATGGCGGATCATGCCGATCCCGCCGCTCAGCGACACCCCGCCCAGCACGCAGGCCGAGATCACTGTGAGTTCGAAACCCTGGCCGATCATTGGCTGGCCGGACGTCATGCGCGAGGCCAGGATCACCCCGGCCAGCGCGCCGATCACGCCGTGCACGGCAAAGATAATGATCTTGGTCCGGTCCACGTTGACCCCGGCCAGCAGCGCCGCTTCCTGGTTGCCGCCGATGGCCATGGTGTTGCGCCCGTAGGTGGTGTAGTTGAGCAGCCAGCCGAAAAACAGGAAGCAGACGATGGTAATCAGGATCGGCACCGGCACGCCAAACAACTGGCCATTACCGAAGACGAAAAACGATTCCTGTGACACCCCCACCGCTTTGCCGTTAGCGAAAATGTAAGCCAGACCACGCACGATCTGCATGGTCGCCAGTGTGGTGATCAACGCATTGACCCGCAGCTTGGCAATCACGATGCCGTTGATCAGTCCCACGATCAGGCCCATCACCAGGGCTGCACTGACACCGAGAAACACACTGTCGGTGTCGCGCATGACCACGGCTGCAACGACCCCGGCACAGGCGATCACCGAGCCCACCGACAGGTCGAAATGCCCGGATGCCAGGCAATACAGCATGGTGCAGGCGGCGATGCCGGTGGTGGAAATCGCCAGGCCCAGGCCACGCATGTTCAGCGGCGAAAGAAAGTTGTCGATCAGCAAGGTGCAGGCGACGAAGATCCCGACCGCGGCCAGCAGCATTACCCAGTCATCGAGAAAACGCCGCAGGTCCAGAGGTTTGCGAGTCGCCGGCAATGTGTTGTTTTGGATTGTCATCATAGTCACCCCTCAGTTCGCCACGCCGTCAGCGCGTTGGCGCGGCAAAGCCATTTGCAGCAGGTTGGATTCATTGGCCTGGTCGCGGCTCAGTTCGCCACGCAACGCGCCTTCGCAAAGCACCAGGATGCGGTCGGAAATGCCCATGACTTCCATCAGGTCACTGGACACCACGATCACCGCGATGCCGCTGGCGGCCAGGTTATGGATGATCTGGTAGATCTCGGCCTTGGCGCCGATGTCGATGCCACGGGTGGGTTCGTCGAGCAGCAGGACTTTCATCGGCATCGACAGCCAGCGGCCGAGAATGGCCTTCTGCTGATTGCCGCCGGACAGGTACATGATTTTCTGCGCCGCATTGGGCGTCTTCACTTTCAGAGCCTTGATCTGCTGATCGGCGTTGTCCTTCTCCCACAGGCCGCGCAGCAGGCAGCCGAAGCTGGAATGGGCACCGCGTGCGCTGATGTTGATGTTCTCGGCGACGCTCGCCAGGGGCAGGATGCCCTCTTTCTTGCGGTCTTCGGGACACAACAGAATGCCGGCGGCAATCGCGTCCCGGGGTGAGCGCAGTTTCAGTTCATGGCCGCGCAGTTCAAGACGTCCGGCACTATTGCGTTCCAGCCCGCTGAGCATGCGCAACAGCTCGGTGCGGCCGGCGCCGACCAGACCGAACAGCCCGAGAATTTCGCCTTTGTGCACCTGGAAGCTCACCGGCTCACGCAAGCCCGGCCCTTGCAGGCCATCGACCTTGAGTGCCACGGCGCCCCGCTGGCGAGGCCGATAGTCGTAGATGTCCTGGATGTCGCGACCGACCATGCAAGTGACCAGTTGATCATGGGTCAGCTGGCTCATGTCCTCGAACGTGCGCACGAAGCGGCCGTCCTTGAACACCGTCACCGCGTTGCAGATGCGGAACACTTCTTCCATACGATGGGAGACGTACAGCACCACTTTGCCTTCGTCGCGCAGTCGGCCGATGATCGCCATCAAGCGCTCGATCTCCCGCGCCGACAGGCTGCTGGTCGGTTCGTCGAAGGCGATCACATGGGCGCCTCGGGACAATGCCTTGGCAATTTCCACCAGTTGCCGCTGGCCGAGGGACAGGCGCCCGACTTTTTCCTGGGGATCGATTTCCTCGGCCAGGCCCTTGAGACAAGCCAGGGCTTGCTGACGCAGGGCACCTCGATTGATCAGGCCGAAACGGGCCGGCAGGTGCCCCAGGAACAGGTTCTCCGCCACGGTCATTTCCGGCACCAGATGTAACTCCTGGTGGATCACCGCGACGCCGCTGCCGATGCTGTCGGCGGTGGACTTGAAGTCCATCGTGTGTTCGCCGATCTGCAGCGCACCGCTACTCGGTGTATAGGCACCGCCGAGGATTTTCAGCAGCGTCGATTTGCCTGCGCCGTTCTCGCCCATCAGGGCGTGAACCTGCCCCGGATGGGCGACGAAGCTGATGCCGTCGAGCGCCTTGACCCCGGGAAAGGTCTTGCCGATCCCGTTGAAGCGCAAGCTGCCACTGCAGTTGTGATGTTGTGTTTTTGATTGCGCGTGCATAACCCCACCTCTTTTCGCAGATCAGGCAACCCCGTCGCCGAGGCCGCCGCTGAAATCAACCGTCCCTCAGTTCCACAGGCCGATCTTTTCCAGTTCCTGCTTGAAGTTGTCGCGGGTGATCAGCGTCACGTCATCCATGGCGGTGTATTTCGCCGGCTCCGTACCCTTGGTGACCCACTCGTACATCATGCTTGCGGTGTTATAACCCTCGATATGCGGACTTGGCAGCATCGAGCCGAAGAAGCCGCTATCGGGTTTCTTCAACTCGCCGATGGCGTCAGTGCCGTTGATGCCGATACCGATCACGTTCTTCGCCGCGAAACCGGCGCTTTCGGTGGCGCGCACCCCACCCAGCACAGTGTTGTCGTTCATCCCGCCGATGATCAGGTTCTTCGCCGCGCCCGGCAGCTTCACCAACGCCGAATTGGTGGCGTCCATGCTGCCCGGAACGTCGAGGGTTTTGAGGGCCGAGAACAGGATGTGGTCCTTGGGCATGCCGGCGTCTTCGAGGGCTTTGACCGAACCGTCGGTGCGTTTCTTGCCAGTGTCGAGTTCGTTATAGGTGTTGATCACGGCGTAAGTGTCTTTCCAGTCCCAGCCGCGCTTTTTCGCTTCGGTGGCCATGGCGGCACCCTGTTTCTGGCCGACTTCGAAGGCGGCCATGCCGAGGTACGGCACGTCTTCCATGAATTTACCGCTGGCGTCGACAAAGCGATCATCCACGGCGATCACTTTCAACCCGTTGAGCTTGGCCTTGGCCATGATCGCCGGGCCCAGGGACACATCGGGCGGGCAGATCACAAAGCCCTTGGCACCGTTGGCCGCCAGGCTGTCAATGGCAGAGAGGGTCTTCTCGCCGTCGGGCACTGCGATTTTGATCAGGGTGAAGCCTTTTTCCTTACCGGCCTTTTCGGCGAATGCCCATTCAGTCTGGAACCAGGGCTCTTCCGCCTGCTTGACCAGAAAACCGATTTTCACTTCTTCGGCCGCCAGCAGTGTGCTGCTCAGGCTGACCGCAGTGACCGCCAGGGCGGCACAGCACAGGGAACGGATAGCACGACGACGATTCATAAGCTGACTCCTTTGTTATTTTTTTAGAGCATTATTTGAAAAGCGTTCACAAATTGCAGGCAATAGTCATATCGTATGATGATTGGATTTCAGGCGTAGAAACACACCTCAAAGCCTGGTGTTCAGTCGTGGTACATCACCGAGCGCCCACCGTCGATAGTGATGCACGAGGCGTTGATAAAGGGTGCTTCGTCACTGGCCAGGAACACTGCCGTCATCGCCACTTCAATGGGCTGACCGATGCGCCTTGGCGGGTGCAGATCGAAGGCGCGCTGACGCTCGGCGTGGGGGTCGGCAAAACCGTTCCAGTAATCGACGTTCAGCTGGGTTTCGATGTAGCCCGGTGCGATGGCGTTGACGCGAACGCCCTTTGGCGCGTATTCGATGCCCAGGGCGCGGGTCAGGCCGAGCAAGCCGTGCTTGGCTACCGGGTAAGGGAAGCAACCCGGGATGATGTGAGTGGAATGGGTGGAGGCGATGTTGATGATGCTGCCGATGCCCTGTTCAATCATTTGTGGCAGAACCGCCTTGCAGCCGTACCAGGCGCCGTCCAGATCGATCGCGAAACAACGACGCCAGTCTTCTTCGGTCATTTCCAGCGGGTCGCGGAACACGTTGACCCCGGCGCAGTTGACCAGTACGTCGATCCGCCCGTGAAGGTCGATCGCCAACCTGGCCATGGCGTGCAGGTCCTGTTGCCGGGACACGTCAGCCTTGATCGCCTGCACGTCAAAGCCTTTGCCCCGCCACTGCGCCGCGACGTTTTCGACTTTTTCGGCCTGGATATCGCTGATGACCAGCCTGGCCTGCTGGGAGGCAAATGCCGCGACAATCGCTTCGCCGATGCCCTGGGCAGCACCGGTCAGCAATACCACCTTGTTTTTCAGGCGCTCGCCCTTGGGCGGCTCGGGCACGGGAGGTAAGGAAAGGGGTTCAGCCATGAATCAGGACTCCTGTTCGACAGCACGACGAAAACCGGGCATCTGTCGATGTCCGGCGAAAAGACGTTGAGGGAAAAACAGGCAGGCGCGTACAGGTTTCAGCTCGCAAAAGGCTGAAGCACTGACTGCACAATGGAGTGCGGGGGAATATCGCTGCATCACTTCACCTGTTTTGTTTTTTTAAGTGTGAGTGCGTGAAACCGGTGGAGCCGACTATAAACCCGGCTCGCGATAAATCTCAATATATATATTCTCATCCCATATTTTGGGATTCAGCCAGAAAAACGTGTACATAGTGTCCCGGGAACATCCAGGGCAATGGCTAACACTGCACCATCCAACGGATGCTTGAGCGGGCTCGCTGCACTGGTGATGTACAGGGTTTTCAGGTCTTTGCCGCCAAACACACAACTGGTGGGGCGACTGATTGGCAACTCGATCACCCGGTCGACGCTGCCATCCGGAGCCAGCCTGAGCAGGCAACTGCCATCCCAGCGTGCGTTCCACAGGTAGCCTTGGGCATCCATCGCCGAACCGTCAGGGCCACCGCGTCGGTGGGGGCCGAACCAGGCCTGGGCCGGTTCAAGGCCACCATCGGTGCGAATGAAATGCCGGTACAAGGTGCCGTCCAGGCTGTCGCCAAAGTACAAGCGGGTGGAGTCAGCACTCCACAGCAGCGTATTGGGAATGCCCAGGCCCCGCAGTAGCGGCGTGACACGGCCATCACCGTCAATGCGAAACAGGCCACCGGAACGCCGCTCGATGGGCAGGTCTTCGCCCTGGGCACCTACGTTGTTTTGCATGGTGCCGAGCCAGAGTCGGCCTTGGGCATCGCAGCGGGCTTCATTGGCGCGGTTGCCCGGTTGCGGGTCGGCGACGCAAAGCAGTGTCAGGCGCGGTTCGAGTCCAGGCGAATCAAGGTCGAGCCTGTATACCCCGGAACTCAGCGTAACCAGCGCGTCGCCGCTTTCGCAGGGGATAAAGGCTGATACGTGTTCCGGCATCTGCCAGATCTGCACGTTGGCACCGATCAGGCGCAGCGCTTGTCGACCGGCGATGTCCACCCAGTACAGCGCCTGGGTCGGCGCATCCCAGAACGGGCCTTCGCCCAACTGCGCACGGTGACCGGTTACTGCAGTCCACGTCATGAAACCTCCTGCTTTGTTCTTGTTTTTGTTTTTTTTGTAGGAGCGAACCTGCTCGCGATGGCGTGTCAGCTACAACAATCTCGACTGACACAAAATCGCCATCAGGCTGGCTTTCACATAGGGGCTTTTCAGCCGGCTTTTTTGTCGGCCATGACTTGCGGGTAATAGCGCTTGATCGCCAGGTCGGCATTGTCGATCAGGGTCATGCAGGCCCAGACACCTCGCGCACTGTCCCGGGCGGCGATGGCTTCGGCCATGTCCTTGTGGATCGGCAAGGTGCGGCGCAGTTCGTCGGGGTCAGCGGCCGATGCCTCGAAGCACACGGCCAGCAAAGCGCCAAGGGCCGGGACCATCTGCTCGATGAATTGATTGTGGCTGGCGGCGAGGATGCACTCGTGGAACAAACGGTCGGCACGGTTGTAATCGATACCATTGTCCACCGCCCTCTCCAGCGCGTTGAAGGCCAGCAGGATCGCTTCGACCTGTTCCACCGTCGCTCGCTCGCAGGCCCAGCGCACGGCCATCGGCTCGATAGTGCGGCGCAGGTCGAGCAAGTCGTCGACGAAGTTTTCCGGCAGGCCACTGCGCGAGAGCCAGCCGACGACTTGTGGATCGAAAAGATTCCAGCGTCGCACCGGCAGCACCCGGGTGCCAACCTTCGGTCCGACTTCGAGCATGCCTTTGGCGACCAGGGTCTTGATAGCTTCGCGGATGACCGTACGACTGACCCCCAACTGCTCGCCCAGATCAGCTTCGACCTTGAGGGTCTCACCCGGGCTGACCTGCCCCGTGGCGATCCGGCAACCCAGCCAGTCGACGGTTGCGGCGTGAAAACTGCTGGACATGGGACACCTCAAAGCCGATCGCGATGGGTGCCCACGCTAATCATCATATGATTGGGTGTCAATTCGATTTTTTAGTGATGCAACTATTCACTGTGGGAGCAGGCTTGCTCGCGAATGCGGTGTGTCAGTCATCATGAAGGTGAATGACACACCGTATTCGCGAGCAAGCCCGCTCCCACAGAGTGTTATGTCAGGGTTCAAGACCGATGCGGAAGAACTCCCCGCTGCTCCACACACCCAACCAACGCTGCCCGTCGATTTCACGGCTGACCGCCAACTCGACCAATTGATAGAACACGTTGCGGTGGATCAACGCTTCGAGATTGGTTCGCACATGGACGTAAGGCGCCGGCTCTTGCGTCACCGGGTCGATCACCACACGAATCGGATGCTCGACGCCCGCCTCGGTGGTTTCATCGACATTGGTGGTAAAGCGCAAGACCTGCGTCTCACCCTCGCCTTCCACTTCCACGGCAATCGCCACGAACGGCGCATCGTCGACCTTGATCCCGACCTTTTCCACCGGGGTAATCAGGAAGTAATCATCGCCGTCGCGGCGGATGATGGTGGAGAACAGTTTGACCATCGGCTTGCGCCCGATCGGTGTACCCAGGTAATACCAGGTGCCGTCGCGGGCGATGCGCATGTCGATGTCACCGCAGAAATCAGGGTTCCACAGGTGCACCGGCGGCAAGCCTTTGGTCTTGGGGATTTGCCCCAACAGGTCGTTGGCTTTTTGCGGGTCACTCATGGCGATCTCCTTTGAATTACTGGTCGCTGAGCCCGAGCAGGCTGCGAGCATATTGCTTGAGCGGCGGGCCCATCAGGTCTTCCGGTTTTTTGTCATGGAACGTCAGCAAACCGCCACGACTCTTGATACTCGCAGTATCAATCAAATACTGGGTGCTGGTCTCGATCAACATGATTTGAATCACGCCGCTGTCGATACCGAGTCGATCCAGCGCCTCCTGATCCAGCCACTCGTCGGAGTTGCCGATGCGATCGTCGGACTTGGCGAAACGGGTGTAGAGCAGATAGTGGGCGCCGGCGTCACGCGCCTCGACCATGGCCTGGTCGAGTCCCTCCGGCACACGGGCGCGACGGACCATCGGAAAATAATCGACAAAACCATCGAAGGCGACTTCGGCAATCACGTTGGGCCGTGGGTACACGTCGCTGCCCGGCGGCATGAAGGCACCCTGGGCAATGTAGACAAATGAGTCGGACTGAATGCGCAGGTTGTTCACCCGGCGGCTGTCGCTATGGTCGAGCAACCCTGCATCGCTCATATGGTATCGAGTCCCTTCGGCCATATCGCTGACGTTCATGCAGCCACCAAGCGCCAAAACGGCCAGCAGCAAAACCAGGCTACGCATCCTTACCCTCCAGAGGCCGGTGACGGAAAACCGGCGAATGGCCGTGGGATGCAGATTTTAAGCCAGCTCATGCTCAGCGTCGCCAGAACCGGCCCCTTCGCGGGCAAGCCCGCTCCCACAGGGATCAGAGTTGATTACAAAATTTGTGAACGACTCCGCACACTGTGGGAGCGGGCTTGCCCGCGAAGGGGCCAGTTCAGCCGCCAATAATCTTCATGACTGTCGCACCACCGGAAAACGCCACTTCCTGCTTGTCACCCAAGGCCTTCACCAGCAATCGCTGCAGCGCCGGCAATGCCTGGTGACGCGGCTTGTCCAGCAGGTCGCCGACGTAATGGCGATTGCTCGACGACAGGCAACCATGCAGCCATCCCGTGGAGGACAGACGCAGCCGCGAACAAGTACGGCAGAACGGCACGCTTTCGTTGGCAATCACGCCGAAATGGCCCTGCCCCGGAATTTCGTAGCGCACCGCGGTCGCATCCACCGGCGCATCGGCTTGCAGATACTCGTAGCGCTCGCCGATCAGGCTCAGCAACTGTTGGAGGCTGACGAACTGTTGCAGGAAGGTGTTGGAGTCACTGGCCAGGTGGCCCATGCGCATCAACTCGATAAAACGCAGTTCATAACCACGCTCCAGGCAGTAGTCGAGCAGCGGCATGACCTGATCGAGGTTCTGCCCGCGCAGAGGCACCATGTTGACCTTGATCTTCATGCCTGCGGCGCTGGCTGCGTTCATGCCATCCAGCACAGTTGCCAGATCACCGCCACGGGCAATGCTGCGGAATGCACTGGCGTCGAGGGTATCGAGGGAAACGTTGAGGCGTCGAATACCGGCATCCACCAGCAGTGGCAGCTTCTTGGCCAGCAACTGGCCGTTGGTGGTCAGGCTGATGTCTTGCAAACCCATCTGCCCGACCGCGGTCATGAACGCCTCGAGTTTCGGGCTGACCAGCGGTTCGCCGCCGGTGATGCGCAAACGCTCGATGCCCGCCGCTTCGATCAGATAGGCTACACCGCGTGCCATGGCCTCGGCCGACAACTCATCCTGCGCAGCCACCAGCCGCTTGCCGTTGGGCACGCAGTAGGTACAAGCGTAATTGCAGGCTGAGGTCAGGCTGATGCGCAAATTGCGAAAACGCCTGCCTTGACGGTCAACGATCATGATCACTCCGGCGGAAGAAATTTCGGGCCGCTAAAACTTGACTCACAAATCAAGTTTTAGCAAGTCCCATGCCTGAGTATATTCCTGCTGCACGGCGCCATGGCGTGAATATCATGGCGCCATAAGGCAACTGAATGACTCAGCTGCTCGGAGTGTCGGTATCGCGTTTGCGCTTGTTGCCCATGCGTACGCCGATATCCATCAGGAACTGGAAGAAACCTTCCTGATCTTCCAGCACATTGCTCCAGAACGGCGAGTGATACAGCGCCACCGCACCGTGCACCAGCGCCCAGGAAGCGCAGTAGTGGAAGTAAGGTGGTACGTCTTCGAGCTTGCCTTCACTGATGCGACCCTTGATCAGCAGGGTCAGGCGCTCGAAGTTGGAGGCGCGAATCTTGTGCAGTTCCTCGATCATCTCCGGTACCTGATTGCCCTTGACCACCTTTTCTTCCAGGCGATCGAACAGTCGATAACGTTGCGGATCGCGCATGCGAAATTCGAAGTAGGCGCGCGACAGCGCTTCCTTGTCCTTGTCGACGTCGGCCGAATGCAGCAGCTCGTTCAAATCGCGCTCGTAATCGAGCATCAGGCGCAGATAGATCTCGGCCTTGGATTTGAAGTGCTTGTAGATGGTGCCTTTGCCAATACCGACGGCATCAGCAATCATCTCGACGGTGACACTGTCTTCACCCTGATCGAGGAACAGCTTGAGCGCGGTATCGAGAATTTCCTGCTCGCGGCGGCGAAACTCACGGACCTTACGAGGTTCTTTATGCATAAGAAAAGGTCTGTCGGGGTCAAAATTCGAAGCCGCGTATTATGCCTAACTTGCGCAAAAATGCACGGATCATCCGAGCATATATGTGTTTCATGAGCATTTCGCGCAGGCTGGCGAGTTGATGAGAACTCTTCCGAAGCGCCCGTATTCCAAATTTGTTTAAAAACCGCGACCGACGAACTGGACTCGGCGCAATACTGATCAATACTTCAACTGTCGGTGGGGCATCTCCCCCAAGTGTCACGCCGATAAAGGTACCAACGGACCGCGTGCCTTTGTTTTACTCCTAATGGTCTTAACCCGGATTCACCCCCCAGAACCCGGGTTTTTTTTGCCTGCGATTTAACCCAAAGCCCCTGCAGGAGCTGCGCAGCCTGCGATCTTCTTACAACCTCAAGCCAACGCCTTCACATGCGCCAATGGAAACAGCCGTCTGAAATTCGCCGTGGTCTGCTCGGCAAATCGCTCATACGGTTCACCACGCAACATTGCCAGAAATTCCGCTACTTCACGCACGTACTGCGGCAGGTTCGGTTTGCCGCGATAGGGTATCGGCGCCAGGTAGGGCGAGTCGGTTTCGACCAGCAAACGGTCGGCTGGCACCTTGCTTGCCACATCGCGCAACGCGTCGGCATTGCGGAAAGTGACAATACCGGACAGGGAAATGTAATAACCCATATCCAGCGCGGCCTTGGCCATCTCCCAGTCTTCGGTGAAACAATGCAGCACGCCCGCCTGGGGCAGCGCCGCCTCACGCAGCAGATCCAAGGTGTCCGCGCGGGCGCCACGGGTATGGATGATCACTGGCTTGCCGGTCTGCTGCGCGGCCTCCAGGTGCAGGCGAAAGGACTCCTGCTGCAGCTGCGCCGCTTCCGGTTCGTAGTGATAGTCCAGGCCGGTTTCGCCGATCGCCACCACTCGCGGGTGATTGAGCTCCTGCAACAGCCAATCCAGCGCGGGCGCGGCACCCGGCTGCACATCCAGCGGATGGACGCCGACCGAACAGTCGACATCGTCGTAACGCTCGGCCAGCGCTTTAACGTCGGCGGCGTTGTCGGCGCTGACGCCGATACACAGGAAGTGCCCTACCCCGCGCTGGCGAGCCGCATCCAGCGCGGCATCCAGGGAGCCGTTGTGGGCGGCTAGGTCGAGACGATCAAGGTGGCAATGGGAATCTACGAGCATAAGGGTCTGCAACTTGCATCGAATGAGTGGGACGGGTGATCTGTTACCTGGAGTCTACGCGCAGTCGATCATCTCTGGGCCGGCAAGGACGCCCATTGCACCAGCAGGGCTTCGAGCAACAGCACGCGATTGAGGTTGGCCTTGCTCAAGACTTTCTGGCGCTGGGCAAGAATCCAGTCCTGGATATTCAGCACTTTGTCCTGGGCGGTTTTCTGCGCCAGGTACTGGAGCACCTTGCGCATGTCCGCCAGTCCCAGGCCATCTTCATCCTGGGTCAGCTGATAACGCAGAATCAGGCTCGACCAATCGCAGAACCAGTCGAACAGCAGCAGCAAGGGAATCGCATTCCAGCCTTCGGCCAGTTGCGTTGGCGATTGCTGCTGCTTCAGCAGTTTCTTCACGCCCTCGACCACCTGCGCCCGCTGCTCGCGTACGCCCTGAGCCTGCAGATTGACCGCGGCCAATGGCGAACCCGCCGCCAGGGTCAGTAATTCAACGCGTTCTTCTGCAGAACAGTCCGGCAATGCCCTGCCAAGCCAGGCCTGGCTCATGGCCTGGCTTGGCAGGGGGCAGGCCTGTTGCACACAGCGACTCTTGATGGTCGCCAGCAAGCGGCTCGGCTGGTGACTGACCAGCAGCAACACGGTATCGCCGGAGGGTTCTTCAAGGCTTTTGAGCAAGGCGTTGGCGGCGTTGATGTTCATCGACTCGACCGGCTCGATCAACACTACCTTGCGTCCGCCCAACTGCGCGGTCTGCACCACGAAGCTGACCAGGTCGCGAACCTGGTCGACCTTGATCGCCTTGTCCGCTTCTTCCGGTTCCAGGATGTAGTTATCAGGGTGACTGCCGGCCTTCAACAGCAGGCAGGATTTGCATTCGCCACAGGCGTCCAGCGCATTCGGACGCTGGCACAGCAGGCTGGCCATCAGGCGCTCGGCCAACGCCCGCTTGCCAATCCCGGCCGGGCCATGCAGCAGGTAAGCGTGCGCGTGTTGGGTCCGGCCAGCCAGTTGCTGCCAGAGCGTGTCCTGCCACGGATAGGCCTCAGCCACGAGTCAACTCCAACAAGCGTGGCAGCAAGGTATCCAGCGATCGCTGAACCTGCGTCAGCGGTTGCGCGGCATCGACCAGCACATAGCGCGCCGGGTCCGCCTCGGCACGCTTGAGAAAGGCACCGCGTACCGCATCGAAAAAGCTCCGGCCTTCGAGTTCGAAGCGATCCAGGCGACCACGGGCGCTCGCGCGGGCCAGTCCCACTTCCACGGGCAGATCGAAAATCAGCGTCAGGTCCGGGCGCAGATCACCCTGCACGAAAGTCTCCAGGGTGGCGATGCGCTCGAGCGACAAGCCACGACCGCCACCCTGGTAGGCATAGGTCGAATCGGTGAACCTGTCACACAGGACCACGGCGCCGCGGGCCAGCGCCGGGCGAATCACTTGTGCCAGGTGTTGGGCACGGGCGGCGAACACCAGCAGCAACTCGGTGTCCGGGTTCATCACCTCATCGACCGGGGCCAACAGGACCTCGCGAATGCGCTCGGCCAATGGGGTGCCACCCGGTTCACGGGTCAGCACCACCTCGATACCGGCGGCGCGCAAACGCTCGGCCAGGTATTCGCGATTGGTGCTTTTGCCGGCGCCTTCCGGCCCTTCCAGAGTAATAAACAAGCCAGTCACAGGCAGTCCTTGATCAGAGTCATTGCGGGCTTTGCGGCGCGGTTGCATCGGCCGGGGCTGCATCGGGTGCAGAGGCCTCAGGTGCGGGCGCGGGTTCTTGCGGCGGCACTGGTGGCACGTCCTGCACAGCGGGGTTCGGTGAAGCGGCCGGAATCGGCATTTCAGCTTGCGGCGTCTCTGCTTGCGCAGCCTCGGGCTGCGCAGCCGTGGCCTCCCGGGTTGCATCTGGCGCAGGCGGTTCAGCCGGCGTCTCGGGTACGGAAATCGGCGCAGGGCTGGAGCGGTAATCGGCGCGGCGCTTGAGCTGGTATTCGCGCACTGCGTTGTTGTGCGCGTCCAGATCATCGGAGAACACGTGGCTGCCATCACCGCGCGCCACAAAGTAAAGGCTGGTGCCATCCACCGGATTGAGCGCCGCGTGGATCGCTTCACGACCGACCATGGCGATCGGGGTCGGCGGCAGACCGGCAATCATGTAGGTGTTGTAAGGCGTGGACTCCCTGAGGTGAGCCCGGGTCAACCGGCCATTGTAGCGGTCGCCGAGGCCGTAGATCACCGTCGGGTCAGTCTGCAGCAGCATGCCCAGGGCCATGCGCCGCACAAACACCCCGGCAATCTGCCCGCGCTCCTGCGGCACGCCGGTCTCCTTCTCAACCAGCGAGGCCATGATCAAGGCCTGATAGGGCTCGGTGTACGGCACGTCTGCCGAGCGCTGCGCCCACTCCTTGGCGAGCACGTCATCGAGTCGCTCGTAGGCAAGTTTCAACAACTCGACGTCGGACATGCCGCGCACGAATCGATAGGTATCAGGGAAGAAGCGTCCCTCCGGGAAAATTCCGGCATGGCCGATCTTGTCCATGACCTGGCTATCGCTCAAACCGTTGAGGGTCTGCTCGATCTTTGCTTCCCTGGCCAATGCCGCGCGTACCTGATGGAAATTCCAGCCTTCGACCAGGGTCAGGCTGTACTGAACCATTTCCCCGCGCTTCCACAACTCGATCAGCCCTTCGACGGTCATGCCGGGTTGCATGCGGTACTCGCCGCTGTGCAGCGGCTGCCTGGCGAGGTTGAAGCGCCAATAAACGCGCAGCCAGAATGCGTCCTTGATGACGCCATTGGCTTCGAGTCGATAGAGGGTACGGGTTGGCGTGGTGCCCTTGGGCACGTCCAGCAATTGTTCATGAGCAATGTTCAGCGGCTGTACCAGCGCCGAATGAATTTTCCAGGCACAAGTGCCCAGCAGCAGCCCCGCCAGAACCACTCCGGTTTCCAGCAGCAGCAAGAGTTTACGTCTCACGTATCAAGCATCCAGTAGCGCACGGGCAATGGTTTGGAGTTTACGGGTGAGCGGCCCAACCGGCCAGTGAAGAGCAGCATAGGCGCGTACCGGCCAAATACCATAAACGCTGTTGCAGACAAAGACTTCGTCAGCCCATTGCAGCTGTTCAAGGGGGATATCGGTGATTTGCACCGGGATTGCCGACGACTCGGCTTGAAACAAAATTTCTGCCCGCATCACCCCCGCCACGCCGCAGCGCTTGAGGTCGGGTGTAATCAATACGCCATCGCGCACTATGAACAGATTGCTGAATACGCCTTCGATCACCCGCCCGGCCTGATCGAGCATCAAGCCTTCGGCATGCTCGGTGTCCTGCCATTCGGAACGGGCGATAACTTGCTCCAGACGATTCAGGTGCTTGAGGCCGGCGAGCAGCGGTTGTCTGGAGAGTCGCGTGGTGCAGGGGAACAAACGAACGCCCTGCTCCCCATGTGCAGCAGGATAGGCAGCCGCAGGACCGCCCAACAGAATGCGCCGGGCCTGGGCCGAAGGATCAGGGGCGTAACCGCGAAGGCTGTCGCCGCGGGTAACAATGAGCTTGAGTACCCCATCGCCCAATGCCGCGGCGTAGGCCAGCAGTTCGCTGCGGATCAGCTCCTGATCAGTGGCAATCGCCAGACGCGAACAGCCATCGGCCAGGCGCGCCAGGTGACGGTCCAGCAACAATGGCTGCCCGTGGCGCACAGCGATGGTCTCGAACAGACCATCGCCATAAGCCAGGCCGCGATCCTTCAGCGACAAAGCGTCAGCCGGCTGACCGTCGACCCAGCTGTCCATCAGCCTGCGAACCGGCGGAACACCAGCGAGCCGTTAGTGCCGCCAAAACCGAAGGAGTTGGACACCACCACATCGATATCCATGTTGCGCGCCGTGTGCGGCACGAAATCAAGGTCACAGCCTTCGTCAGGCTCATCGAGGTTGATGGTCGGCGGAGCTACCTGGCCATTGATCGCCAGCACGCTGAAGATCGCTTCGACCGCGCCCGCCGCACCCAGCAGGTGACCGGTCATGGACTTGGTGGAGCTGACGGCCAGCTTGTAGGCGTGATCACCGAATACCGACTTGATCGCACTGGCTTCGGCCAGATCGCCGGCCGGGGTCGAGGTGCCATGGGCGTTGATGTACTGGACCTGATCGCTATTGATCCTGGCATCGCGCAACGCGTTGGTGATGCAGCGGGCAGCCCCTGCGCCATCGGCCGGTGGCGAAGTCATGTGGAACGCATCGCCGCTGGTGCCAAAACCGATCAGCTCGGCATAGATGGTCGCGCCGCGAGCCTTGGCGTGTTCGAGCTCTTCCAGAACCAGCGCCCCGGCACCGTCGGACAGCACGAAGCCGTCACGGCCCTTGTCCCAGGGACGGCTGGCGCGGGTCGGTTCGTCGTTGCGTGTCGACAGAGCACGCGAGGCGCCGAAGCCGCCCATGCCCAGGCCGCAAGCCGCCATCTCGGAACCGCCGGCAATCATCACGTCGGCTTCGTCGTACATGATGTTACGGGCAGCCATGCCGATGCAGTGCGTGCCGGTGGTACAAGCGGTGGCGATCGCGTAGTTAGGCCCCTGTGCACCCAGGTGGATGGACAGGAAACCGGAAATCATATTGATGATCGAGCCTGGCACGAAGAACGGAGAAATCCGCCGTGGGCCAGTTTCATGCAGGGTGCGGCTGGTTTCTTCGATATTGGTCAGACCGCCAATACCCGAGCCCATGGCTACACCGATACGCTCGCGGTTGGCGTCGGTGACTTCCAGACCGGAGTTACGTACCGCCTGAAAACCTGCCGCCAGACCATACTGAATGAACAGGTCGAGCTTGCGGGCTTCCTTGACCGACAGGTATTCCTCGACATTGAAGCCCTTTACCGAGCCGCCAAAACGGGTGGAATAGGCAGAAAGGTCGGTGTGTTCGATCAGACCAATGCCACTGCGGCCAGCCAGAATGCCCTGCCAACTGCTCGGCACATCCGTGCCCAGTGGCGACAACATACCCATACCGGTGACTACGACGCGTCTACGCGACACAGCACTCTCCTTTTTTTCAAATGACGACTTTGCATCAGGCCTAAAGAAAAAACCGCACGCCATGATGGCAGTGCGGTTTTTCCATGACAGCGAGCAACGATTACAAACTATTACGCCTGGTGGGCAGTAACGTAGTCGATTGCAGCTTGTACAGTAGTGATCTTCTCAGCTTCTTCGTCAGGGATTTCGGTCTCGAATTCCTCTTCCAGAGCCATCACCAGCTCAACGGTGTCAAGGGAGTCGGCACCCAGGTCTTCAACGAAGGAAGCAGTGTTGACCACTTCTTCTTCTTTAACGCCCAGTTGCTCAGCAACGATTTTCTTGACGCGCTCTTCGATGGTGCTCATACCTTGTTTTCACTCCTAATGGACAAATTCAGGCAGCTGGCCAGTGGGTAAGTGTATAGAAAGACTTTTCAGCTTTTCAACTGAAAGCTTCACTCCTCGAACCCTGCGACCCTCTGCCTATAAATAGATTGCAGCTTTATAACGGATTTTAGACAGCTCGTATGACATTTTTTTGAAGCAATCCGTCACATTTGAATTACATGTACATCCCGCCGTTCACCGGGATTGTAGCCCCAGTCACGTAAGCCGCACCGTCGGAAGCAAGAAAAGCGACCACGGACGCGATCTCTTGAGCTTGTCCCAGACGGCCCAGCGGAATCTGCGCTGTCAGGCTTTCACGCTGCGCTTCAGGCAGTTCACGGGTCATATCGGTGTCGATGAACCCTGGAGTCACCGAGTTGACCGTAATCGAACGCGAACCGACTTCACGCGCCAGCGCACGGCTGAAACCTTCCAGACCGGCCTTGGCGGCAGCGTAGTTTACTTGGCCTGCGTTGCCCATGGCACCCACTACCGAGCCAATACTGATAATTCGGCCCCAACGCGCCTTGGTCATACCGCGCAAAACGCCCTTGGACAGGCGGAACAGACTGTTCAGGTTGGTATCGACAACGTCATGCCACTCGTCGTCTTTCATGCGCATCATCAGGTTATCACGGGTGATACCGGCGTTATTGACCAGGATCGCCGGCGCACCGAACTGCTCCTGGATGCTTGCCAGGACAGCCGCCACGGACTCGTCGCTGGTGACATTGAGTTCCAGGCCAGTGCCCTGGATGCCATTTTCCTTCAGGGTTGCGGCGATGCGCTCGGCACCCGCCGCAGACGTCGCAGTCCCCACGACGATGGCGCCCTGACGACCCAGTTCCAGCGCGATAGCCTGGCCGATACCGCGGCTTGCACCGGTGACCAGTGCAACTTTACCTTGCAGACTCATGCAAGCTTCTCCTGATTCAGGCCAGCGCTGCACGAGCGGCAGCGAAGGCGTCTGGGGTATTGAGGTTGGATGTCGATACGCCCTCGGCGCAGCGTTTGTTCAGACCGGCGAGCACCTTGCCCGGGCCACACTCGACCAGATTGGTCGCGCCCTTGGCGGCCAGCGCCTGGACGGATTCGACCCAGCGCACGGGCTTGTACAACTGCTCAAGCAGGTCGCGCTTGAGGGTTTCCAGATCGGCCGGCACCGCGGCGCTGACGTTCTGGACCACGGGAATCTGTGGCGCCTGCCAATCGACCGCAGCGATCGACTCGGCGAAACGTTCGGCAGCGGGACGCATCAGCTCGCAATGGGACGGCACGCTGACCGGCAGCGGCATGGCGCGCTTGGCACCACGGGCCTTGCAACCCTCGATGGCACGCTCGACAGCAGCCTTGGCACCGGCGATAACCACCTGGCCCGGGGAGTTGAAGTTGACCGCGCTGACCACTTCGCCTTGCGCCGCTTCGGCGCAGGCTGCCAATACGTCAGCGTCTTCCAGACCGAGGATAGCGGCCATGCCGCCCTGCCCGGCAGGAACAGCTTCCTGCATCAGTTGACCGCGACGCTCGACCAGCTTCACCGCGTCACCCAGGCTCAGACTGCCTGCGGCAACCAGCGCGCTGTATTCGCCCAGGCTGTGACCGGCGACATAAGCCGGGCGCGCCCCGCCTTGTGCCAGCCACAGACGCCACAGGGCGATCGAGGCGGTCAGAATGGCCGGCTGGGTTTTGTCGGTTTGATTGAGTTGCTCTTCCGGACCTTGCTGGGTCAGTGCCCACAGGTCGTAACCCAGAGCATCGGAAGCTTCTTTGAATGTTTCGAGGACTACCGGATGTTGTGCGCCCAGCTCGGCGAGCATGCCGAGGGACTGCGAACCCTGTCCTGGAAAGACGAATGCGAGGGAAGCAGACATGTAACAAGCCCCTAATGATCTTGTCGTCGGAGAAATGACGTCCGCCTTGAGGGGACGCAAGAAACTGACAGTTGGATGGCCCGATCAGTCGAGCGGTCACATTTAAGCATTGTCCGACAAAAACGCCTAAGACAACAAATCCTCCAGACGACCGTGAAGCCGCTCCGGAAGGTTCTCCTGAATTTCAATCAGCGCGCGCTGGATGGCACTTTGAAATCCCTGGACGCCGGCAGCACCGTGACTCTTCACCACGATCCCCTGCAAGCCGAGGAAACTGGCGCCGTTGTGTCGCGCAGGCGCCAGTTCGGCCTGCAAGTGCTTCATCAGCGGCAAGGCCAGCGCCCCCACCATGCGCGATGCGAGGTTTTGCCTGAACAAGGCTTCGATGCGCCCGGCAATCATGGTCGCCAGGCCCTCGCTGGATTTGAGCATAATGTTACCGACGAAACCGTCACACACCACCACATCCGCTTCGCCCCGGTAGACGCCGTCACCTTCGACAAAACCGATGTAATTGATGCCCTTGGCATTCTGTAACAACGTTGCCGCCAGCTTGACCTGCTGATTGCCCTTGATGTCTTCGGTACCAATGTTCAGCAACGCCACCCGCGGGCTAGCGATGCCCAGGGTCTGCGCCGCTACCGACCCCATCACCGCAAATTGCAGCAGATGCTCGGCAGTGCAATCGACATTGGCGCCCAGGTCGAGCAACTGGCAGAAGCCTTTCTCTGTCGGAATCGCCGCAACCATGGCCGGCCGGTCGATGCCCGGCAAAGTCTTGAGCACGAACCGCGACAGCGCCATCAGCGCCCCGGTATTACCAGCACTGACACAGGCCTGAGCTTTGCCATCACGCAGCAACTCAAGTGCCACGCGCATCGACGAATCAGGCTTGCCACGCAAGGCCTGGGCAGGCTTTTCGTCCATGCCTATGACTTCACTCGCGGGGGCAATCGACAGGCGTGCGCGATCCACAGCCGAATGGCCTGCGATCAATTCTTCAAGGAGGGAGGGTTGACCGACGAGGGTCAGGTGCAGCGAGGGGGTAGCAGACAGGCAAGCAAGGCTGGCCTGAACAATGCTGCGGGGACCGAAGTCCCCGCCCATTGCGTCAATCGCGATGACTTGAGCGGACAAGTGATTACTCGTCAGCGCCCTTGTCGATCACTTTACGGCCACGGTATACGCCTTCTGGCGATACGTGGTGACGCAGGTGAACTTCACCGGTGGTTTTTTCTACAGACAGGGTGCTAGCCTCGAGAGCGTCGTGCGAACGGCGCATGTCACGGGCGGAGCGGGATTTTTTGTTCTGCTGAACAGCCATAATTGATTAACTCCTAAACGTTTGGGTCACGCTTTAACTGCGCCAATACACTGAACGGGTTGGACCGCGTTACCTCGTCCTCGCTCGGTTCGGGCTCATCGAGACCCGCCGGCTGCTGGCATTCTTCCGGATGATGAGCAGGCACAATGGGCAAGGCGAGCAGAAGCTCCTCCTCGATCAGTGACTGCAGATCCAATGGATCTTCGCCCAGTTCCAGCACGTCATAACCTTTCGGCAACGACTGGGTATTCGCACCCTCCTTCACCACAGCGTAACTGCATTCGCTATGGATCGGCAGGGTGACCAGCTCAAGACAACGCTGGCAAACCATTTTGACTTCAGTGTCGATAAAACTGTGGATGACCACAGATTTACGTTCATCTCGTTCAAAAACGAATTTCGCCTGCACCGTACCGACATTGTCGGAAAGCGGGTCGCAGAGTCTCTCCAAATCGGCCAGCAGCATTTCACCTTGAAGGGTGGTGCCACGATCAGCCAATTTGCGCGGGTCAACGTGAGGTGGAATCGGGTCATTCAACATAGGCGCAGCATTATAGGGATGCCCCCGCCCATGTCAAAGGAAATTCAGCCCTGTCCGTCACTTGCAAGCCCCGCTAGAATTCGCGCCTGCCTTATGGAGACGTGCAATGCTGCCTTTATTACTTGCTTCCAGCTCGGCGTACCGCCGGGAATTACTGGCCCGCTTGCAGCTGCCATTCACTTGCAGCTCGCCTGACATCGATGAAAGCCATCGACCTGACGAGCCTGCCATCGACCTGGTCAAACGCCTCGCCGAGCAGAAAGCACGGGCACTGGCCGACAGCCATACCGCTCATCTGATTATCGGCTCCGATCAGGTCGCGGCACTGGGCAACTGCATCATCGGCAAGCCCCACACCTTCGAAAAAGCCCGGGAACAACTGTTGGCCAGCAGCGGCACCAGCGTGACCTTCCTCACCGGTTTGGCGCTGCTGAACAGCCAGACCGGCCACTGCCAGGTCGACTGCATTCCATTCACGGTACACATGCGCACGCTCGACGCGGCGCGCATCGAGCGCTATCTGCACGCAGAACAGCCCTACGACTGCGCTGGCAGCTTCAAGGCCGAAGGATTGGGCGTGAGCCTGTTTCAGAGCACCGAAGGGCCTGATGCCACCAGCCTGATCGGCCTGCCGCTGATTCGCTTGATCGACATGCTGCTCGCAGAGGGCGTGCAAATCCCCTGATCACCCCACCTTGCAGGCAAGCTTGCTGGCGATCCTACTTGTAGCCTGATCGCCGGCAAGCCAGCTCCCGCAGGGTTACGTGAGATGACAAAAAAACCGGCAATGGCCGGTTTTTTTGTACATTCGAAAAATCAGCGCAGCGACGGACCGTTAAACCCCATCCACATTGCCAGATGCTCAGCCACGCTGGCCCCGAGTTTTTTCGAGAAGCGATCGAAAGGCGACTCCTGGACAGTGAAGTCCACCAATTCCTTCTCGCCGATCACATCCCGCGCAACCGAACTGGCATTGCCCATGCCATCGATCAGCCCCAGCGGCAGCGCCTGCTCCCCCGACCAGACCAGGCCGGAGAACAGCTCCGGATGCTCCTTGTCCTTCAGGCGATCGCCACGCCCCACCTTGACGCTGTTGATGAACTGCTTATGGGTGGTGTCGAGCACGCCCTGCCAGAATGCGGTCTCTTCAGGCTTTTGCGGCTGGAAGGGATCAAGGAACGACTTGTGCTCGCCAGAGGTGTAGGTGCGGCGCTCGACGCCAAGCTTCTCCATGGTTCCGACAAAACCATAACCGGCCGCCGTCACGCCAATGGAGCCCACCAGGCTCGCCTTGTCGGCGTAGATCTGATCTGCCGCACTGGCGATGTAGTAAGCGCCGGAAGCCCCCAGATCGGAAATCACCGCGTACAGCTTGATGTCCGGATGCAGGGCGCGCAGACGGCGGATCTCGTCGTAGACATAACCCGACTGCACCGGACTGCCACCCGGGCTGTTGATGCGCAGGATGACACCCTTGACCTTTTTATCCTCGAAGGCCGCTCGCAGGCTGCCGACGACATTGTCAGCACTGGCCGGTTCCTTGTCGGCGATCACGCCGGTGATATCGATCAACGCCGTGTAGTTGGTACTGCGCGTCGCGGCTTTTTCCATGTCCATCAACGGCGTGAACAGGAGCAGCGCGCCAAACAGGTACACGAAGGTCAACAACTTGAAGAAAATCCCCCAGCGCCGAGACCTGCGCTGCTCCTGCACACTGGCCAGCAGCGTCTTTTCCAGCAGCTTCCAGCTTTTCTCGTCACCGCTCTCTGCGCTCGCCTCGGCGGGCGCCTTCCATTCGTCGGCCATGCCATCTACCCCTGCAAAAACGTATTAAGCCCGCTGACTCAGCCAGGCATGCAATTGTGAAAAACGGTCAATGGCCAGACGCGGCTCGAACAGCTTCAGCGCCTCGATCGATTGAGCGCCATAGCTGACCGCCACCGAATCCATGCCGGCATTACGCGCCATCTGCAAATCGAACGATGAATCGCCGACCATCAACGCCTGCTCCGGGCGAACCTCGCAATGGGCGAGGATCTGCTCAAGCATCAACGGATGGGGCTTGCTGGCGGTTTCGTCCGCCGCGCGGGTGATATCGAAATAATTTTCCCAGCCATGGGATTTCAGCACCCGATCCAGACCGCGACGAGCCTTGCCCGTCGCCACTGCCAAATGATACCCCTCCTCCCTGAACGCCTCGAGCGACTCGACCACACCTTCAAACAAAGGCGAAGGCACCGCCTCCGAGGCGATGTAGTGGTCGGCATAGTGCTGGCGGAACGCTACAAGCTCGGTATCGCCGATTTCGGGATACAACGTGCGGATGGCTTCCGGCAGACCCAGGCCGATGATGCCCTTGACGGCAAAATCATCGCGCAACTCAAACCCCGAACGCTCGGATGCCACGTGCATCGCCTCGACAATCCGACCAATGGAATCAGCCAGGGTGCCGTCCCAATCGAAAATCAGCAGCTTGTAGTCAGATGGGCGCACTCAATCGCTCCACGGTCTTGGCCCACATCTCGTCGACTGGCGCCGAAAGCTTCAGTTCGCCACCATCCGGCAACGGTACGGTCAGCATGTAGGCGTGCAGAAACAGGCGCTTGCCGCCCAGATCGCGGATCTCCTTGCTGAAACCCTCTTCGCCGTATTTGGTATCGCCAGCGATGCAATGCCCGGCGTGCAAGGTATGCACACGGATCTGGTGAGTCCGGCCGGTAATCGGCTTGGCTTCGATCAAGGTGGCAAAGTCACCGAAGCGACGCAGGACCTTGAACACGGTCACGGACTCCTTGCCCTCCTCTTCGTCGACCTCGACCATGCGCTCGCCGGAGCGCAGATTGCTCTTGCCCAGCGCTGCACGGACTTGCTTGATCGAGCTTGCCCAATTGCCACGGACCAGTGCCATGTAGCGCTTGTCGACGCCATCACCGCGCAACGCGGTGTGCAAGTGGCGCAACATGCTGCGCTTCTTGGCGATCATCAGCAGGCCGGACGTGTCACGGTCGAGACGGTGTACCAGTTCGAGTTCCTTGCAATCAGGGCGCAACTGACGGAAAGCTTCGATGACACCGAACGTCAGGCCGCTACCGCCATGGACAGCGATGCCGGCAGGCTTGTTGATCACGATCAGCGCCTTGTCTTCGTAGACAATCGAGGCCTCGAGGCGCTGCAGCAGGCCTTGTGCCAGCGGCACCGGCTCGTCTCGCTCAGGCACGCGAACCGGCGGCACGCGCACGATGTCGCCGGCCTGAAGCTTGTACTCGGGCTTGATCCGCCCCTTGTTCACGCGCACTTCGCCTTTACGCAAAATGCGGTAAATCAAGGTCTTGGGCACGCCTTTGAGCCGGGCGAGAAGGAAGTTATCAATGCGTTGGCCGGCATATTCCGGCGAGACCTCAAGCAGTTGTACGCCTGGAGTCGGGGGGGTAGTCGTCGTCATGCCGCGAATGATAACAATTTTTTATGGAATTGAAGCACTTAATCATTGCTGCTATAGTCGCGAACGCCGCCAAAAGCGGCCTGGACAGTGGTACAACGGTCAAAAACCGACCCTGACCAACGCAATTCACCAGGACGCGAGGCCGTCCTACGGGGCTTTCGCTACGTAACGGTGGAGTTTGCAGGTGTAACGAGCGCAGGTGACATGAGGCCTGAATCAAGCCGTAAAGCAGAGTTTCCACTCCCTTGCGAGCCAATATTCACGGCCAGTTCACAAAGTGCAGTCAGCTGCTGATGACCCCGAGCGAATGCTTCGGAAACAACGCCTAAATTAGCCATGATGCGTGACCTCCCCTTTCGGAGCTCACGGTAAATGCCAACCCGCTGCGGATTCTGCGCGCGGCAGCACCCGAATTATCAGGGATACGTGTAGGGTGGAGATGCACAACCGCTGGACTGTGTAGCAATAGGCTTTATCAAGACGCTTCATCTCGTCCACAGCCGCCGGTTGATTCCTCCTCCTGACTGAGTGCTTAAGTAGCCACAGCAAGCAGGACGCGTACGTCGCGACGAAGGCCCACATTGGCCGGACATCGCTGGACACGGGAATGGCCAACCACTCCCGACGCACCTGACACCGACCATGAGAAGTCGTGTGTGCCGAACGCCGTTTCCGGCAGCCCGGAAACCGACGGTACTACATGAAAAGAATGCTGATTAACGCAACTCAACCCGAAGAGTTGCGTGTTGCACTGGTAGACGGCCAGCGCCTCTACGACCTGGACATTGAATCCGGTGCACGCGAGCAGAAGAAGGCCAACATCTATAAAGGCCGGATTACTCGCATCGAACCAAGCCTTGAGGCTGCCTTTGTCGATTTCGGCTCCGAGCGCCACGGCTTCCTGCCCCTCAAAGAAATCTCCCGCGAATACTTCAAGAAAGCCCCTGAAGGCCGCGTCAACATCAAGGACGTCCTGAGCGAAGGCCAGGAAGTCATCGTTCAGGTGGAAAAAGAGGAACGTGGCAACAAGGGCGCAGCCCTGACCACTTTCATCAGTCTGGCCGGTCGTTACCTGGTGCTGATGCCGAACAACCCGCGTGCCGGCGGTATCTCCCGTCGCATCGAAGGCGAAGAGCGCAATGAACTGCGCGAAGCGCTGAACGGCCTGGTTGCCCCGGCCGACATGGGTCTGATCGTGCGCACTGCCGGCCTTGGCCGCAGCAGCGAAGAAATGCAGTGGGACCTCGACTACCTGCTGCAACTGTGGACCGCCATCAAAGAAGCGTCGCTGGATCGCTCCGCGCCATTCCTGATCTATCAGGAAAGCAACGTGATCATCCGCGCCATCCGCGATTACCTGCGCCAGGACATCGGCGAAGTGCTGATCGACAGCGTTGAAGCCCAGGACGAAGCCCTGACCTTCATCCGCCAGGTGATGCCGCAGTACGCCAGCAAGATCAAGCTGTACGAAGACAGCGTTCCGCTGTTCAACCGTTTCCAGATCGAAAGCCAGATCGAGACCGCTTTCCAGCGCGTCGTCGAGCTGCCTTCCGGCGGTTCCATCGTCATCGATCCGACCGAAGCCCTGGTGTCCATCGACATCAACTCGGCGCGCGCCACCAAAGGCAGCGACATCGAAGAGACCGCACTGCAGACCAACCTTGAAGCCGCCGAAGAAATCGCCCGTCAGTTGCGCCTGCGCGACATCGGCGGCCTGATCGTCATCGACTTCATCGACATGACCCCTGCCAAGAACCAGCGCGCCGTGGAAGAGAAAGTCCGCGAATGCCTGGAAGCCGACCGCGCTCGCGTACAAGTCGGTCGCATCTCGCGCTTCGGCCTGCTGGAAATGTCCCGTCAGCGCCTGCGCCCATCGCTTGGCGAAAGCAGCGGCATCGTTTGCCCGCGTTGCAACGGCACCGGCATCATTCGTGACGTTGAATCGCTGTCCCTGGCGATCCTGCGCCTGATCGAAGAAGAAGCCCTGAAAGACCGCACCGCCGAAGTTCGCGCCCAGGTGCCGATCCCGGTCGCTGCGTTCCTGCTCAACGAAAAACGCAACTCGATCACCAAGATCGAACTGCGCACCCGTGCCCGTATCGTCATCCTGCCGAACGATCACCTGGAAACGCCGCACTTCGAAGTTCAGCGCCTGCGTGACGACAGCCCGGAAGCTGCCACCAACCAGTCCAGCTACGAAATCGCCGCTGCCGCTGCCGAAGTCGAAGAAGTCCAGCCAGCTGCCGCGACCCGTACCCTGGTTCGCCAGGAAGCCGCGGTCAAGACCGCGCCGGCCCGCGCCAACGCTCCTGTTCCGACTGAAGTCGTTGCTGCCCCGGTTGCTGCACCGGCCACCGTGCCGGAGCCAAGCCTGTTCAAAGGCCTGGTGAAGTCCCTGGTCAGCCTGTTCGCCACCAAGGAAGAGCCTGCGGCTCCGGTTGTGGTTGAAAAACCGGCGAGCGAGCGTCCGGCCCGCAACGAAGAGCGTCGCAACGGTCGTCAGCAAAGCCGCAACCGTAACGGTCGCCGCGACGAAGAGCGCAAGCCTCGCGAAGAACGTGCACCGCGTGAAGAACGCGCACCACGTGAGCCACGCGAAGAGCGTCAGCCACGGGAAGTTCGCGAGCCTCGCGAGACCCGTGAAGAGACTCCGGCAGTAGCCCGTGAAGAACGCGCACCACGCGCTCCGCGTGAAGAGCGTGCTCCGCGTGCCCCGCGTGAAGACCGCAAGCCACGTGGCGAGCGTGAAGAGCGCGTGCGCGAACTGCGCGAGCCTCTGGATGCCGCTCCGGCCGTTGCCGCCGCCGTTGTTGTCGCTGAAGAGCGTCCAGCCCGTCAGCCACGTGAAGAACGTGCTCCACGCCCACCGCGTGAAGAGCGTCAGCCACGTGCCGAACAAGCCGCTGCTGCCGTCGCCGAAGAAGAACTGACCACAACCGAAGAGCAACTGCAGGAAGACGGTCAGGACAGCGCCGAAGGCGATCGTCCACGCCGCCGCTCCCGTGGCCAGCGTCGTCGCAGCAACCGTCGCGAGCGTCAACGTGATGCCAATGGCAACGTGATTGAGGGTTCGGAAGAATCCGAGTCCGGCGAAGCCAGCGAAACCGCCGCCACCAGCGAAGCGCCAAGCACTGCCGATCTGGCCGCCGGCCTGGCTGTTACCGCCGCTGTTGCCAGCAGCGTGATCAGCGCGCCAGCCGAAGCCCAGGCTAACGAGCAAGCCGAACGCGCCACTGCTTCTACCCAGGAAACCGCTCCGGTCGAAGCGCCAGTCGTTGAAGCGACTACGCCGGTAGAAGTGACCGCATCGCCGGAAATCGAAGTCGCCCCTGCACCTCAGGCACAACCTGTGGTCGAGGCCGCCGCCGAGCCAGCTCCAGTGGTTGAAGCACCTGCCGTGGTTGCAGAACCGGTTGTCGAGACCGTGACTGAAACCGTGACCGAGACTGTGCGTGAAGTTCGCGAAGAGCAGACCGCGTTCAACTGGGTGGCTGAGCCTGCCGTAGCCGAAACGCCAGCGCCTGCGCCGGTTGCAGAGGCCGAAGTAGCTCAAGCCATGGTCTCCGAGCCTGTGGTTGCCGCTGCCGAGCCGGCTCCAGCACCAGAACCAGCGATTGAAGCGCCAGTCGTCGAAGCGCCGGTTGTTGCCGAAGCTCCAGCACCTGTGGCCGAAGCAGCCCCTGCCAGCGCCCTGACGCCAAGCGGCCGTGCACCTAACGATCCGCGTGAAGTGCGTCGCCGCAAGCGTGAAGCTGAACGCCTGCAGAAGGAAGCCGAACTGGCTGGCGCTGCAGCACCGGTTGCCGAAGTGGTCGAGGCAGCACCTGCCCCGGTTGCAGAAGCCGCTGTTGAGTCGGTGATCGACGAAGCACCTCGCTCCGTTCAGGAAGCGGTAGAGCAACAGGAACAAGCCTTGGAAAAAGAACACGAGCCTAAACCTCTCGTCTGATTCCATCGGCCACTAAAAAGCCCCGCCTGGTGACCCAGGCGGGGCTTTTTTATGATGCAATTCGTCCACACATTCACCGCGAATCCCCCCTGCTCGCTCCTACAGGGATTCGGTGTTTACAGGAAGGTCAGCTTTTCCGGGACATCCACGTCCCATAGCACTCCCGGGTCATCCACTGCCACCTCTACCACCCGCCCCTGCGCAAACAGCGGTTTGGCGCCACGATCTCCCGACAGCGCCATCAATCCTGCGGCAAAGTCGCGCCCGAACCCGACCGGATGCCCGTACTCACCATTCTGTACCGGCACGCTGATACTGTCGTGGCTAATCCCCACCAGCACTTGCTCGACGCTGGACGGCAGAATAAATGGCATATCCCCCAGCACCATCAACCAGCCATCGAGTTGCGCGCACTCAGCGACGCCCGCAGCAATGCTGTCGCCCATGCCGGACGATTCGATCAACACAATTTCGCAGCCATAGGCCTGGGCCATGCGAATGACCTGCGGACGATCAGCAGTAGTTACCAGCACACGCTTGTCGAGAGCGGGTGGCAGATTCCTCAGAACGTGCTCGATGACAGATCGAACTGCACCGTCGCGACCGGGGCAATCGGCCAGTAATTTGTCCTTGTCGGCTCCGGCAACCTGACGAAAGCGACTGCCCTGCCCCGCTGCCAACACAATGACGCCGATGGATTCGGTCATACACGCTCCTGCAACGGTTTCTTCTGTTTCAGTTCGACACCATTTTTGATCGCCACGATTTCCGCCATTAGCGACAGGGCTATTTCCGCCGGGTTATGGCTGCCGATGTGCAAACCGATCGGCCCATGCAAACGATCAATGGCCTGTGGCGACAAGCCCAGTTGAGCCAGATTTTCCCGGCGCTTCTGGCTGTTGACCCGCGAACCCAATGCGCCGACGTAGAACGCCCTGGAGTCGAGCGCCGTGAGCAACGCCATATCATCCAGGCGCGGGTCGTGAGTCAGTGCCACGATGGCCGTGCGCTCATCGGCCTGGATATTCAGCACCGCCTCGTCGGGCATGCCCGAGACAAAACGACCGTGCTGTTCTTCCCAGCCGTAGACAAACTCGGTGCGCGGATCGCAGATCAGCACCTCGAAATCGAGTAATCGCGCCATTTCGGCGACGTATCGGGACAACTGCCCCGCACCGATCAGCAACAGACGCCAGCGCGGACCGTAGATTGCACGCAAGGTCTGGCCGTCAAAGGTCAACAGGTCGGTTTTGCCAGCGGGCTGCAATACCACTTCGCCCGTCGCCAGGTTCAGCTCACGGGCAACAATTTCATGGGCCTCGCAACGGGCCAGCAATTGCTCGACCCAATCGGCCTCGCCGATACGCTCCTCGGTCAGGCGCAAGGTGCCACCGCAAGGCAGACCGAATCGAGCGGCCTCCTCGCGGGTCACGCCGTAGGTGATCAGCTCCACCGGCGGCCCATCCGGGGTAATTCGCCCGTCGTGCAGGCGGGCGATCAGGTCATCCTCGACACAACCGCCGGAGACCGACCCGATCACCACACCGTCTTCACGCAAGGCCAGCATCGCCCCCGGCGCCCGGGGCGCGGTGCCCCAGGTTTCGACCACGCTGTACAGCATCACGCGCTGCCCGGCACGGCGCCATTGCAGCACGCTGCGCAGGACATTCAGGTCGGCGCTGTCCATCAAGCCTGCGCCTTTTGCCAGCCCGACAGCTGATAACGCACCGGCAGATCACGGATGCGTTTGCCGGTGGCGGCAAAAATGGCATTGCACAATGCCGGCGCAATCGGTGGCACTCCCGGTTCGCCGACACCACCCAGCGGCACATCGCCCGGTGGAGTCACCAGATGCACGGCAACTTCTTTTGGCGCCAGGGACATGCGCGCCACTTCGTACATATGGAAGTTGTCTTGCTGGACCTTGCCATCCTTGAAGCTGATTTCCCCCAGCACCGCGTTACCCAGGCCCATGACGCAGGCGCCCTCGAATTGCGCGCGAATGCGCTCGGGATTGATTTGCGGCCCGCAATCGACGGCGATGTCCACCTTGTGCACGATCAAGGTACCGTCGTCCTTGACTTCGACTTCGATCACCGCCGCCACATAGGTGACGAAACTGTAATGCACCGCCAGGCCCAAGCCTCGACCTTTGGGCAGCTCGCGCCCCCAACCGGCGGCTTTGGCCGCGGTTTCCAACACCGTGCGCAGGCGAGCGGTATCGATCGGGTAACGCTCGGGAGACTCGCCGTAGTTCCACTCCTCGCTCAAGGTACGTGGATCAATCTTACGGTCCGGGCCGAGCAGTCTGATCTGGTACTTGAGCGGATCTTCCCCGGCCTTGTGCGCCAGTTCATCGATGAAGCTCTGAATCGCGAAGCCGTGGGGAATGTTCGACACCGAGCGATACCAGCCGACCCGCGTGTGCACCGTCGCTTCAGGGTTTTCCAGGCGAATGTTGGGAATCGCATACGCCATGTTGGTAAAGCCCATGCCCAGCTCGAAGGCGGCCTCGTGGTTCATGCCCGGCGCGAACAGCGCGGTGATGCTCGGCGCCACCGTACGGTGCAACCAGCCGGATGGCAGGCCATCCTTGTTCAGGCTGGCCTTGAGGTATTCGGCCGACACTGTATGGAAGTAGGAACAGTGGATGTCGTCTTCACGGGTCCATTGCACCCGCACCGCCTTGCCGGGGAACTCCTTGGCAAGGATGGCCGCTTCAATGATGAAATCGGGTTTGGACTTGCGCCCGAAACCGCCGCCCAGCAGCGTGACATTGAGCGTTACGTTATCAAATGGGATACCCAGACGTTCGCCAATGCGCGTGCGGCTGACCTGCGGCGCCTGACTGGGACCCCAGGCCTCACAAACCCCGTCCTTGTACCGCGCGATGGCGACCATCGGTTCCATCGGCGATTGCGACAGGTGTGGCAGATAGTAGGACGCCTCCAACGTACTGGCCGCGCTGTTCATGGCCTCGTCGATATTGCCGGTGTTGCGCACCACTTTGCCGGGCTTGAGCGAGGAGGCTTCAAGCTCCTTGCGGTAGGCAATCGAATCGTAACTGGCATTGGGACCGTCATCCCATTCGATCTTCAGTGCCTCGCGACCCTTGATCGCCGCCCAGGTATTGCTCGCGACCACGGCGACACCACCCAGGGGCTGAAACTCCGATGGCAGTGGCCGACTTTCAATCTGCAGCACCTTGACCACACCAGGGACTTTCATCGCCGCACTGGCATCGAAGGTCTTGACCTTGCCGCCATACACCGCAGGCCGGGCAATGGTGGCGAACAACATGCCGTCGAAATGCACATCGGCGCCGTACACCGCGCGGCCGTTGACGATGTCCTCGCCGTCGATGGCTTTGGTGCCTTCCTTGCCGATGTAGCGAAACTCCGAGGCTTGCTTGAGTTTCAAGCTGTCACGGGGCGGTACGGCCAAGGCGCCGGCAGCGGCGGCCAAAACACCGTAATCGAGTTCACGACCGCTCGGTTTGTGAATGACTTTATGCAGTTGCGCATGGCACTCACCGACAGGCACTTTCCACTGATCGGCAGCGGCCTGCTCCAGCATGCTTCGCGCAGCGGCACCGCAGCGGCGCATCGGCTCGTACCAGTGGCGCATGCTGCGCGAGCCGTCAGTGTCCTGGTTGCCGAAGCGTACCTCGTCGCCCGGTGCCTGTTGCACTTTGACCCGGGCCCAATCGGCCTCCAGCTCATCGGCCACCACCATGGTCAGGCTGGTGCGCACGCCCTGACCCATTTCCGAACGGTTGCAGACCACCGTCACCGTGCCATCGGCGGCGATGCTGACGTAGACCTTGGGATCATCGACCCAGCCATGGGGCATACCTTCGGCGCCGAACTTCTTGTCTTTTTCTTCGGCAAACGCATCCTGCCAACCCCAACTTGCGGCGATGACCAGCGCACTGGTAGCGCCCACGCCTTTGAGGAAACCGCGACGACTGAGATTGCTCAGGGCGAAATCATTTGGCAACCGATTCATGCCTTGGCCTCCTTCAGGTGGGTGGAGGCCTGACGGATAGCGGTCTTGATGCGGTTGTAAGTGCCGCAGCGACAGATATTGCCAACCATCGCCTCTTCGATCTGTGCGTCGCTAGGGTTCGGGTTGGTTTTGAGCAGTGCAGTGGCCGACATGATTTGCCCGCCCTGGCAGAAACCGCATTGGGCAACCGCCGTGTCGAGCCAGGCTTGCTGTACGACTTTACCGACCGGATCGGCGTTCAGGTTTTCGATGGTGGTGACGTTCTGCCCCACTACCGAGCCGATCGGCGTGATGCAACTGCGCGCCGGAGCGCCTTCGATATGAATGGTACAGGCGCCACACAGACCAAGACCGCAGCCGAACTTGGTGCCGTTGTAACCGGCCACGTCGCGGATTGCCCAGAGCAGCGGCATGTCTTCGGTGACGTCGAGCGAATGGTCTTGACCGTTGAGTTTCAGGGTAATCATGGGCACGCCCGCATAGTATGAGGTTATGGGGTCGAGCAATCTGCCGCTTTTGCCAAGCGGTTCGGTTATCGCAGATCGACTCAGGCTGATGGGCTCTCTTGTACGGACGAACTCGTCCGGACCGGGCCTTTGGTAGAGCAAATGCTTGATCGTCAGGTCGCCGGATTAACCCGGTATTAACAAAAAAGCCCTGCACAATTGAGTTTGTGCAGGGCTTTTGGATCAGTCTTGAGAGCTTAGCCTCAATACCGATTAGGCTCCATTTCCAATTCGACCTGGAAACGATCTGCAACGTCTTTCTGTATGCGCTGCGCAAGGTCCAGCAACTGCAGACCGGTCGCATCGCCATAGTTGACCAGCACCAGCGCCTGCAACTTGTGTACGCCTGCGTCGGCTTCGCGGAAGCCTTTCCACCCGGCCCGTTCGATCAGCCAGCCAGCGGCCAGTTTCATCTGCCCGTCGGCTTGGGCATAGGCCACCAGGTCGGGGTATTCACCCTTCAGACGTGCGGCCAGTGCGCCGGACACCAGGGGGTTCTTGAAGAAGCTGCCGGCATTGCCAAGCACGGCCGGGTCTGGAAGCTTTTCGCTGCGAATGCTGCAGATCGCCTGGCTGACATCGCTGGCGGTGGGATGCTCGATGCCTTGCTCGGTCAGGCGCTGACGCACCGGGCCGTACTCCAGGTGCAAATGTGCAGCGCGGTCGAGGGTGAAACGCACACGCAGGATCAACCAGCGTCCCGGGTCCTGTTTGAACAGGCTGTCGCGGTAGGCGAAGTTACACTCCTCCAGGCTGAAGTCGCGCAGCTCGCCGCTATGGCGATCCAGAGCAGTAAGGCCGGCGAACACATCCTTGATCTCGACGCCATAGGCACCGATGTTCTGCATCGGTGCCGCGCCAACAGTACCCGGGATCAGGCTTAGATTCTCCAGGCCGGACAACCCCTGTGCCAGGGTGTGCTGGACGAACGGATGCCAAGGCTCGCCCGCCTGCGCTTCAATCACCACCTTGCTGCCGTCATCGCTCAATACGCTAATCCCGCGCGTGGCCATGCGCAACACCAGCGCCTCGATATCGGCGGTCAGCAACAAGTTGCTGCCGCCACCGATGACCAGCACCGGCACCTTGTGTTCCAGCCCGTAGGCCAGGGCTTCGCGCACATCCGCGTCGCTATGGGCCTCGGCAAACCAGCGCGCCTGGACGTCCACGCCAAAGCTGTTGAACGGCTTGAGCGAAACCTGTGACCGAACCTGCAAACTCATAACCGTCCCTTCAATTCGATCACCAACAGATCGCTGGCGCGCTCGATCAAGTCGAGCACCTGCTCAAAACCCTGGTCGCCGTCATAGTACGGGTCCGGGACTTCATCGATTTGCGACTGATAACGGCGCAGGAACAAATCCAGCTCAGCCTTGCCCTTGGGCGGCTGCAAGGCCTTGAGGTTGCGCAGGTTGCTGTTATCCATCGCCAGGATCAGGTCGTACGTGGCGAAATCGGCGCGGCTCACTTGCCGGGCACGCTGGGCAGACAAATCGTAGCCACGCAGCTTTGCCGCCGCCTGGCTGCGCCTGTCCGGTGCCTTGCCGACGTGCCAGTCGCCGGTGCCGGCGGAAGCGACTTCGACCTGCGTGGCCAGCCCCGCTTCGCGCAGCTTATGCCGCAGCACCCCTTCGGCCGTGGGAGAACGGCAGATGTTGCCCAGGCAGACAAACAGAACCCGCATCAGGCCTCCAGCAAGCGACGAACGCGCTCGAGGTCTTCAACGGTATCAACGCCGGTTGGCGGCGCGATCAATGCATCGGCGACGTGAATCCGCACACCGTGCCACAGGGCACGCAGCTGCTCCAGCGATTCGGTGTTTTCCAGCCAGCACGGGCCCCAGCTGACAAAGTCATGCAGGAAACCGGCGCGGTAGGCATAGATGCCGATATGGCGGCGATACGGCACGCCTTCCGGCAGCTGCTCGCGGCTTTTCGCGAAGGCATCCCGCGCCCAGGGCAAGGTAGCGCGACTGAACGTCAGTGCCAGCCCGTTGAGGTCGCTGACGACCTTGACCACGTTGGGATTAAACAGGGTTTCCACGTCTTCGATCGGCTCGGCCAACGTGGCCATGCGCGCCTCGGTGTGGGCAGCCAGGTTGGCGGCCACCTGATCGATCACGCTCGGCGGAATCAGCGGCTCGTCGCCCTGAACGTTGACCACGATGGCATCGGCGGCCAGTCCCAGCTTCGACGCCACTTCAGCCAGGCGATCGGTACCGGAATTGTGATCTTCTCGGGTCAGCACCACTTCGGCGCCGAAACCTTTGCAGGCCTCGACTATTCGCGCATCGTCCGTGGCCACGACCACACGCTCGGCACTGCTTTTGCTCGCCTGCTCCCAGACGTGCTGGATCATCGGCTTGCCGGCAATCAGCAGCAGCGGCTTGCCCGGCAGACGGGTAGAGGCATAACGCGACGGAATGACGACGGTAAAGGCGGTGGTCATTTATCCAGACGCTCATCGGTGGTCAGGGTGCGCGCTTCGGATTCGAGCATCACCGGGATGCCGTCACGAATCGGGTAGGCCAGGCCGGCGCCCTTGCTGATCAGCTCGGTCTTGTCGGCGCTGAGTTTGAGCGGGCCTTTGCAGACCGGGCAAGCGAGGATGTCGAGCAATTTGGTGTCCATGAGCATTCCCTGGATAAAAACGGATTTAAGGCAAAAGACGATTCGGCAACAGGCGCATCAGCTGCGTATCGAACCAGGCCACAAAGGCCGGTGATGGCACAGCATCGACCGCCAGGTACCACCAATCGGCGGCGGCGAAGGCACGGCACTTCACCGCGTCCTTTTCCGTCATCACCAACGGCAATGACGGCGTGAAATTCAAGGCCTGCACACTGTATTCAGCGTGGTCGGCAAATGCGTGGGGTACAGGCTGCCAGTGTAGCGTTTCGAGGGTGTTGAAGAAACGTTGCGGATTGCCGATCCCGGCCACCGCATGCACGGATTGTCCCGCCGGGAAATGGTCAAGTGGGCGGCGTTCGCCACTGTTCAGGTTGACCAGCGCGGTGGGTTGCAGCTGGAAGGCAAAGCCATCGTTGCGGTCAGCGTTGGCTCCGTTGTAGAGCACCGCGTCTACGCTTTGCAGGCGCTCGACCGGCTCGCGCAAGGGCCCGGCCGGCAGGCAGCGGCGGTTGCCCAGGCCACGGGCGGCGTCGATCAAGACCAGTTCCAGGTCGCGGGCCAGGCGGTAATGCTGCATGCCGTCGTCGGACAGAATCAGGTCCAGTGGTTCACTGGCCAGCAGCGCTTTGACGGCGTTGCTGCGATTGGGATCAATCATTAACGGCACACCGGTACGCTGGACAATCAGCAGCGGTTCATCGCCGGCAACGTCGGCGCCCTGCTCGGCCTCGACCCGCCACGGCAACTGCGGCGGTTTGGCGCCGTAGCCCCGACTGACCACCCCCACCCGCAGGCCACTGCGCTGGCAATGCTGGATCATCCACAAGATCAGCGGCGTCTTGCCGGTGCCACCCACGGTGATATTGCCGACCACGATCAACGGCACGGGTGGCTGATAGATCTCACCCTCACCGGCCAGGAAGCGCTTGCGCTTGTTGATGACCACGCGCCGGTACAACCACTCCAGAGGCTGTAACAGCTTCAGGGCCGGATGACCTGCGTACCAGGCGGCGAGCAATCGATCGGACATGGCCATCAGGGCGCGGGCGGCGCCGCCTCGACAGTGGTCATGCGCAAATGGCTGAAACCGAGCTTGCCGGCGGCATCCATGGCGGTGATGACGGACTGATGCTGGGTCTTGCCGTCAGCGCTGATGGACAGCGGCCGGCTGGTATCGCCATTGGCCTCTTTTTGCAGCGCATCCATCAGCGAAGCGAGGTCGCTTTTCGGCAGGATCTGGTTGTTCACCGAGAACACGCCGTCCGCGCTGATGGTGATGTCCACCGGCTTGCTCTGGTCTTCGGCCGGTGAGCCGGTGACCGCTTCCGGAAGATCGACGCGCAGCTGGGTTTCACGGGTAAAGGTGGTGGTCACGACAAAAAACAGCAGCAGGATAAACACCACGTCGATCAGCGACGCGAGATTGATGTCCACCGTTTCCCGAGGTTTGCGGCGGAATTTCACGCTTTGCTCCCGGCCAGGTCCACATCACGGTCGCCCTGCACGACTTCGACCAGCTTGATCGCTTCCTGCTCCATCCCGACCACCAGCTCGTCGATCCGGCGTTGCAGGAAACGGTGGAAGAACACCGCTGGAATACCCACCATCAGGCCGGCGGCCGTGGTGATCAGCGCCTTGGAGATACCACCGGCCAGCACCGAGGCGTTGGTGGTCATGCCGGAACCTGTGAATGCGCTGAAAATGTCGATCATGCCCAGCACCGTGCCCAGCAGGCCCAGCAATGGCGCCATTGCGGCGATAGTGCCCAAGGCGTTGATATAGCGTTCCAGATCATGGATGACCCGGGCGGCGGCCTCTTCGATGCACTCTTTCATGATCTCGCGACCATGCCTGGAGTTGGCCAGGCCGGCGGCCAGAATTTCGCCCAGGGGCGAGTTGGCGCGCAGTTCCTTGAGTTTGTCCTTATTGAGTTGCTTGTCCTTGATCCAGACCCAGACCTGCCCGAGCAAATGCTCCGGGGTCACGCGACTGGCCCGCAGCGTCCATAGACGCTCGGCGACGATTGCCATGGCCGCGATGGAGCTCAAAATAATCGGCAGCATCATCCAGCCGCCGGATTTGACCAATTCCCACACAGTGACAGTCCCCTCGAAAAAGTTCGCCACTCTAACATAGGGGGTCGGCGCACCGAAGACCGGCATGTCGCATACGGTCGGGCATCAATTTTACCGGGTCATGGACTTGAAGGCGGCGGATTGCGCCAGAAGCGCCGTTCCTGGCGCATTGTCCACGGCGCTTCGAAACGCCCCAGTTGCAGATGAATGGCACCCTGCTCGGCGCTGTCATAGATCTGCACACCACGCCTGCGATAGCGCTCCAGCACCGTAGGGTGCGGGTGGCCGAATGAATTGCCCTGCCCCCGGGAAATCAGGACTGCCTTGGGTTGCAGTCGCCCGAGCAGGGCCATCGACGACGAACTGCGACTACCGTGATGCGGGGCCTGTAACCAGTCGGTGGGGACGCCAAGGGGGCTGTCGAGCAAAGCCCGCTCAGCCGCGGCGTCGATGTCCCCGCCCAGCAACATTCCCTCGCCACCGGCTTCAATGTGCAGCACGCAGGAGTGTTGATTACTGTCGCCGGCCGACGCCCATTGCCAGAGCTGGAAGTTCACCCCGTCCCACGCCCATTGTCGACCGCTGTCACAACCCTCGGCATTCAATCCAGCCGGCAGTCCCTCAGGCTCGCCAGCCATTACCCGCTTGACCCGCAGCCCCCGGGCCACCGCCGGCGCACCGCCAGCATGATCAGCGTGGGCGTGACTGATCAGCATCAGGTCCAACTCGTCCACCCCCAGCTTGCGCAAGGTCGGTAGTACGACTCGCTCGCCCAGATCTGAATCCCCCATACGCGGGCCGGCGTCATATAAAAGCGCGTGGTTGCGGGTTCGCACCAGGATAGCCAGCCCTTGTCCGACATCCAGTTGCCATATTTCAGCGATGCCTGGCGGCAACAGTGGTCGGGGCGGAAAAACCAACAGCAGCAACATCGGCCAGCCCAGCCAGCGCAGCGGCACGCCTTTGGGCATCAGCAGCAGAACGGCGCCCAGCGCACCAATCACCCATGCCCACAGCGGGACTGCGGGCGGGACCCATGCAGGAAGGTGTCCGGCCATCAGACCCAGACCGGTGAACAGCCAGTCGATCAGCCCACCGGCCAGCCACAGCAAGCTCTCCCCTAGCACCGGAATGGGCAACAACAGCGTGCCCAGCAGCGCCGGTGGCAGCACCACCATACTGATCCAGGGCACCGCCAGCAAATTGACCAGCGGCCCACTGAGGCTGATCGGCAGTCCGAGAATCAACAGCAGCGGGCACAGACCGATCGCGATCAACCACTGGGCGCGAGTCCAGGACTGCCACCACCGCCAAGGGCCCAGCCGCCCGCCAAAAATGAAAATCAACACCGCCACTGCAGCGAACGATAACCAGAAACCCGGCTGCAGGCTGGCCAGCGGATCCATCAGCAAGACGCCGTTGAGTGCCAGCAACAGTGGCCACCAGGCGCCGACATGGCGAAAACGCAGGCGCCAAAGCAGCACCAGGCCGATCATCACGCAGGCGCGCCGCACAGGCACGTCAAAGCCAGCCAACAGCCCGTAACCCAGTGCGGCGGCGAATGCCAGTGCACATGCCCAGGGCAACCAGGGCAAACGACCCGGCCACAGCCCATAACGCGCCAGCCCGGCGATCAGCAGGTACACCAACCCGGCCAGCAAACCGATGTGTTGTCCGGAAATCACCAGCAGATGGACAGTGCCGGTGTCTTGCAGCACTTGCCAGTCTTCGCGGCTCAGGCCGGCGCCATCCCCCAGTACCAGCGCAATCAATGCACCGGTACGCCCCTGGGCATCCACAGCCTGCAGGCGCTGGCGGATACCGTCGCGCCAGGCCCATCGGGCTTCGCTCAGTCGATTGCCATCCTTGACCGATCCAGTGGCACCGATACGTTGCGCCAGCAGCCAGGCGTCGTAATCGAAGGCATGGGGATTGAGCAGCCCGGCGGGACGTTTCAATTTGACCGCCAGCCGCCAGCGCTCGCCGGCCATGACCGGCGGCCCGCCATACCAGGCCAGGCGCATGCGTCGCGGTAATGCCGCACGCCGCGACTGGCTGTCGCTCAGTTCGAATCGCACCACTGCGCCGGCATTCTGCGGCAACCCGGTAACCCGCCCTTCAAGCCAGAGTGTTTCACCGTCCAGCCGCGCCATCAGGCGATCATCCAGCGCCCATTGGGCATTGCCGCACGCCCAACTCAAGCCGAACAGGAAAAACGCCACCGGATAGGTCCTGAACGGCAATAGCATCAAAGCCATCACCGGTAGCAACAGCAACAACCAGACCGGCGGTAATACCGGCAAAAAACGCAAGGTCAGCAGACCCAACGCCAGCGCCATCACCCCTGTGCGCATAAGCTCGTCCTTGAGAGTCCCCTCCAAGGCTTAGCCGGTTCGTCGCACGTCTGCCGTTAACAATTGTCACAAAGTCTGAATAGTCAGGTCATGGAATCCAGACATACTTGCCGCCTTCACCGATCGAGAAGCCTTATGCCCCGGCGCTTATTCAAACGTTACATGCCAGATCCGGCCAGCATCAGGGAACACAAATCCTTACGCTTTCTTGGCTCCCTGCTGCATGACCCGAACCTCTGGCACCTCAACCGCCACTCGGTAGCCCGCGCCATGGCGGTGGGCCTGTTCGCGGCGTTCCTGCCGATCCCGATGCAAATGCTGCTGGCCGCCTTTCTCTCGATCATGGTGCGCGGCAACATTCCGATTGCCGTCAGCCTGGTCTGGCTGACCAATCCGATCACGATGCCGGCGGTGTTCTATTGCACCTACCAGACCGGCGCCTGGCTGATGGACGTCCCCGCCCGGAGCTTGCCGGATGAGTTGAGCTGGGAATGGGTCAGGGGCGAACTCTCGACCTTGTGGCAGCCGTTTCTACTGGGGTCAGTAGTGACCGGCGTGGTCCTTGGGGCGTTGGCGTATTTTCTGGTGATGATGTATTGGCGATGGTGGGTGGCGCGGCAATGGCGGCGGCGTAAGCTGCGTCGGATGTGAGGGGGCGCCTCCCGCAAAAGCAAAGCGATGCTAGCTGTAGCTCGGCCTGTTTGGATGGGTGTACACCCGACAGCTTTTCTGTGGGAGCGAGCCTGCTCGCGATGGCGGTGGGTCAGGCCACATTGATGCTGGACGTGCCGGCCTAATCGCTGGCAAGCCAGCTCCTACAGTTTTTGCGTAAGCATTCGAACCCAGTTAGAAAAGCTTTTGCTTTTGCTTTTGCTTTTGCTTTTGCTTTTGCTTTTGCTTTTGCTTTGGCTTGGCATTTGATTTTGATCTGCCTGCCCCGTTTCCAGAGGCCGAACGCAGGCGTTGCGCAGGGGGCACCGCGGCATGGATGCCGCGGTAGCCGCCCTCGGCCATGGATGGCCGATGGCGGCGGGCCCCCGGAGCAATGCCGGAGTGAGGGAATGCCGAGCCTAGGCGAGGCACCGAATGGTGGGGCAAGACCTTTTGGTTACTTTTGGGGCGTTTGCCAAAAGTGACCCGCTGTAAGAGCGGAACCATAAGCGGCCGTTACCGCAGCAACGGATATGTACTCGGTCAAAAACAACCGAAACTCAAGTCCGCATCCCCCGCCCACTCACCAACAACCGCGCACACCCCACATACAACACCACAGTCGCCACCAGCATAAAGGTGATAGCAATACTGATCCGAATATCCGAAACCCCAAGAATCCCATACCGAAACGCATTGACCATATGCAAGACCGGATTGGCCATAGACACCGTCTGCCAGAACGGCGGCAGCAACGAGATCGAATAAAACACCCCGCCAAGGTAAGTCAAAGGCGTCAGCACAAAGGTCGGAATAATCGAAATATCATCAAAGTTACGCGCAAACACCGCGTTGATGAACCCCAGCAGCGAAAAGATCGTCGCGGTCAGCACCACCACCAGAATGGTCACGCCCAGGTGATGCACCTGCAGATCGGTAAAGAACAGCGACAGCAGCGTCACGATGATCCCTACCATCAACCCGCGCAACACGCCGCCCAGGGTGTAGCCGATCAGAATCGTGTGCGGTGACAAAGGCGACACCATCAATTCTTCGATGGAGCGCTGAAACTTGCTGCCGAAGAAACTCGATACCACGTTGCCATAGGAGTTAGTGATCACTGACATCATGATCAGCCCCGGCACGATGTACTCCATGTAGGTAAAGCCACCCATGTCGCCGATCTGCCGACCGATCAGATTACCGAAGATCACGAAGTACAAAACCATGGTGATCGCCGGCGGCAGCAGGGTCTGCGGCCAGATCCGGGTAAAACGCCGGACCTCACGGTAGACGATGGTATTGAGGGCGACGAGATTGGGGCGCAGCTCGGAACTCATACCGCCACCTTAGACAGATTTTTCTCCACCAGGGACACGAACAACTCCTCGAGGCGATTGGTTTTGTTACGCAGGCTCAGAACTTCGATGTTCTGCTGCGCGAGCTGAGTGAACAGCGCAGTGATACCCATGGACTTGTCCACCTGGACTTCCAGGGTATGGCTATCAAGCAGCCTTGACGGGTAACCGAGCAGTTGCGGCGCGGCAGCCAGATTGCCTTTGAGGTCCAGCAGGAAGGTTTCGACATGCAGTTGGCTGAGCAACTGACGCATGCTGGTGTTCTCGACAATGGTGCCGTGGTCGATGATGCCGATGTTGCGGCACAACTGTTCAGCCTCTTCCAGGTAGTGAGTGGTAAGGATGATGGTGATGCCTTTCTGGTTCAGCTCGGTGAGGAAGCTCCACATCGAGCGACGCAGTTCGATGTCCACCCCGGCAGTCGGTTCGTCGAGGATCAGCAGGCGCGGTTCATGAACCAGCGCACGCGCGATCATCAGTCGCCGCTTCATACCGCCGGACAGCGAACGCGACGGCACATCGCGCTTGTCCCACAGACCGAGCTGGGTCAGGTACTGCTCGGCCCGCTGCTTGGCGATTTTTGCCGGGATGCCGTAGTAACCCGCCTGGGTCACGACGATGTCGAAGGTCTTTTCAAACTGGTTGAAGTTGAATTCCTGGGGCACTACGCCGATCGAGCGCTTGAGCGCCGCAGGATTCTTGTCCAGGTCATGGCCAAAGATATTCACTGTTCCGCTGGTCTTGTTCACCAGGGTCGAGAGAATGCCGATGGTCGTGGATTTGCCGGCGCCGTTCGGGCCGAGCAAGGCGAAAAAGTCACCTTCGGCCACTTCCAGATCGATACCACTCAGGGCCTGGAAACCGTTGCCGTAGGTTTTGGTTAGCTGCCGGATGGACAGAGCGGAACTCATATCGGATTTACGCACCAAGAAGGAGGGAATGGGCCAGATAAGGGCGGGCGGCGAGCATTGCAACCACGTCGCATGCACACAATGGTGCTTGTCGCCGCCACACAAGTACAGTCAAGTGTGTCGATAGTGATTATTAAGTCAACGCGGTCATAACCGCCTTCTGATAGGCCGGACGCTGCTTGAGCCGTTCGTACCAGGCCTCCAGATGAGGCTGTGGTGCACGCTCGATCGGCATCTCGAACCAGGCATAAATAAAACTGCCGAGGGGAATGTCACCCATGCCAATCTCGTCACCAGACAGCCAGGGTTTGACCGCCAGCGCCTGGTCGGCCATAGCCAGCAGCATGTCGCACTCATTGATCGCCGCCTTGATCGCCGGCCAGTCCTGCTGCTCGGCCGGGGTGCGCAACACGCCCCAGAACACCGTGCGGAACGGGCCGGCAATGCTGAAGGAGGTCCAGTCCATCCACTTGTCGGCATTGGCCCGGCCTTGCGGGTCCGCCGGATACCAGGACGTGCCGTGGGCGTGGCGAGCCATCAGGTAGCGCACGATGGCATTGGATTCCCACATGACAAAGCCGTCATCTTCAATCATCGGCACCCGGCCGTTGGGGTTCATCGCGCGGTACTCGGGCGTATCGACGACACCAAAGGCACCACCCGCATCGATGGCTTCATAGGCAAGCCCCAGTTCCTCGGCGGCCCACAACGGCTTTTTGACATTCGATGAGTTTTTCCGACCCCAGATCTTCAGCATGACCGCCTCTTTTTCGATAAGTGGGCAGGCAGCATACGCCGGATCAGGCGCGACTCAAATCGCTCTGCATGTCCCCCAGCAGTGGTTGCTGGTGCTCACCGAACAGATGCGGGTAGCACTTTTTCAAGTGCTCGAAAAAGAACGCTTGCGGCACGTCGGTGAACTGGCCGTGATCGGCAACGTACTCCATCAGCTTCGCGCCATCGCGATTGAAGGGATGGAAGACACTGTCATTGACCCCATCGAATTCCAGCGGCGCCACATTGAACAGGTCACAGAGCTTCTGGTTGAACGCCGGAGTCGCCTTGACCCAGCGATCCTGCAAGTAAAACTCGGTATATCCATGCATCGCGAACACGTCGCTCTTGAGCAATTCGAGCAGGCGTGGCGTCGACAAATGATTGCGCACATCCGCCAGGCCGATCCGCGCGGGAATGCCGCAATGCCGGGCGCAACCTGCCAGCAGCGTGGCCTTGGGCACGCAGTAACTTTCCCCCGCCGCCAGCGCATGACTACCGCACAAGGTCTGTGGATCAAGGCTGAAGGTATAAGGGTTGTAGCGCACCGCCTCGCGCACGGCGTAGTAGAGATTGATCGCCTGCCCAAGCGGATCGCGACTGACGCCACGGTGTTTTTCGGCGAACTCCACCACACATGGGTGGTCACTATCGATGAAGCGGCCGGGACTCAGATACTCGTGCATGAGAACAATCTCCTGGGGAAGCCCCGAGTCTAGCGAGAGGTTCAGCACAGAGATAACGACATTTCGGCCAAACATGGGCGCTTTGCCGCTCGCTCAACCAACGCTTTTCCCACGCCTGCTGCCATGCGGGCCTACGAAAACCATCCAGGGTTTCCTACGATTTCAATCACATCGCTCTGACCACCCCGTTCTGTGGATGCCGTCTAAGCTCTGAGGGCTGGTCTGCCCTGGTTTCACGGAGGATTAAATATGCTGCTGTTGTGGATTCTGGTACTGCTAGTCGGGGTTGCTTATCTGGCTCACCGCCGAATTGACCCGCTGCCTGCCCTGGGCATCGTTGCCATTTACGTCGTGGCGATGGGTGCGTTCAGCCGCGCACCGGGCTGGCTGCTGCTGGTTTTCTGGGTGCTGATCGCCGCCGTTGCCGCGCCATTGCTGCTGCCGGACCTGCGGCGCAAATTCTTCAGCGCACCGCTGTTCAACTGGTTCCAGAAAACCCTGCCGCCGATGTCGCAAACCGAACGCGATGCCATCGACGCCGGCACGGTATGGTGGGATGGCGAACTGTTCAGCGGTCGCCCGGACTGGAACAAGTTGCTTGCCTACCCGAAAGTGCAATTGAGCGAAGAGGAACAGGCGTTCATCGATGGACCGACCGAGCAACTCTGCGCCATGGTCAGCGAATGGCAGATCGGTCAGACCATGGACCTGCCTGCCGAAGCCTGGGCGTTCATCAAGGAAAACGGATTCTTTGCCCTGATCATTCCCAAGGAGTTTGGCGGCAAGGGTTTCTCGGCCTATGCCCACTCGCAGGTGGCAATGAAACTGGCGAGCCACAGCGGCGACCTGGCGTCTACGGTGATGGTCCCCAACTCCCTCGGACCGGCCGAATTGTTGCTGCACTACGGCACCGACGAACAACGCAATCATTACCTGCCACGGCTGGCACGCGGTGATGAAATCCCCTGCTTTGCCCTCACAGGCCCACTGGCCGGCTCCGATGCCGGTGGCATGCCGGATTCCGGGGTGATCTGCAAAGGACAATGGGAAGGTAACGAAGTCCTCGGCCTGCGCCTGAACTGGGAAAAGCGCTACATCACCCTCGGCCCGGTGGCCACCCTCCTCGGCCTGGCGTTCAAAGCCTACGACCCCGATCACCTGTTGGGCGACCAGGAAGACCTGGGCATCAGCCTTGCGCTGATTCCGACCGACACCGCCGGCGTTGAAATCGGCCGCCGGCACCTGCCTTTGGGCGCAGCGTTCATGAACGGCCCGAACGCCGGCAAGGATGTGTTCGTACCGCTGGAGTTCCTCATCGGCGGCCAGGAAATGCTCGGCAAAGGCTGGATGATGCTGATGAATTGCCTGTCGGTCGGGCGTTCCATTTCCCTGCCGGCGGTGGGCACCGGCATGGCCAAGTTCACCAGTCTGGTGACCGGCCAATACGCGCAGATTCGCGAACAGTTCAACGTGCCAATTGCCGCCTTCGAAGGCATTCAGGAAGCCATGGCGCGTATCGGCGGCAACGCCTGGATGATGGACGCCGCACGGATGCTCACCGCCAACGCGGTGGATCTGGGCGAGAAACCGTCGGTGTTGTCGGCGATTCTCAAGTACCACCTCACCGAGCGCGGCCGCGACTGCATCAGCGACGCCATGGACGTGCACGGCGGCAAGGCGATCATCATGGGGCCGAACAATTACCTCGGTCGCAAATGGCACGGCGCGCCGATCTTCATCACCGTGGAAGGCGCCAACATTCTCTCGCGCAACCTGATGATCTTCGGCCAGGGCGCGATTCGCTGCCACCCCTTCGTGCTCAAGGAAATGGCGCTGGCCAGCCGTGAGGACAAGGATCAGGCACTGACCGAGTTCGATGGTCTTCTGCTCAAGCACATCGGTTTCGCCGTGAGCAACGCGGCCAGCACCCTGGTGCTGAACCTGGGCTTCGGCCATCTGGAATCAGCTCCGGGCGACAAACTCAGCCAGGGTTATTTCCGCGCCCTCAACCGTCAGGCCGCCGCCTTTGCCCTGCTCGCCGACCTCAGCATGATGCTGCTGGGCGGTGAACTGAAACGCCGCGAACGCCTGTCGGCGCGGCTCGGTGATGTGTTGAGCAACATGTACCTGGCCTCCGCCGCGCTCAAGCGTTACCACGACCTCGACTCACCGCAGTACATGACGCCACTGTTCACCTGGGCCATGGAAGAAAGCCTGGGGCAGGCCGAGCGAGCCATGGATGAACTGCTGAGCAACTTCCCGAACAAGGTACTGGGCTGTCTGCTGCGAGTGATCGTGTTTCCATTCGGCCGCCGCCACAAAGGGCCGTCGGACAAACTCGGTGCCGAAGTCGCTGCGCTCATTGGCCGCGCCAAGGGTGATCCGGCACTGGAAGAAATGCTGCTCGGTTGCTATCGCCCACAATCGGCCGATGATCCGGTCGGCGCCCTGCAACATGCCTGTGATCTGTTGAACGCGGCACAACCGCTGCAGAAAAAACTGCATGTAGCGCTCAAGAGCGGTCAGGTCAAACCGGTTGCGGGTGAACATGTGATCGATGCCGCGCTTGAGGCCGGCGTATTGCAGCCGGTGGAAGCGCAAACCTTGCGTGAAGCAGAAGCGGCCCGACGCAAAGTGATCGATGTCGATGACTTCGACAAACAGGACATCGCGCTGGCGGCGGGACAAGTCCGCTGATCCAGCACAACCTGTGCAATGTGTAAAAAAGGGCGCAGGAGCTTTATACTCCCGCGCCCGTTTTGCTCTTGAGGACTTATCTCGTGTCCAACATCGTTGCCGATCATCTCGTTTTACTCGACCACTTGCGCAGCATCCTGGTCGCCGTAGGTGAGGCCGAGCAGGTTCCCGACGAAAGTCATGCCTTGTTCCTCGAGCGCTTCGACGAACTGCTTGCACTACTGCCAGTCGATCCGATCGAAAGCCAGTATCTGGGCCAGGACATCCTGTGCCAGGTCATCACCCGCTACCCGCAAATCGCTCACCTGGTCCCGCGCGACCTGCTGTGGTACTTCGCCGGCGACTGCCTGCACTACATGCCCGATGATGAAATCGACCTGTATCAGGCACTGGAAGAACGTCGCTTCGAAGCCCAACAGAACGACGAACCTTTCGACTGGAACCAGGAAAAACAGCTGCTGGCTATGTCGAATCAGGACAGCAAGCACTGATCTACGACCCGCAATGCAAAAAGGCCCGCATGGATGAACATGCGGGCCTTTTTTTGGGTTCTGTCCCGTCCTGAATAAGGTTTACACCTTCTGACCTATTTTCAGGAGGGAGCAATGGATTCGGGGAAAAGGCGCAGTCAGCGCGATTACACGCTGGCTTTTAAATTGTCGGTGGTCGATCAGGTCG